>CANLRN010000030.1 GCA_947493495.1 uncultured Aquimarina sp.
ATTTTTAAGTATTACCCTATCTAAATTTAGCTCTGGTAATCCCCGAAAACAAACACTTAGTATTGATATTTATAAATCAGAGGTTGGAATTTATAAATTTCAACTCTTATAAAATCGTATATTTTTTATTATCATAGTTATTTAATTTTTACATTCGTAACCTAGATAGCCTTTAGTACACTTGTGTTGTGTATAAATTGAAAAATGTTTATTACTAATGAGAATAAAATATTTGTTTATACTATTTTTAGTTGTCTTACCACTATCAAATGATATAGTGATTGCTCAGGACAAATATTTAGAGGTTGAGCAATTTTTTAGACAAGAAATAGCAGATTCATTAAAAATTAAAGGCTTACAAAAACGACTTGCGCATTTTATTAATAATCGAGACACACTAAACATTGCAAATACGTATTTCTTCTTATCAAATATCAGAAATAATAATACGATTGCTTATGCTGATAGTATTATCATCATTACCAAAAACAAAAACTATTTCAGATATCCAGCAGAAGGTTATTTTATAAAGGCCAATACTAATTACCAATTAGGAAATTATATAAAAGCATTAGAACTTTATATAAAAGCTTCTGAGGCTGCAAAAAAAAATGGAAATAATCGACATTATCAAGCTATCAAATTCAATATAGGATTACTAAAAAACAATGCTGGAGATCGAAAAGAATCAGAAATTATTTTTGCTGATTATGTAGCATTTTTAGATCAGAACCCTACCTATAGAAATAGATACAACTACAACCCAGGGTTGTTTGCCCTTGCAGATGCTTATATCCATAATAAAAATCTAAAACTTGCTGAAATTACTATAAAGAAAGGTATCCGAGAAACACTAAAAACAAAGGATTCTATTAATTACTCTTATATTCTAGTAACTTCTGGAATTCATCAATACCTTTTAAATAAATATAATAAATCAATTGACAGCTTAAAAAAAGGAAAAAAAATAATTCAAAAGCTTGATCCTTTAGAAACCAGAATTGCTACATGCGATTATTACATAGGTAAAAGTTATAAAAAATTAGGAAACATAGAAAAAAGTATCATACATTTTCAAAAAGCTGACACCATTTTAAGAAAAACAAAAGATGTAATTCCAGAGATTATTGATGTGTATGATTATTTAAGAGCGTATGCTAAATCTAAAAATGACTATAAACTCCAGATTGAGTATATTAATACACAATTAAAACTTGATAGTATACTACATGCTAATCAAATACATCTGACAAGAAATATAACTCGGAAATATGATGCAGCAGAACTTATTTCTGAAAAAGAAATACTTATAAAACAATTAGAAAAAGATACGTTTCTAAAAGATAATACTATTTCTTTTCTTATCATATTTTCCCTTATTTTGATTTTAATAGCAATATTTGGCTATAGAAGAAGCCATGTAAATAAAATAAGATTTCAGAAACTTCTTGAGCAACAAAAAGCTAATAAAGAAAATCAATCAGAACTTATAGATACAATACAAAATGATCTTGTAAAAAAAGAAGATATTGATATCCCTGATGATGTAGTAAAATCCATATTAAAAAAGCTTATTGATTTTGAAGACCAGAATCGATTCGCTAGAAAACACTACACTCTTAATTCATTAGCAAAAGAACTACAAACGAATAGTGCTTATTTATCTAAAATTATTAATGTTTACAAAAATGTAAATTTTGCAAACTACCTGAATAATTTAAGAATTGATTTTGCTGTTGATCAATTAACTATTAATAAATCTTTAAGATCGTATACAATTCAGGCGATTGCAGAAGAGGTAGGTTTTAAAAATGCGCAATCATTCTCTTCTGCTTTTCATAAAAAAACAGGGATATATCCTTCTTATTTTATAAAACACTTAGATAATTAAACTACTGAAAATAAAACGTTTAAACTAAATTTATAGGATTGGCATCAAAATTGTAATATACCCATTCATTAACAACAAATAATATTTAAATTATGAAAAACATGGGCAAAAAATTACTTAGTTTAGAAAAAATAAAAATTGCAAAATTGACCAATTTGATTAAAATAAAAGGTGGCTTTTTATTACCTCCAACAAGCACTTCCATATTTACATATCATATAAATCGCGGAGGTCAATCTACCAAGACAATGCCACTAGGGTATACGTCATTATGCATGTAGATAGTAACTCTCGTTGTGTGTGTTTTCTGTAAAAAAATATCAAATACACAGTGAGTTTACTATACATTGGTTATGCATACAATTATACCAATTATGAGTTAAAAGGAGCTAAAAGAGGCGAAATTGCTTTCTTTTTATTACAAGGCTGTGATTATTTTTCATAGCAACCCTACGAAAAATATGAACAAAAAAGTAAAAAATGAAATGAACAAGACTATTAAGTTCGTTTTAATTTATAATTGGTATTACAACATTTTTAGATAAAAAAATAACATTGTCTTCGATACGACATTACGAATCTAAATTGGTATAAAGCTTAACCCACTTTATGTATTAGAAAATCTATTACAGCCTTGAGCTACTGCAAATACTAATGCTTCGCTGTGTTTTTATTGCTTCTCAAAGCCTAATAACGAAGTTCCAATGCATAAATCTGGTTTAAAGTACTAAACTATACGTTTAACACCTTAACTTTATAAATTTAAGGTGTTTTATTATGAATAATAGAAAGTAAAATTGTAAATTACGCGAGGTCATAAGAAATATTAATGGGAAAGAAGGATCAAAAAAAACTAAGTTTTGATAAAATCAAAATTGCAAAACTAACTAACACACAAATGATTGTTGGAGGTTTTTTTAATACAACAAGAATTGATGGTAATGGTATAATGGCTATTCCTCCTGCTCTCTCTAAAAAATGTTTTAGTAGTACCGAACTAACATCTACTAAAACGAACCCTATAGGATATACTGGATATTGTGAATAACTAATGCTAATTATTCGCGTAATAAATGATATTAAACTCTTGATAATGAATAAAAAAAGAAAACAATTAAGTTTAGATAAAATTAAAATTGCCAAACTTAGCAACGCTAAAAATATTATAGGTGGGTACCGCTACGCAACACAGAATATACTTAATTGTAATACAGATAATATATGCATTCAAACTATAGACTGCTCGACAAAAACAGCTATTCTGGGCTATACTGCGCTTTGTCTATAAATAAAAATCAGTAAAAAATCTACGGATGAAGAAAAAAACAAGAAAGAAGTTAAGTTTAGATAAAATAAAAGTCGCGCAACTAAATAATTATACAAATATTATTGGTGGAGCTGTAGGGCCAACACAACCAACAAGTCCTAAGAAATGTAAAGAACCATCCATGAAAATTTGTGATTGGACTGTTTCTACAAAAACAATTCCTTTAGGTTATACTGCAAACTGTGATGGTTTTATATAATATTTAGCTTTTTATATATATCATCTTTAAAAGTTCTCCCGATTGGGATATGATGACCTTGTATTTCTATAGTTTGATCATATTCATGGAAGGATTCGATCATATTCCAGTTGATGATATATGATCTATGCGTTTGTACAAAATCTTGACTATTTAGTTTTTGTGCTAATTTTAAGATAGAATATCGTACTGATAGTTTTTTAAGATCAGACGTTATTATAGAACAATAGTTTTTAGAATCTGTATGTGCAAAAAGAATTGTATTGATATCTACTTTGACTAATTTATTACCACTTTTTACAAATATTTCATCAAAACCGCCTTCAATCCCATTCTCAAAAGATTTTTCTTGTTTACTAGCAAGAATAAGTGCTGCTTGTAAATCATCTTTACTAACAGGCTTAGTTAAATAGGCAACTGGAGAAATTTCCGCGGCTTTGCGCATCATTTCTTTATCTTTATCAGAAGTGGTAAAAAAAATAGGGATTCCGTACAATTTTTTAATGGTATCCCCTAAAACAATCCCCGAATCTTTTCCGTGAAGATGAATATCTAGAATTACCGCATCAGGCTGTAATGCTCCTATTTCTTCTTGTGCTATAAATGGATCATCAGAACTACCAACACAGGAATATCGTAATTCTTCTAAAGTGATTTTGATATCTTCTAGATGAAATACATCGTCTTCTACTATATACACATTCATAAGTGATCTGTTTTCTATGCTGATAAAGATTCTGACAATTCCTCTTCTTTTTCGGTCAGCGAAATGGTTATGGGAATCTTTAAATCAAAACGCGTACCAATTCTCTTTTCTGATGAGACATCTATAGTCCCGCCATGCATTTTTATAAATCGATATACCAGATTGAGTCCTAATCCTGTTCCCTTTTCGCCTTGCGTACCTACTCGTGATTTTTTTTCTTCTAGTGTAAAAATATCTTTTAATTGATCAGAAGACATTCCAATTCCTGTATCTGAGATCGAACATAAAAATTGTTCATTCTTATTCTCGAATTGTATTCTGATACTTCCTTCCTCTGTATATTTCAAAGCATTCCCAATTAAATTTCTAAAAATAACATGAAAAGCACCTTTATCAAACTGAATGCGTAAATCTTCCTCGTACTCTAACTTTATTTTTGTTTTCTTATACGTAGCTTGTTGGTCATAGCCTTTAATGATTTTTTGAAGTTCTTCTTCTACAGCTATCCTTCCAGGATTCATTGTATAACCATTCATTTGCTCTAACGACCAGTTTAATAAATTATCCAGCATATTAGAAAGGTTTTCTGAGTTTTGCTCTAATGCCTGTGATAATTCTATGGTCTTATCGTAGTTCTCTTTATCAATATGATGTTTCAAAATCTTCCCCGATCGCTGAAAAGGAATCATCATACCTCGAAGATCGTGTGCTATGATAGAGAATAATCGGTTTTTAACCTGATTTGTGGAGGCAAGTTCTTTTTGTTGTTTACGTAATTTCCTAAACGCCCATGCTCCTATTCCTAATAATATTAATAAAAAGCAAGCCGCTAACAGGTATAAATTTTGTTGCGCTTTGGCTTGTTTTACGATTTGTTCTTGTTTATCTTTTTCTTTATTAAGGCTAACTATCTGTAGTTCTTTATTTTTAGTATCATACTGTTTTTCGAGATTTGCTACTTTAGTTTGTACTTGTTGATTAGAAATAGAATCTTTTATTGTCTGATATTTTTTTAAGTGATGGAGAGCTAGAGATGATTGTTTTGTTTTTTCGTAGTATTTGCTATAAGTCTCATGTAACTGTTGGGTATTCAACAAAATATTTCTTCTTTTTGTGATTTTTTCAAAATCAGTTAAATATTTTTTTACTTTTTGATATTCTTTTTTATTAAGATAAAGGTTTATCAATCCATATAGACATAATTGTAGATAAAAATCATCATTCAATATTTTAGCTGCTTTATAAGCTTTTCTGAAATATATTTCGGATTTATTATATTCCTCAAAATTGTTTAGGTAAAGCCAACCTTTTTCTGTGTATGCGCGAGCTATTCGATTACTATTATTATTTTTTACAGCTAATTCAATTCCATAATTTATACTATTAAGAGCTTTAGTGTTTTTATTCATTCGTCTATAGCACTCTGCAAGATATGGATAACATAAAACAAGTGTAAAACTATCTTGTTTTTTTTTAGCAATTGAAATTCCACTTTCTAAATATTTCCTCGCAGTTTCTATATGTCCTAATTTTAAATAACTGTATCCTAAAAGATAATTAGTTCGTGCTTTACCTAATAGGTTTTTGTTTTCTTCTTGGAGATTTAAAGCTTCTATGAAATTTGTTATAGCATCATAATAATTAGACAATCTAAAATTATATAAACCTTTATTATGATAACTACTAAATAAATTGAAAAAATCTTTAGTTTTTTTTGAAACCTCAGTCATTGAATCAGCATATTTTATTGCTTTTTGATACTCTGAATTATTATCTGCTATTTCTGCATAAGCTTCAAAATAAACTGCCCAAGATTTATCATTAGAGTTATTTTTTATTATTTCTCTCACTTTTTTTAATAAATAAAGTGCTTCTTCGTTTTTTAAAACTTGAGTCAAAACAAGTGCTTTATCTGCATAAGCTTTAGAAAGTTGTTCGTCTTTTTTAAGTTGTTCCCCAAATTTTATAGCTTTATCATATAAATATAATGATGAATCTATTTTTTGTAGACCTAAATATAATAAGTTAGCCGAACTCAAATAGATATCAATTTTACAGGTATCATTTACTTTAAATAATAGTTTTTCATTAAACTTCAACTTATTTTCTATACCTAGAATCGTATCTATCTGCTTATGCCATTGTTCACAATGGTCGCCTTGAGTTTGTGTATAAACACGAACAACAGACAACACAGTTAATACAAAGAATATAATTCTCTTGATCATAAGGTTTTTTTCAAATTATAACTGTATCCGTTTCAGGCAGAAATAGATTTTTGGTATATTTCTTTCTCAATCAAAGAGATTACTATCGGTATCTTTATGTCAAAACGTGTCCCAATTCTCTTTTCTGATGATACATCGATAGTTCCCCCATGCATCTTTATAAATCGATATACCAGATTGAGTCCTAATCCTGTTCCCTTTTCGCCTTGCGTACCTACTCGTGATTTTTTTTCTTCTAGTGTAAAAATATCTTTTAATTGATCAGAAGACATTCCAATTCCTGTATCTGAGATCGAACATAAAAACTGATCATTCTTATTCTCGAATTGTATTCTGATACTTCCTTCCTCTGTATATTTCAAAGCATTCCCAATTAAATTTCTAAAAATAACATGAAAAGCTCCTTTATCAAATTGAATGCGTAAATCTTCCTCGTACTCTAACTCTATTTTTATTTTCTTATATGTAGCTTGTTGGTCATAGCCTTCAATGATTTTTTGCAGTTCTTCTTCTACAGCTATCGTTTCAGGATTCATTTTATAGCCATTCATTTGCTCTAACGACCAATTTAACAAATTATCCAGCATATTAGAAAGGCTTTCTGAGTTTTGCTCTAATGCCTGCGATAATTCTATGGTCTTATCATAATTACCTTTATCAATATGATGTTTCAAAATCTTCCCCGATCGCTGAAAAGGAATCATCATTCCTCGAAGATCGTGTGCTATGATAGAGAACAATCGATTTTTAACCTGATTTGTGGAGCTAAGCTCTTTTTGTTGCTTTCGTAATTTCCTAAATGCCCATGCTCCTATTCCTAATAATATTAATAAAAAGCAAGCCGCTAACAGGTATAAATTTTGTTGTGCTTTGGCTTGTTTTACGATTTGTTCTTGTTTATCTTTTTCTTTATTAAGGCTAACTATCTGAAGTTCTTTCTTTTTAGTATCATATTGTTTTTCGAGATTTGCTACTTTAGTAGACACTTCTAGATTTGTAATAGAATCTCTGAGTTTATAATGTGTTCTAAAATGTGATAATGCTTTTACAGGGTTATTGGTAATTTCATGATATTGTCCATACACTTTTTCTAAATACATCTTATAATCAGGTTTGGACATTTTAGTTACTATAGATTCCAATTCACCGATTAATTTTTTAAGTTTTTGGCTATCTTTTTTTTGGATATATAATTGGATTAATGCTTGAATAGAAGGGAATATTTTTTCATCTTGTTTGGTTTTTTTAGCAAACTGATATGCTTTTCTAAAATAGGATTCTGTTTGAGTCAGATCGTTATAATTCTTAAAATACAACCATCCTTTTTCTTCTAACGAAGCTGAAATATGACCTGCCATAGTTGATTTTTTAGCCAACTCGATTGCCTTATCAACAGCAATTTCAGATTCTTGATTAAGGTTCATCAATCTATTATAGGTTGCTAAATATTTATAACTAATCATCAAAGCAAAATTGTTATTATTAGCCTCTCCAAACTCTAAAGCTTTTATAATATATTTTTTAGCAGTTTTATATTGTTTTAATTCAAAGAAACTAGATGCCAAATACCTGTAGGTATTACTAAGGTCTCTAGTTAATTTATATTTTTGTTTGAATTCTATAGATAGTATAAAGTTTTCTGTTGCTTTCTCATATTCAGAAAGATTCATATAAAGAAGGCCTTTATGTTCATAAGTTTGGTGAATTTCTTTTTGTAAACCACTTCTTTTTGCTGCAATAATAGTAGAATCCATGTAATCTAGAGCATTATAATATTCAGATTTCACATATTCCATATGTCCTTTTTTATCATAATAATATAACCAAGATTGACTTTCGGGATATTTTTCTAATAGCACTCTTGATTTTTTTAGGAGGTTTTCAACCTCATCATATCGGTTTAATGAAATAATAATATTTGCTTTTTCTGTATAGGCAAATACCAATTCTTCATCTGCCTGAATCTTTTGTGCCAAAGCTATAGCTGTATCTACATAAAAAAGCGCAGAATCCGTCTTTATTTTATTCATATAAATACTTGACAAATTGGTGTAAACTCTAACTTTACACTTATCATCTACTTTAGATAAATAAAACTTATCATTAAGAATACCTTTATCTAAATCAGAAATGGAATCTGTTATCTTTTGCCAACGTTCACAAGCATCTTCTTCACTCTGGGCAGGAACATCGAAAAAAGTAAAAAAAACAAGTATTAATGCTATAAAACTTAAGTTATTCATCATAGATTAGGAGTATGTTTGTGCGATACTAAAGTATAGTAACAAAATTACTCATTAATTAACTATTAATTAGTTTTTTATAGAGGGTAAAAACACTCTTTTTTTTAAGAATATTACCCTATACCCACTAATTTACACACATACTATTCGCTATATTTCAATAAAGTAGACCTATTCAACCAATTGAATTGATAAATGTTTATGAAAAGAAAGTAAAATAAAAGCAATGAAGAAAATCAAACTATTACATTTTCTTCTCTATTGATAAAACATGTTCCTTGAGTTTCTATACCTTTTACTTTGAAATAATATCATTAACAAACTACACAAGTTTAAATATGAAGATAGTTAGTGGATCCTCTTTTTTTAAGTGAATGAAAATCAAGAAGTTTTTCATATTTCCTTTTTATGCAAAAAATATATGTTGGGTATTTAAATTCTAAATTCCTTCTCTCTTATTCACAGGTGTAGTAGGATTATATCCAAATCCAGGTATTTTTAATTCAATCCCTAAACGATCAAGAATATATCCAACAGTTGCATAATGATGCACAGCATGACTATTTGCATGGGCAAGAATACTTTCTATAGTATAGCTTACAGTAACTTTTCCTTGTCCTAAATCATCTGTAACATGAATCAAATAATCTGTATTTACATCTACATAGGTTAATAATGTTTCCTGTATTTCGTGTATACGATTTTTTGCAGCTTCTTTATTAATAGACAATATTTCATCTCTTTTACGAGCAGTTAGATCAATATCATTAGTATCTAAACCATTAATAATACAATCAAAAAAATCAAGTGTATGTCTGATATGAGATCCTATACTAGAATAATAAGGCCCTATAGAAGTATCACAATACGTAGTGGTGTCAATCTTACCTAATAATTCAATAGCATTATTGAGATTGTGATGAATTGAGGATATAATTAATTTTTTCATATGATAATAAGACACAATATACATAATAAACTTACAACATATCTTTAGGCTACGTTAAAGTTATATGATTTGAAGTTAATTAAGAGGTATTACACATGAGGTATTAGCATAAAAATAGTAAGATAATATTCACTTTTATTAAGTTTAATCCATAAAAATGAAGATTAAGTGCGTATTTCATCGATTAATTACATTTTTTCTTGGTTTCTATTTAAAAAATATTGTATTATTGTATTGTTATAATCAAAGCCCCCAATAAAATGACAAAATTCGCACCCATTCTAATTCTATCTTTTTTTGTTCTACAGATCAATGCACAAGACTATTATGAAGATGCACTAACTGCTGCAAGTTATGCGTATTCTCATTCTAAAAAAGCACACGGTGCCAATAATGTTTTTCATACGCAAGAATATGCAGACAAAGCAGTAGAAGCGTTTGAAAAAGTAGAACGATTAGCAGATAAGTGTGGTTGTGATGAAGCTAATGAGATTGCGTATGAAGCGAAAACAAATATGGTGAGCTCTCTAGAGCAAGATACTTATGAGCGTAGTAGATTCTATGCTAAGCAAGCTAAAGAATTAGGCCCAAAATTATTAGAACAGTTAACTGATTGTCAATCTAATAGTGGTACATATACTGATGACATTGCTTCTAATGAAGAGGATGAAGAAATCTCAATTGCTTCTGCAGAAGTATTAAAAAAACAACAAGAATTAGAAAATCAAAAGCGTCAATTAGAAATCGAACAACAAAAATTAGCGCAGCAAATAGCTGAACAACAAATAGCAAAAGCTGAATTCGAAAAGCAACGTGAAGCTGAATTGAAAGAACAATCTATTGTAAAAAATAAAGCAGAGCAAGCGCTTCAAAAATTAGAAAATGCATTGCAAGAATTAGGTATTGCTTTCGAAAATGAATCTATTAAACTGCAAAAAGATTATGTGCGCAGTGATCAAGAGCTTAAGAATGAAACACTAAAAGACACCAAAAGTTTTTACATAAATAGAGCCAGAGAACTAACCAAAAGTGCTATGCAACAGTTCGTGATCTATTCTGAAAACTAGTAAACCTCTAAATTTTATTTTTGTCGCCCCAAGATAAAATTTATATGAACGACATCTTTTTGATGTCGTTTTTTTTTGGATAGAAATGACATCATAGCTTTTTTATAACATAAGTAACTATACCCCAGACAATAAAATTATTTTCTTCGGTAACTTTTATTGATTTATAAGAGTCGTTCTCTGGAACAAGGTATACATCATTATTTACAATATTTAATCTTTTTACTGTAAACTCTCCATCAATAAAACATACTGCAATTTTATTATTGTCTGGTTCTTTACTTCTATCTACCACCAGTAAATCTCCATCAGACAATCCTGCATTAATCATTGAATTACCTCTTACTCGAGCAAAAAATGTAGCATCTTCGTTATCAATAAGTTCTCTGTCTAAACTTATTCTTGGCTGTTTAAAATCATCTGCCGGAGATGGAAACCCCGCAGGAATTCCATCACCTACATATGGATACCCATGACCAGTGGATGGCGCTACCTTATACCATTCTATTTTTTTATCCTTCATACCTATCTACGTATTAGATATACAAAAAATGCCACAAGAAATTACAAAGATTCTAAGTTGAGTCATCACCCTATTTAAGCTCGCAATTTACTTGCAAAATATCTGATAGTTTTGATGTATACTGAGGGGATAAATGTTCTTGTTTCATTTTCCACGTTCGATCGAGATCCTGATTTGCAATTTTTATTTTATATGCTCCATACTTTTCGTTTAATCTATCTAGCACCTTCATAAGAGGTTTGTGTTTAGGATTTTCATTTTCGAATAAATCTAATTGATTCGTTCCTGCTTTTTTTAACCCCATCAAAATGACACCTGCTCTTTTGTAATCAATACCTGGTTTATATATAGCTTTCAAGGCTTTTATTGCATAATCAATAATCACCAATGTAGAATCTGTAGCATATGGTAGGTTAAGCAATTTACCTACTCTATACTGAACCGCCTCCTTTTTATACCGATTACTTCTTAAAAACACATATATCTCTGAACATGATGATTCTTGTTTTCTTAGTTTTTCTGCACAACTATATGCAAAAGTCGAAATTCGTTCTTTTATATTTTCATAATCAGAAAAAGTATATTCAAAACTTCTAGTAGTAGCAATTGTTTTTTTATGTGATATATCATCAAGTCTTAAAATGGATTTTCCAGATAATTCTTGTTTTAGTCTAAGTTCAGATACTGTCATATTTCTCTTTATCCAATGATCGTCTAATTGTATAAAATCATAAGCCGTCTTTATTCCTTTATGTACTAACTTCTTACTATGTCCAGCTCCTATACCCCATACGTCATTAATTATAGTCCACTTTAATGTTTTGATTCTTTTTTCTTCAGAATCAATAAAAAATACTCCTTTGGTTTTGTGCTGAAACTTTTTTGCTACATTATTTGCAACTTTAGCCAACGTCTTTGTAGTAGCTATTCCAATACTTGTAGGTATACCTGTATAGCGATGTAAAGTATCTCTAATTTCTTTTCCATAAGAAACATAATTTGTAATAAAATCTGGAATCTCAATAAAGGCTTCATCAATACTATATATCTCTATTTTTGCTGAAAAGTTTTCTAAAATACACATCACTCTAGTGCTCATATCACCATATAAAGAATAATTAGAAGAAAAAACTTTCACATCATGATTCCTAAATACCTTTTTATACTTAAATGCTGGAGCTGCCATTGGAATACCTAACCGTTTTGCTTCACTATTCCTTGAAACCACACAACCATCATTATTAGAAAGTACGACAACAGGGCTATCCATTAGATCAGGTCTAAAAGATAGTTCGCAAGACACATAAAAACTGTTACAATCAATAATAGCGTACACGATCTATATTTTATATAAGGAATTCATTTAACCCGCTTTATGCAATAGAAAATTTATTACATCTTGTAGCTACCGCAAATACTAACGCTTCACTGCGTTTTTTAATTTCACCATAGCCATGCTATGCAAAAATTAAGAAAACACTAGTATTTCTTGCATCTACAAGCTTCTTGACAACCTTCTATTGCATAAAGCGGGTTTAATTTTCTTTTTGCTAAAACATCAAAATCTATCTGTATTTTATCGTTTTAGTACTCTTAGCATTCATCTACAACTAATACATCATTTGACACGAATTTGATCACACTTTTTCTATGAACCCATTTAAGGTTTTTTGATGGAAACGAAAAATCGATACCTTTTGCTTAATTGAAGTCATTTTTGAGTTGCATAGTTATATAGCTACATAAAGAAAAAATGACAAAAAGTAAGTAAAAAAGATCATTTTGCAGCCAATTGTAAAAACCTTAAATAAGTTCTATACATTCAAAAAAATAAGTCAAATTCAAATTTATAAAAAATTTTATCTGTTATCGAGCTGTGGAGTATTACATTATCAACAATTTTGTAGCTACTAGAAATATGGCTATAATGATATTCATATTATCAAAAAAAACCATATTCTTATCCAAATATAGAAATATCTTAAAATTAAATGATTTCAAATAAAATTACATATACAAATTAACTTATATTAGTAAATTATTAAGATTTTAAAAAATAGAACTAACAAAAATTATATTTACCCCGATTTATGTATTAGAACTTCGTTGAGAAGCTTTCGAATGCAATAAACACTGATGTTTGCAGTAGTTGAAAGATAGAATAGATTTCCTAATGCATAAAACGGGTTTATACAACTGAATAATTTTCACACATAATATCATTATACTTTTTTAAAATGAATAAACATAAGAAAAATGCATTTGTATATGCAGGGATAGTTGCTTTAGGAGGGCTAATATTTGGATTAGATGCCGCTTTAATTTCTGGAACCGTTGATTATATAACTAAAGAATTTGGGCTCAATGATATTCAGATAGGCTTTGTGGTTAGTGCGCCAGGTTTAGGAGTATTATTTGCATTGCCTGTAGCTGGATATATAAGTAACAAATTAGGTAGAAAAAAATCACTTCTAATTGTGGCTGCTTTGTATTTAGTTTCAGCAATAATTTCTGCTATCGCTCCAAGCTATGAAGTGCTCACTGCTGCTCGATTTCTTGGAGGACTCGCATTTGCATCACTTTCATTAGCTGCTATGTATATTGGTGAGATTGCACCTCCAAAGTGGCGTGGAAAACTAGTCTCTATGAATCAAATGAACATTGTTATTGGTTTATCTGCTGCTTATTTTATTAACTATTTTATAATTAATGCCATTGGCTCGGATGCAGAATGGGTAAACTCTATGGGAGTAAAAGAAAATACTTGGAGATGGATGCTTGGATCAGAAATCATTCCTGCTTTAGCTTGGTTTTTATTGCTTTTTTTTATTCCTAAAAGTCCATCTTGGTTAGTGTTTCAAAACAGAATAGAAGAAGCAAAAAATACATTACAAAAAGTCATGCCACAAAACGAGATCGACAACCATATCGAACAAATGAAATTGAGCATGCAAAGTACTACTGAAGATACATCAATACTAACTCAATTAAAAACTATTTTAAGCAAACCTATGCGCCTTACTCTTATTATAGGAGCAACCAGTGCCATTGTACAGCAAGTAGTAGGTATCAACGCTATCTTATTTTATGCCCCTACGATATTTAAACAATTAGGAGGAGGTACTGATGTCGCTTTTACACAAGCAGTTTGGGTTGGACTTATTAGTGTAGTATTTACCTTTTTAGCCATACTGGTGATCGACAAAATAGGACGACGTCCTATGTTTATCTGGGGACTCGCAGCTGCAATTCTGAGTTTAGGAATATGTTCTTATGGGTTTAGTACAGCTCGTTATGAAATAACACCGCAAGCCATTACAGAACTTAATACTATTCCTAATGTAGAACGACTTCAAACTATGGTAGGGACAGAATATAACAGCGATACTGAATTTAAAACTAAATTGGTCGAAATTTTGGGAAAAGAAGATGTTCAGGAACATAGTGCAAACTTAATCCAAAAATCTGCTAAGATGAAAGCTACATTAATTCTTATAGGCATTTTATGTTTCATTGCTGCTTTCCAATTCTCTATAGGCCCTGTAATGTGGGTGTTATTTTCTGAAATATTTCCAATTTCTTTAAGAGGAATTGCCATACCTGCATTTGCTTTTTTAACAAGTATATCAAGCTATTTTGTTCAATTATTTTTCCCTTGGCAATTAACTAATATGGGAGGAGGATCTGTATTTCTTACTTATGCCGTTTTAGGAGCTATAGGGTTTATAATTTTATATCGTTTTCTCCCTGAAACAAAGAATCTATCTATAGAGGAGATTCAGAAAACTTTACAGAGAAAATAAGTTTGATACACATATAAAATGTCTACGTAAAGTAACAACAATCATGAGTAAAATAATTGTGATAACAGGCGCTGGTAGTGGTGTAGGTAAACTATTAGCTATTGAACTAGCTAAAACTGGTAATCATATCATCTGTCTTGGTCGCTCAGAAGAAAAACTAAATAAAACTGTAGAAACAATAAAAATTGAAGCTTCTAAATTTGGTGGAAAAGCAAATCATATATCTGTAGATATGATGAACAAAAACCAAGTTACCAAAGCAAGTCAACAAATAATCGATCGCTATAAAACTATGGATGTATGGATAAATAATGTGGGGGTTAATAATCATAATGCCATAGGACCAACTTGGGAATTAGATCCAGAAAATTGGTGGACAGAAGTATCTCTAAACTTATACACTGCATTCATAGGAACCTATACCGCTATTAATGCAATGCGAAAAAATAAAATAGGCTATATTATCAATATTGGTGGTGGTGGTGTACAAGAACCTAAACCATATGGCTCTGCGTACGGAGCTGCAAAAACTGCTATTGTCAAATTTACTGAAACAGTAAACATCGAATTGCAACAAGAAGGATTAGCTATAAAAGTAATCGCATTTAACCCCGGTTTTATAAAAAATAAACGTACTGAAATATTAGTAGAATCAGAAGTAGCAAGAAAATATATGCCTATGCTAGAAAAAATTCTAAAACATGGAAAAATGTCTGATATCCAAGACTCTGTAGATTTGATTAACGCTATAATTAAAGGAGATATGGATGATCTAGCTGGAGGTTATTTTTTTGCTGATGATTTTGATAGTGAAAAAATAATCGCTGATAAAAAAGAAATAATCGCGCAGAAAAAAAACTTTTTAAGAGTACAGTCCTAAAATAATACAGTTCATACAAAATATAAAAAAACCATCTCTGAAATGAGATGGTTTTATATATTTTGACTTTGAAATTACTCTTAAAAATAGATAGAGTTAGCACTAGAATTGTTCTCTTCCAGAAAAATGAAAGGCACCTTCAATAGCTGCATTCTCATCACTATCGCTTCCGTGAACAGCATTTTCACTAATAGAGGTAGCAAATTTTTTACGTATTGTTCCTTCTGCAGCTTCTTCGGGATTGGTAGCTCCTATCAATGTTCTAAAATCTTCAACAGCATTCTCTTTTTCGAGAATAGCAGCTACAATAGGTCCACTAGTCATATATGCTACTAATTCTCCATAAAAAGGACGTTCGCTATGTACTGCATAAAAAGCCTTAGCATCATCAATAGTGAGCTGTGTTAATTTCATTGCTACTATTCTAAAGCCCGAAGCTGTAATCTGTTCGATGATTGCTCCAATATACCCTTTTCTTACCGCATCCGGTTTAAGCATCGTAAAAGTTCTATTTGTTGCCATATAAATGTTTTTGTTGATTTCTTTTTAGAAAAAATCTTTTTTTATGTATTACCAGCTCAAAGCTAGATTCTTTAAATCGTGTGCAAAATTATATATAAAACTATCAAAAGCAAGAAATATTACCAGTTATTACATGAATGTATAGGAAAAGAAAAAGCTGTTTTTTACAAGCTATCAATCTCTCTTATATCTTCTCTTTTATACATCACATCTATATTCTTACTCTACAGGAAGTAAAAATGGATCTATCAGAATCAAAAAAGCTATGCTAAAAAGAAACAATACTTTTTGCCTCTTGCTCTAGGTTCTAATCTCTTATACGATTTACGGATGAGAATTTCGTAAAAATAATGGTAAGGATTTTTCGCTAGATTGATGAATCAAATTAAAGAATAGCTATTGTTTCATTTTATGAAGAAAATATAGTAGAAAAAGAATGTCATTAGATGCGAAATTTTTATTCGTAAATCGTATTAATTATTTGTAAGCATTGGATAAAAGGACAGCCTCTAGAGTAATTCTATTCATTGAAGACAAATGTCATACCATTATTATTTCTATAAAACTCTGCAAGAAAACCGTTCTTTTTTATCACTTTTTATCAATTGGAATACATTTGTTTGTACTTAGAGCAAAAAATATTAACAAGTTTACTATTTGATTTTTAATTTTTTAAGAGCCATTACCGAATAAAATTGAGAAATCTTATAGTATCATATTACTAATAAATAGTATATTCGTCAACCTATGAATACTGTTGAGATCCAAGAAATAAAGGAGCTATTAAAAACTCCAAAAAAAATTGTTATAATACCTCATAAAAACCCAGATGGAGATGCTATCGGATCAACTTTAGGCTTACGCCATTATCTTACGAGCTTAGGGCATAATTCTTCTGTTATTTCACCTAATGATTATCCAGATTTCCTTAAGTGGATTCCTGGAGAAGATACTATAATAAAGTATGATAGTGCTACAGATATTGCCACTACTCGAATTAAAGAAGCTGATCTTATTTTTACCTTAGATTTTAATAATCTATCAAGAGTAGGAAATATGGAAACACTCCTAACGACTACTAAGTCTCTTTTTATTATGATTGATCATCATCAACAGCCTGATGACTATGCAAGGTATACTTATAGTGATACCGCTATGAGTTCTACTTGTCAGATGGTTTATCATTTTATAGACATGCTAGGAGACCGAGACAAAATCTCTCCAGAAATTGCTACCTGTTTATATGTGGGTATTATGACAGATACAGGCTCTTTTAGATTTCGATCCACTACTCATATTACACACAGAGTAGTAGCTGATTTAATTGAATCTGGTGCTGATAATACTACGATCCACGAAAAAATATATGATACAAACACCTATTCTAGATTACAATTACAAGGAGTTGCTTTAAAAAATTTAAAAATACTTCCCGAATATAAAACCGCTTATATTACATTATCTCAAGAAGAACTAGATACTCATAATTTTAAAAAAGGAGATACAGAAGGTCTTGTTAATTTAGGTTTATCCGTTTCAGGAATTATTTTTGCTGCGATTTTTATCGAAAATAGAGGAGAAAAAATTATAAAAATTTCATTGCGATCCAAAGGAGATTTCTCTGTCAATGAATTCTCCAGAAACCATTTTGAAGGTGGTGGACATCATAATGCTGCTGGTGGAAAAAGTAATCTTTCATTACAAAAAACTGTTGAGAAATTTATTAGTATCTTGCCTTCCTATAAAAATGCCCTAAATTTATGATACGAATATTATTATTTTTGAGCACCTTTATGTTATTCTTCTCCTGTAAGGCACCAGAAGCTAGAAAACCTATAAATACCTTATCTGGTTCATTTATAGACGAATCTATCAGCCGAAATAAGAAACTTACCGCTGTAGAGGAAGCTAAAATCAAAAAGATAATAGATACTGATTCTCTAAACAATTATATCTCTTCTGATGGAGGTTTTTGGTATCACTACAAGAAAAAAGATTCTATTTCTACTATTACTCCCGAGTTTGGAGATGTTGTACGTTTCAATTATGACATAAAAAATCTCAATGGAGATATTATATACAATCAAAAAGAAATTGATACTGTAACATATGCTATCGATAAAGAAGAATTATTTTTTGGGCTACGAGAAGGGCTTAAGCTTATGAAAGAAGGAGAAGTCATTACATTTTTATTCCCTTCTTATCAAGCATATGGATATTATGGTGACAATAATAAGATTGGAACAAATATTCCGTTAATATCTAATGTAACACTATATAAAATCACAAAACAATCAACAAAAGAAAATTAAAACTTAACACACAAAATGAAAAAATTAAATCTTTTATTTATAGCACTAACTGCACTAATTTTTAGCAATTGCGAAGAAAAATATCCTGATTTGTCAGACGGGATATATGCAGAAATTATTACTAATAAAGGTACTGCCATTGCAAAATTACACCACGATCAAACACCTATGACTGTTGCAAATTTTGTATCCCTCGCAGAAGGAACAAATACTATGGTAGATAGTACATATCAAAATAAAAAATATTATGACGGTATCATATTTCATAGAATTATTAAAGATTTTATGATCCAGACTGGAGATCCTCTAGGAACAGGATCAGGAGATCCAGGATACAAGTTCCCTGATGAGATTGTAGATTCTTTGACACATAAATCAAAAGGAATTTTATCTATGGCCAATTCTGGACCAGGTACAAACGGAAGTCAATTTTTTATTACGCTTAAAGAAACTCCTTGGCTCAATGGCAAACATACAGTATTTGGAGAGATTGTATCTGGACAAGAAATTATCGATAGTATTGGTCTTACAGAAACCACTAAGCCAGGAGATAAACCTGTATCTGAGGTAAAAATGACAAGTGTGAATATTATTAGAAAAGGTAAAGCTGCAAAAGCTTTTGATACCAAAACTGCTTTTGAAGATAAACTAAAAGTACTAGAGGAAGAAAAAGCTGAAAAAGAGCGTATCGAAAAAGAAAAGCAAGCAGAAATAGCTAAAAAATTTCCAGCAATAGCTGCTGAGTTTGCTGAATTAAGAAAAAAAGCAACTAAATTAAAAAGTGGTTTAGAAATTTTATTCCTTGAACAAGGAAATGGTGCAAAACCTAAAAGCACTGATGTGGTAAACATTAATTACGCTGGATCTTTTAAAGATGGAAAAATGTTTGACACTAACTTAGTTGATACCGCAAAAGAAATGGGACTTTATGATGAGCGTCGTGCTGCACATCCTCAAGGATATGCTCCAATCCAGATGCCATACTCTGCTGATGCTAGAATGATTCCTGGGTTTAAAGAAGGAGTACAACAAATGAAAGTTGGTGATAAAGCAATTATTTTTATTCCTCCACATTTAGGATACGGAGAACAAGGTGGTGGTCCAATCCCTCCTAATGCAGATTTAATATTCGAACTTACATTGGTTGGTATTGTAGACAAACCAGCAACTCCTCCAGCTGGTCATTCTAAAGATGATGGACATAACCATTAATTTAAAAAATTAATCAATTAAAAAACTATCTGGAGAATATAGTGTATTCTCCAGATAGTTTTTTAATTTTATGATTTCCGATATAGCTTACCATTCCCAACTTAAATTTACTCCATAAAACAACATCCTTTTACCTACTATTTCAAAATAGAATACAACCTTAGCGCTGCTTGCTTGGATTTTCTTTATCGTCTAAATCAAAAATGGTTATTATTTAATGGGAATATTAGCCAGTATTTCTTTCACAAACCTCCAATATTTTTGAGTAGATGAGATACTCGCTCTTTCGTCTGGAGAGTGTGCACCTTTTATAGTTGGACCAAAAGATATCATATCCATTTCGGGATAGTTTTTACCTAATATTCCGCATTCTAAGCCAGCGTGACAAGCTGCAATATGGGCTTTTTTATCATTTATTTTTTGATACAATTCATCCAATACTTTTAATATAGGAGAATTCATATTTGGTGCCCAACCTGGATAATCACCAGAAGTTGTAACCTCACATCCAATCAACTCAAAAGTTGCACGTAGCTTATTTACCAAATCCAATTTAGTAGAATCTACACTACTTCTAGTTAAACATTCTATCTTAATCTTTCCTCCACTGATAGCTACTTTTGCTATATTATTAGACGTCTCTACTAGATCAGAAATAGATAAACTCATTAGATATACGCCGTTATGAGCAGCGTATAACGATTTTAGAACAGCTTGCTGAACTGTTAATTCCATCACATTGGTAGGTAAATCAACTTGTTCCAATTCGATTGACAAGCCAGGATCAACCAAAGAAAGTTCTTTTTTAATTGTAGAAATTAACGTAGAAGTTTTAAATTCAAAAGTTTCAGATTGTATGCTATCGACTACTATTGTTGCAAAACTCTCTCTAGGAATAGCATTTCGTAGACTTCCTCCTTTAATTTCATGAATTCTAAGTCCAAAGTTTTCAAAACCATCAAACAACAATCTATTCATAATTTTATTAGCATTTCCTAATCCCTTATGAATATCCATTCCAGAATGTCCTCCACTAAGACCAGTCACAGAGATTTTAAATGCTGTTTTACCTTCGGATACACTTTCTTCTTCATATGTTCGCTGAGCAGTTACATCAATTCCTCCTGCGCACCCTACTCCTATTTCATCATCCTCTTCAGTATCCAAATTCAATAGAATATCTCCCTGTAACCAATTTGGCTTCAATCCCATGGCACCAGTCATTCCTGTTTCTTCATCTATAGTAAATAAAGCTTCAATTGCTGGGTGTTGTATCTCAGAAGATTCTAAAATCGCCATTATTGTCGCTACACCTAATCCATTATCTGCTCCTAAAGTAGTTCCCTTAGCGCGTACCCAATCACCATCTACATACATTTCAATTCCCTGAATATCAAAATCAAAAACCGTATCCGAATTTTTTTGATGAACCATATCCAGATGTGATTGCATCACAATAGTTTTTCGATTTTCCATACCTGAAGTAGCAGGTTTTCTTATCAAAACATTACCTACTTCATCTATTTGGGTCTCTAATCCTAATGATTTGCCAAAATCATTCATAAAAGCAATGACACGTTCTTCTTTTTTTGAAGGTCTAGGAACTGCGTTGAGATCTGCAAATTTATTCCATAGTTCTTTAGGTTCTAGGCTTCTAATTTCTGAATTCATATATGTATTAAGTTTTTGGCAAATGTACATTATGAAAATCTTAATTCAAATGATATTGTAAATGTTGTAGATTTACATCTTATTATGTATCGATTTATGCAATCTAAAACTAAGTTATACCTCGTCATACTCTTACCAATACAAATTGTACTTATAAAAATACTTTCTTTTTTTCCTGAATTGGTAGAGCAATTTTATAGCAATGGATTATATGTATATATATCTAAAGCATTACGCTATGCTTTTGGATGGCTTCCCTTTTCATTTGGTGATATTGGGTATTGTATTTTACTATTTCTTATAGTCCGTTTTTTAGTTAAAAAAGTATTTCGAAAAAAGATTCAATGGAAATCAGTATTCCTAGACATAGGTGCTACTCTATCCATAATATACGCAGCTTTTCATTTAATATGGGGAATGAATTACTATCGACTTCCTTTACACGAAATATTAAATATAGAAGACCAATATACACAAGCAGAATTAGAAACAGTTTCCCAAAAATTGATAGTTCTAGCAAATAATTTACACCAAAAATTAGAAGCTAATGATTCTCTTGCTATCAAAATCCCTTATACGAAAGAAGAAATTTTTCAGAAAACCGTCCCAGCATATAAACAACTGAATAAAATCCTTCCATCGCTTCAATACACGCCAAAAAGTATTAAAAAATCACTTCTTAGTATCCCACTTACTTATATGGGCTTTAGTGGATACCTTAACCCAATTACTACTGAGGCTCAGGTCAATGGGTTAATTCTTAATTTTAAAGCCCCAACAACCAGCTGCCATGAAGAAGCACATCAACTCGGTTTTGCCAAAGAGAATGAAGCCAATTTTATCGCTGCATTAACGACTATGAACTACGATGACCTATATTTTAAATATAGTGGTACTGCTTTTGCTCTAAAATTCTGTATTAATGATTTATACTTACGAGATGAACAAAAAGCTATTTGTCTTATAGAAAAATTACGCCCAGGTATTCGAAAAAATTATCAAGAAGTCAATGATTTTTGGTTACGTTATCAAAATCCTTTAGAGCCTATTTTTAAGAGTACCTACGATAGCTACCTCAAAGCCAATAATCAACCTCAAGGTATAGATACGTATAGTTATGTTGTTGCATTATTGGTAAATTACTATAAGGATAAGTTATAATGTATTGTAATAATCAATTATTTCTATTACATCTTTTTCTTTTTTATAACTAAGATTATTAGAAGAAACGTATGTAGAAATTTCTTGTTTCTTATCAACTAATACATCAAGAATATCTTTCTTTTTTAATTTCAAAGGGATCATATTACCAGCTTTATTTCTTATAAAATAACTATAAACTCTAATAAATTTTGGTGGAACATAGGCTCCAAAACCAGATTTAGGCTCTATTGCTTTTTTAATCTTCTTTTTTGCCTTAAGCATTAGAGTTGTATCTTTATTTTTATTAAAGACTATAAAATAACCTTTATTATCACTTAGATACAGATACTTATATTTTTTACTAATTATACTTATATTCTCTCCTTTAGAAAGTATAAAATTTTGGTCACCATCTTTAACTTCTATCTGATCGTCATAAGCATCATAAATAATATTGTATTTTTTATATAATACATCATTTATATAAACCTCAGCCATTTCAAAATCAGATTCATGATATTTACTCCCTTCTATATCCTCTTCCGAATAAACGGAAGTAAAAGGTTTCGAATTAACCGTTAATACTGTATTATTACCATCGTCATTTATAGAAGAATTAACCTGTATCTCTTGAGAATAAAAACTCACACAATAAAAGAACGCAATACTTAAAACTATTTTTTCCATTTTTTAGAATTTGTTAAATAACAATTTCCTAATTAAAAAAAACATAAAATTATTTTCTATGTTAAAAACATGTTAATTAACAATGTCTTTCTCAACCTAAACTTATCTTTAAAAACTATTCTATTCACATAAAACTATCATGAAAAAAATAATAGCTCTTTTTGTATTATGTATAGTATACAATACATATGCGCAAGAATACTTTCCAAAAAATGATGGCGTAAAAACAACAGATGTAAATTATATAGTATTTAAAAATGCTACTATTCACACTTCGCCAAACACAGAAATCAAAAACGGAACAATGATTATCCAAAAAGGTAAAATTGTACAAGTAGGAACTTCTGTCTCCACTCCAGCAAATAGTATAGTAATAGACTTAAAAGACAAACACGTATACCCTTCTTTTATAGATGTCTATACTAATTTTGGGATAGAAAAACCTAAAACAAAAAACACAAGCCCTTTTGGTGGGAATCCGCAATATGATGCCTCTAGAGAGGGGTATTACTGGAATGACCATATCCGACCTGAGACCAATTCTCTTACAGTATTTAAATATGATAAAAAGAAAGCCGATGAGTTTATCAAAGAAGGGTTTGGTGTTGTTAATACTCATATGCCTGATGGTATAGCAAGAGGAACAGGGCTTTTGGTGGCATTAAATAATGAAGGCACTCAAGGAGATCGTTTGATTAGCAAACAATCTTCACAGTTTTTTTCTTTTTCTAAAAGCGCAAAAAGTAATCAGTCCTACCCTACATCATTAATGGGATCTATGGCATTACTACGCCAAATGTATTATGATGCTAACTGGTATGAGAAGGGAAATGCTACGAATACAGATCTATCACTCGAAGCATTAAATGAACATAAAAAATTACCGCAAATTTTTGAAGCTGGAAGTAGAATTAATGGGTTTAGAGCAGATAAAGTAGGAGACGAATTTAATATACAATACACTATCGTAGGTGGTGGAGATGAATATGTCCGTATAGACAAAGTAAAAGCTACTAATGCTCGTTATATACTCCCTATTAATTTTCCTGATGCCTATGATATGTCTGACCCATATATGTCCAATCTAGTTAGTCTTGGAGATATGCGTCATTGGAATCAAGCCCCATCTAATCCATCTATTTTATCAAAAAATGGAGTTCCATTTTCATTAACAACCCATAAACTTAAAAAAGTAACCGATTTTACTTCCAAAATCCAAAAAGCTATTACTTACGGACTAAGTACAGAAAAGGCATTGGCATCCTTAACCACTATCCCCGCAAAAATTCTTGGAAAGGAAAATGTACTAGGTATATTACAAAAAGGAGCATACGCTAATTTTCTGATAACTAGTGATACATTATTTAAAAAAGAGAATATTATATATGAAAATTGGATACAAGGGCGTAAGAATATCGTTAATGACATGAGTAGTATTAATCTCAATGGATCTTATGAACTCACTATTGCAGATAATACATATGAGCTAACCATATCTGGTAAACCTTCTGCACCAAAAACTAAAATAAAACTAGGAGAAACAAAAATAGGAAGTACCATAACTTACAAAAACAATTGGATTAACCTTACACTTACTGATCCAGATACCACAAAGACACAATATACAAGGCTTAGTACTATTATTAGTAAAAACACAAAGTTTTGGAGTGGAAAAGCCATATTACCTAATGGTCAAGAAACTACTTTTATAGTAAAACAAAAACCCAAAGAAACTAGTAGTGAGAAAAAAGAAAAAACCTCAAAAATAGCTCACGAAAAACCAAGAGTAATCCCAGTTACATATCCTAATATAGCATATGGCGCTACCAAATTGCCTAAATCAGAAAATATACTATTCAAAAATGCAACAGTATGGACCAATGAATCTGAAGGAATTCTTAAAGAAACTGATGTATTAATTACTAATGGAAAAATTGCTGGCATTGGAAAAAACCTTGTCCCAGGAAATGCTAAGATTATTGACGCCACAGGAAAGCACATCACTGCGGGCATTATAGATGAACATTCTCACATTGCTGCTGCTGCGATCAATGAAGCTGGACATAATTCCTCTGCAGAAGTAACTATCGAAGACGTAATTTCGCCAGATGATATAAATATCTATCGCAATCTGGCAGGAGGAGTAACATCTATCCAGATATTACACGGATCAGCAAATCCTATCGGGGGTAGATCTGCTATACTAAAGTTAAAATGGGGAGAAAGCGCAGAAAATCTAATCTATAAAAATGCTCCTAAATTTATAAAATTTGCTCTTGGAGAAAATGTAAAACAAAGTAATTGGGGAGATAATCAACGGATACGTTTTCCACAAACTCGAATGGGAGTTGAACAATTGTACATCGATTACTTTACACGAGCCAGAGCATACGAAGCTTCTAAGAAAAAAGGAACCTATCGCAAAGATACTGAGATGGAAACCCTTATCGAAATTCTAAACGGAGAACGCCATATTAGTTGCCACTCATATATACAGAGCGAAATTAATATGTTGATCAAAGTAGCAGAAAAATTTAAGTTTACGATAAATACATTTACCCATATCCTCGAAGGGTACAAAGTAGCTGATAAGATGGCTAAACACGGAGTTGGAGGATCTACTTTTTCTGATTGGTGGGCTTATAAATATGAGGTAAACGATGCAATTCCATACAATGCAGCTATCATGCATAATCAAGGTGTTACAGTAGCTATTAATAGTGATGATGGTGAGATGTCTCGTAGGTTAAACCAAGAAGCCGCTAAATCCGTTAAATATGGAGGTGTAAGTGAAGAAGATGCTTGGAAATTCGTAACACTAAATCCTGCAAAACTACTCCGTATTGATGATCGTGTAGGTAGTCTTAAAATAGGAAAAGATGCAGATATTGTAGTATGGACGCAACACCCGCTCTCCATTTATACCAAAGCAGAAAAAACAATTATCGATGGGGCTATTTATTTTGATTTAGAAAAAGATAAAGTCGCTAGGAAGCAAATAGCTCAACAAAAAAATGAGCTTACTGCTATGATGATTAAAGAAAAAAATAGCGGACTTAAAACGCAAACTCCTAAGAAAAAAGAAAAACAACATTTTCATTGTAATACCCTAGAGAGTATTTATTAATGAACTCTGATAAGTTAAAAATCATAATCTTATGAAAAAAATCAATTCTACTATATCTCTTTTTGTTTTACTATTATTTTTTGGAAATATAGTAGCACAACAAACACCCGCCAAAGCTCAATCAGAAACAATCTCAATTATAGGAGCTACAGCACATATTGGTAATGGTACTGTGATAGAAGATAGTATTCTTATATTCGAAAATGGAAAAATCACAACTATCGGTCCTAAAACAACAGCTACAGCAATAGGAAAAACTATAGATGCCTCTGGAAAGCATATTTATCCTGGTTTTATTGCTCCTAATTCTACCTTAGGATTAGTAGAAATTGCTGCTGTTCGCGCTACTAATGATGATAATGAGGTAGGAAATTATAATCCACACATACGGAGTATTATTGCTTATAATGCAGAAAGTAAGATTGTAGAAAGTATGCGCCCTAATGGGGTACTCATTGCACAAATAACTCCTAGAGGTGGTACAATTTCTGGCACCTCATCTATTGTACAATTAGATGCTTGGAACTGGGAAGATGCTGTCCTAAAAATAGACGATGGAATTCATGTCAATTGGCCTAGCCCTTTTACACAAGGTCGCTGGTGGTTAGGAGAAGAACCCGGTTATAAAGCTAATAAAAAATATGATACGCAAGTAACTCAATTAAAAGACTATTTTGCGCAAGCCAAAGCTTCTTTGCAATCAAAATTAGATACCAAAAACTTACCTCATATAGCAATGAGCGGTATTTTTAAAGGTACTAAAACTCTATTTGTACACGCAGATAGTGAAAAATCAATACTAGATGTTATTTCTTTTTCTAAAAGTCAAAATATAAATAAAATTGTACTTGTTGGTGCCTATGAAGCCTATAAGATAGGTGAGCAACTTAAACAAAATAATATTGCTGTACTAACAAGTAGAACACACTCACTACCTAGTTATGAAGATGATGACTATGATCTGCCTTATAAAAATGCTAAACTCTTATTGGATGCAGGTGTATTAGTTGCTATACAAAATAGCGGTCAGATGGAGCGTGCAAATGCACGCAACTTACCTTTTCAGGCTGGTACGGTTGCAGCACATGGCATAGATAAAGAAAAAGCTTTACAATTAATTACGAGTAATAGTGCCAAAATTTTGGGTATTGATGCAGTAGTTGGTACATTAGAAAAGGGTAAAGATGCTACCTTATTTATCAGTAATGGCGATGCTTTAGATATGCGCACCAATCAATTAGAAAAAGTATTTATCCAAGGGAGAACCATTAGTTTAGAAACACATCAAACTAAACTCTGGAAACGCTATAGCACTAAATATTCTAAATAATAAACTTTTTTAATACCAAACGAAATAAGGTTGCTATAATTAATTTACAGCAACCTTATTCCTAAATCAATAATAATTTCCTTCCTATTGTGCGACTGGTTTACTGTACAGGGCTGCGTCTTTTTTCTCTTCACTGACACTGGCATTCACAAAATTTCTCTCGCTTTTTACATCACCTACTTTTCCATCTTTATATTCCATCCATTTTAATGTTTTAGGCAATACCAATCCATTAACAGTCTCCCAAGCTGCATATTCGATCAAACTTATTTTTTCACTTATTTCTTTGCTAAAAAATGTAACTGTATATCCTAAATACTTCATTTTAAATGATGTAGCATCATAATATATGAAATAATTATCTTTAGAAGAGTCTCCTACTCCATCTGCGTATGTTATTTTATACCCTGGGTATGTCACATCTCCTACAGTTAAATCTTCTGTCTTGGTATACGAAATGCCATCATCTCCTAATACAAATGGCATGGCATAGAAGTAAAACATTAGATTATGATAAAAACGAGGATTCCCTTTAAAAGAGGTAGAGTCTTCTTGCACTAACCAGGCTTCTTTACCATCAAATCCTAGAGCAAACTTATCAGTTTCTATTCGTGCATGCCTAGATTTTAGGTCAGTGGTATGTTTTTCATTTCCTTCCTCTTTCGCAATTTCAAAAATCAAAGTATTCATTTGATCAAAAGTTTTAATACCTCCATGAGCTTTGAAAATAGCTGTTATATCGGTAGGAAAATCTTTAGAACGATCAGGAATAGCTTGTCGCACTACTGACTCTTCTTCTATGACTACTTTTTCTGTTTTTACTTCCTGTTTGCAGGCTATACTAATAGCCATTAAAAATAATAATGTGATTAGTTTTTTCATTTTTAAAATGTGTTGATTTAAGTGACTTTTAGTCGTATATAATTAACATACTTACAGACAGGTAATTATTACTTATATAGTAATATCTAAACCTGTTTATCTAAAAAAACAAAAATTCAGTAAACTACCTCGGAGCTAGTCTACCTAGTATCAATTAGACAGGCTTAGAGATATTAGACCTGAGATCCCGCTGAAAAAGCGGGATTAGTTCAACTATCTGATTTAAAAACATTACTTCGCAACTTTTCAAATCAGAGTTTTACTAACAAAATCAAGTTTTCTGCTTTTTCTTTTTAGCAGCTGGAAAAAGTACATTATTAAGTATTAATCTATATCCAGGAGAATTGGGATGTAATTCCAATTCTGTTTTAGGATCTCCTACCAAATGTTGATAATCTTCGGGGTCATGACCTCCGTAATAAGTAAAAAAGCCTTTTCCTTTGATACCGTGAATATATCTTGCTTCGCTATTGGTTCTATTTTCACCTAAGGTCAATACATTAGATTTAATTTCATTAGGATTATAAGCAGTAGTTTGTCCCATAAAACCTTTAACCAATGCTGTATGGTTTTGACACAACATTGTGGGAACAGGGTCCCACTTTGCAGAAAAATCCATCAATGTAAAATAATCAGTTGTTTTAGGAATACGACGCTTTCGAGTCATATCAATGGATGAAAATTCATATACATTAGGGCTTCGCTCTAGTGTAAAGTCTTTGAAAGCAAATGTTCTGTTATAATCAATTTTAGACTGGTATCCCGGATCACTAGGATCTCCATCAAACATAGGTTCGCATATATCTACACCTTCTGCAGCTAATGCAATCTCAAAACTATCTGTTGCGCTGCACATTGCAAACATAAAACCGCCACCTACTACATAATCTCTTATTTTTAGAGCAACAGCTAATTTTTCTTCAGATACTTTAGCGTATCCTAACTCATTAGCTAATTTTTCTGCGTTTGCTTTTTCTTTTATATACCAGGGGTCTGATCTGTACCGATTATAAAACTTGCCGTACTGTCCAGTAAAATCTTCATGATGTAGATGTAACCAATCATATAAAATAAGATTATCCTCTAATACTTCTTTATCGTATATTGTTTCGTAGGGAATTTCTGCAAATGTTAATACCATAGTTACTGCATCATCCCAAGGTTGATTACTTTTTGGAGAGTATACAGCTATCTTTGGTGCTTTTTCTAATACTACTGCTTCCATATTTTTAGAAGGGCTACTGATTTCTTCTAAAATCTCATTTGTTTTTCCATCACTTAAGACCTCATAAGTGACTCCTCTAATAGTACATTCTTTTTTGATATCTTCAGTATCGGGTAATAAAAAAGATCCTCCTCTATAATTAAGCAACCACTTTACCTTAAGATCTTTACTCAATGTCCAATAGGTGATACCATATGCTTTTAAATGATTTTGTTGTGTCTCTGCATCCATAGGTATAAGCACATACGAGGCATAAGACGTATTAGATAATAAGAATAAACAAAAGATATAGAAGTATATTTTTTTTGTGTATTTACTACTAAAAGGGGACATCGTCATCATCATTGAGGTCATTTATATTATTACCAAAAGCTTCATCAGCACTAGGAAGATGATCTTTATTAAAAGAATTTTCTTTTTCTTCTGTACCATCATTCATCTTAGAATGAAACTCAAATGGAGTACTAAAGTCATCTAAGTTATCAAATTTACCTAAGTGACCAATGAATTTTAACCTAATATTTTCTAAACCTCCATTACGATGTTTAGCAACAATAAACTCTCCTTGCCCCTGAGTTGGAGATCTCTCTTCGTCATCCCACTCATCTATTTTATAATATTCTGGTCTAAAAATAAATGCCACAATATCTGCATCTTGTTCAATTGCTCCCGATTCCCTAAGGTCACTAAGTAGAGGTCTTTTGCTTCCTCCACGAGTTTCTACTGCACGTGATAACTGAGATAGTGCTATTACAGGAATATTCAATTCTTTGGCTAATGCCTTAAGGTTACGAGATATCGTAGAGATTTCTTGTTCACGATTCCCATTTTTCCCACTTCCACCAGCTGTCATTAACTGTAGGTAATCAATAACAATCATTTTAATCCCATGTTGAGAAGAAAGACGTCTGGCTTTGGCTCTTAAGTCGAAAATTGATAGTGATGGAGTATCATCTATAAATAATGGGGCTTTCTCTAGATCTTTTACTTTTACATTTAGCTGTTCCCATTCGTGTTCTTCTAGTTTTCCTGTCCTCAATTTTTCTGAAGAAAGTCCAGTTTCTGAAGATATCAAACGCGTTATCAATTGTACTGATGACATCTCTAATGAGAAAAATGCGACTGGAATATTTTGACCTACTGCCATATTACGCGCCATGGACAATGTTAATGCCGTTTTCCCCATACCTGGACGAGCAGCAACGATAATCAAATCACTAGGTTGCCAACCAGAGGTTAATTTATCTAATTTATCAAATCCAGAAGGGACTCCACTCATTCCTTCTTTATTAGATATTTCTTGTATTTTCTTTTTTGCTTGTATAACTAAACTCTGAGCAGTTTCAGTAGAACGCTTAATATTACCCTGTGTAACTTCATACAATCTTGATTCTGCCATGTCAAGCAGATCAAAAACATCTGTAGTTTCATCATAAGATTCTTCTATGATTTCATTGGATATTTTTATCAAGCTTCGTTGTATATATTTCTGCAAAATTATACGTGCATGAAACTCGATATGTGCCGAAGATGCTACCTTTTGTGTCAACTGAATTAAGTAGAATTCCCCACCTGCTAATTCTAGTTTTGCATCTTTCTTTAATTGACTAGAAACCGTTAATAAGTCTATTGGTTCAGAATTTTCGAAGAGTTTATAGATCGCTTCAAAAATATGTTTGTGAGCTTCTTTATAAAAGACATCAGGATTGAGAATATCTATTATCTCATCGACTCCTTTTTTGTCAATCATCATTGCTCCAATTACAACTTCCTCTAAATCAGTTGCTTGAGGAGGTATTTTTCCTTTTTCAAGCGAAATTACGTTCCCCTTTCCGTAATTAACCTGTTTAGCCTGTTGTACTTTTTCCATAACCACGAATGTAAAAAAATTGTAAAGATATGAGCTTCCTGTAAAGATAATCAATGTTCACTAGTCTTTAACAAAAGACCTGTTAATAACTAATTATTATTGTTAATAAGCATAAAAAAATCCGAAGTCAAAAACTTCAGATTTTGTTAACAAGTGATTTTTTAGGGGCTATCCTTTATAGACTCCCATATCTGCATATTTATCCATGCGTTTTTCGACTAATTCTTCTGGTGATAAGTTTTTTAACTCCTCATAAGATGTTAAAATTTTATCTCGTACTGTTTTAAAAGTTTGTTCGCGATCACTATGCGCTCCTCCTAGAGGTTCTTTGATAATCTCATCGATCAGCTTTTGTTTTTTCATATCCTTGGCTGTAAGCTTTAGTGCATCTGCTGCTTGTTCTTTATATTCCCAACTTCTCCAAAGTATAGAAGAACATGATTCTGGAGAAATTACAGAGTACCACGTATTTTCTAACATCATTACCTTATCACCTACTCCAATACCAAGTGCTCCGCCACTAGCTCCTTCTCCTATAATAACTACTGTAATTGGCACTTTGAGACGTGTCATTTCTAATATATTCCTAGCTATGGCTTCTCCTTGTCCTCTTTCTTCTGCTTCTAAACCTGGATATGCGCCAGGGGTATCAACAAAGCAAACCACTGGAATATCGAATTTTTCTGCACTTTTCATTAATCGCAGTGCTTTTCTGTACCCCTCTGGATTGGCCATCCCAAAATTACGATATTGTCTTGTTTTGGTATTATATCCTTTTTGCTGGCCAACAAACATAAAACTCTGATTACCGATCTTCCCGAGGCCACCAATCATAGCTCTATCATCTTTTACATTACGATCTCCGTGTAATTCTAAGAAAGATTCACCACAGATAGCATTGATATAATCTAAAGTATAGGGTCTAGACGGATGCCTAGATAACTGCACCTTCTGCCAAGCTGTAAGGTTACTATATATCTCCTTTTTAGTTTCTTTGAGCTTTTTTTCGATCTGTTTGCACGTATCTGTGACATCTACCTCACTCTCTTCTCCAATTGCGCAGGCTTTGTTAAATTGCTCTTCGAGTTCTTTGATGGGGAGTTCAAATTCTAAATATTCCATAGATTAAGAATATATTTAATTATTTTTACTAGGGTTAGGTTAGCAGACAAATATAAAAACTTTACTTGGTAAAGCACTATGTAGACCTTTGTCTTTTTATTTTTTTTATATTTTTAAATATTCCATTTAATACTACAGTTCCAAGTATAATAAGAGCTCCATAATAAAATTCAGAGTTCATTTTTTCTGTATCTCCAAAAATAAAAAATGCTAATATGATACCATATACAGGTTCTAGATTAATGGTAAGCATTACCGTGTAAGGACTTAAGTATTTCATCACTTGTACAGAGCCAATAAATGCGTATGCTGTACAAAAAGAAGCTAAAATAAAAAGGAACAGCCAATCCATCAATGATAATTGAAAAAAATCAGTAGAAAATCCATCCGCCTCTTTTCCAAAAAATGTAACTACTAACAAATATATACTTACAAAACCTACCCCACTTAATAACTCATAAAATGAAATTATTGAAGAATCATAATATTGTGTAACTTTTCCATTAATTAATGAAAATATAGAAGAAAGGAATGCAGAGAATATTGCATATATAATCCCTAATGTATAACTCCCTTCTGCATTAAAAATAATAGATAACCCAATAATTACCAGTACTCCAAAAAAAACTTCATACCCAACTAATTTTCTTTTGTAAAAAATTGGCTCTAAAATAGATGTAAAAAAAGCTCCTATCGATAATACCGACAGAGTAATTGATATAGTAGACACCTTAATTGCAGCAAAAAAAGTGATCCAATGTAATGCAATAATAAATCCTGCTATACTTAGTGTAATCAGCAATTTTTTGGATATCTGTAACGGAATTTTCTTAAACTTGATATACAGCCATATAAGTCCAGATGCCATCAACATTCTGTACCAAACTAATGGAAGCGCATCGATAGTTATCAATTCTCCTAGAATGGCAGTAAATCCCCATATAAATACTATAAAGTGGAGATGGAAGTAATTCTTTAGTTTAGCGCTTGGCATTGTACAACAAATAAATGGCTAATATCCCAAATGCTATATTAGGAAACCAAACAGCTATTAGTGGAGGGAAATCAGATTGCTTAGCCATCGTTCCCAATACTTTATCAAAGAAAATAAAAATAAAAGCTAATGAGATTCCTATCGCTAAATTGATTCCCATCCCTCCTCTTCTTTTAATAGACGATACTGCTACTCCAATTATAGTAAGAATAAATGCAGAAATAGGAATACTCCATCTCTTATATGCAACAACTTTATATCTATTGATATCAGAAGACCCTCTTTTGGTTTCTTTTTCTATAAAAGTATTTAATTGTGCATAATCAAGCGTTTCTGCCACATAAGATACAGGAGTAAATTCATCTATATTAAATGGTAGTATTGTATCTTTTTCACGTGCGGTTTCTATGATATCCTTATTTTCGAGTACAGAACGTTGTACAAAATCTCTTAATTCATAAATACTATCTTTTTCTATAAATGTAATTTTTTTTGCAGAGATTTTGGTGACCAATGTATTCCCATTAAAATATTCTAATGTAAAGTTAGTAGCAGATTTTTTAAGTGGTTTAAAATCATTTGCATATAAAAATATACTATCATTAAGCTGTCGATACACATTTCTAGTATCTTGTACTTTTTGATGTTTTTTAAGATAAGAATACTTAAACTCATTAAACCCTTGACTTGCCTTGGGTGCTAAAAATAACCCCATGGCTAATGCACCAACACAAATCAAAATTGCTCCAATCATATAAGGTCTTAAAAATCTCCAAAAAGAAACTCCTGAGCTTAAAAAAGCTATAATTTCTGTTTTATTAGCCAACTTAGAGGTGAACCATATTACCGATAAAAACACAAAAAGAGGGAATAATAAATTGGCAAAATATACTGTAAAATCCATATAATACCCTACGACTGCGGCAAAAGGGACTTTATGTTCTAAAATATTATCAATTTTTTCAGAAAGATCAACAATAATACCTATAGGAATAAATAGGAGAATCATCATAAAAAATGTTCCTAAATATCTCTTAAGTATGTACCAATCAAGTATTTTCAAATTATAATCTTTTATCCATTTGCTTAACCATCATATTTTTCCAAGTAGAAAAATCTCCAGCTAAGATATGTTTTCTAGCTTCACGAACCAACCACAAGTAGAAACCCAAATTATGTATAGTGGCAATTTGTTTGCCTAACAATTCATTCACCGAAAAAAGATGTTTTAGATATGCCTTAGAATATTCTGTATCTACAAAAGTAATACCCATCTCATCAATGGGAGAAAAATCATCTTTCCACTTTTTATTCTTCATATTAATAGTTCCATGGGCAGTAAACAACATTCCATTACGAGCATTTCTAGTAGGCATTACACAATCAAACATATCGATACCTAATGCGATATTTTCTAGAATATTAATAGGAGTACCTACTCCCATCAAATATCTAGGCTTCTCTTCTGGTAAAATCTCTGTTACTAGCTCGGTCATAGCATACATTTCTTCTGCTGGTTCTCCTACCGATAATCCTCCTATTGCATTTCCTTCGGCTCCAACATTGGCAATATACTCTGCAGATTGTTTTCGCAATTCTTTATAAGTACTGCCTTGTACTATCGGAAAAAAAGTCTGTTCATATCCATATGTAACCGGTATTTTTTCTAAATGTTGCATACATCGATCTAACCATCTGTGTGTCATATGCATGCTTCTTTTGGCATATTGATAATCGCAGGGATAAGGAGTACACTCATCAAATGCCATAATGATATCAGCTCCAATAGTACGCTGTATTTCCATAACATTTTCTGGTGTAAATACATGATATGATCCATCGATATGGGACTTAAACTTAACACCTTCTTCTTTGATTTTGCGATTAGCTGACAAAGAATATACCTGATATCCTCCACTATCAGTAAGGATATTCCGATCCCAATTCATGAACTTATGTAATCCTCCAGCTTTTTCTAAAATTTGAGTCTGCGGTCTTAGGTATAAATGATATGTATTTCCTAAGATAATATCTGGATTAATATCATTTTTTAATTCTCGCTGATGTACTCCTTTTACGGTAGCAACAGTTCCAACGGGCATAAAAATAGGAGTTTCTATAACACCGTGATCGGTTGTTATTTTTCCTGCTCTTGCTTTGCTCTGAGTGTCAGTGGATAATAGATCAAATTGCATATATTTTATTTCGTAGAGCGCAAATATAATTAATAAATACCCTTTCGTTAACTATCCATTTTCAAAAACTTTTGTTATTAACAGTAATATCTTAATTAAAAGGCGATCAGACATTTTGCTACCGCAATCAAAACCATTATTTTTGCGCCTTAATAATTATCCTAATTAGCATCATAATGTCGAAAACACAACAATTAGAAGATTTTGTTACGCAAGTCCGCAGAGATATTTTACGACAAGTACACAAAGTAAACTCAGGACATCCAGGAGGTTCTCTAGGGTGTACCGAATTTTTTGTCGCTCTATATCAAAAAATACTCGACAGAAAAGATGGTTTTGATATGGATGGCATTGGAGAAGATCTTTTCTTCTTATCCAATGGACACATATCGCCTGTTTATTATAGCGTATTAGCAAGAAGCGGTTATTTTCCTGTAGAAGAATTAAACACCTTTAGATTAATCAATAGTAGGCTTCAGGGACATCCTACTACACATGAAGGACTGCCAGGCATACGTATTGCATCTGGATCATTAGGTCAAGGAATGTCTGTAGCCATTGGTGCTGCTCAGGCAAAAAAACTAAATAATGATGACCATCTTGTATATAGCCTTCACGGGGATGGGGAATTACAAGAAGGGCAAATCTGGGAAGCTGCCATGTATGCTTCCGGGAAAAAAGTAGACAATCTTATTTCTACAATAGACCTTAATGGACAGCAAATCGATGGTTCTACAGATGATGTATTACCATTAGGTAGTTTAAGAGCAAAGTTCGAAGCGTTTGGGTGGGATGTGTTAGAAATCAAAGAAGGAAATAATATTACTGCTGTAATTGATGGTCTTACAGAAGCCAAGACTAGAACGGGCAAAGGAAAACCAGTATGTATATTAATGCATACAGTAATGGGACATGGGGTAGATTTTATGATGCATACACATGCGTGGCATGGTAAAGCTCCTAATGATGAGCAATTAGAGATAGGTTTGGCTCAAAACCCAGAAACACTAGGCGATTATTAATATTCTCTCTACATCTCTTCAAAAAAGAACGAATTTTAAACTATCAATAAAAAATTAACTTTATAAAATATCACCCATTAAAACCCTATAATTAAGAGTTGGGGAGGCTTATGAAAAAATATATAGATACAGGAAAAAAAGACACTCGTTCAGGTTTTGGCGCTGGTCTTGAAGAACTAGGAAAAACGAATGAAAATGTAGTAGCCTTATGTGCTGACCTCATAGGATCTCTAAAAATGGATGCTTTTATTGCCAATAATCCTGATCGTTTTTTTCAGATCGGAATTGCAGAAGCAAATATGATGGGGATTGCTGCTGGTATGACCATTGGTGGTAAAATCCCATTCACGGGTACCTTTGCTAACTTTTCTACGGGTCGCGTGTATGATCAAATCCGTCAATCTATTGCATACAGCAGTAAAAATGTAAAAATTTGTGCTTCACATGCTGGTGTTACTTTAGGTGAAGATGGAGCGACACACCAAATTCTGGAAGACATCGGTTTAATGAAAATGCTACCAGGAATGGTTGTAATTAACCCTTGCGACTATAATCAAACTAAAGCTGCTACTATTGCAATAGCAGATTATGAGGGTCCAGTTTATTTACGTTTTGGTAGACCTAAAGTAGCTAACTTTACTCCAGAAGATCAAAAATTTGAAATAGGCAAAGCTGTTCATCTACAAGAAGGAACTGATGTTACCATTGTAGCGACAGGCCATTTAGTATGGGAAGCACTCATTGCTAGCGAAACCCTACAAGAACAAGGTATCAATGCAGAGGTTATTAATATCCATACCATAAAACCTCTTGATCATGAGGCTATCATAAATTCGGTAAAAAAGACTGGATGCATTGTAACAGCCGAAGAACATAACTTCTTAGGAGGTTTAGGGGAAAGTGTTTCTAGAGTCTTAGGTTTACACCATCCTACACCACAAGAATTTATTGCAACCAATGATACTTTTGGAGAAAGTGGAACTCCTGATCAATTACTAGAAAAATATGGATTAAATGCCAATGCTATCACTCAAGCAGTATTAAAAGTTATTCAAAGAAAATAATACCAAGTACTTTACTAGAAAAATCAAGCCTCAATACAACTTAAGTAGAGGCTTTTTTTATGAATTTTAGAATAAAAAGTAGATTTATACGTTATTTGTTATGCCAACCGAATACTAAAGATTCACTATTTATTCATCTATTAAAAATCATTCACAATGAAACACGTATTCGTATTTTTACTTCTTATCAGTTCATGTAGTATCACAGCCCAGAATAAAAGAGTCACTTTCGGAGTTAAAGCTGGTCTTAATTATGGAGATAATGGAAAAATTGAATTTACAGACATCACCAATGCTGGTGAAAATATACTATCTGAAAATGCTGATGGTCGAGTGGGATATCATATAGGTCTATTTCTTAGAGGAAAAATTACTGATAATCTATATATCAAACCAGAATTACAGTATACACAAAATAATAGTTCTTATTCTTTTGACAATAGAAAACTTGATTATGATATCAAAAAAATAGACGCACCCATTCTCATAGGTGTATCTTTATTAGGCCCCCTTCATGTTTTTGGCGGTCCTTCATTACAATATATTGTAGAAAATGATCTAGAAGATGTACGACTGGGAAATGTGAAAAATGAATTTACTGTCGGTGTACAATTTGGTGCTGGTGTACAACTAGGACGACTGAATGCAGATATCCGATACGAATTAGGAATTAGTGATAATCAGGCACAAAGTATTGGTGATAATACTGGTCAGACCATTCGAGTAGATACTAGGCCTAATCAACTTATTCTAAGTGTAGGCATAGATTTATAATACTATTCTTTATTCTTTATTACAGTTTAAGACTATCAGAAAAATACTAGTGTATTCTTTCTGATAGTTTTTTTTTAATTTGTATCATTTCTAGATGCTGTACTATCACTATCTAAATAATTAGGTATGCCATCCCCATCAGAATCGTCATTAGTAGGATCCCCATCTCCAATATCATTAGTAGGATCTCCATCTCCATCTCTATCTACAGCTAAATCGGTATCTGGCTCTAAATCCTCATCTATTGTTGGAATACCGTCATTATCATCATCTGCATCAAAATAATTAGGCACTGTATCCATATCTGTATCATCGTCAAGGTCTATAAGAGATCGATCGCCATCTAGATCTTCTAGATAAGAAGGAATGCCATCATTATCGTGATCGGCTTCATTAACACCATATAATTGAATACTAAATATCAGTGCTTTGTATGCACCAATACCTGTCCCTGGAGGAGGATTATCAAAATATGCCAATCCAGAAGGGATAAAAATAGTAATGTTTCCAAAATCCATATTATAATTTACCGTACCATCATTAGGATCTGGTACTGTAAAACCTGATGCGCCTCTAAGATCAACTAGAGCTTCTCTCCAACCATCAATGACTGATATCTGATCAAGCCATAGTGGTCTATCCCGATTATCAAATACCCTCCTATTAACATTATTATTATCTACAGGATCACTATCGTCGATTATCCCATCACCATCAGAATCTGGCTTTCCTTCATTACTCATAGTATCTACATCTGCACTATCTCTAATCCCATCTTCATCCGTATCTACACGAGTTACATCTTCATTATTCACCTTATCTACATCCTCTTCCCCATCACCATCTGCATCTACATCTGCAACATTTGGAATTCCATCGCCATCTTCATCTAAGTTTTCATAAAACTGTTCTCCTCTATAGGTTACAAGGGTAGAATCGGCAAATGTTGGCTGCTGTTCTGTAACTACTCCTTCATTAAACTTAAGCATATAGATTGTATAATCTACATCATTTCTGGTGATTACTTTCTCTGTAATTAATCCAGAATCCCAAATAGAAGTTTGCATACTATTATCGCCAGCAATAGTATCTAGTTGTACTATCTGATAATCAGGATTAGCAGGATTATCTATTAGGGTAAAAAAATGTGTTTCTAGATACTCTTGGATAAGTGGATCTTCATTCATCTGCTGTTCTGCTCTATCTCTAGGTGGTACTCGCACTGCTTCATCATCATCGTCATTACTACACGCATATAATGTTGCTATTATCATACTCGTAGCAAAAATATACTTTCTTACATTCATCTGTTTGCATTTTTGATGCCGCAAGATACAATTTTCTTGTACTTTTGTTTTATAATTTATATAGATAAAACGCATTTTTTAAACTTTTTTATGAGAGTTGATAAATATTTATGGTGTATTCGATATTACAAGACTAGAAGTATCGCCACTAGAGCTTGTAAAGAAGGTAAAGTACGAGTAAACGGAGATCTTATCAAACCCTCTAGAGAGGTATATCCTACGGATACTATTACACTACGCAAAAATCAAGTCAATTATGAACTTATAGTTCTAGATACACCAAAAAGTCGACTAGGTGCTAAACTAGTCGATATCTATCGTAAAGACACTACTCCTAAAGAAGCGTTGCAAAAATTAGATCTTTTAAAATATTCCAAAGATTATTATAGAAAAAAAGGAACTGGAAGACCTACCAAAAAAGATCGAAGAGAAATTGATGATTGGTATGATAGCCCTACTGATATAGATGATGAAGAATGAGCTAATACCATTTATTTTAGTTAAGATGTCTGCTACACTATTTATGTTATATAATATATTCTATTTATAATAAACTCATCTTGAGTAGTGATTTTCAATCGAACAGTTTAGTTTTTTGTGCTATAATGAGGTTGTTGTTTTCTGCTTAGTCTTAGCTATGGACGAAAAAACAATAAAAGCTGTCTGCTGCCAAGTAGATTAAAATGTAAAATATGAATTTTGTAGCTCTAAGCAGTATTCTTGATAAGAGTTCTGTAAGTAAATTAAAAAGTATGAACTATAATCAGCACTGTTTTATATCTTTGAAAGTGTAAAAAATAATGAATTCATACTATGCAAGCTACAGATAATATTATTCTTACTCACGAACAGATTCAGCATAAAATCAAGCGTATCGCATATCAAATTTATGAAACAAACGTAGAGGAGAAAGAAATTATTATCGCTGGTATTGCGCAAAATGGATATGTATTCGCGCAACGTTTAAAGGACATTTTAGAGGAGATTTCTGATATTAAAATCACATTATGTGAAGTAACTATGGACAAATCTTCTCCTCAAAACACTGTAAAGACATCTATTTCGCCATCTATGTATAAAAATAAATCATTAGTATTGGCAGATGATGTGCTTAATTCTGGAACTGCACTTGTATATGGGGTAAAACACTTTCTGGATGTACCTTTGATTCGTTTTAAGACTGCTGTTTTAGTTAATCGTAATCACAAGAAATTTCCTGTAAAAGCAGATTTTAAAGGAATTTCTTTATCTACTTCTTTACACGAACACGTGAATGTTACTTTTGGAAAAAAAGATGTAGCAGTATTAGAATAAGGTTTTGTCTATTTCTTCCACAATTTCTTCAATCGATTTTTTATCTGTAGAAATATGATAAGCTGCTTGATTATAATAAAAAGAACGTTCGAATACATGTTTTCGGATAAAATCTTTGAGTTCGGTATCGGAACTTATATGAGCTATTAATGGACGTTTCTCTTTTTCTACTATAAGTCTTTTTACCAATTCATCTAAAGATGTTTTTAAATAGATACTCTTTACCAACTCTGTCTCTTTAATATACTCCATATTACCTGAAAAACAAGGAGTTCCTCCTCCGAGTGACAAAATGGTATTCGTACGACTATCAATAATCTCTTTTAGATACTCCGTTTCTTTTTTTCTAAAATAAATTTCACCCTTATCTTTAAAAATCTGTGGTATCTTCTTATTTTCTTTCTTTTCTATGTAGTTATCTAAATCAATATACTCCATATTCATTTTTGCAGCTAAGTCAATCCCAATGGAAGATTTACCACATCCCATATATCCTAACAAAACAATATTCATATATCTAAAATTAATTCATTATTCCTTGAAAGAAATCACTTTTAAAATAAAAAACAAATTTATAGTAAATTCTTCTTGAAAAATAAATTAATGATAGTATATTTGCACCCGCATTGAAGAAAAGAAATATATGACCGGGTAGCTCAGTTGGTAGAGCATCTCCCTTTTAAGGAGAGGGTCCTGGGTTCGAGCCCCAGCCCGGTCACAAATAAGTATTTTTAGTGATATTTTACTAAGTTATACAATAAAAGGTTCATAGAAATTCATTCTATCAATATAGTAATGACCGGGTAGCTCAGTTGGTAGAGCATCTCCCTTTTAAGGAGAGGGTCCTGGGTTCGAGCCCCAGCCCGGTCACAAATAAGTATCACAATTTTTTTGTGGTACTTTTTTAATTTATACTATATTGTATCATATTGCCCAGGTGCTGGAATTGGTAGACAGGCATGGTTGAGGGCCATGTGTCCATTAGGGCGTGCGGGTTCGACTCCCGCTCTGGGCACTTTTTGTTCGTAAAGGGACATGGTTTTGTTCGTTAAGATACATAGTTTACACAAGTTAAAGATTAGATGTTTACACTAAATTAATTTCTAACCTTGTCGATTGTTGTTTATGTCTTAGGTTTCTTTGATCAAACAAACCTAAAAATGCATTTCTATAATATACTTTCCAAATACAATTACCTAATTCTAGAATTCCTACATATTTTCCTTTTAAAGCTGCGGTTAAATATACCCTGGATCTATGTAGGAATGACCAATCAGCTCTATAAACGATTAAATCAACATAATAAAACCCGTAGATATTACTGTTTAATCCCTTCTAAGTCTAGCATAAATGCATAATTCAATGCAGATCTCTTATATCGTTCAAAACGTCCTGAAGCTCCTCCGTGACCTGTTTCCATATCGCAATCCATAATTAATAAGTTATCATCTGTTTTTAATTCTCTAAGTTTAGCAATCCATTTAGCAGGCTCCCAATACTGTACTTGGCTATCCCAATAACCTGTAGTAATTAATATGTTAGGGTATGCTTTTACCTCTACATTATCATAAGGAGAATAGGATTTCATGTAATCATAATATTCTTTATTCTTAGGATTTCCCCATTCATCAAACTCGAATGTTGTTAGTGGTATCGTTTCGTCCATCATAGTAGAAATCACATCTACAAATGGTACAGCAGCAACTACTCCATTCCAAAGTTCTGGTTTCATATTTAATATCGCTCCCATTAATAATCCACCAGCACTACCTCCCATCGCATACATATGGTCTGAACTGGTGTATCCTTCTTTTACTAAGAAATCACCTACATCTATAAAATCGGTAAAAGTATTCTTCTTTTTTAATAGCTTACCATCTTCATACCAATGCCTTCCCATTTCTTGTCCTCCTCTAATATGTGCCATTGCATACACAAATCCACGATCTAACAAACTCAATCTCGTCGAAGTAAAATAAGGTTCTGTACTGCTACCATAAGATCCATAAGAATACAATAATAAAGGCGTGTTTGCACTTTTTTTCGTTCCCTTTTTGTATACTAAGGATATTGGCACTTTTACTCCATCCCTTGCTGTAGCATACAAACGTTCTGATACATAATTATTTTTATTAAAATCTGGATCAATGACTTCTTGTTCTTTTAGAATAGTTTGTTCTTTAGTATCCATATTATAATCGATGGTACTAATAGGAGTCGTTAACGAAGTATAACCATAACGCAAGATATTTGTATCAAAATCAAGATTGGTTGTAGGATATGTAAAATATGCTGGATCATTAAACTCAATATAATGATCTTGTTCTCCATTCCATTTCATTACGCGTAGGGTACTTAATCCATCAACACGTTCCCCAAGCGCAAGATTATTTTTAAAAACTGTGAAGTTTTGTAATAAAATATCATTTCTATGTGGTATAACATCCGCCCAATTTTCTTTAGTTGTGGCAGTTATTGGTGTCTTTACTAATTTAAAATTCTTAGCATCAAGGTTTGTCCTAATATAAAAATGATCTTCAAAATGAGCTACACTATACTCTAAGTTCTTTTCTCTCGGTTGGATTATTTTCCATGCTCCATTAGGCATATTTGCATCTAGATATCTATATTCTGTAGATAATGTTTGGTCGCTACCAATAAAAATATATTTATCGGATTTTGATTTATATACAAATGTGCTAAACGTATCATCTTTTTCGTTAAAAACCAATTCGTCTTCTGATTGATCTGTTCCTAAAACATGTTTGTAGATTTTATTTGCTCTAAGCGTTATTGAGTCTTTAGAAGTATAAAAAACTGTTTTGTTATCATTCGCCCAGGTTACCCCTCCTGTAGTATTAACTAGCTTATCAGAAAGTATTTCATTAGTAGATAAGTTCTTAAAGTATACCGTATATCTACGTCTAGATACAGTATCAATTCCATAAGCTAGCATTTTATTATCTTGGCTAATAGATCTTCCAGCTAACGCAAAATAAGCAAGTCCTTTTGCCATTTTTGGGCCATTAAGCATAATTTCTTCTTCAGCATTATCCTCCAATTTTTTCCTGCAATACAGTGCATAATCCATTCCTTTCTCAAAACGTGTATAGTAGGAATACCCATTATCAGTATATGGAACAGAAGAATCATCTTTTTTAATGCGACCAACAATCTCATCAAACAATGTTTTCTGAAGACTATCCGTGTGCTTCATCGCTGCATCCTTATAGTCATTTTCTGCATTTAGATAATCTAATACATCTTGTGTTTGTGTGTCAGGAGTTTTTGCATTTTTTTGATCATCACTTAAACGCATCCAGAAATAATTATCTAATCGTGTATCTGCGTGAGCTGTGAGCTTTTTTTCTACTTTTTTAGCAACAGGTACTTCTAATGATTGATATGATTTTAATTTTGTTTTTGTCTTTTCTTCAGTATTCGAAGTACAGCTAATAAAAAAGACTGTTAGGATAAAAAGAATACTACTATAATTAAGTTTCATAAGGTCTAATTTTTGATTGAAATTTCTTATATATTAATAAAGTGGTTTAAACCACCTCAATACTTGATTTGTGTATTTTTTAAAAGTAGTAATAATCCTTTGATTTATTTAATACTTTTAAAAAAGTATAACTATATAATAGTGTCTTAATACCTATAAATGTTACCATAAAATAAATAGTTTAACCCGCATTCATAAATTTTCTATTGCATTCCATCTAACTAAATTTTAATACGCTGATTGTAAGGTTGTTTTACAATCTTCTTTTTCTTTTTTTCATTGCCAAAAAAAGAAACAAAAAAGTCTAGTCTTATGAAATTTTATCTAAAAAT
>CANLRN010000031.1 GCA_947493495.1 uncultured Aquimarina sp.
TTTCATTTTATGAAGAAAATATAGTAGAAAAAGAATGTCATTAGATGCGAAATTTTTATTCGTAAATCGTATAAAACCTTTCAAATTATAAAAATTGTTTATTCCTGATCAAACAGTAATTAAAAATGCCATAGGGTGTTTTTTATATATTCAACCAGCGTATCATTAACTTGAGTTTTTTCTGCATAGTACTCCCAATCTTTAACCGTATCATTAATCTGATCAATAATTTTTAATGGTTTTCTAATATTCATTGACTTTGCTAATACTACTAAATCTTCTTTAGTAATCTGTTCTCTTTTTCCGTTAATCGATAGTGCGTGTTTACTTACCCATTGACTACCTGGTCTATATGCATGGCAGATATCATATCCCGGACTAATTTTCCATTCTGCATTTTTTTCTAATACGAATGCAAAATTTTTTGTATGATCATCGCAATTTCTAGCAATTACGTTAAACACCAATCTTCTATACATTTGTTCAGCTTGCGGATATGGTAATCGTAATAAGCGCATTGTTTGGAATAACTGCTCATAACTATAGGCTCCGACATCATTATAATCATAGTGTTGCATTGCACATAATGTCTGTACGTGGTGTTTGCTCCCATCTTTCTCTCTATCAAAACGTTGTGTCATAAAATGTGCGCGCCCATTTTCTTCAAGCAATCGAGAAGGCATCATATCTATTCCGCAAGCAGTAGCCATATAATAATATGCCATTTCTACTCTTCCATATCCTTTTGTAGTACCAAATTGTGCATCATCTACTCCATCTAACTTGATCAAATAATGTGTAAATCCTTCTGGGATAAAATTTGTCTGTCCAGATTTTACCTCACCTGTTTCTTCATTATATGCAATGATAGCTTTAGCTCTAGCACCTCCGGCAGATGTGCCAATCGTTAAAATATCTTGCATGGCCTTGAGCTCATTCTCTTGTACATTTGTTTTAAATTTTTCTCGTTCAGTGAGCATATTAGCTGCAACCTCTATAAGGCTATTTACTTCTAAATCAAATAATATTTCTTGACTATTAGCTGCAGGTTCAAATTCTAATGCTCCCATACCTCTAGAACCTATAAAACATAGCTTCTCTATCGGAGTCATACTTCCTTGAGGTCTTCCTTGTTGCGCCAGCCATCTATTTATAAGTCGATTACCATAACGATCAGGTAACATATCTGCTAATAATCCTGGAAGTCCATGAAAAGTGTTCTCTATAAAATGCTCTCGTGGTCGTAATTCTGGAAAATTATAAATTCTATTTTTTTGTAAGGGCATTTTTAGAGGCGCTATTTCATAAGCCGTATTTACAAATTCTGGAGCGTATTCAAAAGATGCTGTTTGCATATTGTCATCCCATAGTACTGCTCCCACTAGCATCCCCCATATTTTTACTGATGCACTGTCTATCATTACCAATCACTTTTATTAATTTTAGTAATCTTAGATGTAGAAGAACCACTCGCTCTATGTCTTTCTTTCTTTTGCAATTTAACTGCTTCTAGCGGACTTATCGTATTCATTGTTTTAAAGTTATCTAGTACAAAAAGAATATCTAAAGCACGTAATATCTGAATCAATGATTGTAAAGTTATCGCTTCACCATTTTCTATTTTGCTAATTGTCCAACGATTCATTCCTGCAGCTGTAGCCACTTCTGCCTGTGTTCTATTCTTATGTATACGGCTTTTTTTGATGAATTTTCCTATATCTTGTATGATAGCATTATCCGTCATTGCTGCCCAATTAGTGTTGGTATTTACCATTATTACAGTATATATTATTACTATTGATAGTATTTACTATCAAATATACAAAAAACAATGAAAAAAATAAATAAAGTTAGTTTTTACTAACATAATATGAATAAAATATTCTAATGATAGCAAAAACTAACACATTTTATTATTTACAGAAGCTAAGAATTTGCTAGAGAATACTAGGGGTACTAACTGGGCTTATTAGATATAAAAAATATTTACTATTTTTACATAAGCATTTATATAAATACTTATGAAAGATACTTTACAAGAACTTGCAGAACTAGGTTTAGGATCAAGATTTAATCGCCTAAGTGAGTATCTAATGAAAGAAACTCAAATCGTATATGACACCTTACACATCGATTTTGATCCTTATTTATTTCCTGTTTTTAGAATTATAGTAGATCAAAAAAACACAACTACTACAGAAATACAAGAACAATTACAGTTTACCCAACCAGCCATAACCCATGCCTTAAAAAAAATAGCCAGCAAAGGGTTCATAACGTTTAAAATTGACAAAATCGATAAAAGGAAAAAGCTTTTTCAATTATCTGCCAAAGGAAAAAAAATACATCTACAATTGCTTCCTGTATGGGATGCAATTGATAAGCAGGTAAAATGGTTAACCGAAGGGAGTTCTTTAAGCCTGACACGTCATTTAACGTATATGGAAAATCAATTCAGAGAAAAATCATTGAGCAAACGAATATTAGAACATTTAAAACAATCTTTATGAGTATCAAGAAAATAGAGATTATACCATTTGATCCCATATATGCTAAGAATTTTGCAGCGCTAAACGTCGAATGGTTAGAAAAATATTTCGTTGTAGAACCCCATGATTTTGATTTGCTGGAACAATGCGAAAAAACTATTATCAGTAAGGGAGGTTATATTTTCTTTGCCAAAATTGAAAATGATATAGCAGGTACGTTCTCTTTGATTAAGGTTGAAGAAAAAGTTTATGAACTGGGAAAAATGGCAGTATCTCCAAAATTTCAAGGACAAAGAATAGGCCAAGAACTCCTTACTTTTTGCCTGCAATTTTCTAGAGAGCAACAATGGAACAAACTTATACTCTATTCTAATACTATACTCAAAAATGCTATCCATATCTATAAAAAATATGGTTTTGTAGAAATAGCACTAGAATCTAATGCTCCATACCTGCGGAGCAATATTAAGATGGAATATGTTTTATAATTACTATATCAGACTAGCATCCCCATATATGAACCCACCAATACATTATCACTCAAAAAAATATTGAATGATTAACATAGTTCCAATATGCAACCAACTATTTATAGATGGGCACTACTTGCAAAATTTATAAGCATCCCTATTTTCTAACAAAACTATTATGGCTTTTTATTTTGATTACTCAACTAATACTAACATTAAGGTCACAATATTTATTATTTTTACATTTTTAAACTCAAGTTATGAAGTATTATATCATTCTTATTACTTTATTACTACTCTTCTTTTCTTGGGATGGGTATTCGCAAGAAAATCCTGAAAAAGAACAACATAAAATGACGAGATGGCAAATGCTAAAGTATGACGGTGTTTCGGCATTTGGTGGCATAAAACACGCATATACTCAGCCTTTTAAATGGAAAGGCAAGGACTGGGCAACCTTTGGAGGTATTGTAGCAGGAAGTGCACTTCTCTATATAATCGATGAACCTGCTAATGATTTTTTTACAGATCAAGAAGATGATATCCCAGGAATTGTAAAAGAAGCTGGATTTCGTTTTGGAAAACCATTAGTTAACTATGGGTTAACGACAAGTGTATATGCTTTTGGACTGATTACCAAAAATGAAAAAGTACGAAAAACAGGAGTGCTACTTATTGCTTCTGCTACTGCTGGAGGTATTATCCAAACAGTAAGCAAAACGCTTGCTGGGCGTGCCAGACCACATACTGGAAAAGGTAATGACAGCTTTAAGTTTTATAGTAAAGAAGCTGACTATCACTCGTTACCTTCGGGTCACGCAATCTTATCATTTACAACTATATATGCTATTTCTAAGCAGTTTAAAAACCCATATATAAAAGGCGGGCTATATACCATTGGTTTATTATCGCCTATATCACGCTTATGGCAAGGGGCGCATTGGTTAACTGATGTTACGCTAGGCGTAGTACTTAGTGTCGTCATTGTAGACGGTATCGATAATTACCTAAACAAAAAAGAGCGATATGCACACCATAGCAAAAAAAATAAAATAAAATGGGATCTCAGTATTGGAGCAGGGCAACTGGGGGTTATCGGAAAATTCTAAAAAGCAATACGTATTAATGAGCATAAAATAGCAAGGACTGGGTGTAATCCCAATTAATTTATACAATGACGCATGTCAACTCGTTCTTTTTCTCTCTAAAAAATAATATTGGCTTTGATACGAAATTATACAATTCTCATATAGATATGGTTCGATTTTTTTAGCTATTCATTCAAGCTATATCACTTTATCGGAAGAAATATTTCTGCTTTCCATTGTAATTCATCTCCTCCTTGCATAGGGTTGTTATAAAAAATTTCGATCGGGGTCTTCTCTACAGCAATATTATTTATAGTAGCATATTCTAATAATGAAAACCACGCTTGGTCACTATTTCTGTAATTCCCAAAATAGGTTGCTTTTAATGCTTTTCTAGGGATTTGTTCTCTATATTTAATGGTAGAAGACGTTTTTAGAGAATCTTTGTTTATGATAGGAAATCCATAATTGAACCAAATAGAGTCTGACTTCAGATCCCAACGCTCTACAACAATCAAAGGGAGTATTTTTTTTGTAAAACTATTTCTGGGGATCTTCGGAAAAAGATCTCTATTCGCTGTGATCATCCCCTTTGCTTTATCAGGTCTTTTAGTTTTTCTAGAGATACAGGCGTATTCTACACTAGGGATTTCATCCACTCCATCTATATGAACTCGAAAACTTTTGCTAAAATCGATCAAAATTTTATGATAGCCTTTCATTTGTTCTTTATAGGAATCGACAAAATCAGAAGTCCCTGTTAATACCGACATTCTATTACTTATCGATTTTTTTTCTGAAACATAGCCAACAGTGATTTTGGTGATCGTATCCTCTATTGTTTTAAAATGCCAATCTAAAATAAAAGTATCTTCTGGACTCTTAAATTTTTGCTTTATTGTTTTCAGTAAGACGGTATCTATAATAGTAACATTCTGAATTTTTTCTGATGCTGTCTCCCAAGAATCTATAGCTAATGTATTATAATACAAGCTTCCAGGAGCAGCATTTACTTTAAAACTAACTTGATAATCATATTGTTTAATAAAAAAATACCATAGCACTATCATTAAGACAGCTATCAAAATTAACGTAATACTTTTCTTCATACTAATTAGAACTTGCTACATCAATCTTTGATGTATTCATTTTCAACTTATTTATTACAAAATTTCCTAGTTCTCGTCCTTGGTCTAACCCTAAATCGATCGCTGCTCTATAGTGTATCCCACCATATAATCTACTTATTGCGGCTTCCTCAGCGGCTTTATTAAAAGACACAAAAGACCGAATTGGCAATCCATATTGTAGTTCTGTATCATCATCAAAGGCAAAATTATCTCCAAAAATAGCTGTTAGTACAGTAGATGCAGCTCCAGATACTACAGAATGACCACTGGTATACTCAGGAAATGGCGGTGTTTGTAGAACTGGAGTCCAGTTCTCATCAATATGTTGATTAATTAGAGTTTCTGGACGAATTAGATTGCTTCTATATTTTTCATCCCAACAGCTAATAAATGCATCCGAAATCGCAATAGATGTTTTGGTATATGCAAAAACTGTTTTGGCAAAATCAGCGCCTGTTTTTCTACATGCTATTTTACAGATTCCAATCCAATGCGCCCCTGGCGTAATTTTCTTCGTAGCAAACATCAAATGCCCTTTATGCGTAGATACATATGGGTTACAATCCCAGAACTGAGCTATTTCTAGTTTTTCTGAATTTTCTCCTTCTTCTTTAATCTTCATACCTACTTCATAGGTTTCTATCAGTTCTTTATAAAAAGGAGTGTCTTTTTCTAAAGAAAAATCAGGGTATCTAGCGGGTTTAAACTGTGATGATGAGTCTATAATAGAAGGTCTAATCTCTTTCCAATGCGGCTCAATCCCATCCATATAATCTGGCGGGGTGGGTTGCCATCTCGAAGGGTCTTCGGTATTTACCGAAAACTTAGGCATCGTTCGGGTCTGTGCATACTTATCTGAAGCAAACCAGTTTTTAATATGTACAGCCACCTCTTCTCCGTATGCTTTAGAATCACTAAATGTTACAGCATCTTGGAGTTTCCACAAATTATATATACTATCTTGATATACTTGTACTTTATCCTCAGAAAACAAAAGAGATTTTCCAACTTCTAGATATGCAACTACTGCAGAGAGTTTGTAATTGATATTTTTGGTGGTATCTGCTACCTGCACCTTATGTAGATCGTGTAATTGATTGGATAAGGTAGCATACTTATTATTTTCTTGTCTGATCACCTCATATGCCGCAATATTAGCATAGTTATATATTCTACTTGCTACAGGAGGAGAAAAAATATCATGTACCATGGTCTCCGTGATTTTATCAACCGCCTTATGATACTCATCAGGAGTAATGATAATTTCTTGAACTTCTTTTTGGCAACTGCTCAATAGAGCTATAAAAGAAACTAAAAACAACTTCTTAAACGTTGCCATGAATGGCATTTTATTTAACCATTTCATAAATCGCTGCTTTCTCATTATTGAATGTGATTAATAGATATTCTTTATTTGCAAAATTAATAATATTTAGCCCTCTAACCATTTTTTGATGTAAGTTGATACCATGTTCTTCACTTTCTATAATTGTATTGACATTTTTTACAATGGCTCCTCCAAATCCATCGAACCTCCCATGATATGGAATCACTCCAAAATAATTACCCGCCATCAATACTTCCTGCTTTTGATCTTTATCAAAATCATACTTACACATGGATAAAATGGGAGCTAATTGTAATGAATTTTGAAAAGGGACAAAGGTAAACTTTCCATTATCATTTCTCAAATATCCAGAAGCCAGTTCATGCACTTTCAGTAAATTTGCTTTTTCTAATACTTTTGGATCAAAAATTTCTTCTATCGTTCTCCCAGCAAAACTTTTATATGTAGTAAATTTCTTTTTTAGATAATTCAACTGAGCTGCTAATTCATCCAACCCCATCGCAGTATAGTACTTTTTATTTTTAGGCAATGCCACAACTGTTTCTGTTGTACCATTACCATCAAAATCATCATAGTACAGTTTTAAGGGATAATTGTGCGAAGCAGTGAATTTAGAATTCAGCCCAAAATTACCCAACAGATAATCTGTATCTCCATCCTGATCGATATCAAAATCTATGATAGATTGCCACAGTCCGTTTAATTTTTCTGGTAAGACTTTTTGAGTTATATCGATGAGGTTTCCATTATTGTTTTTAAAAAAATGAGGTTTCATCCATTCTCCGATCACTATTAAATCTGTACTCTTATCATTATCAAAATCACTCCAGAGAGCATCGGTTACCATTCCTATTTTTTGTAACGCCTTATTTTCTTTTATGCTAAAATTTCCATTGTCATTGACCAATAGATATGAGTTAGGCATTTTGCCAAAATCATTGGATACCGCATATCCTCCTAAAAAGACATCAAGATCTCCATCAGCATCTATATCAAAAGGCTTACTAACCGACTCGTGTTCATATAACTCAGGGAAATCACTTTTGACCATCCCAGAGGCAGTGTTAAGGTACAATCGATCCACTAATTGTTCTGATTTACCAAAAAACTCTCCCCCAGAAGATGTTACCAAAAGGTCTTGTTTATTATCATTATTAAAATCTCTGATACTTGCTACCACATCTTCTTTTTTGTTATCCCCTGCGAGAAAGCTCGAAGTTTCTTCTCTAAATCCGCTAGCGGTCTGGTAATATATTTTAGAGGATTCTTGTTTAGAACTCCCAAAGAAAATATCGTCTTTCCCGTCTCCATTTAAGTCTCCTATTGCAGTAGCAGGTCCTTGATCAGAAATCTTATACGGTATTAATTTCTGTCGGTTAAAATCTGTATAGTTATTCTCTTTATGTTCATAGTTTAACCCTGGAATTGAATCCATTTTTTTAAACCAAACTTTTGGTTTGGGGAACAACTTAGTATATTCTACCGCATCTCTCTTGTGTAAAAGTTTAATTGTTAAGGTTTGATTGGTAGTTATATTTTCTGCTACCTGAATCGTATGGTCTGGCCATACTATTTTTAAGGAATCTACAGTAGTAGCTGCTCCATACCCGAAGTGGATTATAGGTTCTGAAGAGGATTGGAATCCTTTTGTGGTAAACAATTGTTTATATTGCATTATCCCATTGTGATAAGAAATTACTTTTGTGCCTATCCCTAATATATTATTACCTTTAAAATCAAATTTTAGTTTTAAAAATGTATGTGTATTGTTGGTTTTATTTATATATAAACTAGCCGTTGCATTGATATTATTAGTCACAATATCCAGATCTCCATCATTATCAAAATCAGCATATGCGCTACCCGTAGATGCTGTTGCTTCTTCTGGAAACCAAGAAGCAGAAGTATCTGTAAACTGAATCCCTTTAGCTCCTTTAAAAAAACGATTCTTCACTAATCCAGAGGGCATGATGTCTAGTGCCTCATTATCCACTAGTTTCGAACTATTAAGTTGTTCCTTGATCTTTTGGTTAGAAATATATTTGATATAATCCAGGTTATTAGGTCGTTTGGGTATTCCATTGGATATAAAAATATCTTGTTCTCCATCCTGATCATAATCTGCAAACAAAGCAGACCAACTCCAATCTGTTGAAGCAATACCGCCCAATAAGGCTGTTTCTGCAAAATAATCTCCTCGGTTGATCTGTAACATATTACGGGCATACTGATAGTGGTACCCTAACCGATGAATACGCATCTGTAGCATATCTACAGTTTCATCGCCTGCTGAGGCTTTGAGTATGGATTCATCTTCGGGAGTCATATCTAAGGTGAGAATATCTGTATATCCATCATGGTTAATATCTGTAGCATCGCTCCCCATAGAAAATCGACTGGTATGTCCAAAATTTTCTTTTAGCACTTCATTAAATGTTCCGTTTCCATTATTGAGATAATAATAATCATCTTCGTGAAAATCATTACTCACATATATATCCGTATATCCATCATTATTAAAATCTGTAGTAGCAATCCCAAGGCCGTATCCATTTCCACCTCCATAAATTCCTGATTCTTCACTTACATCAATAAAGGTTCCATCATCATTGCGCAATAGTTTATCTCCACTTCTTGCGTTTCTTTTATAGCGAAGTGAGGCTCTCCCAAAAGAGTTTTGAGTATGAATCGCATGATTGAGCAAATACATATCTAGGTCTCCATCATTATCGTAATCAAAAAAGCTCGCCGAAGTTGTATAATTCTGAAAATCCAGTCCATACTCTGCTCCTTTTTCGGTAAAAGTATTATCACCATTATTGATATACAATTCATTTTTACCTTGTAAACCTTGTAACCCCACCACAGCACATACATAGATATCCATATATCCATCTCCATTAATATCTGCCATGACAGTTCCTGTATTCCATTCTGAATTCCCTGCTACACCTGCACTATCTGTAATATCTTCGAATTCCAAGTTCCCTTTATTGAGATAGAGTCTATTCTTACCTTGATTTGATGTAAAATATATATCCACAAGATCGTCTTTGTTAATATCTCCTACTGCCACTCCTGCGCCATTATAGAAATACAAGTAATCCAAAATATTGAGTTCTTCAGTAGGGTTTAAGGTGTTCTGAAAAGTGATCTGTGTCGTTTCTGAAGTAATTTTTTCGAATACTGTTTCTTGATTAGATAACTCTTTTGAACAGGAAATGATTATAAATAGTATCGAATATTTAACCATCGATACTAAAAAGTTAGACCTCACAGGTCTGTAAGGTCTGAATACTCTATGTCTTTTACTATTATTCAAGAGTTAAATTTTCTTCAATTACTATCTTTCCATTTATATAAGCTTCTTCAAAATTTGATTCGTCTTCAAATACTATATTCACTCCTTTAGCTTAAATATTTTTGGGACTTTATTATTGATGCCTACCACTAAATATTTCTCTCCTGATGCATTTTTCATCCACTTCATTGCTCTTACCTCATCTTCCACCAAAAAGCCTGTGGTTTTCTGATTTTTAAAATTTCCATCTCCATCTCCTAATAACACATTCCCACGACTAGCATCTAATCTAGAGAATTGTGGTTTGAAATTATAAGTATTCCCAGCAAGGACAATATCCTGATAGCCATCATTATTAATATCTTCTATTTCTATATCGCAGATACAAGAGAATTGTGTTTCGTTAGGGAGTTCTTTAATCTCGAAACTAGTATCTCCTCTATTATATGCGATCAAGCTGGCAAAGTTATTGACAGTTTTTACAGTAGCTTTATCCAAAATTTCTTTCGAGAATAACTCATCAATAGATTTAGTAGCATACTCAGAAAATTTGAGATTTTGTTTTTTCAATATATTGATCTGAGCGGTTATATCGTTTTTTAGGTGGATAGGGATATCTTTTCCTCCTATTGTCTGAGTAATAATCTGTTCTATGGTTCCGTTTGCATCAAAATCATTGACGTATATTTTTGATGGAGCTTCTGTACTGCATTGATAGATGGAATTAAGCCCTCGATTGCCTAATATCAAATCGGTATCGCCATCCTTGTCTATATCTGTAGCTTCTACTGTAGTAAACCATCCTGAGACCTTGTCAAGATTGGATTCAATCAATTCTATCTTACTCTTATTATTCATAAAGATTTTTGGAGACATCCATTCTCCTACTACAATCAAATCTTTTTTACCATCTCTATTCATGTCATGCCATACGGCATCTGTAATCATTCCAATATTTTTAGCTGATTTAGCTTTACTAGAAGTTACATCCGAAAAATTTCCTTTGCCATCATTTTCTAGAAAATAACTTTGTGGTGAGACACCGTATACACCAACAATACTATGACTACCCACAAATAAATCAATATCACCATCCTGATCATAATCATATGCAGCTATCACAGAGATATTGGTGTTAGTTGGTTTAATGATGTTTCCTCTAGAAAAATTTCCTTTGCCATCATTGAGATAACTTCGTACTCCTGTTCTGGCTCCAGAAAAATTCCCCCCAGAACCAATAATCAAGTCCAAATCATTATCCCCATCAATATCTTCGAAAGTAGCAGTTGTATCTTCGAAAAAAGTTTCAGTTTTAAAAGAAGTAGTTTCTAATTTGCCTGATCGATTTTGTATGTATAATTGTCCTGGTTGCTCATAAGCTCCTCCAATAAAAACATCATCATTGCCGTCGCCATTGATATCAGCAACTGCTAGTGCTGGACCTTCTCGAGATTGCATTTTGTAAATTAATCCTTCATAATCAAAATCAACATAAGCATCTTCTTTATGCTCGAATAGTGTATGGGAGACTTCTTCAAAATATGTAGCCCTCTTTTTATGTGGATAGACATATTGATGATCGGCATTTTTATGATCCAATATTAGTTTTTGGTTTATCGCAACATCCGACAATACTTGAGATCTCCCATCTGGATAAATAACCCGTAGAGAATCAATTTTATCAGTTTTGCCAAGACCTAACGTCATTACATATTCTATAGAGGACTGAAACCCCCTTGTGGGGACTAATTCTTGTCTTAAAATCCCTCGATCCGTATACACCTCAACACTACTTCCGATCCCAAACGTATTTTTATGATTGCCTTTGATTTTAATTTTTAGGTAATTATTCTCTTCTTTTTCACTATTATTCTGATAGATGGCAGCTGGCATATTAAAATTATTGACAATCAAGTCTAAATCTCCATCATTATCCAAATCTCCATAGGCAGATCCATTAGAAAATGTAGGCTCTTCGAAGCCCCAGTTTTTTGTTTTATCAGAAAAGGTAAGATTGCCATTATTCTTAAATGCATAATTAGGAATTGGCGTAGATGGCATTTTATTAATGATAGCGTCTACCTCTTCTTTTTTACCCGTCAAGGTCATTTTCTGTATAATATCATTGGCAAAAAAGTTCATAAAATCCATATTGGTCAGATCGTGATAGATTCCGTTACTCACATAGATGTCTCTATATCCATCATTATCCATGTCAAATAGTAAAGCTCCCCAGCTCCAATCTGTTTTTGCAACTCCACTGAAAAAAGCAATTTCAGAAAATGTGTTGTCTCCGTTATTAAGCTGTAGCGAATTTTGCATATACTGATTGTAGAAATCTCTGCTTTTCTTTAATTGATATACATCATAGCTTTCGAAGGAGCTGGTTTCTTTCAGTCTCTTCTCATTTTCGGGAAGCATATCGGTTACAAATATTTCTGGATATCCATCATTATTGATATCTGCCATATCAGCTCCCATAGATGAAAGACTCATGTGTTTGACCCAATCTTTAATTTCTTCATTAAAAGTACCATCACCCTTATTAATATAGAGATAATCCCTCTCATAAAAATCATTAGAGACATAGATATCTGGTAACAAATCTTTATTGACATCGCCTATAGTTACTCCCAATCCAAAACCAATCAAACTACCAAATATCCCTGCTGTTTCACTTACATCAGTAAATACTCCTTCATCATTTCTTAATAATTTATCTCCCCCGCCTTTAAGAATATCTGGAATGTCCCAATCTTTTGCTCTTAGCGTACGCTTGTTTGCAAATCCCAAACTGCTCACGGGTATAAAACTATTATTAAGAATATATACATCTAGATCGCCATCTGTATCATAATCAAAAAAAGCTGCGTGCGTAGTGAACCCGCTATCTGCCAAATTATATTCTGCTGCCTGTTCTGTAAATGTGAGATCTCCATTATTAATAAATAACTCATTTTTCTGATCATCTCCTTTTACATTTCCTGCATTACATACATAAATATCCAATAAGCCATCAGCATTGATATCTACCATGACCACTCCAGTAGACCACGAATTTTTTCCCGTAGTTTTTGAGGAAATAGAAATATCTTCAAACTTAAAATTCCCTTTATTAAGGTATAATTTATTTTCTCCTCTATTGGCAGTAAGATATACATCAGCTAGACCATCATTATTAATATCCCCAATAGCTACCCCTCCTCCATTATAAAAATTTCGGTACTTAAATATATTAAAGTCTTTTTCATTATAAACTTGATTGATAAAATCAATATGCGTAGTTTCTGTATTTAGTTTAGTGAACAATGTATTTTCATCAGCTACCACTTCTTTTTTTGGTTGTTCTTTTTTACAAGAGATAAAACATAGCAGTATTAAAAAACTATAAAAAAACGTATTCATATGTTTGCTTATTTTTTTATTATTTGAAGGCTATCATTATTGACTCCAAACAGAAAGTAGGAATGCTCTTTAACTTTTATAGATTCTATAGATCTTACAGCTCCTTTTATCTTAAATCCAGGCTTTGTATACTCCTTGAAATTTCCTTTTGCATCATTCAGCAACATCAAACCATATGAGGCATCCAATCGGCTTAATTGTGTATTAAGCTCATAGATATTACCTCCTAAAACCATATCAGGATATCCATCTTCATTGATATCATCAATCAGAATATCGTGTACTGAGGATATTTGTGCTTGCCATGGCAAAGAATAAGCTGTAAAATTAGTATCTCCATTATTTTGGAAGTAGGTGGTTTCTAACCTGAATACCTGTCTTTTCTCAGCGGCATCTATCGCAGATTTTGTGAAATATTGCTGAAAATCTGCTTTTGCAAAATCATTATATGATGTATATTGCTTATTGAGTATTGGTAATTGTTTAGTTAGCTCATCTGTATTCGCAATAGGAGTTTCCTTGCCATCATAAAAATAAGTAACTATTGGATCTTCTCTTCCGTTTTTATCAAAATCACTTCGATATAGCTGAATAGGATATTGTTTAGAAGCTCTTAGTCTGCTGTTTAACCCCCAGTTTCCAGCCACTATATCCATATCTCCATCCTGATCTGCATCAAAAACTTGTATACAATTCCACCAACCATTGGTGTCTTGTAAAGATTCATTTTTTTCTTTTGTTAGATTTCCTTTACCATCATTAATAAAAATAGTAATGGGCATATAATGACCTGCCAGGATTAAATCTGGATAATTATCTTTATTAATATCTACAAACTGCGCATCATAAATTTGTCCAATGTCACGAAGCTCAGGAGCGATGGTATCTGTAATATCCATAAAAATCCCTTTGCCATTATTTGCAAAAATATAACTCTTAGGTATTTCCCCATAGGTCTCTGGTGTTCCTGAACTGGTGATGAATATATCCTGATCGCCATCTTGATCTATGTCTGTAGCAATCACAGTAGAGGCATTCATTTCTATTTCTGGAAACGCCTTGGGTTGTTTTCGAAAAGATCCGTTTGTATTTAAAAACAATACAGGTTGACTGGACGCATTGTATATCTTTTCATTTCCGCCAGAAACCACTACCATATCCAAATCACTATCAGCATCTGCATCAAAAAAGCACGCATCTATTTGCTCAGGTCTCTTTTCTATCTCGAATTCTGGTTGATCACTTTTTCTGAAAACCCCATTCTCTTGTTGCATAAACAATACACTTGGCTGATATCTCCCTCCAGGAACAAATACATCTTCCAGACCATCTTTATTGATATCTTGGACAACTATATGTGGTCCTTCATTAGAAGATGCATAAGGTGTTAAGCCTTCAAAATTAAAATCTTTGGTTTCATACTCCTGATGTTTGAAATGAATCCCTAAAGAGTCTTTTTTTGAGTCTGCTGATACGGCTTTAATTGTACTAAATGTATTTGTATCCTCTTTATTCAGTTGCAGAGTCGTGTTTATTTTTGGTGCTTTGTAGGTAGTTATTCTTGCATCTGGCCATTGTATCCGAATTGAATCAATTGCAGATACATTTCCTAATCCGAAATGTAAAATCGGAGAGACTGCTGACAAGTACCCTTTGGTCGTAAATACTTCTGAGGTTTGTTTTCCTGCATTTGTAAAAATAGTGGCTCTAGCCCCGATAGCTTGCCTGTTTTTTACACCTCCTTTTAGTTTTATCTTGATATAATTTGTGTTTTCTATATTCTTACGAGCATGATTCTCATACACAAAAGCTTTTTCATTACAATTATTTGTTACAATGTCCAGATCACCATCATTATCCAAATCTACATATATAGCACCATTACTATAAGATGGAATAGGTCTAGCCCAGGTTTTCGAAACATTTTCGAAAGTAAGATCTCCTTTATTTCTAAAAAAATAGTTTTCAACCTTTTTTGTAGGCAAATCATGAATCAATGCCAGATCTTCTTTCTTCATTCCTCTGCGAATTCGCTGCTGAATTCTATCATTCGCTATAAAATTGATAAAATCCATATCATTGGTAGCTCCTATAATACCATTAGAAACAAAAATATCCTTAAACCCATCATTATCATAATCTGCAATCTGAGGAGCCCAACTCCAATCAGTAGCAGCAATCCCGGAAAAAAAGGCAATCTCACTAAAATCAGTATTCCCTCTATTCAGCTGTAAGGTATTCTGCATATATTGTGGCTGATAGCCATTTTTGAGATATTGAGTATAGATTGTAAAACTATGCTCTGAACCAGAAGATCGATACGTCTCAATATCTTCAGAAAGCATATCTAGTGATAAAATATCAGTCATTGCATCATTATTAATATCTGCAATATCAACCCCCATAGAGAAATGAGAAGTATGTATCTTCTTTTTACCAGAGGCGATTACTTCTTTAAAACTTCCATTTTGCTGGTTGATATATAAATAATCATTCTCAAAAAAATCATTTCCAATATAAATATCAGGATATCCGTCATTATTTACATCACTAGTTGCTACTCCCAATCCGTATCCGATAGCACCCTGGTAAATTCCAGCTATAGAAGAAACATCCGTATAATAGCCATTATCATTTCTATACAATCGATCTCCAGATAATTCGTCTATTTGATTTCTTTGGGAACCTCTTCCATAATTTTGATTAGGATGTACGGAATGATTTAGCAAATACATATCCAGATCACCATCCAGATCATAGTCAAAAAAACTAGCCTGTGTAGAAAAACTAATAATTGCCAAATTATATGTAGCAGCTTGCTCTTTAAACTCAGGAATTCCTTTTTCATTGATTCCTTGATTTACAAAAAGCTTATTACCACCTTGTAAACCTAAATACCCTCCAACTTTGCAAACATATACATCTAATAATCCATCATTGTTAATATCTACAGTTGTTACGCCAGTACTCCAACCTTCTGCATCTGTTAGTGCTTCAGATGACACTTCTTTGAATTTTAAATTTCCTTGGTTAAGATAGAATTCATTTTTTCCTTGATTGGCAACAAAATAAAGGTCTTCGAGCCCATCATTATTAAAATCTCCAGATGCGACTCCAGCGCCATTATAGTAGTATAGATAGGTAAGAATATTAAGTTCTGGAGTATCTTTTAATTTATTTTGAAAATTAACACCTGTCTTATTATGAGGTACTAATTCAAAAAAATAAGTGTTTTCTTCCTTGTCACAAGAATATCCAGAAAGAAGTAGTATAACAAGTATTGATATTCTATAAAAAGTAGGCATTAATTTAAGATATGTTCTTTATGCATCCAATATAAAGAAAAACGTTCCGATGTACTACATCGGAACGCTTATTTATTAAAATTATAAAATTAATATCCAGGGTTTTGGGTTAGGTTAGGGTTTGTTGCTACCGCTGCAGCTGGTATCGGGAATAATACTCTAAACTCTTCTGTATTATCTTTCATATCCCAGGTGTCAGTAAATGTTCCAAAACGAATCTGGTCATTACGTCTCCATCCTTCTATCCATAATTCTCTTCTTCTTTCATCTAGCAACTCTTCCATTGAGTATGTTCCTGCAGCCGTTGCTCCTCGCAAAGTTCTTAAGTTATCGAGTATACTCTCCGCAGTTTCTGCAGAAGTACCACCTCTCATTATCGCTTCAGCTTTCATTAATACTACATCTGCATATCTTGCTAAAACATTACCATTATCAGGTTCTAGATTAACATCAGGATCAGTCATTTGCATATCCTGATCTATATTTACATCTGTATATTTATGAGGTCTCACCCCTGTTCTCTCATTGTTACCACTAATCCCTGTAGGGAAATCTTTGGTAAATACCAAATCATTACCTCCTCTATCTTTTAATTTTTCACCATTAGTATCATACTGCTGTCCAATAAGCATCCCTGTTCCTAAACCATCTGTACTTGGTTCACCGAGTCTTATATCATTTGGTTCAAAAGAGTCATACACTTCACCCAGTGTAGCAAATCCATTCCAACCACTTTGATTTGGATGTAATATATTCCAAACTCTGTTGCCAGTACCTGTATCTAAAGCCAAGATAACTTCTAGATTAGGAGTGCCAGGAATAAAAATGCCAAAATAATCTGCATCCAACGTATATCCAGCCGCAGTAACTTCATCGCAGAACTCAACAACTCTGGTATAATCTGCTGCATCTGCACTTCCAGTATATACTTCTTTATTGAGATACACCTTAGCTAAAAGAAAATTTGCAAATGCTTTATTGACCGTAAATATATCTGTTAAACTCGCATCAGGTAAATCAGGTAACGCTTCCGTAAGATCTTGAACAATAAAATCAAATGCTTCTGTTCTTGTGAGTACTCTTGGATCTACATCAATCCCTTCATTTACTTCTCTAAAAGGAACTTGACCAAAAAAGTCCATTACATAAAACATATTTAAAGCTCTTAAGGCCTTTGCTTGAGCTATCTGTACAGGCGTGGCGTTGGATTCTGGTGCAATAATTTGATTACATCTAAATACTGCAGCATTACGATTATTCCAGGCATTAAGAATATGAAGATGTTCCGTACTCCAAGCGTGTTGGTGCATGGTTCTCCAAATACCATTATCACCCCAATCTGCTCCTCTGGTTAATACTACTAATTCATCAGAAGACACTTCTAGGAGGGCATATGCATTGGCTTGGTCTCCCATTCCTTCTATATCATTATAGGCAGACTCTAAAAAGTTAGTTGGATCGATACCTGTAAATGCTCCAGAGCTATCTTCTGCCGCTACAGAATCATCAAATGTGGGTTCTAAATCAGTACAAGAAACTCCAGTTAAAATTAATAGAGCTCCAAAAACGTACTGTAAGACGATTTTAAAATTTAAATTTTTCATTTTTATATTTTTTTTTAATTTACTAAAAAGCTACATTTAATCCTAATGAAAAGGTTCTAGCTCTTGGAAAAGCAGTATAATCAATCCCTATAGATGGGACACCATTAATTTGCTTATTCACAGACACCTCTGGATCTTGACCGCTATAATCTGTAATTACAAATAAGTTTTGTGCATTTAAGTATAATCTTAATGATTCTAGTACTTTAGAATTTGCAACATCAAAATTATATCCCAAGGTTACATCTTGCAATCTTAAAAAATCTCCACTTTCTAAAAACCGTGTAGAAACATCCCCTGCATTAAATGGATCTTCAGTTCCTATTAGAGCAGCTGTATCAGCAGAAACATTTCTTCCTTGAGATAAGTTTGCTACAGTAAACAAGGCATTGGCATTATTGTTATATATTTTATGCCCAAACTGACCTGTCAAAAATAAGTTTAAGTCGAAATTCTTGTATTTAAAAGTATTAGAAAATCCTAATGTAAAATCAGGAAGTGGACTATCTCCTGTAAACTTTTGATTATCCACTCCTCCAACATATTGTGCAATACCATTCTCATCGAATCCAATAAACTCTCTTAAGAAATAAGCATATAAAGGTTGATTATTAGCAATTCTTTGTGCAAATGCTCCAGTTAATCCAGGCCCATCTATCGCTCCAGTATCTAATGGAGCTTGATCATAATTCTCTACTTTATTATCATTGAATGCAATATTAAATGAGGAATCCCAGAAGAAATTTTCATTTTCTACAACAGTTGCATTGATTAGAAATTCTACCCCTTGATTAATTACATCTGCATCTAAATTTCTAAATACAAAAGGATTTACGGCTGGTTGTGCACTAGTCACCTGGATTAGTAAATCTGAGGTAACCTTGCGGTAAAGATCTATAGATCCTCTGACTCTGTTATCAAGAAACCCAAAATCCAACCCAAAATTTAATTGAGTAGTTTCTTCCCATTGTAGATCAGGATTGTTAAATGCAACTGCGCCTTGACCACCTGGAATAAAATCACCATTATTATCTATAGTACCAACTCCAAAACGAGTTCGTTCTATATATTGATTTGATGGGATTTCTTGATTTCCTGTTATACCATATCCTGCTCTTAATTTTAAATCTGAAAAAACTTCTGGAATAAAATCTTCATCAGACATTCTCCAGGCTGCTGCAAAAGAAGGGAAGTATCCATATTTATTATTATCTCCAAATCTTGTAGAACCATCTGCTCTAAGAGTAGCTGTTAAGAGGTATTTGCCTTTGTGTGAATAATTAACTCTCCCAAAAAAGGATTGTAACTCATCTACTACATTAGCAGAATTCGCACCAAAAACATTAGCTGAGCCAATATTATTAATCATAAGTCCTGTATCAGCAGTTCTAAAATCTGCTGCAATTGTGGTTCTCGCTTCTCCTCTAAATCGCTGATAAGAATACCCTAATAATGCATCAATTGTATTGTTTTCATCAATTTCTTTATTGTAATTAAAGTATGCCTCCCACAGTCCTGTGGTCACATTTAGGTCATCGATTTGAGCTCTACCAAGCCCTTGAGTACCTGTAAGTGGTATATCTGAAGAAAATGCTCCCGCTCTGGTCGAAGTAGATTTGTCAATACCTACTAATGTTTTAAAAGAGAACTCATCTGTAAATGAATATTCTGCAGATAAATTTGCAAACGTTCTAAATGTATTTGTGTTATCCGTAATATAAAACAATAGTGCGGCCGGATTCAATTGTTCTAATGATCCTGTGGATGATGGTATTCCATTAGCATCAAATGGTGCTAAGGTAGGATTAGAATAATATGCTGAAGAAATTAAATCTCCACGAGCATTAGCATTATCAGATACAGGTGCCCTCTGATCATCAATATCAGAGACGGTTATTTGTGTTTCCAGTTTTAACTTATCATCAAAAAAACTATAATTTCCATTAAACCTTGCTGTAAATCTTTCTAAGCCTGTGTTTTCTATAACTCCTTCTTGATCAGAATACCCTGCAGAAAATCGATATCCACCATTTTCATCTGCACCTCCAAAAGCTATATTATAATTCGTAGAAAATGAATTTCTAAAAATTACATCTTGCCAGTCTGTATCTGCTCCTTGATCCAAAATACTAAGATCGGCACCTAGCTCCCTTTGAGCATTCAGGTATCCTTCTCGATCTAATAACTCTATCCTGTTAGAGACAGCTCCTGTAGAAACTGAAGATGAAAATTCGAGTAATGGTTGACCAACCTTTGCTTTCTTTGTTGTAATGATCACTACCCCGTTTGCTCCACGAGAACCATAGATAGCCGTAGCGGATGCATCCTTTAATATATCAATACTAGCTATATCATTAGGATTCAAAAAGTTTAAAGGGTTCTTAGCAGATGCTCCTCCAATATCAGATCCACCGGTTCCTGCAGAGGTATCTGTCCCACTCAATGGAAATCCATCTACTACATATAATGGATTATTGTTTGCACGAACCGAAGATGTACCACGAATTCTTAAATTAATCCCTGCTCCAGGTTCTCCACTGGTTTGTGTAATTTGTACCCCTGCTGTTTTACCCTGAATTAATTGTTCTGGCGAAGAAATTACACCTCCATTAAAATCTTCGGATTTAACAGAGGCTACTGCACCTGTAGCATCTTTTGCACGGATAGAACCATATCCAATAACGACTACTTCATCTAATGCTGCAGCATCTTCTACCATAGTAATATTAATGGCTGTTCTTCCTCCAACAGCTACTTCTTGGGTTTCAAACCCAACATAACTAAAAACTAATGTGGCATCACTCGCTACATTGTCTATACTGTAGTTTCCGTCAAAATCAGAGACTGTCCCATTTGAAGTTCCTTTTACAAGAACATTTACTCCTGGTACTGGACCATTAGCATCAGAAATTATTCCTGTAACTGTAGCCTGTGAGTACATTACAGCCCCTGAAATGAATACTAAAAGAAACATGAGTTTTTTGAGTATCATACTTTTCATAATTTGTGTGATTAAATTTTAAATTTAGTTGTTGATTTTTATTTATTATAGTTTAAGCCTACTGTTAAGTAACAAGGGACCCCTATTTTATTTAGTGTAAAGAAATTAATATTTCTAAAAAATTATCTAAATTGTTTTTACTAGTTTTTAATATAGAAGCCCACTATGTTACTATCTTGAAAGAAGTTCTTATCAGAAAAACTCCTTTGCTAACAAACAAAAACTAATTTCACTTTCTACTTGAATCATATTTGTTTCATTACTATTCAATTATATATTTTTTAAAAATGACACCTTGATATGGTTTTAGGATACATGTTGTTCTGTTTTTGATTTCTATATCAGGATAATTATTGATCAGTATTTCTAATGTATCCACATTATCGTCTAGCTTAATTGCTTCATTGATAGTATTAAAATTTAACATTACAAGAATGATATCAGAACCTAATCGCTTTTTGTATACATATACTTTTGGATTGTCAAACTCTAATTCTTCGAACTCTCCATATACAAATACATCATGGTTCTTTCTTGTTTTTAACAGAGTTCTATAAAAATTTAGTATCGAATTAGGGTCATCATCTTGTTTTTTGACATTTATTGTCTTGTAATTAGGATTAGTTTTTATCCAAGGTGTCTGGATAGAAAACCCTCCATTAATTTCATCATTCCATTGAATAGGTGTACGTGCATTATCTCTCCCTTCATTATTAATTAACTGCAATGCTAATTCTTCTGAATATCTTTTTGTTTTTTTATTTTCTTCATAAAAATTAAGAGATTGAACATCCCTTACCTCATCAATTGTTTCTAAAACGATATTGGTCATTCCTATTTCATCTCCTTGATAAATGTTTAGTGTCCCATTCTGAGTGCATAACATCGTTATTAGCATTTTTGCAGACTCTTGATAGTATTTTTCGACATTGCCAAATCTCGAAACCATTCTGGCAAAGTCATGATTACCCATAGCATTAGCAATCCATCCTTGATTACCTACTGCATCTCTCCATTTTTTAAATATGCGCTTCATTTGAATCAAATCAAAAGAAGTAATTTCTTCGAACTTGCCATTGACTATGGTAAATTCTAAAATATCAAAATGATATAGCATATCTAATTCTTTCCTATCTTTATTGACATATAACCCAACATTTTTTTCATTGATCCCTACTCCTTCTGCTAATGAAAAAGCATCGTAATTCGTTATTACTTTTTCATTCATTTCTTTTAAATAAGCATGCAAATTGGGTCCATTGGCATATACATCTTCGATAATCTTTCTAAATCCTACATCAGGGGCATCAGGATATCCAGGTCGTTTAGATATTAATGGAATCACATCCATTCTAAACCCATCTATGCCTTTATCTAACCAGAATCTCATTGCATCATATATTTCTTCTCTTACACTATGGTTTTCCCAATTTAAATCTGGTTGTTTTTTAGTGAATAAATGCAAATAATATTCACCAGTAATTTCGCACAATTCCCAAGCACTTCCTCCAAAAAATGATTTCCAATTATTAGGAGGCCCTCCGTTTTTTGCAGGCTTACTCCAATGAAAATAATCTCTATATGAGTTATCTTTAGATTTTTTAGCTTCCTCGAACCACATATGTTCATCAGAACAATGATTTGCTACTAAATCTAAAATTAACTTCATTCCTCTTTTATGCGTTTGTTCTAATAATTCATCAAAATCTTGCATAGACCCAAACTCAGGCATTATAGAATAATAATTACTAATGTCATACCCATTATCATCATTAGGTGAATTAAAAATAGGGCTTAACCAAATTATATCTACATGCAAGCTTGCTATATAATCTAATTTATCAATTATACCTCTTATATCTCCAATACCATCACCATTACTATCATTAAAACTGCGTGGATATATCTGATAAATTGTTCCTTTCTTAAACCATGTAAGACTCACCCAATATTCTTTTATTTTTTAAACAATAATTTATATTACTTATAGATATGTATACTTACTAAAATTACTTTACTTTATTTCAAAATATACTGTCAATAATCATTCACCTACAAAAAATTAGTTAAAAAAATACGATATTCGTTATTAACAAGGTGTAATATTAGCAAAACTATATTATTATTAACGTAGATAATGAACTGTGTAAATCTTAATATTATATATACATTTTTTAAAAATAAATCACTAAATAACTAAAATACTCATAATCAATTATATAAATTAATATAAATCTTAAAAAATAAATTATCATTAAGAAAAAAAACAATAATGTATAGATTTATTATATAGACTTTTTGATTATATCACATATTATTTATCTTTTACTAATAAATTTACTTCTTATCAAATCTTATCATAAAATTTATAGATAAAATAGTTATTCTATAACTAAATTACATGAATGAAGCTATTAGTCATTTCACTTATTAATTTTTTACTAAACTATTAAATGACTGTTCAATATTTTTTATGCTAGCACAAAATACAGAACCCCTATTTTATTTGAAAAGGAAATCTCTTAATAAAATAATACAACCGTTTGTATTATTGTTTTTTTAGATAACTTAGCGATTTATTGATAATTTTTTAATGGTTTTTTTATGATTTTTAAAAAAAATAGGGTTAAACTTGAGGATATCGCAAGAAAACTAAATGTTTCTATCGCTACTGTTTCTAGAGCATTGGATAATAATCCCAGAGTGAAATTAAGTACTAGAGAGGCTGTTTTTAAAACGGCTAAAATGATGGGATATATGCCTAATCAAATAGCTAAAAGTCTAAATTCAGGTAAGACTAATATTATTGGGGTTCTTATCCCCAGATATGATGAACCCTTTTTTATTGAAGTATGCAGAGGTATAGATTATTATGCCCGAAATCACAACTATAAAATCTTAATTAGTTCCTCTAGAAATTCGTATGCCTCTGAAAAAGAAAATCTTATTTATTTTGAGAGAAGCCTTGTTGATGGAATCATTTTATCTCCAACTCATGAAACCAAAAATATGGATCATCTAAAAAACCTTGTTAAAAAAGGAATTCCTATGGTGTTATTTGATAACATAACAGAAAAAATAAAAGGAGCAGATCACGTATCAATTGATGATAAAAAGTCTTCTTTTTCTGCTGTAGAATTTTTAATTAAAAGAGGGAGAGAAAAAATAGCTTTCATTGGAGGCATCAAACAAAAGAAAGTGTTTCAAGATCGATTTTCTGGATATCTCAATGCACTAAATAAATATAAAATCCCTGTAGACAAGAATTTGATCCTGCATTGTGATTCATTGCATAGGGAGTTTGAAGAAAAAGAAATCCTAAATTTCTTTGAGCATTTACAGATAAAACCTGATGGCGTATTTGCTAGTACCGATAACTATGGATTGCTAACTATGAAAACCTTACTAAAATCTGGTCTAAAAATTCCAGAAGATGTATCTGTTATAGGTTTTGGAGATGTAGGCTTAGGCGAACTATTCGTTCCTACTTTGACCTGCATTGCTCAACCTAGTTTTGAGATGGGAAAAAAAGCTGCTGAACTACTAATCAATCAATTTAATCAATCTGAAGATCCAAATTATAAAAAAAGAACTATCAAGCTTGCTACTAGATTAGTGGAGCGAGAAAGCACCTGATCTTCTAATTTGTTAATTATCCGTATCGTATGTAAAAACTACCCTGAGTTTCAATTCTTTATTTTGTAGAATCTCTAAGAATCAAAGAAGTTTTTACAATCTCTGTTTTTGCCTTATATTTTATTTTGGGTACATTATTTTCTAATCGCTCTAACAGCATTTGGGCAGCACTAGCTCCCAACTTTTCTGCATGCTGAGAAACAGTAGTTAATTTTGGGTAGGAGTGTTTCGCTAATAGTCCATCTGTAAAACCAATTACCGAAATCTCTTGTGGGATTTTATATCCTAATTTATTAGCTATATTCATGGCAACGGCGGCGGCGGCTTCATCCAACCCAAGAACTGCGTCAATGTGATTGTTTTTTAAAAAAGATTCTATTTTCTTTTCTTCTGCTTCTAGGTTTTTTATGGGTAACTCCATTAGTGTTACTCCTTTAGTTTGCGAAACAATATCCAACGCTCCTTCTAATCTTAGTTTGCCAACACTGAGATCAAAAATTGTAGATATTACTGCTATCTTTTTACTTCCAGTGTCAATCAAGTACTTAATAGCTCTTTTTGAAGCATCTTTATCATCTACAATCACTTTATCACAATCTACTTCTTCACTCACACGATCAAACATTACAATGGGAATTTCATCTTTTAGTATGTCTTTGAAATGATCAAGTTTGTTAAGAATTTGTGTCTCCTGACTCAAAGCTAAAATAAAACCATCTACGCTACTATGATTCAACATTTCTAAATATTCTAGCTCTTTTTTATAGGATTCATCTGTTATACACGTAACAATTCTATATCCCCTTTTTGACGCTTCTTGTTCTATTCCAAATAAAACTTTAGCATAAAAATGGTTTAAAATCTCAGGTAATAATACTCCAATAGTATTCGTTTTACTATTTTTTAAGCTCACTGCCAACGCATTAGGCTTATAGTTATAAAAATTAGCTAGTTCATGAACTCTATTAATAGTTTTCTTACTGATTTCAGGATCATTTTTAAGTGATTTAGAAACAGTAGAAATAGATAGATTCAGCTCTTTTGAAAGCTGTTTAAGTGTCACTTTTTTCCTCATAATGATATGATAGGAATGTTTATTATTTAAGACTAATCAGAATACTTGTTAAATTGTCTTTGGAGCCTAAATTAAGCTTTTTTCTTAATCTATGTCTGCTTACGTCCACACTTTGTGAACTAATCCCTAATAATGGAGCAATTTCTTTAGAAGATAAATTCATTTTTAGATATGCACATAATCTGAGATCTTTAGAGGTAAGATCTGGGTAGTTATTGGATAATTTCTCATAAAAATCTTGATGAGACTTATCAAAATTAATTTCGAATAATTTACTTTCTTTGTCCGTGATATAGTACTCTACAAGTCTTATTAGCTCATTGTAACTATTAGTGGGTAATTTTTGCGAGGAGGTTTCTTGTATTTTTATAACCTTATCTCTAATCTTTTTTAATATTTTATTTTTGTTAAGATTAACATATGCTATCTGAGTAAGCTCTCGGCTTTTTGCCTTAATCTCATCTTGCAATTTAGAATTATTAAGCTCAATAATTTTTCGTTCTTGTTCTAATTTTTGAGCTTTGTGTTCCTCTTCTTGCTTAAGAAGTTTATGGGTTTTTTGTTCTAATAATTTTTTCTCTTGCTTCTTCATTTTATAACGATTGATCGTTACTCCTGTGAAAATCAAGAATAGAAACAATAAAAAGTATACAAGATATGCTGATGGAGTTCTGTATATAGGTGGTTTAATTTTAAAGCTGAATTTTGTTTCTTTTACATCTCCGTTATATCGGGCTTTTAGGTACAAGTCATAAGGGCCTTCATCAAGAGCATATAAAGTCTGTTCAGTTTTTGTTGTCCAGTCACTCCATTGCTGATCATTTATCTTTATCTTATACATCACTTTTTCTCCATAAATAGGTAATGCATAGCCAACTTTAAGGTTGTTATCTGAAAAAGGAATTTCAGAATTCTGCGTATATGTTTTATTACTATTTACAGAAACAAAATCTCTAATCAAGACCGAATTTCTAAAATTTTTAATAGTTACTTCTTTATTTTTAGTATACATAGAAAAACCATTAAAAACTGGTATGATTTTATTTTTATCGTGTAATGGAAAAATATTTAACAAATCTGGGATCAATTGATCGTTTAATTCATGGAAAACTTTTATTCTTTCTTTATTTTCTACTACAGCTCTATCGTTTTCCAAGTACCAAGTTTCATCACCATCAGTATATATTTTTGGAGCTTCCCCCTTAACTGTTCCAATTTCTTTTTTAATGAAATTACTATTCTCTACTGAATATGTGAATGAATGAAAGTTAGCTGTTATTACAATTTCATTTTCGACTTTAGAAAGAGATAGTGTTTTTCCTCCAAAATTTTCTACTGGATAAAAAACAGGGTTTTTTAATTCTTTATTAATCACGTCTAGCTTATATCTAAAAACTCCTTCTTTTCGCAATGCTAACCATACGTGATTTTCTTGATCTAATTCTAAGTATCTGGCTGATTTTTCAAATCCTTTTAATTTATATCCCACCCATTTTTCTTCTTCTTTTTTATACAATGAGACTCCATTATAGTTTCCAGATAAAATTCCTTCTTCAGGCTGTCCTGGTATTGGTATTGATCTAAAATTCCATGCGCCTTGATCATCTCCTATCTTAGTAACTGTTTTTTTATCAACAATGTATGCTCCTTTATCATGACCTATATATATTTGATCTTTTACCTTTTCTATATTCCAGACTTGCCCATTCAATAATAATTCAAAATCATTATTTGTAGTATTGTTCTTAGTATCTACAACATAAAGTCCTTGATTCGTTCCTAGATACAATAGATTTTTTTCTATAATTGCGGCATAAGTTGTTCCCAACTCTCCATAGTAATCATAATAATATTGCAGATGAGAATTTAATTTTACATAATCAACTCCATAATCTAATGCCAACCATAAATTAGATTCGTCATCCTGATATATGGACAGGATTGTATTATTCTGTAATCCAGTTTTTTTATTTAGATTTTCTGCTTTCCCTGTTTTGGTATCCAAAATGTATAATCCATTAGATACTGTACCTAAGGCAATTTTGTTGTCTCTTAATTTAAGAAAAGAAAATACCTGATTCAGTATTAATTCATCTGATATAGAAAAATTAATGGAAACCAGTTTATTATTCTTAAGTTTAAATATTCCTTTAGTGTCTGTAATAATAAATAATTCATCTTCGATCTCTACAACTCCTATAATATATTCATTAAGTTCTTGATCACTTATTACTGGAATCAAATTGGTTCCTTGTAGTTTAAAAACTCCGTATTTATAGTCATTTACATAAACTTGACCATTTACCATATAGCTCCATCTAAATCGATATGGAGCAGGGATTTTAGTTATAACATTGTCTTGATTAACATAGAGATTTCTAAAGGTCTGAAAAATTACTTGATCATCTACATAATGGGTTTTCCAGTATTCTTCGATATCTGCAGCTACACTTTTATTGTTTAAATTACTATTGTGCAAAAAGGATATGTTGTAGTCAGAAAATTCAGTACTAGTTAATAGCCCGTGATAGCCATCTGCTCCAAAATATATAGAATCTTTATTCTTAACAAGTATGCTTCTATTTGTTCTTTCTGCATTAGTAACAACAGATCTCCAGGATGTACCATCATATATCAAAATCTTATTGCCATTGGCAATATATAGCATCCCATTTTCATCTTGTTTAATATCCCAAGATTTTGCATCATATCCCATGTTTTTTGTGTCATAATGGGTAATATGAGGTAATGCCATATTTTCAATAGACTGAGAAAACGTAGTTATGTAGAGAAAAAAAAAGAATAAAAACAGGCGATGCATTTGTTGTTTTTTAACAGGTAATAGCTATCAAATATACTACAATATTCTTAACAATATATCCAGATCACTTCACTTTGAAATCAATTTAATGTATATATTTATTTATTTATTATTTTAAACTAATCATCTAATTATTTTTATGTTCAATTGAGTTTAAATTTTGTTTTCAGATTCCCAATACTAATTTCGAAATCTCCAGCTTCTGCTATTGTTTTCATATCTTCATTTACAAAAGACAATTGTTCTTTGGTAATAGTAAAACTCACTTTCTTAGACTCTCCAACATCTAAATCTATTTTTTTATACCCTTTTAGTGCTTTTACTTCTGGTGTGATACTAGCATATAAATCACTTATATATAATAAAACAGACTCTTTTCCTGTTCTGTTACCAGAATTGGTAACTTCTACAGAAACTTCTAAAGTACCTTCTTGGTTCATTTCCTGAGCACTAATTGTAAGATTGTTATACTCGAAGGTAGTGTAAGAAAGTCCATCTCCAAATTGATATTGCTGGTCATAGTCAGATTCGTAATAATTAGGTATAGCTATATTATCAGAATGCTTATGATTATAGTTTACAAAAGCATGAGGATGTTTAGGGTAATTTATCGGCAATCTACCTGATGGATTTTCTACTCCATATACTAAGTCTACTAATGCGTCTGCTCCATAGTTTCCTGGTAAATATGCCATGAAAATTGCATCAGCTAATGGTTCTATTTCATTAAAAATAATGGGTCTCCCTTCTAATAAAACAAATATGATTTTTTTACCTGTTTTAGCTAGTGCTTTTGCTAATTCAATTTGATCATCAGGCATGATAATAGAATTGATATTCCCAGGAGTTTCTGTATATGAATTTTCTCCTAGACATAATACTACTACATCGCATTGTTTAGCTGCTTGTACTGCCGCATTGATATCATCTGTTTTATCAAAAGAAACTCCTTGCTTAAAAATTGTATTTCCTTTTTTCAAGAAAGCTTCTGAAATTGTATTCATAGTTGCTGCATACGTATCCGCTTCACTACCTTGCCAATTATAAGACCAACCTCCATTTAATGGCCTCATAGAATTTGATGTGGGACCGGTGATCAAAACTTTGGTAGTCTCTTTAAGAGGAAGGATCTGATTCTTGTTTTTTAATAAAGTAATAGATTCAATAGCTGCTTTCCTACTTACAGCAGCAAACTTATTAGATCCAAAATCTGGATAATCTTTGGGATCAGTTACAGGGGATTCAAACAATCCTAATTGCATTTTAACCTTTAAGATTCTAGAAACTGCACTATCAATTCTTTCAATAGGAACACTTCCTTCTTTTACCAATTCTATTAGTAAATCAATAAATTCAAAATCATGAGGAACCATACTCATATCAACCCCCGCATTGATTGAAATTTTTATTGCTTCCTTGATTGTTTCTGCAATTTTATGTCTTGTATGTAAATAATTAATATCTGCCCAATCCGTAACGGCAATTCCATCAAAACCGAGCTCATCTCTTAATATATCTGTTAGTAAAAATTTACTAGCGTGTACAGGTACGCCATTAATCTCTCCCGAATTAATCATTAATGTAAGAGATCCTGCATCTACTGCTTCTTTAAATGCTGGTAAAAAATACTGTCGTAATTCACGCTCAGGGATCCAAGCTGGAGTTCTATCTTTTCCTGAAAGAGGAACACTATACCCTAGGTAATGTTTCATACAAGAAGCTACCCTATATCTATCTCCTAATTCTCCCTGGTAACCTTCTATCATAGCTACACCCATTGTTTTTCCTAGATAAACATCTTCTCCAAAGGTTTCCCACAAACGTGGCCATAATGGGTTTCTTCCGAGACCTAAAACAGGTGAAAAATTCCACGGAATTGAAGAAGCTCTTGTTTCATATGCTGAAATCTTAGCAATTTCTTTTACTAATTCTGTATTAAAAGTAGCTGCTAATCCAATTTGTTGTGGAAAAAGAGTGGCTCCTGTTGTATAGTTTACCCCATGGATTGCGTCTATACCATATATGATAGGTATTTGCCTAGGAGTTTTGGCAGTTTTATCTTGAAACACTTTTATGGTATTGTACCATTCTTCTTTGGATAAAGGAACTCCAGGAGTATTTAATATTGACCCTACTTTATAAGTGAGGATTGCCTTATCTACCAATGCAGAATCTAATGTATAAGGTTTTGAAGAGCTATATTGATTATCGCCTTTAGTTATTACATCCAACGTTATCTGAGTCATCTGACCTATTTTTTCTTCGAGGGTCATCTGCTCAAGCAGATTAGCAACTCTTTTATCTATATCTGAGCTCATTTTAGAGGTTTCTTTTGGGGTTGAACTTTTTTGTTCTGTATTATTTGTATTAGAATTACAACTCCCCACAATAATTCCTAATAATAATATATATATCCGCATAATTTATTCTTTAAATGTAAAATCAGCTGCCAATCCATCTACAGAGTTACCTCCTATAAAGACTTTGAAGTCTCCATATTCTGCTTCCCATTTTTTATTTGCTGTATAGTAACTGATGATCTCTTCATCTATTGTAAATACTACTGTTTTACTCTGTTTTGGCTCTAATTCAATGAGTTTAAATCCTTTTAATTGTTTTATGGGTCTAGTTATACTGCCTAATAGATCTCGTATATATAATTGCACTACCTCTTTACCCTGTACATCTCCTGTATTTTTTATGGTTACTGAAACTTTTATTTGTCCTCCAGAAGAAAATGAAGGAGCACTGGTTTGCATATTTTCATATTGAAATGTAGTGTAACTCAGTCCATAACCGAATGGAAATAACGCAGTATTTTTTTCATCTGTATAATGTGACCAAAACACCATGCCATCAGAGTTAACAGGTCTTCCTGTATTTTTACTATTGTAGTACAATGGCAACTGACCTACATGTCTTGGAAAAGAGACCGGCAATTTACCAGAAGGATTGTATGTGCCAAATACCACATCTGCAATAGCATTTCCTGATTCGGTTCCTAAATGCCAGGTTTCTAAAATAGCTTTCGATTTTTCTGCAATATCAGGAATTGCCATGGGGCGACCATTCATTAGAATTACAACAATATTTTTATTCACTGCATATACTTCATCAAACATTTTTTTCTGCGGATGTGTTAATGATATACTCACTTGACTTCTCGCTTCTCCAGATTGAAATGCTTCTTCTCCAAGTACCATAATGACTAATTCTGCTTCTTTTGCAACCTCTACAGCTTCAGGAATCCCTGTAAGATCTTCTCTATTAACTTTTAGCTCGTGTACAAAACTTCTATCTCCAATACCAATCTCTACCCCTTTAGCATATAAAATCTTAGTACTCTGATCAATCTGCGTCTTAATCCCATCTATAAAAGAGACGGCAGAGTTAGGTGTAGCCATTCCTCGCCAACTACCAATAGGAGTATCTTTATCATCTGCTAAAGAACCTATGATAGCCACACTCTTGATCTCTTTTTTTAGTGGTAAAATACCATTGTCATTTTTAAGTAATACAATTGATTTTCTGGCAATATCCCTAGCTATTTCTCTATGCTCTTTGGTATATACATCATTCTTTTCCCTTTCTTCATTACAATATTTGTATGGATCTTCAAACAATCCTAATTTAAATTTTACTCTCAATATTCTTTTGGCAGCCTGATTGATTAAATCTTCATCTATTTTACCTTCCTTTACTAATTGTTTTAGCCCTGTTTCATATGCTCTACCCTCCATATCCATATCATTTCCTGCCTGTATCGCCAATTTTGCTGCATGCGTTTTATCCTTAGCATATCCATGGTACATCATTTCTGTGATTGATGCCCAATCAGAAACTATAAATCCATCCCAATTCCACGTATTTTTTAAGAGAGAACGCTGTAATTCTTTATGAGCAGTAGCTGGTATTCCATTAATTTCATTAAAAGAACTCATCATACTAGCTACTCCTGCATTTACAGCTGCTTTAAAAGGAGGTAATATCGTATTATGCAGTTCGTATTCACCTATATGTACCGTATTATAATCTCTGCCTCCTTCTGCAAATCCATATGCTGCAAGATGTTTTGCACAAGCTGCTAAAGTTGTACTTTTAGTGAGATCATCTCCTTGAAAGCCTCTTATTTTAGCTACTGCAACTTTTGACCCAAGATAAGGATCTTCTCCTGCTCCTTCCATCACTCTACCCCAACGTGCATCTCTAGAAATATCCACCATAGGACCAAAAGCCCAATTAATACCAGAAGCTGTTGCTTCTTTGGCTGCAATAGAAGCAGATTTCTCTATGGCTTGTACATCCCAACTAGCTCCTTCTGCCAATGGAATCGGAAACATAGTTTTAAACCCATGAATTACATCATACCCAAAAAGCAATGGAATTTTTAATCTCGAATGTTCAATAACTTTTTGCTGTAACTCTCTTGCACCTGCTACCGTTGTCACATTAAGCATTGCCCCAACTTCTCCATTCTTTATTTTTCTATACTTTTCTTTATTCCCTACATCAGATGGTGGTCCAGTAACATCCCAACTTCCATTATATAAAACTAATTGACCTATTTTTTCTTTAAGTGTCATTAAAGATAAAATAGAGTCTATACTTTTTTCAATTTTATCAGACGGTTCTTTTTTTATCAAGTATTGAGAAAAAGATAGTTGTGGTACTATCAAAATACATATAAAAATAATGAGTAGTGCTTGCTCTTTAAGACGAAATTGTCTGCATATATTAATGCTATTGATCATGTTATGATATATTTAACTCACATTTAGTATATAATTGATTTGCAGTTTTTTTAAAAAATAAAAACCGTTCATTTGTATATGGTAATGAACTTATTCTGGGACAGTTAGCTTATATCTTAAATATTTCTTTATTTACTGTATCTTTTCAATAAGATTTTATCTAATTGTGCGACAAAATTACAATATTACATTTCTAAATTTTATAACACACTAATCTTAACATCTTATTTACAAAAATCCAAAACATTTAGTTTCAATAGCTTAAATAGAATATAATTAATTATTTATCAAGCATTTAAAATATAATCGTTTTGTTAAAATTATATCAAAAATTTATCACCTAATTAACATTATAGTATAGATTTTGTATATATAATCATTCAACAAAAAATTATATACAATACAGAACTATATTCTTGTTCAAAAAAAACTATATATTTTTAGAATTATATTTCTTAATGATACTATACAAAATGATTTAAATAATCCTATTTTAGTCTTATCATAAAAAGATCACTAATAATTCAGTGTAAGTATTAAGATATTTATATCGACTAAGAAATAATTGCTTGCATTAAAAACATAAATTATATGTCTAAAACATATTATGATCCTTCGGATCTTAGAAAATTTGGAAAAATAACCGAATGGAGTGAGGAATTAGGAACTAAATTTTTTGAGTATTACGGTAAAGTTTTTGAAGAAGGAGCCTTGAGTGCCAGAGAAAAATCACTAATTGCACTAGCAGTTTCTCACGTTGTTAAGTGTCCATATTGTATTGATGCATATACTAAAGATGGTTTACAAAAGGGTATTACTAAAGAAGAAATGATGGAGGCTGTTCATGCGGGTGCAGCTATAGAAAGTGGCGCAACTTTAGTACACGGGGTACAAATGATGAACAAATACGAAAAATTATCTATGTAATAAATAAACTGTTCTGTTTACATAAAAACTATCAAAAAAGAATTCTAGATTAAAACTCTTTATGGCTACAAAGTCCTTACAAAAAAGAAATGATGAATTAGCAAATGCTAACAAACAGTTAGAAATTCTATCTAATGGAATTTTTGCAACTGGAGAATTGCCAAAATTTGCTGATAAAATTGCAGAAACTGGTCATAACCCATTAAGACCAAAAAAGCTAGAAGTTTTACAGATCAATGTAGGCTACATGTGCAATCAAGTATGTGAACATTGCCACGTAGATGCAGGCCCTGACCGAAAAGAGATTATGACCAAAGAAACAATGCTGCAATGCCTGGATGTTATAAAAAATACAGGAGCGCATACATTGGATCTTACTGGAGGAGCTCCAGAAATGAATCCTAATTTTAGATGGTTTGTAGAAGAAGCTAGTAAAGCGGGTATCAAAGATTTTATAGTGCGGAGTAATCTTACGATTATTAGAGCTAACAAAAAGTATTATGACTTGCCTGATTTTTTTAAGAAACATAATGTGCATGTAGTTTCCTCTATGCCGCATTGGACTAGAGGCAAAACAGATAAGCAGCGAGGTGATGGTGTTTTTGATAAATCAATCAAAGCATTACAAGAACTAAATGAACGTGGATATGGAATGCCAGATAGCCCTCTTAAATTAGATTTGGTTTATAATCCTTCTGGAGCATTTTTACCAGGGGATCAAATGGCTATGGAGAAAGATTTTAAAAACGCATTAATCGAGGATTTTGGGATTCACTTTCATGACTTATTCGCGATTACTAATTTACCCATCAGTAGATTTTTAGATTACTTAATTGCTTCAGAAAACTATGAGGATTATATGTATGCACTCGTAGAGGCCTATAACCCTGCAGCGGTAGAAAGTGTGATGTGTACCAATACTATTTCTATAAGTTGGGATGGATGGTTATATGATTGTGATTTTAACCAAATGTTAGATCTTAAAGTTGCTAGCAAAGTAAAACATATAAGTGAATACAATGAGGACGTATTAAATGACAGAAATATTGTAATTTCACAGCATTGCTATGGATGTACTGCTGGAGCAGGAAGTAGCTGTCAAGGAACAGTCGCGTAATACTAAATTGATAATGAGTTCGAAAACCGCCATATTAGTTTTTGCAAATTCCGCTCAGGAAGAGGCGTTACACAAACCTATTTCTGGGGGTTACTTATTATTCGATGAACTTAATAAAACTATAGAATCTGTAGTTAAGAGTACTAACTTGCCTTATTATATTTTTTCAGAAAAACATCAATATGGGGCTAATTTTGGAGAGCGCTTTACAAATGCGCTTCAGGATATATTTGCTAAAGGATTCGAAAACATAATTGCTGTAGGTAATGATACTCCTTTTTTAACCAAAGAACATTTATTAAAAAGTGAACAACTACTTAAAGAAAATAAATTCGTTATCGGACCATCTGTTGATGGAGGTTTTTATTTAGTAGGATTACATAAATCGCAATTTAGTGTAGCTAATTTTTTAAATCTCCCATGGCAATCTAATCAGTTAACGAACTACATTACATCCCTACTAAAATCTGCAGATATAGCAATTGAAAAACTTCAGGTGTTACGGGATATCGATACACTACAAGACCTCAAATTTATACACGTATTCCACAAGAGAATTTCTAAGTCTCTATTAAAAATAATACAGACTCTCTTACAATTTTCTAATAAAAATAGTGCCGCTAAAAGCACACATTATTCTTCAATTTACACTTCATTTTCTTATAACAAAGGATCCCCTGTATCAATATTCTAATCAAAACATTGATCGAGAAATAGTATCTAATCTTAATACTAATTTAAGCAAAAAAGGATACTGGTTATATAGTACATAATATCTAATTATATACTCATTAAGAGTGCTAGTTATTGTACAATTAAAAAGAAAATAATTTCCATTTTATATAAAACACATCAACAAGTGAATACAAAAGACCTAGTATTGATATTTACTCGCAATCCTGAGCTTGGAAAATGTAAAACAAGATTGGCTACCACTATTGGGGATCAAGCAGCACTAGATGTATATAAAATATTGCTTACTCATACAGTTTCTGTAACAGAAAACCTTAGTTGTGCTAAAGAAGTGTATTATTCTGCAAAAATTAAGCAAGATGATGTATGGAATCCTAAGCGGTATACTAAAAAACTCCAATCAGGCACTGACCTTGGAGAAAGAATAAAAAATGCTTTTGCAGAAGGCTTTATGCTGGGCTATGAAAACATAATTATTATAGGTAGTGACTTGTACGATCTTAATCAACAGGATATAGAACTTGCATTTAAACACCTAAAGACACATGATTGTGTTATTGGACCCGCAGAAGATGGAGGGTATTACCTATTAGGAATAAAAACTTTATATCCTAAATTATTTGAAAACAAATCTTGGGGAACAGCTACGGTTCTTCAAGATACATTACATGATCTAAAACAACAAAAAGTCAAACTATTAGAACAACGCAATGACATAGATCAATATGAAGACATTAAAGATATTCCCATTTTTCAACAATTTTATAAGCTAACTACTAATGATTAAATATATCGAAGAAACTACAGAATACCTAAAAGAAAGAGGATTCGAAAACCCAGAAATAGGCATCGTCTTAGGAACAGGATTAGGACAATTAATTGATGAGATAGAAATCATCAAAGAGGTAAGTTATAATCATATTCCTAATTTTCCGACAGCAACAGTAGAGTTTCACAAAGGAAAACTAATTTACGGAAAACTAGAAGGTAAATTAGTAGTGGTAATGCAAGGACGCTTTCATTTATATGAAGGATATTCTCTTCAAGATGTTACCTTTCCTATAAGAATCATGCATGCATTAGGAATTAAAACATTATTAATATCCAATGCATCAGGCGCTATTAATCTAGCATTTAAAAAAGGAGAACTAATGCTTATTGAGGATCATATCAATCTACAAGGAGGCTCTCCATTAGCTTTTAAAGGAGTAGAACAATTAGGATCTCGATTTACTGATATGAGCGCTCCTTATGACCCAAAAATCAATGTCAAACTAAAAACGATAGCACAAGCAAATACTATTGATTTACACACAGGTGTGTACGCATCTGTTGTAGGACCTCAATTAGAAACCAGAGCCGAATACCGTTATCTCAAAATTATAGGTGCTGATGCAGTAGGTATGAGTACTGTACCAGAAATAATAGTTGCCAATCACTTAGGATTATCTGTCGCTGCAATATCTGTACTAACAGATGAATGCGATCCAGATCATCTAAAACCAGTGGATATTGATGAAATCATCGCCATGGCAGCGAAAGCTGAACCAAAAATGATCCTCTTATTTAAGGAATTAATAAAATCTATGTAAATAAAAAAAGAAAATAACTATGAGCTATTTAGAAACCACACATGATGTGTATAAAGAAGCAGCATTAACTCCAGATGTAGGTTTATGTTGTACTACGAATCCTATCTGGGAATTACCAGGGCTAAAAATCCCTAAGATCATGCAGGAGATGAACTATGGCTGCGGGAGCACTGTAAATGCACGTGATCTCACCAATAGTCCCAAAACACTTTATGTCGGTGTTGGAGGCGGCATGGAATTATTACAATTTGCCTATTTTTCTCGTCAAAAAAATGGTGTTGTGGGCGTTGATGTTGTAGAAGAAATGTTAGAAGCCTCTCGAAAAAACTTTAAAGAAGCAGAACTACAAAATGATTGGTTCAAAAGCGAGTTCGTAGATCTTAAGTATGGAGATGCATTAAACCTTCCTGTTGAGGATAATAGTATTGATGTTGCTGCACAAAATTGTTTGTTCAATATCTTTAAGGCAGATGATCTTAAAAAAGCTATCGAGGAAATGTATCGTGTCCTAAAACCACATGGGAGACTTGTTATGAGTGATCCCACCTGTGAGCAACCCATGAATGACACACTGAGAAATGATGAGCGCCTGAGAGCATTATGTCTCAGTGGAAGTTTACCCATTGCTGAGTATGTAAAAGCATTAACAGATGTTGGTTTTGGCACTATAGAAATCAGAGCCCGTAAACCTTACCGAATCTTAGATCCCAAAAATTATCCGACAGATGAACTGATCTATATAGAGTCTATAGAAGTTGCTGCAATTAAGGATCCTATGCCAGACGATGGTCCTTGTATGTTTACTGGCAAAGCTGCTATATATTATGGAGATCAAGATTATTTTGATGACAAAAAAGGTCATGTGCTTCTTAAAAACCAGCCCTTAGCAGTTTGTGATAAAACGGCTGATGCTCTTGCAGGCCTAGAAAGAGATGATATATTTATCAGTGAATCTACCTATCATTATGATGGTGGAGGATGTTGTTAAACCTATACTAAGATCAAGAAGCCGGAAACATATATTTATTTTCGGTTTCTTAATCTTCATTTTCTATATAGTATTAATTTATGACACTAATTCTCCTATTTATCGCCGCTTGTTTTTTAGCATATAGTAATGGTGCTAATGACAATTTTAAAGGAGTTGCAACCCTTTTTGGAAGCAGAACAACAAACTACAAAAAAGCTATAAACTGGGCCACAATAACAACCTTTTCTGGTTCTATTGCAGCTATCTTTTTGGCGGAAGAATTAGTAAAAAATTTTTCGGGAAAAGGATTAGTTCCTAATGAATTGATTCTAATGCCAATTTTTGCTATTTCTATTGTAATAGGAGCCGCTATTACTGTTTTTATAGCTACAAAAGTAGGCATGCCAATATCTACAACACACAGTTTAGTGGGAGCGCTCTTTGGAGCTGGTGTGATGGCAATAGGTTCTGAATTCAATTTTATTAAATTAGGCAAAACATTTTTAATGCCTCTAATCGTAAGTCCCTTACTAGCTGCTGTGCTAAGTTTGATTGTATATGTTATTTTCAGGTATACTAGAAAAAAATTAAAAATCACTAAAAATAGTGGAATCGATATTGATGAAAGCCTAAAAATAGATACCGCAACAACTTCTGCCCATAATATGACAGCAGTTAAGGTTTCGACTACTATTAGACATGTAAAAACCGAAACATATAATGGAAAATTGTTAGGTATTACAGCTCAAAAAATCCTAGATAGCTTACATTTTTTAAGTGCAGGAGTTGTTAGTTTTGCCAGAGGCCTTAATGACACCCCTAAGATTGTAGGTTTATTATTAATCATTAATACCTTAGACATTCAATGGGGAATGATTGCAGTAGCAATCACTATGGCATTAGGGGGGCTAATCAATGCCAAAAAAGTAGGAACGCTTATGAGTAAAAAAATTACACCTATGAATTCTGGACAAGGATTTACCGCTAATCTCATTACTGGGGTATTAGTAACTACTGCCAGCATCCATGGGTTACCTGTATCTACTACTCATGTATCTGTAGGATCCATTTTTGGAATTGGAACTATTACCAAAAAAGCAAACCCTAAAATGATCTCAAAAATTTTACTTTCTTGGGTACTTACCTTACCAATTGCAGCACTAATAAGTGGGCTTTTATTTAAAGTATTACAACTTATCTAGTTAAACACTTTCTTAACCATTGCTTTTCTAAATTCATACACTATTAAAAATAGAGAACACCACAAAGGACTCATATTAGTTTTAAGTTTTTTTCCTTTAGAAAACCGAATAAGCTGTCTAGCATAAAAACCGCCTTCAGCAGCATCTTCAAATTGCTCTAGTCCAGTACGCAATACTAAATTTTTTAGATGCAACAACTCCCCTTTTAAAAATTTTGATATCTCTTCTCTATTAGTTATAAACGGCCTAGCCATACCAATCAGATCAACCTCTCCACTGACCAATACCTTATTACAAAAATCATATGATCTAAAACCTCCGGTAATCATCAATGGCAATGTACTTACTGCTCTTATTTTCTTTGCAAAATCAATAAAATAAGCCTCTCGACGTTTTGTGCTTTCCTTCAGTTCAGAACCTTCCTCATTCATCATAAAAAAAGCTAACTTTTCATAAGTCCCTCCTGATATTTCTAACACATCTATTCCCTCTTTATCTAACATTTTTATCACCTCTAATGATTCTTCTTCTGTAAATCCACCTCGCTGAAAATCTGCAGAATTCAGCTTAACTGAGATCGGAAAACACTCTCCTACAACTTTTCTAACTTCTCTTATAATAGTGATCAATAAGCGACTGCGGTTCTCAATTCTACCACCCCAATCATCATCCCTCATATTCGTATTGGGAGATAAAAATTGACTTAACAAATATCCATGAGCCGAGTGAATTTGTACTCCCGTAAAACCAGCTTCTTTGGCTAGTTTCGCTGCTTTAACAAAACCCTTAATCACATTTTGAATATCCTGTTCTGTCATTGCTTTAGGCTTGCCAAAAAGCCCTAGTTTTCTTAATTGTACTTCAGAAGGGGCTAAGGGGCTATTAGTGCCAAATCTATTCGTCTGTCTACCAGAATGGGAAATCTGAACCCAGATATGATTCCCTTGTTTTTTACCAGCTGTTGCCCAAGATTTCAACTTAGGCAGCATATACTCACTATCAAAACACACATTGCCCGCTGATTCTAAGTGTTTGCGATCTATAACTACATTGCCTGTGATTAATAGACCTGCTCCTGTATCAGACCATTCCGAATATAATCTATTATGCCCAATAGTAGGCTCAAATTTACTATTGCTTATTCGTTCGGTCATGGCAGATTTTACCAATCTGTTTTTTAATAGCACTCCACAAGGAAGTTGTAAAACTGTACTAATCATACTTTAATAGTTCGACTACAATAATACGGAATCAAGACTAAAACCACAATCAAAAAAAAATCAATCTCACAATCAAAGTGATGTAAGTTCTATAACAATATTTAGACTAATTTTAGAGTTTTAACTATTTATTTTTTCATTTCAAATTAGCATTTGAAAATGTTCTATATGATCTCTTAAAAACACTCTAATGAAGAGCATGATTTTTTGTTTCGTAGCATCTATCTAGCGGTGGATAAGAAATAAAATATAAGAGTATATAGTTGTCGATTGTATTTTGAAATATCAACAACAAAGAACTATTTTTATTGAGTAATTTTAAATACTAAATTGGTATTATTTTTGTATAATTTATCTTGAATACTATTTTGATAGAAAAAATTAATTTATAAAACATATAAAGAAATGAAAGCTCCTAAAATCATTTTATTACTATTCTTTTTTTACGTAGCTACTTTTGGAATTAAAGCGCAACAAAATCTTGATCATGCTATTTGGGATCAATTACTAGTTACTAACGTTTCTGATACTGGAAATGTCAATTACAAAGGGTTTATAAAAAATAGTGATCAACTTTCAAAATATTTTAAATATCTCTCCGTTAATACTCCAAAAAAAAATTGGAGCAAAGAAGAAACATTAGCTTATTGGATTAATGTATACAATGCATATACTGTAAAATTAATTATGGATAATTATCCTATAAAAAGTATTAAAGATATCAAAGATCCTTGGGGTAAAGCTTTTTTTAAGATTAATGGAAAACCATACAGTCTTAATACAGTAGAACACAAAATCCTCAGAAAATTAAACGACCCCAGAATACATTTTGCGATCAATTGCGCATCATACTCTTGCCCTACTTTATGGAATAGAGCCTATACTGCCAATAACATAAATAAGGCTTTAGAAACGCAAACTAAAAAATTTATAAATGATCCTTCAAAAAATAGAATTACAGAAGAAGATGCAAAAATTTCTAAAATATTCTCTTGGTTCAGAAAAGATTTTAAAATAAATGAAAAAGGTGTGTATGATTTTATCAATCAATATGCAGTGGTTAAAATTGATGCCCAACGAAAGAAAGGCTACAAAAATTATAATTGGAGTTTAAATGAGTAGGCTACATTCGGATAAAATCGTGCAACTACAACTATCAATAATTATCCCTATCCTTAATGAGGCTTCAACGATATGCAATCTGCTTTCGCATTTAGTTCAGAACACCTCTAGGAAAGATACTATTAAAGAAATTATTATTGTAGATGGAGGTAGTACAGATAACTCTAAAGAGATTGTCGCTGATTTTGCAAGTTCTCAAGAGATTGTCATATCACTCGTTTCTTCTCCTAAAGGAAGAGCCAAACAAATGAATAAAGGTGCCGCCAGCGCGAGTGGAGAAATTCTCTACTTCTTACATGCAGACTCTTTCCCACCAAAAAAATATGACCTATTTATTATTGAAGAAGTAACAAAAGGAAATGAGGCAGGGTGTTTTCGAATGAAATTTGACTCTAACCATTGGTGGCTACGTTTTGTAAGCTGGTTAACACAGTTCGAAAGTAAACGATGCCGTGGAGGAGATCAAAGTCAGTTTATTACAGCCTCTCTTTTTGATCAAATCGGGAGGTATGATGAATCTTATGAGGTATATGAAGACAATGAACTGATTGATCGGCTATTCGATATTAATGCCTTTGTAGTAATTCCAGAATATATTATAACCTCAGCCAGACGCTATAAAGAAATAGGTATATGGCGATTGCAATACCATTTCCTAAATATACATATGCTTAGATGGATGGGAGCATCCTCAGAGGATTTATACAGTTATTATAAAGAAAAGGTGGTTTCTTAGAAAAATAATTTCTCCTTAAATTGAACTAAAGTTAAATCAACAATAAACTTATTGATTAAACCCGCTTTATGCAATAGAAAATTTATTACATCTTGTAGCTACCGCAAATACTAACGCTGCACTGCGTTTT
>CANLRN010000032.1 GCA_947493495.1 uncultured Aquimarina sp.
TCTTCGCCTTTCTAAAATCATTTTTGTCGCTTTCTCTGGTGTTTTTCCTTCATTAAATAAATTTATGATCCATTCATTTAATGTAACCTCATAACTATCTCCTTTGGCAAGGTTCTGGATAAAAACTTCTTTCTTCATATTTATTGATTCGATGATTAATGAAACGTATAGATTTCTTTTTTTGATTAATTTAGAATTTTCCATAAGCTTTGTTTTTTTGGGATGTTAAGTATTCTGTTTTTGATTAGAATAGATTAATTTTTTTAATAAGAGAAAAGAGTATGTTTATTTGCTCACTATTTATTCTTCTACCATTATATAGGAAATGTCTTACCGTGCTTTTGAGAATTAATTCGTCATCAAATGAGTTTCGAACAATATAGCTTTGATTTTTCTTTAACCAATGTTCTACATTTTCTCTTTTTAAATTTTTCTTTAAATTAAAAGCCGTAAAATTTTTAATGAACTTGAATAAAATTAGTATTCGGTCATCATTTATTTTGCGGTTTTCTTGAAGAAAATGTGTGACTGCGTTCTTTATTTCGAGTTCATTATCAATAGTTCTACTTTTAATGTATTTCTTATTTTTCTTCAACCAATTCTCGACTCGTATTCTTTTATTATTTGTATTCATGCTCTTTAATTAAAATACTTAATCATATATAAAGAAGCTCGAATATGGGGTAATCTTGCTTTAAAATGTACTATCTATTTGAAAACATATTATTCGATATCAAATCAATTAAATGGGAACTATTAGTTAATATATCATTCAATGATTAATGGTAATTCTTAATTCTATATATTTGTTTGATTACAAAGTAAATATACAAATATTTTAAGACAAATGAAGAATTTTGAAGAATAAATTCTTCAATTTTCTGGTTTATATGGATACATTAAGAGATAGAATAGATTATATCAGGAAAGATTGTGGATTGAGTTATAAAAATCTTGCTGAGTTAGTAGGAGGGATTAGTGGGGATGGGCTTCGGAAGGCAATTAACAGAGGTTCAAAGAAAGATGAATTTTATGCTAAGCAAATAGCTATAAAAACTGGATATAATCAAAACTGGGTTCTTGAGGGCTTGGGGGAAAAGAAACCCATCACCATGAAAGAGATTCCAACTGAAGACTCCAGATTATTTCTGGTAAAAGATGGTACTAGGGTTCATATTGATGAAATAGTTGATTTCATGGAAGGGGACTATGATTTTTTAATAGAGAAGTCCTTGAAATATAAGTTCTTTATGGGAGATAAAACTAATACTTTAATGTATAAATTTTTTAAAGAGCACGGTATTCAAGTGAAGATCAACAATAAGGAGAATTGAAAGTAAAAGAAACTACCACATCAGGATTCTTACTTTTAAATATTTGAATTAAATCTAAAATAATAGCCTCGTCTTTCTCAACTTTTTCTTTTAAGTAATTTTCAATATCATCAGTTCTGCGCTGTGCAGTTCCACTCCTTAAAATGCCCAAATCTTTGAGTTTTTGCGCATTACTTTTACTCTTGTTATTACTCGCCATTTTCAAAATAACTTATTCTATAATTTCTGAAATTTTATCGATCTCTTTATCATAAGACTTTATGAAATCAACCTTTTGCTCTTCTGTAATGAATTTATCATTCACTTCAATTATAATAAAATCTAACGCCCTAGCCAGAGCATTTCTTAATTTATCATATTTGATATATTGGGTACTGAAGAAATTCTTTTGTAATATCCATACCACTATTTTATAAGTAATGTAACCTGCTATCAATAAACAACCAACGTAAATTGCCTGATGCAGTTCTTTTTTTGGATTTAAGACCCAGTAGATATAAGTTAGTGATGTTATGAAGGAGGATTGTGAAAGCAATTTGACTAGATCAGCTACATTGCTATACTTTTCCCTTTTTAAGAAAATGCTAACAATATATAAGATTAAGGAAAGGCAAAAAATGAACACAGGCAAACCTAAACTACCTAGAAATGCGTTTAAGTGTTTGAATCCACTTATTTTGTATTCTTTTTTTATCTTATTAAGAGTTGCGTAGGCTGAATTGGATTTTTCCGCTTTTATTTGATAAGTTTCAAGCAGCTTTGATGCATTTTGTCTAAAATCCTTTGGTGTTATATCATTTTTGAGATGGCTTTCAAGGAGTAACAAAATTTCATCACGAGTCTTGTCTCTATCTTTTCTAAAAGAAGTATTATTTTTTCTAGCAGTTTCTATTTCTGCTGGTTTAGTTTCAGTGATAAGTTGAGAAAAGGCTGCAATGATTGCGATCATTACAACCCCTATAACAAATGCTTTTCTAATTGTAGTCCTCGTCGTCGTCGTCTCCTCCGCTATTTCCGATTGTTCCAACATCATCTTTATCTGTACTTTGAGTTTCTAAATTATATCCTTGCTCATCTTCTATTTCTGAAGTCTCGCAAGAAGTAAAAATGTTTAGTGCTAAAAATAGTAAAGAAAGTGTTACAATTGATTTTTTTAAGTTCATGTTGTTAAATTTAAGGTTCAAATTATTTTTTTGTTATTCTATAATTATTTGATATTCAGGTAAATTTATGGAGATATTTTAATTATTTGGTTATCAAAAAAATTTTATTTTCATGGTACATTTGCGCCTTTTTTTAAGCTAATTTCCCTTGTTTTTAGGTAATATTTAACATTTATTTTGTGCGAAAATGCTAACTAAGAGCAATTTGATGAGAAAAGTTAAGTCTATTTATCTGCATATAGCTGATTATCAATAAAGTAAAAAGCATATAAATAATACGTTTTTACCGTATATAAATTTAATTACATTAAATACTGTAGGAAAATTACGAATAACTTATTTTCTAATTAATGAGAGTGACTTGTATTTAATTTAATACAAAATAAATGAAATTATCGATGTACTCTGTAATAGTAGTCCTTTACAGATTTCTATTACAGAGTAATATTTTTTAATAAAACAAATAGTAATACCTTTGATATCATAGACGAATGATGGCTTTCTAAAGGGAGAATAAAATATTTTAAAGTATGTTTTATACGATAAAATTGATTTGAAATTTAACCTATGTTTAACCTGTAAATTTTATTTTATTTATAATAACTTATATATCAGTTATTTAATTACAATATTATAATTTATTAATTAGCCTGTCGAAGGGTTTTTGTACTATAATTTACTTCGACAGGCTCAGTGTAACAAAATAGGTGTTTTTTGAGCTTAACTTAACGACATTGAATAATCTGGATATACTCGTATGATTCTAATGATTATAATTTTCTTTCAGATTCATTAATAGAAAGATCGTTAATACTAGCATATCTTTTTTTCATATATCCATTTTTATCAAACTCCCAGTTTTCATTTCCATACGCTCTGAACCAATCTCCTGATTTATTTTGATATTCATATTCAAACCGAACTGCAATACGATTTTCATGATATACCCATAATTCTTTTTTGAGCTTATACTGTAATTCTGTAGCCCATTTATTTTTTAGAAAATCTGTTATTTCTTCTCTTCCATTAAGAAAAGTATTGCGATTTCTCCATTCTGTATCTATTGTATATGCTAATGCTACTTTTTCTGGATTCTTACTATTCCATGCGTCTTCTGCAGCTTGTACTTTTTTAATTGCTGTTTCTAAGGTAAAAGGAGGTAAAGGATGCTTTTGTTCCATGAGCTTGTGAGTTAGTTTTAAATACTACCAATTTATATATCAAAATATTAAAAATCTATTTCTTAATGTAATCCCCCAAGGTTTTATAAAAGAAATACGTATAACAAAATGACTTATATTTATACTAGTTTGTCTACATAAATTTATTTTCCTTAATATTTTATTAAAAAAATTAAAAATCTAAATATATTTCTGGATAAAAAATATTTTTCATCCCCTTTATTCATAGTATCGACTTCTTTTGTAAAAAAAGAAATCTACCTGTTTTTATGCACGAGTTATAGGAATGAAGTGGTTTAAGTAAAAATAGTGGTTTTGTGTTCAGATGAAAAAAGTTTAAACCACTTCTATATGTGCTCAGATATATCGAAATATCTTCACTTTTATTTTTTCTTCATCAAACAATACTATTACTAATTAATATTCTTTACAGATGGATATCATTTTTCTGGCAGTATTCTTTATATCATCGACTGTATTATTTTTATCCAAAGTAGTTAATTCTCCTCCTACACCAACACCTTGAATGCCAGCCTGAAACCATTCTTTGATATTATGCAATCCTATTCCGCCAACAGCAAATAATGTTATCTCATTAAGTGGACCACGAATCGCTTTATAATATGGAATCCCAAAACTTTGGATGGCAGAAGGGAATAATTTTATGACATCTGCTCCTGCTTCATTAGCAGCACAAATTTCTGTAGGTGTTAGTGCTCCCATCAATACTGGCAATCCATGGGTATGCGCATACCTTATCACTTCGGTATTTGTATTTGGCGTAACAACAAATTGCGCTCCTGCTTCTACTGCTTTTTTTGCTAAAGCTAGATTAGTAATTGTCCCCGCACCTATTAAAACATCTGGATATTGTTTCCTAGCTTTCTTTATTTCTTCATAAAACCCTACAGTATTCGAAGTTACCTCTAGAGCTTTGATGCCTGAACTCACTAAAGCTTCTATGATTATAGAAACATTAGATTGAGATTTTGATCTGATAATTGCTATTAGTTTTTCTTGTGCAATTATTGCTAATTTTTCTTGTCTATTCATCGTAGTACGTGTCCTGATGTTAGTCCATTAACAATGGATAAAATTTCTTCTTGGGTACTAGTGTGCTGATCTCCATATATGGTGTGTTTTAAAGCAAAAGCTGCAGTACCAAACTCTATTATTTGTTCTTCATTCCAAGCCTTATTTATCGCATGTAGACAAGCAGCGGCAAAGGCATCACCTGTTCCAAAACGATCTAAAATCCCTACTGTATATGTATTAGATAGTACATTCCCTTTTGGAGAAGAAAAAACCGCTTGTAACTCGTTAGTACTCGCAGAAATATGATTTCTTATTGTAAAAGCATAGTTTTTTATTCCAAATTGTTCTTTAGCTTTTTCTATAACCTCGAGTGTTCCTTCTAGCGCATCTTTAGAATCAGGTTGAATATTATGTACATCGTTCAAAGCTCCTGTATTTCCAAAAAGAATATCGGTCATTGACAATACCTCATCGAATATAATACGAGCTTCTGAGCTATTACTCCATAATTTTCGACGGTAATTCATATCAAAAGCAACAATTACTCCTTGTTTTTTTGCTTCTCGGACACACTTTAGTAATTCTTTGGCGCACTGAGCAGACAAAGCTGCCGTAATTCCTGATACAAACACATACTTTTGCCCTTTCAATATTGTACTCCAGTCAAATTCGTCCTCCTTTATTTTACTAAAAACAGAACCTTTACGATCATAAATCACACTAGAAGGTCTAATTGATGCTCCTATTTCAATAAAATAAGTCCCTATTCTTCCCTCTCCTCGAACTATCTTTTTTGTATCTATCCCATATTTATTTAGGGATTGAATTGCATTATTTCCAACTGCGTGATCTGGTAATTTTGTAACAAACGACACTTTGTTTCCTAATACAGCTAATGCACTAGCTACATTAGATTCTGATCCTGCAAAATCAACATTAAATCCATTAGCTGTTTGCAATTTCTCTCCGTGCAATGACGGTGTTAACCGAAGCATTATCTCTCCAAAGGTGACAAAACTCATATTCTCTTTTTTTTACCAATTCGTGTAAGAACCATCTTTTTTATACAAATGCGGGGTTTCTTTGATTTCAAAAGTTGATTGCATCGCCAATTCTTCATTAAACGTTACTCCCAAGCCTGGCCCATCAGGGATTTGATAACAAGCTCCATTGATTGTAGGCTGGGTGGGATAAAATTTTTCGCTATTCGTACCACACCATTCTACAGGTGTATTAATTTCTTCTAACCAAGCTACATTAGGCGAAGCTGCTAACATATGTATTGTAGCTGCTGTACATATTGGCCCTAAGGGATTGTGCGGCATTAGATCTATATAGTTTGTTTCTGCCATAGCCGCTACTTTCATAGCTTCAGTCAATCCTCCTACATTACACACATCTACTCGAGCATACTGGGTAATTTGATCTTTTAAATAAGGCCAAAACTGCCATTTACTTGCAAATTCTTCGCCTAAGGCCAAAGGTACATTGATCATTTTTCTAAGTTGTTGATATACTTGCGGATTTTCATCTCGTATAGGCTCTTCTAAAAAGTCAAGAGTCCCTGCTGGCATCCTATTGATAAAAGAAACCGTTTCTGGTACGGTTAACCTATGATGATAATCCATACCAATAGTCATCTCATTTCCCATTTCTTTTCTCAAGGCTGGTAACCACGCTACTAAGTTTGCCATAGATTTTCTAGCCACATAAGGTGCAGAACCTTCACTTGCTTCATATAATCGAATGGCAGAAAAACCTGTTTTTTTTAGCTTTTGTGCCTTGGTTATTAATTCATCTTTGGATTCGAATTTTAAAGACGCAAAGCATTCTATATGATCTCGTTGCTTACCGCCCAATAATTCGTATACAGGAACTTGTAATAATTTCCCTTTGATGTCATGTAATGCGATATCAATTGCCGAAATTGCTGCTGTTAATACACGTCCTCCTTCAAAATATTGACTTCTGTACATTTCTTGCCAGAGTGCCCCTATACGCCTTGGATCTTTACCTTCTAAAAAATGAGCATAATGTTTTACCGCTCCTACTACCGCTAGTTCTCGACCGCTTAATCCTGATGCTCCCCATCCATACAGGTCTCTTTCATTGGTTTCTACTTTAATTACAAGTTGATTTCCATTTTCTACACGTACAGGATATGTTTTTATATCGGTTATTTTGATCATAAGTGCAATGATTCTTTAGTTTCTATTTCTATTCTTTCTACTTTTCCGACAAGGAAAATATAGGCGAGAAAACCTATAATTGCGATGACTCCAATAAATAGTAATGCTGGTTCAAAATTACCGCCTTTAGCTAAAACTCCAACAACTAGAGGTACAACAACAGCCGAAAGTCCTCCCATAAGGTTAAAAACCCCACCAACTAAGCCAATATGTTCTTTTGGTGCTATTTCAGAAACAAATACCCAAGCAATACTAGCAAAACCAGTTCCGAAAAAAGCTAAGGTTAAAAATCCAATAGTCCATTCGGTACTAGTGGTATAATTTGCTAAAATAATTGATGCCGAAAGAAATAAACCTGTAATTACAGGTGCTTTACGTGCAACTTCTTTAGAAATCCCTCTTTTTATCAATCGATCGGATAAAATTCCAGAAATAATAACACCTAAAAATGCTCCAAGGAAAGGAATAGATCCTACTAAACCAGATGTAGCCAAATCGATTCCCTTTTGCTCTTCTAAATACGTAGGAAACCATGTTAAAAAGAAGATAAACGTTGAGCCTAAACAAAATTGACCTAAGTACAATCCCCAAAGTTTTTTATAAACAAAAGCATACTTTAAATCCCCCCAATTAAAAGGCTTGGATTCTTTTTTTACAGGAGTTTCTCCTTTTTGTATGTGGTCTAATTCTTCTTGATTTACTCCTTTATGGTTTTCTGGATCACGATAAAATATGTACCAAACGATCGCCCAAATAATGCCTATAATACCTGAAACGATAAATAAGCCTCGCCATCCCATTTCTGCCAGAATATAAGCTAATAATGGTGTTAGAAATGCTAATCCTATGTATTGCCCTGAAGTATACGCGGCTATAGCAGAAGCTCTTTCTTCATCAGGGAACCATTTTGTAGCGATTGCATTGTTAATAGGAAATGAAGGAGCTTCAAATGCACCAATACTGGCTCGCAAACCAATGATTGCAGAAAAAGAGTTTACGATTCCTTGCAATAATGTCGCGACAGACCACAGAATCAATATTATCGTATAAAGAAATCGTGCTTTTATTTTATCAACTAAAATTCCTCCTGGAATTTGTAAACTAGCATATGTCCACCCAAAAGCAGAAAATATAAGTCCTAATTGCACTTTATTTAGATCTAATTCATCAGAAAGTGCTTTAGCCGCGACAGAAATATTCGAACGGTCTAAATAGTTAATAACTACCGAGATAAAAACTAAACCTAATATTCCAAATCTTTTGCGAGTGGGGGTAACAGATGTATTCGAATTTTTGATAGCCACAGTATATATAAATAAACAAAAAGATAATAATCATAAATGTATGGTAAAAGTATCATTTTTTGTTGGAGATTAATACTGAAATTATCTTGAGTATTCGTTTACAAACAGAAAAGCAATTTACAGCTAGTAAATACTGTACAAAATAAGCTCACTAGAGGATGAATTCCATCAAAAACACAGGCTTAGCATATTCCATTTATTACACATCTACAGTTTGTGATATATCCGAAAAAAAATAGCATCCGATAAAAAGGTAAAAAAGTTGTAAAGACTTTCTGTCATTTATTGGTAATATCCTAATAAAATGCTATTTTCGCGCACTATTATTTGAATAAATTACACACACAATGGCAGTTTTAAACAAAATCAGACAACGTTCGATTTTCTTAATCGTAATTATAGCATTAGCACTATTCTCATTTGTGTTAGCAGATTTGATTAGAAATGGAGGTGCTATATCTCAAAAATCTCAAAACACAATTGCCACTATCAATGGAACAGATATAGATAGAACTGATTTTGCTAGAAAAGTAGAACAAGCTTCTAGAAATTTTGGAGCTAATGGATCTAATTTTCAAGCAATGAATTATGTTTGGAACCAACAAGTAAGGCAGGTAGTTTTTGATGAGCAGTTTGGTGAACTTGGAATTAGAGCAGGCGCAGATCAAGTGAGTGAGTTATTACAAGAAGGATTAGCAAATAACCCAACTTTTCAGAATGACGCAGGAGTATTTGATACTGCTAAGATGCAGGAATACGTAGCAAGTATCAAATCTAATCCCACAGCATATCAACAATGGAAAGATTACAAGCTCTCCTTAGGTAAAAGTGCTTTAGAAAAAACATATATGACGCTAGTAAAAGCTGGATTAGGTGTAACCCTTAAGGAAGGAGAGCTGGCATACAAAATGGAAAATGATGCTGTAAATATTAAATATGTACAATTACCATTCTCAGGCATAAAAGATGAAGAAATAAACGTTTCTGATGCAGAAATTCAATCCTATATTGATAAGCATGCCAATGTATATAAAACGGAAGCATCTAGGGATATGAGATATGTGTTTTTTAAAGAAGAACCTAGTCAAGAGGATGAAAATGCATTGACCGCAAAAATAGCACAGATTACTGATGCTTTTAGAAAAGCAGAAAATATTGAGGAGTTTGTAAATACTGATCATAACTCTGCCATAAAGTACACTGATCGTTTTGTGTTTAAAAAGGATTTACCCGCTACTGTGGCAGACACCTTGTATAATGTACCTATAGGCGAAATCTATGGCCCTTATAAAGATGGTCAATATATCAAAATATCTAAGGTAATCGCTCATAAACAACAACACGATTCTCTAAAAGCTAGCCATATACTTGTTTCTTGGAAAGGTTTAGGAACAGCAGGTGATACTGAACGAACTAAAGAAGATGCTAAGAAACTAGCAGATAGTATTCTTACAGTTGTAAAAGTAGATAAGACTAAGTTTGTTAGTTTGGCAAAAGAGTATTCTGCAGATAGTTCTAATAAGGATAAAGGAGGAGATCTTGGATATTTTGCTCCAGGCAGAATGGTTCCTGCATTTAACGACTTCTGCGTAGATAATAAAACGGGAGATATGGGAGTAGTAGAAACGGCTTTTGGATATCACGTGATTACTATTGAAGATCAAAAGAATATACAAAAAGCAGTGAAAATTGCTACAATCGCTGAAGAAATTGAACCAAGCGAAAAAACGATTAGTGATATTTTTACAGAAACTACTAAGTTTCAAATTGCAACCAAAGATGCTGATTTTGCAGAAAAAGCAAAAGAGAACGAATATGAGGTTCTTCCTATAAACAAGATAAATGAATTAGCAGAAAATATTGCTGGTCTTGGAAATCAAAGAACTATTGTTCAGTGGGCATTTAATGAAGATACGAAAACTGGAGCTGTTAAGCGTTTTGAAGTCACTGATGGATATGCAGTGGTACAATTAACAGCAAAAGCAGCAAAAGGAATACAAAAAGTAGCTGATGCCAGTCCGCTTATTAAACCTATTTTGATCAAAGAAAAGAAAGCAGAAATGCTGAAAAATAAAATCTCTGGCGCCAATCTAGAAGACATTGCCAAAAATCAATCGCAGTCAGTAAAAACAGCTTCTGCATTAAACATGAAAACACCAACCATAAGTGGAGCGGGCAACGAACCAAAAATAGTTGGAGCTGCGTTTGCATTAGAAATAGGAAAAATTTCTGACCCCATTATAGGTAATAATGGAGTATATGTCATTGAAGTTACTAAAAAAACTCCTGCAGATGGATTGGATACCTATATGAGTTATGCAGCTCAGGCTACCAAAACAGAAGCTAATGCAGCGAATTCTCGTGTGTTTAATGCATTAAAAGAAGCTGCTGAGATAGAAGACAAAAGAGCTAATTTTTATTAGAATACATTAAGTGTATAAAGCTCTTAATATGATATAAAAAAATCCTAAAGATATTCTTTAGGATTTTTTTATAAACTTTATTTTTAAAGTACGAAATTTAATTTCTTACTTTTTTCTCCCATTCCCAAGCAGAAGATAATGCACTATCTAAACTACTATCTGCTTTCCAACCTAACTCTTTGTTTGCTTTATCTGTATTCGCGTATGCAGCAATAACATCACCTTCTCTCCTATCCACGATTTTGTAGTTTAACTTTTGGTTAGAAACTTTTTCAAAAGATTGTATGACTTCTAACACAGAGCTCCCTGTTCCTGTACCTACATTAAATACTTCATAATTAGATTTGTTTTGATCTTTAAGAAGTCGCTGTAAAGCAACTACATGTGCTCTGGCTAAATCTACGACATGGATGTAATCTCTAATACAGGTTCCATCTTGCGTAGGATAGTCATCACCAAAAACCGATAATTCATTTCTCAACCCTATAGCTGTTTGTGTAATAAATGGCACTAAATTTTGAGGAACACCAATAGGTAACTCGCCTATCTCTGCAGATGGGTGTGCTCCAATAGGATTAAAATAACGTAAAGCTATAGCTTTTAGCTTGGAGGTTACGCTACAAGTATCAAGTATAATTTCTTCTCCTATTTGTTTTGTATTGCCATAAGGAGATTCTGCTACTTTTACAGGAGCATTTTCTGTAATCGGCAATTCATCAGCTTGTCCATATACAGTACAGGAAGAACTGAAAATAAAATTACTGTTCTCTTTTTTTTGTAGCTCTTGTAAAATATAAACGAGCACTCCAATATTATTTTCATAATATAATAGTGGCTTTTTTACACTTTCGCCTACAGCTTTGGATGCTGCAAAATGAATGACACCTTCTACATCTGTATGGCGTTTAAAAAAATCTTGTACCTTATTTTTTTCTCTAAGATCAAATTGTTCAAAAATAGGTTGTTTCCCTGTAATGTTGGTTATCCCCTTTAAAACATCTGTAGATGAGTTGGAGCAGTTATCGATAATAACAACCTGATACCCTTCTTTTTGTAATTCTACTACAGTATGCGAACCTATAAAGCCCAAGCCGCCAGTAACTAGTATTTTCATTATGTACTCTTTTTAAAAGTTTTAGTTGTTAAACCCGTTTTATTCATTAGGAAATCTATTCCATCTTTCAACTGCTGCAAACACTACCGTTTCACTATGTTTTTTAATGTAACCGTAGCGATGCTACTCTGAAATGAAGAAAACATCAGTGTTTATTGCACTTGAAAGCATCTTGACGAAGTCCTAACGCATAAACCGGGTTAAAATTGCAAAGTTAGCGATACTGGCAACAACTAAGAACTGATTTTGACATAAGTTTTAGATTATGATCAGAAAATCAAATAAGTACTAACTACCATTATTGAAATAATTACACCGGTAATAAAAGCATATTTCCATGGAGTAATGTTTATATCTTCTGTTATTTTCTGCACATAGTCTGTAGCTCTTGGATATAATTTTCCAATGATAAGCATAATACTAATATTTAGTACAAATAAGATTGCCATTACATGTAAGAAGTGTGGGTATGCTTCTGCCTCGATAAGACTTAATGCTTTTTCATCAGTTATTCCACTTGCAGCTGCATCTTTTAGCGCACTAGAAACCATCATAGGCTTTATGGCAAACTGACTTATAGAATATAATACAACTCCAGAAATCACTCCTATTTTTGCTGCAATAGCTGGTACACGTTTTGTAAAAAATCCAATAACAACAACAGTAAGAATCGGAATACTATAACACCCATTAGCTTCTTGTAGCCAAGCAAATAAACCATCTGGCGCATTGGCAATAAGAGGTGCTACTAACATCCCTAATACCCCTAAAATAATCCCAAAGATTTTACCTGCTTTTACTATCTGTTTTTCAGAAGCATCTTTTTTAAAATATTGTTTATAAAGATCAAACCCAAATAAAGTAGCACTACTATTTAGTACACTATTAAAAGAACTCAAAACTGCACCAAAAAGCACTGCTGCGAAGAAACCTACAAAACTTGCAGGCAACACCTCTTTAACAAGAGAAGGATATGCCTGATCTGGGTTTTCTAAATTTCCATCGAATAAATGCCAAGCTATGATTCCTGGCAATACAACAATCACAGGAATTAAGAATTTTACTAAAGCAGCTAAAATCATTCCTTGTTGTCCTTCTTTAAGGCTTCTGGCTCCAAAAACACGTTGTAAAATAGCTTGGTTAGTACCCCAATAAAACATTTGTACTAGCATCATTCCTGTAAAAATAGTACCAAATGGAATAGACGCATCAGCTTCTCCAGCTGCAACAAATTTATCTGGATTATCTGTCCATAAGGTGTTGAGTCCTTCGGCAACACTTCCATCTCCTATAGCCATTAATCCAAATATAGGAATGAGCATACCTCCTATTAGTAATCCTACTGCATTCACTAAATCTGAAACGGCTACGGCTTTTAGTCCACCAAAAATAGCATATACCATACCTATTAAACCTATAGTCCATACACAAATCCAAATAGATGCTTGCTGGGATATTCCTAGCATAGCAGGTATATCAAACATCGTACTAAATGCAAGAGATCCAGAATATAAAACTGAGGGCAGTAGTACAATTACATACCCACTTAAGAATAGAATCGTTAAAATAGATTTTGTCTGCTGATCAAATCTTTTTTCTACATACTCTGGGATTGTAGTAATTCCTCCTCTCATATAACTAGGAAGTAACCATATAGCTGTGATTATCATAGCTATGGCTGCTAAGGTTTCCCAGGCCATCACTAGAACACCTTCAGAAAAAGCTTGCCCATTAAGTCCCACAATCTGTTCTGCGGATAAGTTGGTAAGTAATAATGATCCAGCTATAGTAATTGCTCCGAGGCTTCTACCTCCCAGAAAATAACCATCTGCTGAGTTTTCATTAGTGCCCTTTGTTTTCCACCAGGCATATACTGCTACTAATAATGTGAAGCCTATAAATGAAATGATTCCCATGAATATGTGATATTTAAGTTAGTTTAAATTTAATTACGAAAGATACTATTTTTTGTTAGTTCATAAATGTTTTAACAATAATTCAGTACATTTTTCAATATTTTTATTGTTTTAGTAAATTTTATAAGACATTGATTGCTAGTTATATGATATATCAATTATCTTATTCTTAGCAAAATTATTTTTTCAAGTCATTTGTAGCTTTTTCTTAATATGATCTTAACTGAAATTTTTATCTTATCAGGTTCTATAAGGTCTTATCTACACTATAGATATTTTTTATCTTGATATATACCAGTACTTGTATTAAAGGGGGCTTTTTATAATTTTCAAACTGATCTTTGTATTTTATTACTCAATTTCCTGTTCATAATAAGTAGATGCATCCTGTAATAAAAGATCCAGATATTTGTTTTCTTTTTCTAAACGCAGCTCATCCCATCCTAAATATTTTATCAGATCTTCTTGTACAAGAAGCCTGTATTGTCGTACACTATTAATATCAAAATACAATCTACCTGTTCTTCTTACAAAAAAATCGGATATGCCATTGATCATTTCATAATGTACACCATACCATACTTCTGCTCTTATAAGTCGTTCATCAATAGAATCGTTTAAGAAATAATTTTCTTTATGAATGATTATATCTGCTTGTTTTCCATAAGTTGTAGCCAAGTACCATCCGTAATAGGTATCTGTAACGCCTTTTTCGGCAAGTTGGCGGTTAATGTGTTCTAGATATGTATCTACCTCATCTGTATTGTGTAACGGATTGCTGGTTAATGAGATATTCTGGGTGTGAGAAATAGCATACTGTTCGCGTTTCTTATTACTCATTGTTTTAAGAACCGCATCAATAACACGTTGTGCCATTTTTCGATATCCAGTTAGTTTTCCTCCAGCGATAGAGATCAAGCCTGTTTTGGATACAAAAATTTCATCTTTTCTGGATAATTCTGATGGATCTTTACCATCTTCATGGATCAGTGGTCGTAGTCCAGCCCAATTGGATTCTATATCATCGATGGTTAGTCCTACCGTAGGAAACATATTATTAACTGCGTCTAATAGATAATTAGCATCATTTATAGTTGCAACTACGCGATTTAAATTAGCATTGTAATTGGTATCTGTTGTCCCTACATAGGTAGCTCTCCCTCTAGGGATTGCAAATATCATTCTTCCATCTGGCACATCAAAATAGATAGATTGTGTGAGTGGAAATTTTTCTCTCGAGAATACAATATGCACTCCTTTTGTTAAGTGGAGATATTTGTTATTCATCGAATGGTCTTTTTCTCGTAATAAATCTACCCAAGGCCCAGCAGCGGATACATAATTCCTGGCTTTAATAGTATATTTTTTTTGAGAATTATGATCCAGACATTCTAGGCTTTTAATTTTACCTTCACTATCATAATTAAACGAAGTCATCTCGCAATAATTAATGATATTAGCGCCATAAGAGGCAGCTTTTTTTAGTAACTCTACAGTTAATCTAGCATCGTCAGTACGATATTCTGCATAGTATCCACCACCTGTTAGTCCTTCTGTATTGAGCAAAGGTTCTTTGGCTATTGTTTCTTCTATACTTAACATCTTACGCTTATCATCCCCTTCTACATTCGCTAGAAAATCATATACTTTTAATCCAATGGCTGTCATTAATTTTCCGTAGGTTCCTCCTTCTATGAGTGGTAGTAGCATTTTTTCTGGTACCACAAGATGTGGAGCTAGCTTATGCACTGTTGCGCGTTCACTGCCGGATTCTTTTACCAATCCTATTTCCATTTGTTTTAGATATCGCAATCCCCCATGGATAAGTTTAGTAGATTTATTACTCGTCCCAGATGCGAAATCGTTTTTTTCTACCAGACATACTTTAAGCCCTCGCGCGGAGGCATCTAATGCAATACCAGCACCAGTAACTCCACCTCCAATAATAATGAGATCGTATTTAGTCGCCTGCGCATTGCGTATTTGTCGGTTTCTATCCAAGATAGAAAATCGGATAGCATCTTCCTCTTTATAAGAAAGCGCAGAAGCGTTTCCAGTTTTTGTTCGCGTTACTGCAGCTTTCCACCCTCTGTATTTTCTAGTTCTTTCGTGTTGGGTAATTTGAGGGTTAAACCGCGTGTCTACGGTTCTAATTTTGGTGATGTCTTTTTTGGTCCAAACTCCTGCTTTTATCCCTGCCAGAAAAGCAGCACCTAGTGCAGTTACTTCGAGCATTTTTGGGCGGTCTACTTCTACATTCAGAATATCTGCCTGAAATTGCATCAAATAATTATTTGCTGATGCACCACCATCTACCTTGAGTTCTCTCATAAGTTGACCACTATCTTCAATCATGGCGTCTAATACATCTCTAGTCTGATAGGCGAGTGCTTCTACAGTAGCTTTTATGATTTCATTCTTTCCTGAGTCTAAGGTGAGGCCATATATAGCACCTTTTGCATTCATATCCCAATAGGGTGCTCCTAAGCCCGCAAAGGCGGGTACTACATATAGCCCTTCAACAGATGGGGTATTCATACATATTTCTTCGGTTTCGGAAGCTTTGGTAATCACTTTTAGCTTATCTCTGAGCCATTGTACAGATGCTCCTCCTACAAAAATGCTTCCTTCGAGGGCATATTTAATAGTATCTTCGGGGAGGCTACAGCATAGTGTGGTTAATAAACCATTTTTAGATTGATATGCTTTTTTACCTGTATTCAATAATAAAAAGCATCCTGTTCCATAGGTATTTTTGGCAATACCCGATTTATAACCTCCCTGACCAAATAGAGAAGCTTGTTGATCTCCTGCAACTCCATATATTGGAATTTCTGTTCCTTGATATGAGATGTTTCCAAAATCAGAAGAAGAATGCTGAACTTCTGGTAGCATATTGATCGGAATATCTAAGGCATTGAGTAAGGTATTATCCCATTTTAAATCAATAATATTATACAACATAGTACGAGAAGCATTAGAGTGATCCGTAGCATGGTATTTCCCTTTTGTGAATTTCCATATGAGCCACGTATCAATAGTCCCAAAAAGGAGTGCCCCTTCATTGGCTTTTTCTCTTGCTCCTTTTACATTATCTAATATCCATTTTAATTTAGTGCCAGAAAAATATGAGTCGATAACCAATCCAGTATGTTTAGCCACATAGTCTTCTAGATCTGCTGCTTTTAATTGTTCGCATATACTAGAGGTTCTTTTATCTAACCAAACAATAGCATTATGGATAGGTTCTCCAGTGTTTTTATCCCAGACTACTGTAGTTTCTCTTTGGTTTGTAATCCCAATAGCTGCAATCTGGGCTACTGGTATTTTGGAGGTAGTTACTACTTCTTCAAATACATCTTGCTGGTGCCTAAAAATTTCTTGAGGATCGTGTTCAACCCATCCAGGTTTTGGATAATGCTGTGTTAACTCCTTTTGTGAGATCCCACATATTTGACCTTCTATATCAAAAATAATGGCTCTAGTACTTGTCGTTCCTTGGTCAAAGGCTATGATATATTTTTTATTCATTCTCAAATAATTTGGCTAAAACTCTATGTAAAATTGAATACAACTATTCTTTAATTGAGATCAACATCTATAAATATCTAAATTATTGAAGTAATAGAAAAAATTATTTCTTATTAATAAAAATACAATCGTTTGTATTATCTCTTTTATTTATTTTATCTCTATTTTTATTATTTTTCTGAAAGTATTATTCGGATTTCTGTACTCTTTCTAGTTGAACCAATCCACAAGGAGGTACTTTTATCTGTAGTACACCTTCGGTGATTTGTATAGGATATTCTTTTTGTCTTTCTCCTAAACAAGTATATATAGTACAATTATACTCTCCATAATATTTAAAACTACTTATAATAACTTCTGTATTGATCTGGCCATTAATAATATCTATTAAAGGTGTTTCTTCTTCAAAATCAATTACAGTAGTATCATACAAACCTATAATGGTTTTTTTATCCGATGATGATTTGAGAATTGGATAATTAGCTAATGGACGATATGGCTTAAATCTTCCGTCAAGAAAGATAGAAGAGTTTCTTTTCCAGTATTGTGTATAGAATTGAATCATTGACAACTCCTCTTCTGTTGCAGTTTTCAACAAAATAGAAAGTTGAGGAACACTAAATAATATATTCACTAACTGTAATGCTTTTAACTCTATAGGTTCATCTCTATGATAGGTAATCATATCACTATGAACGGCGGTGTCTCCAGATAACATTTTAATATCAGTAATACGTACTCGATTCATTACAGAATCTCCTGGACAGTCAAAAGCTCTAAACATATTGCCGTATTTGCGCATAGCGGGTCCTGTATACTTTTGTCTAAACTCAATCACTACATCAGGTTTGATAACATATAAAGCTTTACGTATATCCATCATCAAACGATCTACAGCCTCATTAACCGAAGAAAAATCTCTTCCGTTTTCTTTGGTTAATATTGTGGTAGGATATACTTTAAACTCATCTATAAAATCAAGTTTAAATCCATCGATATCCCATTGCTTTAATGCCTGTGCATATAAATTGATAAGATATGATCTTACCTCTGGATATCTAGGATCAAATACTGGTGCCCAGCGATGTTCTTCTGTAAGAAATTTACCTGTAAACTTTTGATAAGCGGCAGATTTTTTACCACAGAAAGGCACAGAATACCATAAGGCTAATTTCATTTTTGTTTTATGTATATCACGTACAAAATTAGCCATTTCTGGAATCCGTTCGGGATACCAATCTCCAGTATAATCGTATCCTCTATTTTCATCTTTGGTCTGCCAACCATCGTCAAGAATCATTAATTCATAGCCAAGAGATGCAGCAATTTTACATTCTTCGATAAGTACTGTGGGATCTAGTTTCTGGTGAAATTGATACCAAGTAGAATATACTGGAACTTTGGCTAAGTCAGGAACATAAGTCGGAATAAGGTTTTGGAACTGCTCCCACCAGATCACTACACCTTTTAAGGACTCAGAAAAATGCTGATCACTTTGATCAATTCTTAGTTGTGTTTTGTAATCTTTTATAGTACGATGTTTTTCTACAAAGAAAGAAAGTTGACAATAGATATAATTATCTTCTTCTCTATACAATGCGTTAAGCTCTGTAGTATGAATTACATCAGAGCAAGCAAATGTGATTGTGTTTTTATCATCATGACCGAATAAAGAAATAACAGGAGAATCTACTGATATTCTAGACTCCATATGCTCTAATTCCCAGTCATCCATAATTCTTTTTGCAAAATCTGTAGTAGGTTTCCATACTCCTTTGACATTAATTGCAGGGATTTTCCATTGTAAAGTAACTTTTTCTGGTTGAAACATTATATCTGAAGAAAAACTAATGTCATAAATAGATACACCATTGTGCTGATGTAGTAATGTGATGTTACTCAGAAAATCTTCAGAGTTTTTTATGATTTCTATCGTATGATCCGTAATGAGTTCTTTCATGTATTTTTTCTTGGCGAATTGATAAATCAATTATTTACCGAAATGATATTCTTTTATTTTTCTATTCTATATGCTTGAATGCTATCATTATTCTGTGTAGCAATTATAAATTTTTCTTGGTCTTTATTTTGAATCGAAATGATATGATTAGATTGTTTTGGAACTATAAAACCACTTTCACGATTTTTTATGGCCACAAATCCATTTGCAGTACCCTGCAGATACATTCCATTCATTGCATCGTGTCTTCCATAATTTGCCTCTGCAGAGTAATCATTCCCTACAATTAGAGCATCTTTGAAACCATCTTTATTAAAATCATCGATAAGAAAATCATTAATAGGTGATAATTGGCATGACATAGGCAAATGATGCACCACGAAGGTATTGTTTCCGATATTTTCTGCATAAATGGATTCGAAAATATCAGCTTTGAGCGTTTGTTCTCTTAGATCTGAAATATCTAGTAATTCCTGAAATGTAGCTGTAGCAAATTGATTATAGGTAGTATATCTCTTTTTTAATGTTACTAATTGTTTCATGATATCATCACGAGTGTGTATAGGTTTTAGTCGTACTCCATTTGATGTCTCAAAATATTGAGCCAGTAGAGGGTCAATACTTCCATTAGTATCAAAGTCCTTTTTATAGACATAAACTGGCTTATCATAAACAGGTTTAATAAACCCATTAACTCCTTGATTACCAGCTACAATATCTATGTCTCCATCATTATCAAAATCTTCTGCGACAACGCTATTCCACCAACCAGACATATTTAGCTCTTTTCCTTTGGTATCTTGCCATTGGATAGGGATTTCTTGCGCTTTATCTTTTTGGATCGAATAGCACATGATAGGCATCCATTGACCAACCACAATCAGTTCTTTGATTTTAGTATTAGTAATGTTTGCCCAAGTAGCATCGGTTACAATTCCAGGAAAAGAAAAAGATATATTTTGATTCACAGATAAACGTCCTTCTTCATTAGTTACTATATAACTAGGGGTAGAAAGCGGATAACTGCCAGGCAACACTCCGCCTCCTATAAAAATATCTTTATCGCCATCCTGGTCAATGTCATTATCGACTATACAACTGGTATTTATTGTTATCTCTGGAAGTCTCTTCCCTGAAACAATAGAAAATACTCCTTTTCCATTATTAATATATATTCTATCCTGCAATAGTTCCTTATCATATCCAGCATCAGTACCACCACTACCTATATATAGGTCTTGATCTCCATCATTGTCCACATCAATGAATAATGCAGCAGTATCTTCATATATCGCATCGAATTCTTGAGTTATCTCATATATACCGTGTTCATTTTCAGAAAATAAATATCCAGGCATCCCTTTACTCCCTCCAATAAAAATTTCATCTCCAGGGGTATTGTTACTATTTGCTTTAGCGATACAAGGACCGTTGCTATTAAATTGATGAGGCAGTAATGATTGTTGTAAATAATCATTAAACACGTTTTCTTTATGCGAATATGAGAGTACTTTTTTTTCTTTTTTAAATAAGTAGTTATTTGTTTTTTCAGGAGTTCCTTGCGCGAAATTTTTATAATCAACAGTCACTACTTGATTATGGTCAATATTCTTCAGCTTTGTTATTTTGCCATCTGGCCATGTTACTTGTAACGAATCTATTTTTTCTGAACCTATGCCAAAATGTATGATTGGTTCTACAGAAGATAAATATCCTCTAATTACAGATTGATACTGAATTTGTTTTGTCTCACCTGTCCATAAGGTAACTTTTGCTCCGATTGCTTTTTTATTCTTTGGAGGCCCAGCCAATTGGATTCTTAGGTATTTTTTTTGTTGATCAGTACTATTATTTTTTAGAATAAAAGCTAGGCTATTGATATTATTAACAATAAGATCTAAATCTCCATCTTGATCAAGATCAGCATATGCAGCTCCATTAGAGAAAGAATTGGTCGTATCAAACCACTCCTTAGAGATATCATTAAATTGAATATCTCCGCTGTTCTGATACATAACATTAGGCAGGTGAATTCCTGGGAGTTGGTCTACGAGTGTTTTAAACTTTTCTTTGCGGGCCTTTGGCGTACCGAACATACTATTTTGTTTTGAGTAATTAACAAAATCGAGATCTGTTATATCTTTTACATATCCATTAGTAATGTACAGGTCTTTATAACCGTCATTATCATAATCTGCAATAAGAGGCGCCCAACTCCAATCCGTACTCGCAATGCCAGATGCAAAGCCAACTTCTGAAGCAGGAATAATATGTTTACCTACAATTCCATTATGTAACTGAAGAGTATTGTGTATGTATTGTGGAGTATATTCATTTCTTTGTGAGAGTAAAAACTTATCATAATTATTGCTCCCAAGCATTTTCTTTTGACGCTCATACTCATTAGGTAGCATATCCACGACCACAATATCAGGGAGCTCATCATTATTGATATCAGCTATATCTACTCCCATAGCATTATACGTCTGCTTTGACAAAATCTGCTTATTCATTTCTTCAAACCCAAGATGGCTACCATTATCATTAGTTCCTCTATTGATATACACAAGATCATTGGTTATGAAATCATTGCTTACATAGATATCTGGCAAATGATCATTATTGATATCATTAATGGCTACCCCTAATCCAAATCCTTTATGGGTAATACCTAGACTATCGGACACATTGGTAAAATATATTTGATTGGTAGCTGTATCCGTTTTATTTTCTAATAAATAATCATTGAGGTGTTTAGGGAAGTATTTTTTGGGGATTGGAGTATTTCTATCTCTATTACTATTTCCATTGTGTACAATGTAGGCATCTAAATCACCATCAAGATCATAATCAAAGAACATAGTTTGCTGACTATAATTACCATCATCTAATCCATAAATAGTAGCTTTTTCTTCAAAAACAGGAATGCCTTCATTATTCAACCCATTATTGATGAATAATAAATTGGTGCAATCATTATTGCAATGAGCCCCTCCCACATTAAGATAGATATCATCTAATCCATCACTATTAATATCTACAATACTAACGCCTGTAACCCAAGTACCTGTGATTAAATTTGATGCTACGGAAACATCTCTAAATTTCATATCTCCTTGATTTAAATATAGTTTACTAGAGACTTGATTTCCGGTAAATACAATATCTGGTAGGTTGTCATTATTAAAATCTCCTATGCCTACTCCGCCGCCATTATAACAGTATTGAAAATCAATTACATTAATGTCACTATTTTCTGTAATTGTATTTTCGAAATCAATAGACGTATGAGATGAAGGTACAGATGTAAATAAGTGATTTTCTATCTGATTTTCTCTACAGGCTGAAAATAAAATTAATAATGAAATGTAATGGATTCTTTTTTTTAACATAAATTCTTAGCGATAATAAAACCAAGCAAACCAACAGGGAAAGGTTTACTTGGTTTTAAAAAAAATCAAACAATTGAGTTTTAATATCCTGGATTTTGTGTTAAATTAGGATTAGCTTGTAATTCTGGTACTGGAATCCATAATACATTATCTCTATCTGCTCTAAAAGATCCACCTGATAATGATTTAGGATGACGTCCATCTGCTATTGTAGAATTTGGTCCCAAAACCTCATCAGCAATTCCCCACCGAACAAGATCTAAGAATCGGTGTCCTTCACCTGTAAGTTCCATAATACGTTCGTCTATAATAGCTTGTTCAGTATCTTCTTGAGATAATATTGTTGCTAAAGGTGTAATCTGGGCTCTTTCTCTAACCATATTAATATATGGTATAGCTTCTGCAGTTCTACCTTCTGCATTAAGGGCTTCTGCCAGCATTAATAGTACATCAGAATATCGTATTACTCGCCAGTTAATCCCTATGGTATTCCCTAAGTTTGGTATACTCTCTCGAACACCTTCATCAAAAGCGGCATATTTTCTAGTAAATAAAGCAGGAATGCCTAACCCAAGATCAGTCCGTTCACAATTTTCATTTAGTATATTCGGATCACCATTTGCAATTCTAATATCAGAACCAAAATCTCCAGTATCTATCATAATAATGTTTCCATTACAATCAGTTTCGGTTTGATTATTTTCATCAAGCCTAGGCACTATATTACTAAATGGCAATCCTCCATACCCTGTAGCTCCAGGGTAATCAAATGCAATGGTTGCATTTCTTCTTACTGTATCTCCATTATCTTCAAATACCTGAAGTATATGAGGGTTGATAAAATGACCTTGATCAGGGCTTAATGTAGGAGGTGCATAATCTATGAAATAATTTCCTTGCGTACCTGTACCAGGAACATCACTCCCCCAGGCAAATGTTTCTTGCCCTAGGTATTGTAATTCAAAAACAGATTCTTCATTATTTTCATTAGTTTCGTTAAAGTTATCTTGATAACTGGATGCAGGCAATAAAGCATAATTAAATTCTGTGGTTACCCTAGATAAATCGTTTATAGCTTCTGTATAATTTTTTGCATATAAATGTGTTTTCCCTCTTAGTGCTAATGCTGATCCAGAAGTCGGTCTACCTAAGTTTTCTTGATCCCATTGCGATGGTAATCGTTCACTTGCAATAGTTAGATCACTAATGATCGATTCATTTACTGCTTGTGCCGCTGTTCTAGAAGGGAAAAAACCACTAGAATCTTGTGGGTTTTCTAATATAAGAGGAACATCTCCCCAAAAATTAACTAGGTACCAATATGCAAATGCTCTTACAAAATATGCCTGTCCTGCAATTTCATCTCTAGCTTCATCATCTACTAGATTATCTTCATCTATGGCATTAATGACATCATTAGCTCTTGATATTGCTAGATAAAATTGGGCATATAAGTCTTGCGACCAACGACTTATCCCTGCCGTAGATTGAAATGTAGACATTGTTGTGTTTTCCTGAAAAGGCACTACATTATATGCATCGGATCTTAAAAAAGGACCTGTATGGATAACCCGTCCCCAACATAATACAGTAGTAATTGGATGAAACATACCATTGACAGCCAATCGATAATTTGATTCTGCCTGGAAGAAACCATCTTGACTAATTTGGTTAGGGTTTCTAATTTCGAGCTGATCTTCATTACAGCTTAGAGTAGTAGCAAAAAATACTACACTAAAAAAGATTATTTTTAAATAATTTAAATTTTTCATGTGAAATATATTTTAATAACAATTTTTTTAAAAACTCATTTGTAATCCTAAGACAAATGTTCTTGGTCTTGGTTGTGCTGTGATATCCAGCCCTCTACCAATAATGGGGTTTATATTTTGATTAAAACCAAAGAAACCATTTTGAAGATTAGCTCTTGGAGCAGAACCAATTTCAGGATCATATCCAGAGTAGTTAGTTATAGTAAACAAATTTTGGACATTAAGAAATATTCTGGTACTAGATATCCATTCTGAGTTTACTGCTTTCGTCAAATTATAACCTATTTCTAGTGTTTTAAGTCGAAAGAAAGAACCATCTTCTACAAAGAAATCTGATGGCAATTGATTTCCAGCTGGATCAGTACTACTTACCCTAGGAATACTATTACTTGGGTTTTCTGGAGTAAAAGCATCCCTAGCAATTCCAAGTTTATTATCATCTGCAAAGAAAAAACCAAAAAACTTCTGTACATTATAAATTTCATTTCCTTGCTGACCATTAAAAAATAAGCTGAAATCAAAATCCTTATAGGTTCCACCAAAATTTATTCCATAGGTAAAATCAGGAGTAGGGTCTCCTAAATTCACTCTATCTCCATCACCAATAATACCATCTCCATTTACATCTACTCTTCTAAAATCCCCTGGTTGTATGTCATCTCTTCTCTCTTGAGATTCATTTTGTAATCCTGGATCATTATTAATTTCTTCTCTGTTTTGATAAATTCCATTGTTTTGAAATCCAAAGAAAAATCCTAGAGGGTTTCCTTCTACATATTGATTAACAGTTGTATTTTCTTCGTTAATGCCTGGTCCTAGTAAGGGATTTGGCGATAAGGTTAACTCGTTTTTAATCGCAGCAATATTAAAACCGATATTGTAATTAAAATCATTTTCGCTATTACTAGAATAAGAAGCCTCAAATTCTATCCCATTATTGTTAATAGATGCTGCATTCTGGATTTGAGCATTACGTGTTCCAGTATTAGCTGGTAAAACAACAGGGAGCAATACATCATCATTATCTCTATCAAAATAATCTATGCTTAGTTTTATCGAGTTATCCATCATTGAAAAATCTGCTCCAACATTAAATGTCTTAGAAGTTTCGAAACTAATTTCTGTATTCGCTACATTTACGATTGCAAATCCTGGTAAATTTGCTCCACCAAAAGAAGTTGCAGAATTAGAATTTACTACTGGTTGAAAAACGAAATCTGGTATGTTTTGTGAACCCAATTCGCCATAACCTCCTCTAAGTTTTAACCTATTAATAAAACCATCTTCTGGCCAAAAATTCTCTCTATCCAATGCCCAACCTAAAGAAAATGAAGGAAATACTCCAATATTTGCATCATTTCTACTAGGGAATTTTGAAGTAGCATCTCTACGGATAATCCCACTAAAGAAATATTTATTATCATAGTTATAATTCAATCTCCCAAAGTAAGAAAATAGTCTTGAAAGAAATCGACCCCCTCCAGAGTTTACTATATTATCCGTAAAATTTGCAATATTAGTAATATCATTTGTTAATAAACCTTCTGCATATATTGCTAATGTATTGTTGTCTATTTCTTGTCGTGCACCTCCAATCAAAACATCTACATTATGATTGCCAAAAGATTTTTTGTAATTAAGAGTCGGTTCTATATTGGTCTGAAATATTTCTCCACGAACTTCTGTGAGATCATTATCTATATTAACATTGGTTTGAACATCGGGATTTGTAGTTCCTTGACTTACTAGATTAAATGTCGGTTGAAAACTATTACTATACCTATTACGATAATCCATCCCTAAATTAAGAGTGGCAGTAAGTCCTTCTATAATCTCATAGCTAACATTAAGATTGGCTAATATATTACGTAACGTATTATCGTCGTCTAATAAATTAGCTTGCGCAAATTTATTCCCTCCAGCTACACCAAATGTACCAGTATCAACTGCTTCGAAACCACCTTCGTTATTAGGGTTAAATGCATTAATAATTGGCACTGTAAACCCTTGATTACCAAAAGCTAAATTTTCTGTAAATCTATTTTGTGCAATAGAAATGGAAGGTTTTATTTCAAACTTCCCAAATTCAAATTTTGCATTAAGACGGGTGTTGATTCTTTCAAACTCAGAACTAATCAACAATCCATCTTCCTTATAATAATTAGATGAGAAAAAGTAAGAAGAGTTTTCGCCTCCTCCTTTGATATTAAAACCAATGTCTTGTATACCACCTGAATTGATCGTTAGGTCTTGAAAGTCTGTATTAATTCCTGGATCAGAAATATTACCTACTCTACCGTCATTAATCAAACGTTGATTAAGAAACTGAATGTATTCTGGGCCATTTAGAAGATCTAATTTCTTTGATAATGTACTTAATCCACCTCGTATGTCTATGCTCACTTTTGGCGTAGTATCTTTTTCCCCATGATTGGTAGTCACAATAATAACACCATTTGCTGCTCGAGAACCATAAATTGCAGCCGAAGTAGCATCTTTAAGAACTTGCAAGTCTTTGATATCTTTTGGGTTAATAAAAGTAATATCATCTACTACTGTACCATCTACAATATATAGTGGAAAAGAATTCGTCAAAGAGCTTACTCCACGAACAAATACATTGGCAGGGCTTCCTGGAGCACCACCATTACTTTCTACCTGTACACCTGCTAACTTGCCTTGCAGCGCAGTGGTTGGATTTGCATTTACGATTTGAGCAATATCCTCAGACTTGATCTGAGAAATAGCACCTGTCACTTCTCTTTTTGATTGAGAACCAAACCCTACCACAATAATTTCATCTAAGGCGTTGTCATCTTCTTGCAATGTTATATCAATAACTGATTGCCCATTTACTGGTATTTCTGTAGTTACAAACCCAACATAACTAAAAATGAGTATTGCATCTTCTGCTACGTTGTTTAAAACATACTTACCATCAAAATCAGTCGTGGCCCCATTATCAGTGTTTTTCACTAAGATATTTACCCCTGGTAAAGGACCATTAGATTCACTTACGGTACCTGTTATCGTTTGCTGAGCACTAAGATAAGTGGTTGATAGCCCAATAAGTAATATCAGAATACGATTGAATACTTTTCGCTTCATATGATTCGTGTTTTGTTAATAAATTATATTTAAAAAAAAGAAAGCCCTAATATGCGTAACTTAATAATGCTATGATACACTATGCTACTATACAAAAGTAATTTATTTTTCTTATTTTAAAAATTTTAAGACAATAATTTTAAATTAATCATAAAAATTAACTTAAAAAAATGTTAATGATGTATTATTAATTCCTTTGTTAATTATTTAAAATCTATACACATTTTATATCATACGTACTTTAAGTTAATAGAATTTATTTTTTTATAATCGACCAGAACAAGTTGATTCTTATAAAGAATTACGCTGCCTAAGATAGGTAGGAACAACTTCTCTGATAAGATCTCCTTCTTTAACAAAAGTTGCTGCTTTTTTAGCCATCATCTCAAAATCCGTAGAGATAGTTGTGATCCCTCCGAATGCAATTTCTTTTACAATATTATCATCGTGAGCTAGAATACCAATATCTGATCCTATACGATATTCCATTTTTCGAACATCTTTTAGGACTTTCCATAATTGACTATCGCTAATCGTAAAGTAAGCAGTTCCCTTTTTTAGGGTATTAGGTTCATAACTTTCTACGATCTGTCCATTCATACTATAGTCTTTAACAAATCGATTGAATGCAAGCAAAATCTCAGGCGGAAAGTCTGAGTTTTCTTTAAAAAAAAGAGTGAAATTTTTGTACTTGAGCAGTCGTGGGATTAATTCTACTAATTTTTGATAGGTAATATTCTCAAATTCTTGTGAAACATATGAATATTTCTTTGGCATTTTTAGATATCTATCTACTACAAGTAATCTATCAAAAGGTATTTTTTGAAGCATAACAGTTACTTCTTCTTGCTGTATAGGTGCTATGACATACATACCATATTTTCTAGATATATTATCCATAATAGTCTTAAATAGATTAAGATTATTATGATGAAAAAAAACATCAATATGATATCGTTTACCTAACTCTTCTCTAAAAGTGTTATAAAAATCTTCTTGAAAACTATGAAATGCAAAAAGAATTAAAGCCACTTTTAGGGTAACATTAGTCTCTTTGCTAATAATATAATACCCTTTTAGGTTTTTAGACTCTACGAGTCCTCTCTCTTTTAACTCAGTATATGCTTTTACAAAAGTTTTTCTTGCATATCCAATTTCTGCTACCATCTCATTGATAGATGGTAGTTTATCACCAACCTTAAGAATACCAGAATCAATAGCTCCTATAATGCCATGAACAATTTGTTCATGTTTAGATATAGTATTTATATCCTGCAAGTCATATATTTTTTCTAGTAATGTAGACATCAAATTAGAATATTAGTTTTTGATATTTTATAAATTTACAGCTAAATACTAGATTTCAAAATTATATCCTGATTCTTGAAGCTTTTTATACTTACTATAATCAAATTTATAAAGATAAGCTCCTTTCTTAGAACTTAATTTGTCTTTCTCATCTAATTTAATGATGACATCAAATGTTAAAATCTTTTTCCTAAAATTTCGTGGATCTAATGTTCTTCTGTAAATCGCTTCATACAGTTTTTGTAATTGAGGGATTGTAAATTTTTCTGGCAGAAGTTCGAATCCGATTGGCTTATATCTTACAATTTCTTCAATTCTTTTTAGTGCATCAAATGTCATCTGATTATGATCGAGAATAAGATTTGGTATTATATCTATGTCAAACCATTTTGCTCCATTTTCTTCTACTATTTTTTTTGTATCATCACCTATTCGTATCAGAGCATATTGAGCAATCGAAATACAGCGATACCCTGGATCTCTATCTATTAGACTATATGTTTTTAATTCTTTCATATAGACGTTTTTTAAACCTGTAAACTCTTCTAAGATTCTTTTTGAGGCATCAGAAACACTTTCCCCAATATTAACAAAACTACCTATTAATGAGAGTGAACCCTTAAAAGGATCGATTTTTCGATTAAAAACAAGTAGTTTTAATTTGCCATTACTAAATCCAAAAATGATACAATCTACTGCTACGTAAAATTTATCCTTTTTTTGATACAAGTTCTTTTTCAAGGTGCGAAAATTTTATAAAGAAAATTGGACTTAGACTACGCAATTCATTATTTAAGCAGTATTACTAGTCAATCAAAACATCGTTTTTTACACAGATTAAAAAAAAACCAATATAGCTGACCCACAATTATATATAATATTATAATATTGCGAAAAAATAAATTACGGAAGCAATTTTTACACATATTGAGCTTCTGTTGCAAAATAAGAAAAAAATATAGCATTATAATAAACGTAAAATTTACATTTATTATATTTGCCTAATTTTACGTGTAAAACTTTAATTATATCAATTGATGTATAAAGATCAAATACTTAAAAGGATGAATGAAAGACATAAAGACTTTATAAACAGTTTTACTAAAGAATTAGTAGTTCACTCTCCTGGCAGAATTAATTTTATTGGAGAGCATACGGATTACAATAATGGTTTTGTGATGCCTACCGCTATTGATAAAAAGATAGTATTTTCTTTTCAGAAAAATAATTCTGAGCATCAATGTAAGGTATATAGCACTACCTATGACAAGATGCTTGACATAGATTTAACCAACGTACAACCTAGCGAAGAGGAATGGGAAAATTATATTCTTGGAGTAATATATGAGATTTCAAAAATCACAAATAAAGTAAAAGGTTTTGATTGTTTGATAGAGAGCCAATTACCTATTGGCGCAGGAATTAGTTCATCTGCAGCATTAGAATGCGGATTAGCATATGGACTGAATACTATTTTTGATCTCGGATTATCAAATATTGATATTGTAGAACTCTCACAACGCGCAGAACATAATTATGTTGGGACCAAATGCGGAATTATGGATCAGTTTGCCTCTGTGATGAGTCTGGATAAAAAAGTAATTCTTTTAGATTGTAAAACCCAAGAACATCGATTGATAGAAGCTAATTTTGATCCTTATAAAATAGTACTACTGAATACAAATATTTCTCATAGCCTTGCTTCTAGTGAGTATAATACTCGCAGGGAAGAATGTGAGAAAGTAGTACAAATAATTTCTAAAGAAAATAAGAACATAACATCTCTTCGAGATATTAGCATAAACGTTTTAGACAACTATAAAGATCAGCTCACAGCTACACATTACAATAGAGCTTCTTATGTAATTGAGGAAAATGCAAGAGTACTTCAGGCTTCGGAGTCACTAGAAAATGGAGACTTAAACAGATTTGGCCAGCTTATGTATCAATCCCATAGAGGATTACAACATCTATATGCCGTAAGTTGCCCAGAGTTAGATTTTTTAGTTGATTTTTCTGAAGATAATGCTCAGATTATAGGCAGTAGAATGATGGGAGGTGGTTTTGGTGGTTGTACTATAAATTTGATTCATCAGGATGCGATAGAGGACTATTTAGTAAAAGTAAAAGCTGCATACAAGAAACAGTTTAATATAGAGTTAACTTCTTTTATAACAGTTCCTAGTCAAGGAACTTCAATACAGGCATAATTATGCATGATTTTAATGATAATCCACATAGAAGATATAATATCTTAACGGGAGAATGGGTACTGGTATCACCGCATAGAACAAAAAGACCCTGGCAAGGAAAAAATGAAGAACCTACTAAGTTTCCTGAAATACAGTATAATCCTACTTGCTATCTATGTCCAGGAAACACAAGAGCCAGTGGAGATACCAATCCTAAGTATGATAAACCGTATGCTTTTACTAATGATTTTGCTGCATTATTACCTGATGTTCCTGAAACTAATTATAGAGAGGGTTTACTAAAAGCAGATTCAGAAAGTGGTATATGTAGGGTAGTTTGTTTCTCACCTAATCACGCATTGACACTACCTATTATGGATCTTAGCGATATCCAAGAGGTAATTAATTTATGGAAAAATGAGTATGTAGATTTAGGAAAGAAAGATGGTATTAATTACGTTCAGATTTTTGAGAATAAAGGATCAATTATGGGATGTAGTAATCCACATCCTCATGGACAAATTTGGGCACAAAGATCGATTCCTGAAGAGATTATAAAAAAAACCAGAGAGCAAAAACAATATTGGGATACCCATAAAAAATCGCTACTAAGCTCTTATATAGAACAAGAATTAGCACTAAAAGAAAGAATATTAGTAGAGAATGAACACTTTGTAGCTCTAGTTCCTTATTGGGCTGTATGGCCATATGAGACTATGATTATCCCGAAAAGGCATTTGCAAAAGATCAATCAGCTTACTACAGATGAAATTCAAAGTTTTGCAGAAGTTATCAAAACACTAACTACTAAGTATGATAATGTTTTTAAAACATCGTTCCCCTATTCTTCAGGAATACATCAAGCTCCAACTAATGGATCCGCCTATGATGAGTGGCACCTACACATGTCTTTTTATCCACCACTACTAAGATCGGCAACCGTAAAGAAATTTATGGTTGGATATGAGATGTTTGCGAATCCGCAAAGAGATATTACAGCAGAACAAGCTGCTAAAACAATCAGGGAGCAGTCTGAAATCCATTATACTAAAACTTAAAAACTATATGATTTTAGAAACTTCTTGATTTACAAACTCTAAGAACCTTTCATCTTTTTCGGTAAAAGGATCAGCAGTCTGAGAATCAATGTCTATCTGGCCAATATTTTCTCCATCTTTGAAAAGAGGAATTACGATTTCAGATTTTACAGTAAAACTACAGGCTATATAATTATCTTGAGCCTTTACATCAGGAACTACAAAATTTTGGTTAGAAACAGCTACCTGTCCACAAATCCCTCTCCCAAATGGGATAATATGATGTTGCGTTTTTTCTCCAACATACGTTCGCAACTTTAACTCTTCTTTATCCCCGTTCCGAAAATAAAAACCAACCCAGTCATAATATTCTATAGAATCTTTAAGCAATTGGCATATCATAGTTAACCTATCGGTAACCAGTAGATTTTCGTTCCCTAGTATATCAGAAACTTTTCCTTTTAAGTCTTCAAATAGCATTCAAACAATTTTTAGTCAAAAATATTTAAAATATTCATACCATTATCCTGTATCCTATGGTATACTTTTGTTAAATTTTTATAATAGAAGTATAAAATATAAGATGTTATAATTATTACGTACTTTTGTAAACATAATGAAAAAGGTTTTTCAAAAGATAACATCTGCCCTATTAGCTTGTCTTGTAGTCTGCTCTACTATATCATTTACAGTAGAAAAACACTATTGTGGCCCTTTTTTAATTGACACCGCTATATTTACTAAAGCTAAAAATTGTGGAATGTCGATGGGGGAAGTTGCAGATAAACATGCCCTTAAAATTAATAAAAAAACCTGTTGCACAGATGAAATCATAATGTTACAAGGGCAGAATGAGCTCAAAATCTCTTATGATTGGCTCGATTTTTCTCAGCAACTATTCATTACCTCTTTTTTTCATTCCTATATCAACATATTCTCGATCCCACAAAGAGACGATTTTATCTTTGTGGAATATGCTCCGCCTGACCTCATCAAGGATATCTATATCATCCATGAGATGTATTTAATCTGAATAAGATTTTAGTATTACTTACTTCATTTTGACTTTTTTACAGGTCATTAGTATGTTAGTATTACTGTCGGTTATTATTTTTTAATAAAACGACAGCTATACACTGTAAATTCTAAATCTTAATAGTATGCTTCATAAAGGCATTAAATTTTTTATAAACAATAAGCTTGTCTCGATAGTACTTCTTTTCCTTTTCATAGGATGGGGAATTAGTAATGCGCCTTTTCATTGGGAAATAAGTTTCTTACCGCATCATCCTGTTGCAGTAGATGCAATCCCTGATATAGGAGAAAATCAGCAAATCATCTATACAAAATGGGATGGAAGATCGCCACAAGACATTGAGGATCAAATTACCTATCCGCTAACAACTAAACTATTAGGTATTCCTGGAGTAAAAACCATTCGTAGTTCTTCTATGTTTGGGTTTTCTAGTATCTATCTCATTTTCGAAGAAAATACAGAATTCTATTGGAGTAGAAGCCGGATTTCAGAAAAATTAAATTCGTTACCAGCTGGTACATTGCCCGTAGAGGTACATCCTTCATTAGGACCTGATGCGACAGGATTAGGGCAGTTATTCTGGTATACATTAGAAGGAAGGGATAAAAAAGGAAAAGTAACAGGAGGTTGGGATTTACAAGAATTAAGGAGCATCCAGGACTACTATGTCAAATATGGATTGTCATCAGCCAACGGAGTCTCTGAAGTAGCATCAATAGGAGGATATATCAAAGAATACCAAATAGATGTCCGCCCAGAATTGATGAAGCAATACGGAATAGGATTAGACCAAATAGTAAAGGCGGTAAAGGAAAGTAATCAAGATATTGGTGCACAGACCTTAGAGATCAATCGTGTAGAATATATAGTTCGCGGTTTAGGGTATGTAAAATCAATTTCTGATATAGAAAATGCTGTGATTACATCAGAAGAATACACTACAATCCGTATCAGAGATATTGCGTCTGTTACCCTTGGACCTGCTGCAAGACGTGGAATTTTAGATAAAGAAGGAGCTGAGGTAGTTGGTGGTGTGGTAGTAGCAAGATATGGAGCTAATCCTATAGATGTTATCTCTGAAGTAAAAGACAAAATACAAGAGTTAAGTACAGGATTGCCTTCTAAAGTGCTTGAAGATGGGCGGACCTCCCAACTCACTATCGTTCCATTTTATGACCGATCAGAATTGATCCAAGAAACTATAGAAACCCTTAATACCGCACTGACATTAGAAATATTAATTGCTATACTAGTGATTGTTTTGATGATTTCTAATTTCAGGGCTTCTATACTGATTTCTGGCCTGCTCCCAGTTGCTATTTTGATGGTTTTTATTGTTATGAAGATTTTTGATATAGATGCCAATATTGTAGCACTATCTGGGATAGCCATAGCCATTGGGACTATAGTTGATGTAGGAATTATACTTACTGAAAATAGTATACGGCATCTTGATAAAAACAAGGGTAAACTGCCAATAAATACTGTAGTTTATCAAGCAACTACCGAAATCTCTGGAGCTCTACTAACAGCTGTATTGACTACTATTATTAGTTTTATTCCTGTTCTTACAATGATTGGCCCAGAAGGAAAGCTCTTTAGGCCATTAGCATTAACTAAAACCATAGCACTTGTAGTCTCTATACTTATCGCCTTATTTTTAATCCCTCCATTTACCGCTTTTCTATTTAGAAAACGAACTATAAAAAAAGAACTCCTTAGTCTACTCTATATAGTTCTATGCGTATTTGGGATTAGCGCATTGTTCTATGGATATTGGCTAGGCAGTATCCTTATCGCATATGGAGTTCTCTATATCCTAAAAACCAGAAAAATAATCTCTGCCCAATGGACATCAAAGATAGAAATACTAATTTCTGGAGTAACTATCGTGTTTTTACTCGCAATATACTGGAGACCACTAGGTGTGCATACAACTATTTTTTGGAACTTGATTTTTGTAGGTATTATTTGTTTTGGGTTACTAGGAATATTTAGTCTATTCAGAATCTATTATGCTAGAATTCTAAATTGGGCATTGCATAATAAATTAGTATTTATGTTAGTACCCATTGTTATTGTAGTTTTTGGGATATCTATCATGCGTAATACTGGAAAAGAATTCATGCCTTCTCTTAATGAAGGGTCTTTTTTGTTTATGCCTACTTCTCTCTCCCACTCTGGAGTAGAAGAAAACAAAAGAGTACTTCAACAATTAGATATGGCTGTAGCTACAATCCCCGAGATAGAAACTGTAGTAGGTAAAGCAGGAAGAACAGAATCTGCTCTGGATCCCGCTCCTTTATCTATGTATGAAAATATGATTTTGTACAAACCCGAATATATCCTAAATAGTCATGGGAAACGGCAACGCTTTAGAGTAAATGAGCACGGTTTTTTTGAGCTAAAAAATGGAACTTATATCCGAAACCCTAATGATAATACTGTTTCCTCAACCAAAGGAAAAAATATAGAAGCAAATGACACAAAAATTGATATAACTAAACAAGACCTGATCCCCGATGAACACGGAAGGTATTATAGAAATTGGAGGCCACATATAAAATCTCCTGATGATATCTGGAAAGAAATCATAAAGGTAACTCCATTAGCTGGTGTGACTTCTGCTCCAAAACTTCAACCCATAGAAACAAGGTTAATCATGCTACAAACAGGAATGCGAGCCCCTGTAGGTATTAAAATAAAAGGACAGAATCTAGAAGCTATTGAAGCTTTTGGGATACAATTGGAAACAGTTTTAAAACAAGTAGAAGGTGTTAAGGTCGAAACTGTTTTTGCCGATAGGATTATCGGAAAACCTTATCTACTAATCGATATTGATCGTGATCGTATTGCACGCTACGGAGTTTCTATAGATGATGTACAACAAGTGCTAAAAATTGCTTTAGGAGGAGAAATTCTTACACAAACCGTCGAAGGACGAGAACGTTACGGTATTAGAGTACGCTATCCCAGAGAATTAAGAACCCATCCTGATGATATCAAAAAAATATATGTCCCTGTATCGACAGGAAATCAAATTCCTCTTAGTGAATTAGTTACTATAAAGTATGAGCAAGGACCACAGATGATAAAGAGTGAGGATACATTTTTGGTTGGGCACGTACTATTTGACACCTTAGATCAATATACAGAAGTCGATGTAGTAGCGCATGCAAAACTACTTATAAAACAAAAAATAGATACTGGAGAGCTAATAGTTCCACAAGGGATTAATTATCAATTCGCAGGAGTATATGAGCATCAAGTACGAGCAGATAAAACACTATCTCTTGTAATACCATTAGCATTACTTAGTATCTTTATACTGTTATATTTTCAATTTCGGTCTGTAGTAACTTCGATATTTGTTTTTACAGGGATTGCAGTAGCCTTTGGAGGTGGGTTTATACTCATCTGGTTGTATGGGCAAGATTGGTTTTTTGATATCAATATATTTGGAGAAAATTTAAGAACCTTATTTCAGATACATCCCATACATCTGAGTGTTGCTGTATGGGTTGGTTTTATAGCACTTTTTGGAATTGCAACTGATGATGGAGTACTAATGGCTACTTATTTGACGCAAACATTTAGAAGCAATCAGCCACAGACAGTAAAGGATATTCGAGCTACTGTTATAGAAGCTGGAGAAAAAAGAATCCGTCCTTGTTTGATGACTACAGCTACTACAATTTTAGCCTTATTACCCATATTGACTTCTACAGGGAGAGGAAGTGATATTATGATTCCCATGGCAATACCGAGTTTTGGAGGTATGTTAATTGCATTGGTAACTCTATTTGTAGTACCCGTTTTGTTTAGTTGGAAAGAAGAATTCTCCTTTATAAAAAAGAAAAAAAGAAAAGTAATATAATGCATACTATTATAAGAAATAAAGACCTAGTAATTAAGATATATATGATCTTAAAATCAAAAAGTAACATAAGAAAAGTTTGTCTTGCTTTTTCTATATCTGGCACTCTTCTTAGTTCGGGGCAAAGCCTAACTTCCTACAAGCAAGAAGCGGAGCAAAATAACCCAGAAATTAAAGCGATGAAGCTTGCTACAGAAGCAAATAAAGAAAAAATACAGGAAACAGGCAATTTACCTAATACCAATATTACAACTGGATATTATATAAGCGAACCAGAGACAAGAACAGGAGCGCAAAAGGCTAGATTTAGTGCTCGACAAGAACTCCCATGGTTTGGAACTATTCACGCCAAAAAAGAAACAGCTACTGCCGAGAATGAAATATATAAGAACAAATTAGAAATTACTCGCCGTAAAATCAATTACCAGATCGAAAAACAATACTATACTCTGTATGAGTTAAAAGCTAAACAAAAGATATTAGCACATCAAGATTCATTACTTACTAAGTATATGGATATTGCATTAATAGCAGTCGAAAACAACAACGCCTCATCAGTAGACATTCTGAAATTAAATATTGCTAAGAACACACTGTTTAATAAACAAGAAGTTCTTAAAGGTAAAATCCTAACGGCAGAAAATGCTATGAATCAATTATTGCACAGGGATGGATTTGATCCGCTCTTGATTCCAGACAATTTATTTATGCCAGATGAGGAACCTACTATGATGCTAGATGATATTACCTTTCATCCAGAGGTACTTAAGTATGACCATGTGCAAGAGGTTATAGAAAAAAAAGAAATAGTAAACTCTAAAGAAGCATTGCCATCTATCAGCCTAGGGTTGGATTATGTAATCGTACAAGAAAGACCTGATCTTAATTTTTCGGATAACGGAAAAGATATAATAATGCCCAATATCTCTTTTTCGATTCCATTATTTTCTAAAAAACATAACTCAATTAGTAAGCAATATGAGCTACAAAAAGAAGAAGCAGTACATCAACGAGATGCCGCACAGAATACATTAGAAAAATTAATGGAGGAAGCCATTAACAATAGAATTACTGCACGAATAAATTACAATACACAACAAAAAAATATTCAACAAACAAAAGAAGCAGAAAAAATAGTACTGTCGCAATACCAAACTGCACAAGCAGATTTTGAAGAATTATTAGAGATACAACAACTATTATTAACTTTTGAAAATAAAAAAATAGCAGCCATTGCAGCATATTTTATGAATACAGCGACGCTAAATTATTTACGATAGAAATGCACATCTTAAAATATGGATCAATTATTTAATTTTTAAAAAAATGAAAAATATAATTTTTAGACTATATATATGTATAAGTTTTTTAGCAATCATCTCTTGCGGAAAAGATTCAAAAGAACAAAAAAATAACAGCACTACGCAGCAAGAAGATCATATATCAACTAAATTAGACATCAACCTCACAAATTCTAAAAGCAAGGTCATTTTTACTGATGCATATATAGATAAGGTATATCAACAATATTTATTGATAAAAAGAGGATTGGTAAATACCAATCCTAAAGTAGTACAGCAAGAAGCAAAAAAGTTAGAAACGATTATTAATAGTGCTGAAGATGCAAAACAATTAAAAGCAACGGCAAAGCTCATTTCGCTAACCAAAGAGATTAAAAAGCAGCGAGATTTTTTTGTAACACTAACCCAAGAAACAACAAAACTTATTAGTTCATCTGCCATTACCTCTGGCGAGGTCTATAAGCAATTTTGTCCAATGGCATTTGATGGAGCAGGTGGATACTGGTTATCAGATTCTAAAGAAATACGAAATCCCTATTATGGCAGTAAAATGCTCAAATGTGGAAGTGTAAAAGAGGCCATCCAATGAATAAACAATATAATATACAAGGCATGACCTGCAATGGATGCAGAAAAAAAGTGGAAGATATACTTACCACAACTCCTGGCGTCACAGCTGCGTCAGTGAACATTGAAAAATCACTAGCTACTATTGAAATGAATTCGGTGATTGCGCTAAACATATTTCAAGATAGATTAGCTGATAAATATACAATTTCAGAAAAAGAGACACCTATACATTCTTCTACATCGCCATCTGATCATACTCAAAAAACTAATGTGGTAAAACAACTATTCCCATTATTTCTAATTTTTGGATATATTATAATTGCTTCACTCTTATTAAACTATAACCCATGGAGCTTAGATAATTTTATGTTGGATTTTATGGGATTATTTTACATTGTTTTTAGTTTTTTTAAACTACTAGATTTGCGTGGATTTCCTGCTTCATTCAGGATGTACGATCCTATAGCCAGAATAGTACCCGCCTATGGATGGTTTTATCCTTTTATCGAAATCGGATTAGGTTTATTATTTTTAATGCGGTATGGAATTAAAGCTACATTGATCATAACCATACTCATTTTGGGAATAACAACTATTGGCGTTAGTAAGACATTGATTGACAAAAAGCGCATCCAATGTGCCTGTCTAGGAACTGCACTAAAATTACCGATGACCAAAGCTACTTTTATAGAAAACACAGTGATGCTAGCAATGGCAATCTGGATGCTATTACATTAATTTTATAATAAAAAGACATGAAGCTTATATCCTAACGAAAATGAAAAAAAATAATATCTATATCAGTATTGCAGTACTCGTTGGAGTATTTTTGGGCTATCTTATTTTCGGAAACAAGCTTGGCAACAAATCATCAGACAATCCAGATCAAGCTCCCGAATTAGGCCATGCAATATGGACTTGCTCTATGGATCCGCAGGTTAAGAAACATGAACCAGGAGATTGTCCTATTTGTGGGATGGATTTAATTCCCTTAGCCCCTACAAATCGAGAAACTTCTACAACTCAATTTAGCATGACAGCACATGCCATGGCATTAGCTAATATCCAAACTTCTGTTGTAGGAGCATCGAATGCAAACTCTGGAGGCATCAAACTCTCAGGAAAAATTAAAGAGAATGAAGAAGCGCTCTCAGTCCAAGTAACTCATTTTGCAGGAAGGATAGAAAAATTATTTGTCAAATCTACAGGCCAAAAAGTTAATCACGGACAGCTAATCGCTACAATTTATGCCCCAGGATTAGTGGCTGCACAACAAGAATTATTAACTGCTGCCAGCCTTAAAAAAACACAACCCGAATTATATAAAGCTGTTCGTAATAAACTAAAAATAAAGAAAATATCTGAGGCGCAAATCGATGCAATCGAATCCTCAGGAGCGATTACAAGGGTTTTTCCGGTGTACTCACATTTCTCTGGAATTGTATCAGAAAAAATGATAGAAGAAGGGGATCATGTAGCTATTGGTCAGGTATTGTACAAAATTACAAACCTCAATACAGTCTGGGCATCATTTGATGTGTACGAAAACCAAATTTCGTCAATAAAAGAAGGACAAGAAATTACGATTAGAACCAACGCATATCCTACAAAGAATTTTACAACTACAATTTCATTTATAGATCCAGTGTTGAATACAGAAACCAGAACGATAACGGCTCGCTCGGTACTAGAAAACAAAGAAGCTGTTTTTAAACCTGGAATGTTTATAGAAGGACGTGTTTTGATAGAAACGGAGGAGTCTAAAAACAAGATTACAGTGCCAAAAAGTGCAGTACTATGGACTGGAAAACGATCTGTTGTGTATATAAAAGTACAGACAGACCAACATGTTTTCGAAATGCGAGAAGTAACCTTAGGGAACACACAAGGGGACTCTTATGTAATTCTCGATGGGCTTACCATTGGAGAAAAAATTGTAACTCATGGCGCTTTTACAGTAGATGCCGCAGCGCAGCTTCATGGAAAAAAATCTATGATGAATCATTAAATCATTCCCATTAATGAGCACGAAAATAATATACATTCCAATCTGGTTATTACTTATGGTAATGTGTGTAGTACTAATATTCTCTTGCACGCAAAAAAAGGAAACCTCAATTAACGACACCCCATTATTCACAGAACAATTAAAGACAATTGAAGCAAGAATTAAGACACAATTATCATATGAACAACGAAAAAAAGATTCTTTACAAAAAATAGAGCAACAACTTGCTATGCTACAAGAATTGGATGATACTGCATTTGTCAATATCAAAACGCTATCTGATTATTTTACCTTAGATATGCGCTACGCTACAACAGCTAATTTCTTAAAAGAAGCTGTATATCCTTGTGCTAAGTGTTATGTAAGGGGCAGTGTAGCAAAAGCATTACTCAAAGCAAATGAAGATTTTATGAAAAAAGGGTATCGTATCAAATTTTTTGATTGTTATCGCCCATACAGTGTACAGAAAAAAATGTGGAAAATATTTCCCAATCCAGGCTATGTTGCAGACCCTAGAGGAGGTTCTATACATAATAAAGGTGCGGCTGTAGATATCACATTAACGGATATGGATGGCAATGAAATAGATATGGGTACAGCTTTTGATTATTTTGGAAAAGAAGCACATCATTCTTATAAAAAGTTAGCTGATGAGGTGATCGCTCATCGAGTTCTACTTAGAGAAACCATGGAAAAACACGGTTTTAAAACCATTAGAACCGAATGGTGGCATTACAATTATCAAGCAGGGAGAGCATTTAAAATTTCGGATTTTAGATGGGAGTGTGAGTGATTATTTTGTGTGACTTTTAAGGGAATAATCATGATTTGATGATAAGAAAGTTTACTCCAAACTTATTTTATTTAAGTCATAAAAAAATAATTGAAAAAAGAAGGTAACATTCTCTCTATTTTTAACACTTATCTATACCGATCTTTTTAAAAAAATCAAAAAAATAATATCATGCAAACATTATTGAGATATACAATTCTAGTAATCATTCTGAAGCTTATGTTTTTACAAAGTACAATGGCTCAACAACAAAAGGGAAGATATATCAATGCATCTATAGGTTTGGGTATTACAGCTCCCATCGAAAATGTAGATGTATCTGGCAATGGTATTTATATACAAGCAGAATATGTATGGGCGCCGAAAAAATGGTTTAGCTTACGACCCTATGCAGGTTACATAAATACATCAACAGATAAAGATGGTCTTTCAGGAAATCTTGCTGGAGCAAAAGCTTCTACCAAAGCATTTTTTGTGGGTGGAAAAACTAAATTAGCGATTCCATTTCCTTGGGTTGCTCCATATGTAGAATTGGGATTAGGAGCTTCTGTAGGATCTTTTGAAACAATCACTCCATTAATTAATGAAAAAAAGAATGGTGTAACTCTACACATCCCTTTTTCATTTGGACTTGCTCTAGGACGCAATAACAATATTGATGTGGGATTATTATATTACTTTTATCCGTCTTTAGAGCAATTTAACGGTGCTTTTGCGTTAGGGCTTTCATATCCTTTAAAATAGATAAAAACAAGTCAATACTTAACATTAAAAGATTTAATTAAAATTTGCTCTTTTTCTCCTACATATTAAAATGAAATGTAAAAGCTTACCTATACCGATAGTTCAACCCGCTTTATGCAATAGAAGGTTGTCAAGAAGCTTGTAGATGCAAGAAATACTAGTGTTTTCTTAATTTTTG
>CANLRN010000033.1 GCA_947493495.1 uncultured Aquimarina sp.
TTGGTTTAAACCAACAATGGGATCAATAAAAACTATATTTTTGAATTATAGACTGTCTTAAGAATTATAAGTTTACAATAGGATATAATAAAAATAGCAGATATAAACAAAGCCTGATAAAAATTACATTTTTAACAGGCTTTATTAACTAACCAATCAATTATTGAAAAAAACTTAGGGTTCAATATTTTTATAGATACTCAAGTATCTTTATTTATTCTTTATTGTAAGCCAATTTTTATCGGCTTTGATTACTAGCTTTTCTGCATCTTTTTCGATCCACTTTTTTAAGGTGTTAATACCCATCGAATTATAAAACAGATATAATTTATTATCACGTATTTCAAATGTTTTGGGATTTATCCCTATCTTTTTTGCTTTTAAAGCAATCGCATAAGCACAATAACCGCCATACTGAGGCATATATTTATCAGGGTTACTATTAAACTTATCTAGATTTTCCTGACTAAAAAACTTATATTTCACATTGTCATAAGTAGCAACGTACTTACTGTTTCCCTTGATAGCTTTATCATTAAAATATTCTGTAACATCGTATCCATGTACTACAAAACCCTTTTTAGTATTGTAATCTATTTGCTGAGCATATGTACTCAAACTTAGGATCAATCCGAAAAATAATGTGACAAAGATTTTTCTCATGATTTTAGTACTATTTTATTGCTTTGCGAGTAGTCAGTCGTTTAAAAATAAAAACATTACAGTTTTAACATACTTTTATCAATTATTAATTTTTGTGCTCACGATTTCAAAATCAAAAAGAGATTACATACAACAAAGCCTACTAGAATTTCTTCTTAGTAGGCTTTATCAACTAACCAATCAATTATTGAAAAACTTTATCTTATATTGAATTATAAATGATAACTTTTCAATCAATCAGTCGTAGAGGGTATATATTCCTTACAACTATTTTTTTATATGTATTTTGCATTCTAGTTAAAGCTAAAAAAGTAGAATAATATTCCTTTTAGAGTCTTTTATAATACCATTAAATTACATCCTCTAATATCACTATGATCAAATCTACCAATGATTTCGAAACTACCATTGGAATATTTTTTTCCTAGATCTTGGGTGGCAATAAAAGAACAAGAGTTGATGTTAGCAAGATCTATGATATTAATACCACCAGTTTTCCCTATGGAGTTAATGGTTAATGCATCTTCAGGATCACGTATAGCGATTTTCATCCAAGGAGGGCAATAAAAAAATCCATCTCCTTTTGAATATGCTTGTGATAGTAGTTCAGTCATCCCATATTCACTATGAATCTTAGAAACACCAAACCCATTAGTCAATATTTGATGTAGTTCTGATCGGATCATTTCTTCTTTCCTGCCTTTCATCCCACCTGTTTCCATGATGATTGTTTCTGGACGTAAACAAAACTCATATGTATTAACCAAATCTAATAAAGCAAAAGAAACACCAATAAGTAAGACTTTCTTTCTTTTTTTAGTAAGAGAATCTAATTTTTGCGCTAATTCACTTATTTCATGTAAATAAAAACCACTATCAGGTTGTTTACTGTTTTCTATTAATTTTTGTGCCATATATACTAGCGATGAACCTTCTCTCTCTAGGTATGATGGCAATAGTGCTAGTACCACATAATCAGATATCTCTCCATAAAAATATTCGAACCCTTTACAGAAACTAGTTGTATAGATGTCTAGATCTGTCACATAATGTTTGCTTAACTGGCTACTTGTAGTACCACTGCTGGTAAAAACTTTTTTTATTGATGATGAGGAACTCAAAATCTTTTCGTGCTTAAAGAATTCTATGGGTAGATATGGGATATCAGTAATGTGCTTAACAGATGATTTCGTAACTCCTAATAGGTTGCAGAATCTTTGATATATAAGATTATTGATATATTGATGTTTAAATACCTGTAGTGCTATTTTTTCGAAGTCCTGATCACTCTTAATAGTAAAAATAGTTTCAGATAGCATAGAGTATAGATCAGGAATTTTATTAAAACAAATATATAAAAAACACATTCATCAGCAGAGTATGTTATTGTATTCTATACATTGGCAGCTATCTTACAGTTACAAAACATTGTAAAAAATAATACTAATTCTGATTACTCTTTATTCAACTATTCCTTTTTCCCTAAATAAAGATTTTGACCAGTTTTTGACGAAAAAAGAAAATATTGATTGTATAAAAAAATTGAAAATCTACCTTAGCTATATTTTATAAATCAACTAAATACCCACATGGCTCTATGCGTGCTTAGTTTAAAACATTTAATATGATCACCATAAAACGTTTTTTCTTAATCTCTCTAACAGTACTTTGTACTAGCTCCTGTAAAAAAAAGAATACTAGTAAAGACAACACAAATACTCCTAAAGATTTTAAATTAAATGATGAATTTAATTTAAAACTAGGGCAACCTACACTAAAATCAAAATTTGAAAATGATGATTGGAGTATTTGGGGTGGTTCTATGGTGAAAGGAGAAGATGGTCTGTATCACTTATTTTACTCACGTTGGAAAAAAAACCTAGGATGGGCTTGGATAACAAATTCTGAAATTGCACATGCAGTTGCAGAGAGTCCATTTGGACCTTTCGCTTTCAAAGACGTAGCATTACCTATTAGAGATTCTAGCTATTGGGATGGATTATGCACGCACAATCCTACGGTTCACAAATTCAATGGAAAATATTATTTGTATTACATGGGAAATACAGGAGATGGTAAAGTAGTATCATCCCCAGGAAAACAAGTATTAAACCCGGTACATCGTAACAATCAGCGTATTGGTGTAGCAGTAGCCAATACCCCCAACGGTCCATGGGAAAGATTTGAAACGCCTCTTATAAACGTTAGTCCAAACAAAGATGCATTAGATGCTTCGATGGTAAGTAATCCTTCCATTACCCAAACTCCTGATGGGGGTTGTCTTATGGTATATAAAGCGGTAGGAAAACAAAAATCAGGCATTTGGGGAGGTCCAGTTGTACACTGTGTTGCTACATCTAAGCATCCAACTGGACCTTTCAAAAAATACGATAAACCTGTGTTTCAAGCAAAAAGCAGTGACTTTCCTGCAGAAGACCCTTTTATATGGAATCAAAATGGAAAGTTTCGCGCCATAGTTAAAGACATGCACGGCGCTTTTACTAACCAAGGTAGAGCTTTGGTACTCTTTGACTCAGAAGATGGATTTAATTGGAAATTGTCTAAAAACCCTTTACTATCAAAATTAGAAATAAATTGGGCTAATGGACACAAACAAAAAGTAGATCATTTAGAACGCCCGCAACTCTATATTGAAAATGGAAAACCAACTGCTTTACTTTGTGCCGCTGATGTTAAAGACGATAATAACGTTTTATAACAAGATTTGTATATTCCATATGCTTCCTTCTGGAAACAAGCGCACCATATAAGAGACGTTACATTTCATTATTCTTTTAGAGTATTAATATAGATGCTACGCTCAATGAGACTAAAGATCAAATCCCTAAAGTACAGTAGTTTGGGGTAGTAGAATAGCAAATGGTATAACAAAACTGAAACTTTGGAACGATAATTTGGGGTAAGATAAAAATACAAATCGATCTTACTTTTTTGATAATAAAGCTGCTTATCTAGATCTTCATATCACAAGAAGACATATCTATAATAAGAATGTGTATATAAAGTAGTAAAATATAATCGGTATAAAACTTAAGAATTAGAATTAATCAAGAATCTAATTTCGTATAAATTTTCTGGAAGAAGTATGTTTACCAATTTTTATTCTCAAAATATATACTCCAGTTGGCAATGCAGAAATATCTAGTCGTTTACTAGTTAATACTTCAAACGACACGCGTTCTCCTAGTATATTATAGAGAGACACTGTTGTGGTTTTTCCAGATTCTGATATAATAAATAGGGTATTCCCGCTATTAGGATTAGGGTATATCTCAACTCTTTCAGCTGAGTCTTGCTTGCTAGTAGGATTGGCTTGTGCATGAACTCCAGTAATGGAGAAACATAATATACCAATAAACGTAAGTAATAAGTAGATTTTTTTCATATAGCAATTAATTATTTTGGGACCATAAAAGTACAATTTTAATTTTGATTTTAAAATCAAAAACAAGAACTTTTTTTGTTAAAAATTATAAGCGATACTTTGTTATTTCTAAAAAAATAGCTGATATTTGATGTATGATGAAGTTATAAAGAATTATAAAACTATTCTCGGAAGTACCGTTTTCGGAATATAATAGCTAAGGAAACTACTCTTTGGTTATTCTGGACACCCCTCTTTTTTCAATAAATAATTCTTTACAATCATGACACAAAATAAACGTACCCTTCATAAACTATTCTCATATTTTAAAATAGCAGTTACAGGAAAAGAACAAGATTTTACTTCTGGTAGTATCCGTAGAGCTATTTTTATGCTCTCCATCCCTATGATTTTGGAGATGATGATGGAATCTATTTTTGCACTGGTAGACGCATATTGGGTTTCTAACCTCGGTGCTAATGCTATTGCTACTGTTGGATTAACAGAATCAGTAATTACCTTAATTTATGCTGTGGCTATTGGGCTCAGTATGGGTGTTACTGCAATAGTAGCGCGTAGAGTTGGCGAAAAAGATATTAAAGGCGCTTCACAAGCAGCTGTACAATCTATATTTTTGGGAATTGCTGTCGCTATAATTATTAGTGTTATTGGAATACTCTTTCCGAAAGAAATTTTAGCACTTATGGGTGCCGAAGCAGATTTGATAGCGGATGGGTATGGATATACCCAGGTTTTATTAGGGGGTAATATAACCATTATGTTATTGTTTTTGATTAATGCCGTTTTCCGAGGAGCAGGAGATGCCTCTGTTGCGATGAAAGTATTGATAGTGTCGAATCTCTTAAATATTATTCTGGATCCACTTTTTATTTTTGGATTTGGACCCATTTCTGGTTTTGGTGTACAAGGTGCAGCTATTGCTACTACAATCGGAAGAGGTAGTGCAGTGGTATTGCAAATCCTGATTCTTTTGTTTGGATGGAGTAAAATCAAAGTAACTTTTAGAGATATTGTACTTAGGTCCAAAGTAATGATGAATCTAATTAAGGTCTCTCTTGGAGGGATCGGTCAATTTATAATAGGAACATCTAGTTGGGTATTCTTAATGCGGATCATGGCAGAGTTTGGTAGCGAAGTGTTGGCAGGGTATACGATAGCTATTAGAGTATTGATGTTTACTTTGATGCCTTCTTGGGGGATGAGTAATGCTGCTGCCACATTGGTTGGGCAAAATCTGGGAGCAGGGAAACCCGATCGAGCAGAACAATCGGTATGGAAAACTGGAAAATACAATGCTTATTTTATGATTGTTGTATCTGTGCTATACTTAATTTTTGCAGAGGTAATTATCAAAATTTTTAGCAGTGAGCCCGAAGTTGTAAAATATGGAGCCTTAAGTCTTCGTGTTATTGCGGCAGGTTATGTGTTTTATGCCTATGGTATGGTGATTATTCAATCTTTTAATGGAGCAGGAGATACCAAAACACCAACTATTATTAATTTCTTTTGCTTTTGGGTATTTCAATTGCCGTTTGCATATCTCACAGCCATAGTTTTTGATTGGGGGGCTATGGGGGTTTTCTTAGCAATTACATTTGCAGAAGTGTTAATTGCTGTTGTAGGAATTATATGGTTTAGGAAGGGCACTTGGAAATCAGTAAAAGTATAAACAAAAAACACCCTCAAATTTGAGGGTGTTTTCTATATAAGATGAGATTTTATCTCTTTCTTTTATAATTTAGTTCTATAAAGAAGTTGCCCAATCGAAATCAGCTGCTACTGTTGTAGAAGTGCTATATGTTGTAGCTTCTGCAGCATCAGCATCATCAGTTTGTAAGTTCGAAGCAGGTGCGCTATCTCTAAAATCAAATTGAGTATCAAATCCAGTTAATGAAAGACCAGTAATAGTTGCTCCAGAATTGTTCTTGATTTGGATTCCTGTTCCTCCCATTGTAGAAACTGCAGTAAAGTTAATAAGTGTTGGGTTGTTATTTACACCATCAGCTTCGATTGCAGTAGAGAAATCTGCTATTGTGATGTTAACGAATGTGTTTGTAAGTGTACCGTTCCATCCTTCAGTCCAGTCTACAGCATCATCTTCAAGGTTTTCTGCATAGAAATTAGTCATATTTACAGTTCCTCCGAAGAATTCAACTCCGTCATCAGAACCACCGATAACAGCAACATTAGTAATTGTAGTTCCATTACCTACTGCATAAAGAGTTAACCCATTGAACTGAGAATCAGCATTGATCTGAGCACCTGTATTTTTAAGAACTAAGTAGTTGATAGTACCAGAATTATCTGTATCGTTAGTACCACCGTAAACAAGACCACCTACTTCAGCAATAGCGTTTACTCCTTCAGTAGTAGTAGCGTCACCACATATAAGTAATCCACCCCAAGCTTGACCGTCATTTGACTCCATTACTACTGGATCAGCCATTGTTCCCTGGATATCTATAGAAGCTCCTTTTAATACAGCTAAGTAGTTTGCAGTTCCAGACTCAGAAGTAATTGTAGTTCCTGCTGGAATTGTTAAAGTAGCACCATTACTTACTAAAACAGGTCCACTTATTTCGTATGCTACAGAAGCATCAAGCGTAAGATCACTAGAAATAGTAGCAGGAAGTACGTTACCAGAACCAGTTCCTGCATCAATTACCCAAGCAAATAAACTAGCATTTGTAGAAGATGTACTAAATACAGCGTCATCAGCAGTATCTGCATCAGCTCCGTCAATTTGTAAATTAGAAGCTGGAGCGCTATCTCTAAAATCGAAAGAAGTATCAAAACCAGTTAAAGTTAAACCGTTGATAGTAGCACCAGAATCATTTTTGATTTGAATTGCAGTTCCTCCAGTAGAAGAGATTGCAGTAAAGTTAACAAGTGTTGGATTGTTATTTGCACCGTCTGCTTCGATAGCAGTGGAGAAATTTGGGATAGTGTTTAAAACATATCCGTTAGTAAGTGTTCCATTCCAACCTTCTGTCCAGTCTACAGCATCATCTTCATTGTTTTGTAGGTATAAGTTATTTACATTTACGGTTCCTCCGAAAAATTCAACACCATCATCCGTACCATTAATGATACCTACATTGTCGATTGTAGTTCCAGAACCTACAGCATATAGTGTAAGACCATTGAATTGTGAAGTTGTAGTAATTTGTGCACCAGCATCTCTAACGATTAAGTAATCGATATTACCAGAACTATCGGTGTCATTATTTCCACCATAGATAAGCCCTCCAACTTCCGCTATCGCATCTGCTCCTTCCGTAGTCGTAGCATCACCACAAATAACTAAACCACCCCAAGCTCCTGCTTGGCCATTAGAACGCATAATTACAGGATTAGCTGCTGTTCCTTGAATATCAATATCAGCTCCTTTTAATATTGCCAGGTAATTATCTACTCCTGGTTCTGATACGATTTCAGTACCTGCAGGTATAGTAAGAGTAACTCCTGATGCAACAGTTACAGTTCCTGTAATTGAGTATTCAACACTAGCGTCTAATGTAAGATCTTCACTGATAAGACCATTTAAAATAGAATCATCAATAGGTGTTATTGGTCCACCATTGTCATCATCACTACCACAGGAAACTGAAAGTAACCCTGTAATTAGTGCAAAGCTTAATAATTTACTTAACGTTTTCATCATTGTTTATATTTAATTAAAATAAAGTTTTAAAACTTGTAACTAACACTTAAAGAGGTGTTTATTCCTGTAGAATATGATAAGATGGTATCTTCAAATTGATCTCCACTTACAACTTCTTGAATAAATTGTGTTCTTTCTATTGTAGGATTTAATAAGTTTTTAGCAGTTAATCCAATGCTCCAATTGTCATTTATCTGTTTGTTAGCGATAAAATCTAACGTAACAAACCCCTTTTCTATAATTTCGCCATTGAAGAAAGTATCTGGTTGCTGTTGATTTCTAGGAGCTCCTAAAGCAAAAATCTTATCTGATGTATAGTTTCCTATAAGCGTAAGTTCATATGGAAATTTTTCACCAGAGTTAAAAGTTAATGATAGATTAGAGATCCAATCAGATGCACCTTCTAATCCAATTTCAGTTCTGTCTCCATACTTGAAAGTTTGTTGAAGTGTTCCATCTTCTCTAATAACATCTTTTAAATCCTGCACGTGATCTAAATAAGATATGTTCCCACTAAGCCTTAAATTAGGATTTGATTCTCGTTTCTTAATTATATAAACTCTTCCTTCTAGTTCGAATCCTAAAATACGAGCTCTATCACCTGTATTGAAGTAAGAGAAGATATCTTCTCCTCCTCTTTGTAAACCACGGTTTATTGGATCTTCTATTCTCTTATAGAAGGCACTGAAAGATATTAACTCATCGTTTTTCGGAAAAAATTCTATTTTAAAATCTACGTTGTAGTTCTGAGATCTTTCTACATTAGGATTTCCTTGAAATACTTGCCCAACTTGAGATACATATTGAAAAGGTGCAATTTCCTTAAATTCAGGTAATGTTTGCCCTAAACTTCCTGAAAGACGTAATGCTAATTTTTCGTTTACTGAATACTTTAGGTTCAAGTACGGGTAGAAATTATCGTATTCTTTATTCGAAGATCCAATTCTTGCTTGTCCTGTAAGAGGATTTACAAAGTTTCCTACATCAAAGTTAACATCGATTTCATCTTTCTGATAACGAACACCAACTTGCGCTGTGAACTTGTTAAATGTTCCTGTAAAGTTTGCGTTTCCAGAGTAAGAAAGAAGTTCTGCGTCATAAGTATCTATTGGCTGTGTATTAAGTTGCAGTGCGCCAGTGTCAAAATTTTGTTGAGTGAAGATATCACCTATAGCATCTATTGATGTGGGGTTGATTGCTACATTACCTTCTTCAACTCCAAAAAATTGTGATAAAAAATCTCTGGTTTTATTTCTAAAATCTCCACCTACATTTAAGACAAAAATATCTTCTTCATCCTCATTTTGCTTAAGAACCCATTTATCAGAGATTCTAGCATTAATTTCTTGATCGGTAATTTCTTGAACAGATTTTCTTTGTTGAAATCCTCCAGTAAATCCAAGTTCTATAGCCCCATCTTCGTTCTCAGGTGTATTTGAATTATCGTTAAGAATATTTACTTCATTACGAATTCTATTAGGTTCATTAGCCACTAAATAATTAAATCCCGCTGCCCATTCTAAGTTATTCTTTTCAGAAAGTTTATGTTCTCCTATAAGCTGTGTTGCGGATAGAAAAGTATTCTTTATATTTTGATCTCTAAGAAACTGAGATCCTTCTTCAATATTATCTAGTTCTTCGAAAAATTCTGTAGTACGTTCACGTCCAGCTTCTAAGGTTTCTTCAAAAACTTTGTTAATGACAAAACTGTTAAAAGATAATTTATGATCATCACTAATCTTATATTGACTGTGTAACATTGCTGTGGAGTTAACAGTACGTAACCAACGTTTTAAATCATCTTCTGGTACTACGTCTCTTAGGTTCCCCTGATCATATTCTCTAAACAAACCTTCTCTATATTCGTGATCAACTGATTGACCTCCACTGAAATAAAGTTTAAAATTTCTAGCTTCACCTAATATTCCTCCAATATTAAACCCAAATCCATAGCTGATAGGAGTAGATATCTCTGCGGTGTTCCACGATTGCTGAGTTATGGCATTTACAAGGTTGCTGGCTTCAAATTCACGACTATATATCCCTAAAGAAATATCATCATTATTCGCTGTGACTTTAAAATTGCTAAAAATATCGTTATCGGCTACATTAGAATTAACTCCTGCACTAACACTTACACCAATATCTTTGGTTTTTGTAACCTGTTTAGAAACGATATCTATATTTCCAGAAGCAAGATCGGCCGAGTTAGAAGGAGCAAAGGTTTTACTTATTGAAACATTTCCAATAAATCTTGTTGGGAATAATTCTAAGTCTATATTTTTTTTATCGATATTGTCTGATGGTATTGGTAATCCATTAAGAGTAGTGCTTAGATAACGATCACCTAAACCACGTACATAAATATCTCCGGATCCTTCTGCTTTAGATACACCAGATATTTTTGTGGTAGCAGCGGAGGCGTTAGAAACTCCAAGTCTTGTTAATTGTTCTGCACCTATACTCTCTTTTATTTGAACAGCATTCTTTTGTTCCAGTAATAAAGCTTCTTCTCTCTCTCTATTGGTTTGAACTTTTATAACTACTTCTTCCAGTGCAGCAGCAGTAGCACCTAATGCTGTGTCAATTACGGTTACTTTATCAGGCGCTACGACAACTTCTGGTATACGTATGATTTCATAACCGGTAAAGCTAAACTCTAAGGTGTAGGTTCCTGTAGGAATATTATTTATTTCATACTTTCCATCGAAATCTGTCGAAGTACCTAAGGTGGTTCCAACGATTACAATATTAGCAAAAGGTAGTGGTTGATTGTTTACTTCTTTATCTAGAAGTGTTCCGGAGATTGATCCGGTTTCTTGTGCAAAATTTAATCCAAGATAAAACAGTGCAATTACTGTGAAAATTTTTCTCATTTCGTATTCGTAAAATTCTGTTACAAATAAATACGGTTTTACAGTAAGGAATCTTATCCTACTATTATCCTTAGTTTAAGGGATTGTAATTTTGGAGAAAATAAAGAGAAGAGGAGTTTTTGATGATTTTTTTAACCTTCTTTGTTGTATTGTTACAGGATACTAGTCCTTGTAAACCCTTTGTTTACCGTAAGTTTTGATTTTTCCTTTCTGCTGTACTAAATTGGGAATTTGTTTCAGAAAAAGAGCAACCTTAGGTTTTGGTAGTTTTATAAGATATTACATAAACATTATGACAACGTTAAACGGGTGAAAATGCATATATCTGTCTTAACAATTGGATAAACTTACAATACGAATAGTTGTAATGTTTTTGTGTTTTTTTAAGAATCATACGAGAATTTGCATTAGACAACAATTACTTCGCAGCTAAAATCTTAAAAATATTCATTTTTAAGATTTTATAAAAAAGAGAAGGCTGAAGAGAAACATTATTGTTGTTGGATAATAATGATCTTCCAGCCTTCTACGAACACGTTTCTTTATGTCTAATAGCTAACTCAAAATATTCAAGAAAGTATCACGCGTAGTATTCTGTATTTTAATAGAGTATTATTTCAAAATCTTATTGCAAATAAATAAAGTTTCACCGTCATTAGTTTTAACCTATTATTATTCTTGGATTAAGGAACTGTAACTTCTTTATCGAGTAAGATTTACGGTTTAGTTTAGGCTAATGATAGTAGTTTGAATACGCTATGATACTATAATAGTTAGTAAATTGTTGTTTATAAAAGAGTTTTGGTGATTGTTATAATTTTTGTTTTTAGTTTCTTTTGTTTTTGAAGTATTAAAAAAATATTGCCTCAAAGTTAAAAAGGATTAAAACTCAAAAAACTGTTTACAATTTTTTAAAACAGATATGGGATAAAAAAAGCACCTTGTAAATAATCAAGGTGCTTTTCTTTATATGAATTTACTATAACTTATAGTCTTGTCCAGCCAGATGTCCAAGTATCACTCTCTTGTAAAGCTCCTGCATAGTTAGCAGCAGTAAAGAAAGGATCTAACGTAGAAGGATCAAAATTATCTACTCCATCAATAGCAGTTGTATACTGGTAAGTTCCTCTGAAACCATTAATTTCGAACCCAGAAGGGATTGCAGCTCCCATACTATTAAACGGGTTTCCAGAGCCATCTACAGTAAAGTTGTTAAATGTAGCAAAGTCAGCTAAATCTACCGTTGCAACATCTTCGTGATCTAAATCAAAAGAGTTTACGTTATCGATGATAGAGTTTCTCACGATTACTTCATTGTTATTTAGGTTTACTAAGGTTTGGTCATCATCTACTTCGATTCCTTTTCCTGGAAAAGCTTTGATGATTGTGTTATACATAGATACTTTGGTACCTGCTCTAAACTCGATTCCTTTATTCTCACCATCACCATCTTCTGCACCGATTAAAGTAATATTAGACAATGTTGGGTTAGAGAAAGGCGCAGCACCTGGGTTATCAGAGAAATTATCTGCTTCGATACCTTTATCGCCAGCAACGGAAGTTTGTTGTGCGATCCAGAATTGACCATTTCCAATCCATCCATCTGTCCAGTCAAAAGAATCATCTCCAGCACCAGTTACTATGGCATATTTTAGGTTTACAGTTCCACCAAAAAACTCAATACCATCATCGTTACCGTTAAAAGCCTGGATGTATTCTATTGTAGTTCCACTACCAACTCCGTATAAAGAAAGGCCATTATATTCAGCATCATCGTTAATTTTTCCACCGGTATATTCTAAACGCACATAACGCAATATTCCTGAGTTATCTGTAGCATCAGTACCACCATAGGTGAGATTAGCAACCTCTGTGGTAGCTGTAGTTCCTCTATTGATAGGAGCTTTTCCTGCTAATAACAACCCTCCCCAATCTCCAGCATTAGGAGTGGATTTGTTAGAAGTAAACACTATAGGTTGGTTTGCAGTTCCTTCTGCCATAATAGTTGCTCCTTGCTCGATAGCTAAGTAAGAGAATACTCCGCCAACGTCACCTGCTATTATTCTTGTTCCTGCTTCAATAGTCATAGTAACTCCATCAACGACAGATACACCACCACGTAATTCATACACTTCGTTTGCTGTTAGTGTGATATCTTCTGTAATTTGACCTTCAAGAAGAATGCTCCCATCAGTATCTCCATTACCACCTTGGTTGATAATTACATCACCAATATTGTCTTCTTGAATAGTACAGGCAGAAAACAATACTGCCGTCCCAAGTAATATTCCCGTAAATAAATTTTTAGTTTTCATCTTTAATATTATTTGTGTTCGTTTTTTTTTAAAGTTTAAATGTTACTCCAAGACTGAAGTTGATACCATTATCAAAATTGTATGTTGTAAATTCTTGGTTTAAGTTTTCTTGATCTTGAAATCTGGTAATAGAAGGATTTAATAAGTTTTTAGCTTTAAAGCTGATTTCAATATTTTTTCCGATTTCATCTTTAAAATTAAAGTTTAAGGTTCCGTATCCTTTTTCAAAAATGTCTCCTCTACCATTACTACCTGCTGCATAGATTCGATCTCCAAAAATATTGAAGTCTAATGCCGAAGTAATTTTATGATTCTTGATTTCTTTGGTATATGCTATATCTGCATTGATTAAGAATGGAGAAGCTCCTTGTAGCTGACGATCATTATTAGTAGGTGCAATATTTACTCCATTGATCTGAAGATTTTCATCTATTTCTACTTTAGAATACATAAGGGTAGTATTCACCCCGAAATTAAGATCGTTCCAAACGGTTTCTTCTAATTCAAAAAGATTACCAAGATTCTTTCTATATTCTAATTCTAAACCAAAAACAGTAGCGTTAGATGTATTACCAAAAGAAACAAAGTTAGATGCAGATGCTAGTCCTATTTTTTCAATTGGTTTATCTATATACTTACCAAATACTGTTGCACTTAATAATTCTCCTGATTGTTCAGGGAAATACTCCCATTTAATATCTACATTGTAGTTGTCTGAGTTCTTAAGTTCTGGATTACCTACCGTAGATTCGGTTACATCTTCATCTAAGAAAGGAGCAACCTCTGTAAACTTTGGTAAGGTTACAGTCTTACTTGCAGCAAATCGAAGGTTTGATCTTTCGTTAAGTGAATATTTTAGACTAAGACTTGGTAAGATAAAAGTTTCATCTAATACACTGTTTCTAAATGGACTCGTTTCTAAATCTTGCTGAAGCCTAAAGTTTATATTTTGTTCGAATATTTCGGTTCTTACGCCTCCATTGAAGATTAATTTTTCACCTAGAGCATATTGTAAATTAGCATATCCTCCGAAATTTGTAAAATCTGCTTCGTAAATACGGGTAGAGTTTAAGTTTTCTAATACGATATACTCACCAGCAAGGAAGTTTTCCTCGTTAAGCAGTGCATCTGGATTATTAAAATCTACATTAAGGTTATTAAGGTTGTTTAGGTTGTAGTTTAACTGATTTGCTTCAAAATCTCTATCTTTTGATCTAAAGAAAGTACCTATCGTAACTTTATTTTTGAAGTTATCATCTTCGTCTTTTCCAAAATTGATATCAAAATCTACTTTACCAGAATAATCATTTTCGTTTAATTCTTGATAAAAACGTTGGTTATTAGCAAAATCAGGACTCGTTGCATCACCAAGGATTAAGTTTCCATTAGACACTTCGGTGAAAATTAATTGACGTCTGTCTGGGATTAAACCTTGTGCCTTGTTATAAGCAACTCCCCAACCTAATGAATATTTGTCTTCATTAAACTTATGGTCACCCGTGAACTGTTGCGTAAATAGGTTATTCTGCTCATAAGTTCCTCTTCTAATTCTGATAAATACATCAGTATCTTCACTACTAAGACCTCTTAATTCTCTTAGCTCGTCTTGTGTGTCATTTACATATAGTGTAGTAGAAAGAATTTTGTTATTACTATTCCATCGGTATCCTAAGCTACCAAGTATAGTAGTATTTGTTGTATATCTGTAGCGATCTACATCTTCAAAGAAACCAATACCAACTACGGATTCACCTTGTGAATTATAGGCTGCTTCTACACCATCTAAAGCAGTTTTATGTTCTTGACTAAAGGATCCTGTAAAAAGAAAATCTAATTTATGAGGACTATCCTCTCCAAATGTAAACGTTTTTCCGCCTGTAACACTAACTCCTCCATCTGGACCGTTAAATCTCTTTTTTGGGTTAAAGGAAGTGTCAAAAGGGTAATAGTCAATTTCGGTACTATTGTAATTATAATTAGGGATATCTAAAAAGATTGGTACTCTTCTGGATCCGTCATCAATTCCCCATTGATCATACTGACCTCCATTTAATAAAAAGAAATCATTACTGATAGCATTTGTGTTAGCGCCAGAACTGAAACCAATTTCTAAGAAACCTTTTCCAGGACGATCTTTGGTGTCGATATTTACACTTGCTCCTGCAAAATCACCGTAGATATTAGGAGAGTAGGTTTTATAGATACCTAAGTTTTCCACAATATCAGTTGGGAAGATTCCTAAATCGATCAATTTTAACTTAGGATTTAATGAAGGTATGGGTAAACCATTTAAGTATGCATTGTTATAACGATCTCCTAAACCACGAACATATAATTTGTCACTTTGTTTAGAAATACCGGTTGCTTTGGTTAAACCTGTGGCTACATCACTTACTCCTTTTTTAGAAAGCTCTTGTGCTCCAATTTTTTGCTGAATAGTTACCGCATTCTTTTGTTCAAGTAGGATAGCAGCTTCAGATTCTTTCTTAACAGTGGTTTTAATAATAACCTCGTCTAATGCAGCAGCACTTGCTCCTAAAGATGCATTTAGCGTAGTAGTTTGATTAGCGGTAACGACAACTTCTTTATCTAAGGTTTCATAACCAACAAAACTAAACTCTATGGTATAGGTTCCTGGTTCTAAATTTTCGATGGTATATAATCCATCAAAATCTGTGGTTGTTCCTTTACTAGTTCCCTTTATCAATACATTGGCAAAGGGTAAAGGTTGATCATTTGCTTCTTTGTCAAGCAAAGTACCAGCTATGGAGCCGGTTTCCTGCGCACTAACTATTCCAACAACGAATAGTGCACAGAGAATTACAATTTTTCTCATGTAACGTGTTCTAATTTTGAGGCAAATAACGATAGCAATTGTTACCTGTGTGTTACTGAAAAATTAAATAAGAATGATATTAATGTTAGGTAATTGTTATCAGAATTGAATAAGAGATTCCTTTTTAGTGAAAGAAAAATAGAGGAATAAAATCTCGAAATAATTGATTTTAAAAGGATGAAGAAGAGTAGTAATTGTATTTAGTATATTGTTTTCTATGTTAAGAAAATGTTTTAGCGTATTAAGTATGTAAAATAAATATTAATGCAGTGATCTCTTTATATTCTAAATTGAATAAAAGAGGATCTTTTTTTTTTGAATTGTTCACATAAAAAAACGCTTCGAATTCTCGAAGCGCCATAATTATTTTATGTTGATATACTTAATTTTTTGGATAATTTACCACAACATCATCTTTATTAGACCATGTTGTTACCGATGCGATTGTATTATCAGTATAGTTTACTTCTGATAACTTCTCATTATTCCAGAAGAACCATTTACCAGTTTTTACTCCATTTTTATATTGTCCCATGGCAATTTTCTTACCGGTAACATCATATGATTTCCATTCTCCTTGTAATTTCCCTTCCTTATTATAGAATCCTTGTTGACGGATTTCTCCATTGTCGTGAAAGAAGGTTCCTTTTATTACATCTCCTTGTTTTTCGAAAGTAGGTTTTACATCCTGAGCCATCATAGTTCCTGAAAATAAAATGGCTATTGCTACTAATATGTTTTTCATGATTCTAAATACTTTAAAATTATTTTGGGATGTCGACCTATAGTATAAAAGTACTATTTATTTTACATTTAAACAACATTTGCATAACATTAAATTAACATTGAATCTGTAAAATATTGTTTTTCAGGTTTTTGTAAAACAATAAATTTAACTTACTCTTTAAAACGAGCGCCCTAGTTTCTTATAATTTTAGACACTAAAAGTTACTATTATATTCATATTTTTGATCATCTTGTTTTTAAACATAATCCTAAAACATTACTATTTGAATGAATAAAAAGGAAAGACTTATAGAGGTTGCAATGGTTTTTTTTAGATTGGGCTGTTTTGCTTTTGGAGGCCCAGCTGCTCATATCGCTATGATGGAAGAAGAAGTGGTTCATAAAAGGAAATGGATGGACAGAGAACACTTTTTAGATCTTATTGGTGTAACTAATTTAATTCCTGGCCCTAACTCTACTGAAATGACCATGCATTGTGGTCATGAACGAGCTGGAATTGCAGGTTTATTTGTCGCGGGCGCTTGTTTTGTTTTTCCAGCAGTTGTTATTACAGGAGTTTTGGCGTGGTTTTATACTTCATATGGACAATTGCCAGAAGTTGCTCCTTTTATTTTTGGGATTAAGCCGGCTGTATTGGCTATAATTGCATCTGCTATTCTAAAATTAGGTAAAAAAGCTTTAAAAAGCCGGGAGATTGGTGCTATAGGTTTTTTAGTACTAATTGTTAGCCTTTTAGGGGTTAATGAAATTATAGCGTTATTAAGCGCAGGTGTTTTAGGAGTACTATATTTTTATTCCAAATCTAAATTCGCAACTACTCCTAAATCTATTGCTCCTTTTTTTATATTCAAGATTTCGACAGCTACTTTTATTAAACTATCTTCTATAAAAGTGTTTTGGACTTTTCTAAAGGTGGGCGCTATACTATATGGTAGCGGTTATGTGTTGTTTGCGTATCTTGATGCAGAATTAGTAACTAAAGGATGGTTGACAAGACTTGAACTGATAGATGCTATTGCGGTTGGACAATTTACACCAGGTCCCGTATTATCAACAGCCACCTTTATAGGGTATCAATTAGCCGGATTTTGGGGAGCTGTTGGTGCAACATTAGGGATTTTCCTTCCCTCTTTTCTTTTTGTCTTAGTTCTAAATCCATTGGTTCCTAAAATGCGAAAATCTAAAGTATTGGGTTATTTCTTAGACTCTGTTAATATTGCGGCGGTGGCTATTATGCTTTCAGTATTATATGTGATGTCTGTAGATACGCTAATAGATTGGAGAGCAATACTTATCGCTTTGCTAAGTGCATTCCTGATTTTTGGGATTAAAAAGGTGAATGTGATGTGGATAATATTGGGTGGATCAATATTGGGGTACTTACTGAATCTTATTTAGTGTAATTTTTAACAATAGCTTAAAGTTCTGATAACATAAAAACTCGCCAAAAAAAATATTTTTGACGAGTCGGAAGACACATAGTAATTTCAAAAAATCGTATTAGTTTTTGTCGACTTAGATTTTTGAAATACTGGGCTGACCAATCTGGTCAGCCTTTTTTGATTTTACATAAGTACTCAAAAAAAAGGATGTTTTAAAATAATTATTTTAAAACATTAAGATAACATTAACTTAACATTGATATTGGTTCTTTGCAGCGACAAAAATTAATATCGATCATGAAATTAAAGATTACCCTTATAGCGGTTGCTATATTTACGCTTTGTTCTGTAAAAGCTCAGGAAACAACTGAGACTAAATTCGGAAAAGGAATCCTAAATGTAGTTGCAAAAGATAGCTCATGGAGCATGCGATTTGCAACAAGATTCCAATTACTTGGTACGTCAGAATGGGGTATCAATGATGGAGATTATAGCAAACCCGAAACTTCATTTTTAGTAAGAAGAGCACGTTTAAAGTTTGACGGTTTTGCTTATAGTCCAAAACTTAAATATAAAATAGAACTTGGTTTATCTAACAGAGATATATCCGGAGCTTCAGAATTCACTAATAATGCACCACGTTATATTTTGGATGCGGTTATCAAATGGAATTTCTATAAAAACTTCACACTTTGGGCTGGACAAACAAAACTACCCGGTAACGTAGAGCGTGTTATTTCTTCTGCAAATTTACAGTTAGTTGACCGTTCCAGATTAAATAGTAGATTTAATATTGATCGTGATCTTGGTGTACAATTAAGACATCACTTTAAGCTGTCAGAAAAATTTCTAGTAAGAGAAGCATTTGCGGTTTCTCAGGGAGAAGGAAGAAATATTACTAGTGGTAACCTAGGAGGTCATCAATATACTGGTAGAGTAGAATTGTTGCCTTTTGGAAAATTTAAAAGTAAAGGAGATTATAAAGGAGGAGATCTTAAGAGAGAGCAAACTCCTAAGTTAATGCTTGCAGCTACTTATGATTTTAATGCAGATGCTGTTAAAAACAGAAGTAACCAAGGGTCATATATGACCACTAGCACCGGTTTTTACGAAACTAATATCTCTACGCTTTTTGTTGATGCAGTATTTAAATATAAAGGTTTCTCTTTTATGGGAGAATTTGCTGATAGAGACGCAGATGAAGCGATTGCAGTAGAAGAGGATGGAACACCTACAGGAGATATTGTTCAGGTAGGTAATGCTTTAAACTTACAAGCGGGCTATTTATTCAAAAATAATTGGGAAATTGCAGGAAGATATACTAATCTTAATTATGACGCTGTAGTTGGGAGAGACTTAGAACAACAATATACTTTAGGGGTTTCAAAATATGTTGCTGGACATAACCTAAAAGTCCAGTCAGATATAAGTTATACTACAGAGGCAGGAGAAGCAAGTGGATTAATGTACCGATTACAATTTGATATACATTTCTAAGTAATGTGCTAATACATAACAGTATGGTAACATTGGACTGGGAATTGATTTTAATATTTGCACTTTAAACAAAAAAAATAATGGATACGAATACTATTTATTTATTAATGGTGGTTGCTCTTGCAGTATTAGCAATTGCGGATCTTGTGGTGGGAGTTAGTAACGATGCAGTTAACTTCTTAAACTCAGCTATTGGTTCTAAAGCCGTCTCTTTTAGAACGATTATGATTGTTGCCAGTATTGGTATTGCGGCTGGTGCCATTTTTTCTAGTGGATTGATGGAAGTAGCTCGTAAAGGAATATTTAATCCTGGTGAATTTTATTTTGATGAAATCATGATCATTTTTATGACGGTTATGATTACCGATATATTACTGCTCGATTTTTTTAATACGCTTGGGATGCCTACTTCTACAACAGTGTCTATTGTATTTAACCTTTTGGGAGCTGCAGTATGTGTTGCATTAATTAAAATAGGAGCAGATCAGGGACAAACATTTGCTGATTTAGAAAATTATATTAATACTAAGACTGCAAAAAAGATTATTAGTGGGATTTTACTCTCGGTTGTGATAGCCTTTTCAGTTGGAGCCGTCGTACAGTTTATTACCCGATTATTATTATCCTATAATTTTGAAAAGAAAGCTAAGTGGGTTGGTGCCTTATTTGGGGGGATTGCATTAACAGCTTTGTTGTATTTCATTTTTATGAAAGGTATTAAAGGGACCGCATATGCTAAATCAGTAGTTGATGTTATTTATAGTGGAGGTTCAGAAGGATTGTTAGCTGCTGCGAAGGAGTATTTTGGAACTTCATATGAGACTGTAAAAGAATTAGCAAAAGATCAGAAAGATTTGTTTAAGATTGATGGAGATGCAGGAACTATTAAAATGACATTAAGAGGGTTATTAGAAACTCATGTACTCGAAATTGTTGCAGCTGGTTTTGTGATATTTTCATCCCTATCTTATGTCCTTATTAACTTCGTTAAAGTAAATATTTATAAACTTATTATTGTCGTAGGTACATTTGGATTAGCGTTGGCTTTTTCAGGTAACGATTTGGTAAATTTTATTGGAGTACCTATTGCTGGTTGGCAATCCTATGAGGCTTGGATAGCTTCGGGTATTCCGGCGGCAGAATTTGCTATGGATGGCTTAGCTAAGAAAAGTGAGACTCCGGTATTATTATTGTTTGCAGCAGGAGCTATCATGGTTCTTACATTATGGTTATCTAAAAAGGCACGTTATGTTGCTGAAACCGAAATAAACCTTTCGAGAGAAGGAGAAGCTAAAGAACGTTTTAAACCTAATTTTTTATCTAGAGGTGTTGTAAGAGGTACGGTACTAATATCACAAGGATTAGGAGCGATTACACCAAAACCTGCGATGGATTTTATAGAAAAAAGATTCACAAAGCCTGTAATAGAATTACCAAAAGATAAGACCTATGAGATGCCAGCCTTTGATATGGTGCGGGCAGCAGTAAATCTGGTAGTAGCAGGAATTCTGATTTCTATTGCCACATCTATGGGATTACCACTTTCTACTACCTATGTGACCTTTATGGTAGCAATGGGTACCTCATTAGCTGATAGAGCTTGGGGAACTGAGAGTGCTGTATATCGTGTGGCTGGAGTACTTAATGTAATAGGCGGATGGTTTATGACTGCGATTAGTGCTTTTATTGCTGCAGGAGCAGTAGCATTTTTGATTAACCTTGGTGGTGCTCCGATGATAGCAGTACTTCTGTTAGTCGCGATATTGCTTTTAGCAAGAAATACCATAAGTTATAGGAAAAAAGTTAAAGCAGAGAAGGCAGAAGATAGCCTTAAAAATTCTGAGAGTAGTTCTGTTCAAGGAGTGATCGAAGAAAGTGCGGATAATATCAAATCCTTTGTAAGTAGAGGAACTAAGATTTATACAAGTACCATAGAAAGTCTTGTGAAATATGATTTGCCAGCCTTAAAGAAAACTAAAAAAGGAATCGCTAAGCTAGAAGCTGAGGTAGAGGATTTAAGAGATAATATCTTTTATTTTATTAAGAATCTGGATGAATCCAGTGTAGGTGCGAGTAACTTTTATATTAATATCTTAGGATATTTGCAGGACATGTCTCAATCATTAGATTATATCTCTAAGGCAAGTCATAAACATGTAAACAACAATCATAAGAAACTTCGATTTAATCAAATTAAAGATCTGAAGGAAATCGAGGAGCAATTAAATGAGTTGTTCGGACAAATAAAAAAGGCGTTTAGTGATAGAGAATTTGATCAAATTGATACTATTCTTAATGAAAAACAGGAATTATTCAATAGAGTTAATGAGAAAATTGACAAACAGGTTGCAAGAACCAGAACAGAAGAAAGTAGTCCTAAAAATACTACCTTGTATTTTGGGTTGTTATTAGAAACTAAGGATTTGATAACCGCAACCATGAACTTGTTAGAAACATATAGAGATCATAAATAATAAATATTTATACATATAAGACTTTAAAGGCTGGATATCATATTCAGCCTTTTTTGATTCTAATTGATGCATAACAATGTATTGTATCTTAGTAAAGTTAAATCAATGTTATGATCATACGCTTTTAATGTTAGCTTATTGTTACCAAGCACTGTGTAATATGGATACTTCGTATTATGTAGTATATTTACCTTTATTGTTATATAATTCTAAATTATAATGAATAAAAAAGATATTACAATTCTACTAGTAGATGATGAACCAGATATTTTGGAAATCGTTGGATATAATCTTACGGCAGAAGGTTATAGTGTTTTAACAGCAGAAAATGGTTTAGAAGCTGTGAAAATTGCTAAAAAGAAAAAGCCTCATTTAATCATATTGGATGTAATGATGCCAGAGATGGATGGTATTGAAGCTTGCGAGCAAATTCGTAAAATACCAGATTTACAAAACACGATTATCACCTTTTTAACTGCACGTGGAGAAGATTACTCACAAGTAGCAGGTTTTGATGCAGGAGCAGATGATTATATTACAAAGCCCATTCGTCCTAAAGTGTTGGTAAGCAAGGTGAAAGCTTTATTACGTAGATTAAAAGAGGATGATTCTTCTGACGAGGTAGTGAAGATCGGAAACCTTGTTATTAATAGGGATGAATATAAGATCATTAAGGATAAAAAAGAAATTATATTACCAAGAAAAGAGTTCGAATTATTATCTTTATTAGCTTCTAAACCGGGCAAAGTATTCAAACGAGAAGATATTTTGGACAAGGTTTGGGGTAATGAAGTTATCGTCGGAGGTCGTACCATTGATGTGCATATCAGAAAGTTAAGAGAAAAACTTGGCGATGATAGTTTTAAAACTATTAAAGGAGTTGGCTATAAGTTTGTTGTATAATGGCAGAAAATTTTAAGAGATCGTATAGGTTTGCATACCTGTCGTCTTTATATATAACGTTAGTATTAACGCTCTTATTGAGCGTTTTTTTATATGTTCAATCTCAATTCAACTTTCTAGTTATAGCAGGTTTCATTATTGTATGTTACGCGGTTTGTTTTTTAATCATACAGTATCGGGTTCAGAGATTTATTTATCGTAGAGTTCGGAAAATATATGATGATATTGAAATGCTGGATATGGATACTATAGGTGATAGTCCAGTAACTACCGATATGAGGACGTTAATTAAAGAAGTTGAAAGATTCGCCCAGAAACGGAAGACTGAGATAGAAACTCTAAAGATTAGAGAAGACTATCGTAAAGAATTCATGGGAAATGTTTCTCATGAATTAAAGACTCCATTATTTACAGTACAAGGATATATTCTAACACTGATTGATGGAGCGATGAATGATCCTGCAATTCTTGATAAATATTTAAATCGTGCTAATAAAGGAGTAGAACGACTTATCTATATCGTCAAAGATTTGGATATGATCACCAAATTAGAAGTGGGAGATTTAAATCTTAACTATACTAATTTTGACATTATAGAATTAGTACAAAGTGTTTTTGAACTATTCGAAATGAAAGCATCAAAAAAGAATATTGCTTTGACTTTTGATATGAATTATCAAGATCCAGTACTAGTACATGCCGATAAAGAAAGAATCCAACAGGTGTTATCTAATCTGATCGTTAATTCAATTAAATATGGAAAAGAGGATGGAACAACAGAAGTAAGTATAGAAAATCTAATTAAAAATAAAGTAATCGTTAGAGTAACGGATAATGGCGAGGGTATTGCCCAAGCGCATATCCCCAGATTGTTTGAACGTTTTTATCGAGTAGATAAAAGCGGTTCCCGAAAAGAAGGTGGTTCTGGACTCGGCCTAGCTATTGTAAAACATATTATCGAAGCACATCATGAACGCATTTATGTAGAAAGTGATTATCGCATAGGAAGTGAATTTTCATTTACTTTGGAAAAAGTGAAAAAGTTCCCTGTAGTCGATGTCGGTGCTAAAACTACTTAACCCTTTATAAGCATTTAAATCATACAATTTCTTTAGTGTAAACTCATTCTGTTTACAACTAGGAACTAGCTTATTGTTAGTAAGCCGTTCTGCCAGGTATTCTTGTTCAAATTGACCAGGAGTAGGTATAAAAAAGGCTTTTTTCTTTAATTTGGCAAGATCCATTACAGTCGTATATCCTGATCTAGAAATTATGATGTTACTGCTATTAATAGTGTTTTCTAAGGCTATTCCAGTAAGGTAATTATGTATGGTGATATTGTTTTTTACATAGGTCTCCTGATTTTCTTCAATAATACCTCTGACAAAAACTATTTTTTTATCACTACGTTCAAATTCCTGAAACAGTTTTTCTTCTAGCATGGTTCGTTGTGGTTCCGGCCCAGATAATAAAACCATAATATCATATTTCTTTGGCAAGTTTTGATAGTTAAACCTGCTTAAAGGGCCTAGGTAAGTAACAGGGATCTTGCTGTGATTTGGATGACCTAGTTCTCCACTTAAACTTGGATCATCCGCCATATCAGGAACCCAACAAACATCAAATTTCTTAATGTATTTCTTATGGATTTTTGTACTAGTAGAGGTTGTTTTCCCACTTATAACCGTAAGCTGATGGGTAATAAATACAGATGGTAGGCTTTTAGATCTAACCCCCATTCTATTATCGGATATAATACCATAAAAATCATCAGATTCTACAATACGTTTAGTCGCTTTTTTTTCGGCTGTAATTGCGTGTGCAATTTTCGGGCTATTAAGCAGCATCTTTAGTTTAAAATTACTAGCTTTTTTAGAATATTCTATAGTATAAGAAGGAATTTCTTCTGTTCTTAATTCTGGAAATTCTTTTCTTAGTAAAGCTAGTGCTGCTCCATCAGAGGCTATAACAGGCTCAAAACCTTCGCGTATTAAGGCATGAATTATAGGAATACACCGGGTTGCATGACCTAAACCCCAATTAAGGGGAGCTACAAGTACTTTTTTACTCAAAATCTAAGGTTTTGTAAGTTAATCATTCAAAAATTGCTAGTGCTATTTTAAAATTAATAGTATTCTTCTAAGTATATATTTCCTTAATTTTACCAAAAAATTATGTTTAGGTTAGTGCAATAATCTTTTCATAATATTAAAGATGCATAGAAAGGGTGAAATCAACAGTACAATAGCGTAATGGATGTATTGTATATGTTTTTAAGTAGTTAGGATTGATTCTTTTTAATGAAGAAAAAGAAATCAAGACTTATATGTAACATAAAACAAGTTAAAGAGTCAAATACATATAGAAGAAGATAAACAGGTGGGGAGTAAGAATAAATTAAAGCGGTTTAATGAGAATAGGAGTTTTCAGAATGTAGTAGAGCCTACAAGAGAAGAAGTACTTAGTAATTCTCTGGGATTTAAAGGGAAATGGAGAGAGAATTTTTTTAAAAATGAAAACTCTATTATATTAGAACTAGGATGTGGTAAAGGAGAGTATACTGTTGGATTAGCAGAAAAATATCCTGATAAAAATTTTATTGGAATAGATATTAAAGGTGCTCGGTTTTGGAGAGGAGCTAAAACAGCTATTGAGAAAGAGATGAATAATGTTGCTTTTATTCGCACTCAGATAGAGTTGGTGGATCATATATTTGATACTAATGAGATTGATGAGATATGGATTACTTTTCCGGATCCACAGATCAAGTATAAGCGAACAAAACATCGAATGACCAATCACGAGTTTTTACAACGCTATAAAAAAATTCTTAAACCAGATGGAATAATGCATCTAAAAACAGATAGTGAATTTATGCATGGATATACGCTAGGATTATTACACGGAGAAGGTCATGAAGTGTTGTATGCTAACCATAATGTATACCATCAAGAAGGATCACCTGATGAGGTAATATCCATCCAAACTTTTTATGAAAAACAATATTTAGAAAAAAATAAACCTATAACTTACATCCAGTTTAAAATTACCTAATTGCCACCATCGATTTGGAAACGACTAGACTCTTCATAATTACTTTCTTAGCATCATTGATAGGTGTGATCCCACCAGGGTTAGTTAATATGACCGTGGCAAGAACATGCTTAGAGAGAGGTAAAAAAAGTGGCATATTAGTAGCTATTGGAGCATCAATAATTGTTTTTTTACAAGCCTTACTTGCTATATTATTGGCAAAATATATATTTTTTAATCCTTATGTTCGTAATATTCTATTAAGAACAGGAGCAGTAGTGTTTTTTTTAATGGCGATCTATTTTTTTGTAAAAGCACGACAAAAACGAACAAAAATAAGGGTGTATAAAAATGCAGGCTCCCGAAGTTTTTTTAAAGGCGCTATGATGTCTTCAATTAATGTATTGCCTATTCCTTATTTTTGTACCATAGCAGCTGCTATGAGTGTAAGTGGAAAAATACAATATGATGCATTGCGTATTTTTATATTTGGTATAGCTGCTGGCTCAGGAACTTTTTTAACCTTATATTTTTATGTAATTTCTTTTCTTAAAATTGAAAAAAGAACAGTAACTATTGCTAAGTACTCTAATTATTTTATGGGGATATTGATGTTGGTACTGGTAATTATAACATTAATGAGAATAATCTACACCTGGGATGAAGGATAAAAATAGAGACACCAAATCTAAGTCTAATACAAGTTTTTTTGAAAACGTTTATGAAGTAGCAAAATTAATTCCATATGGTAGAGTAACATCGTATGGAGCAATAGCTAAGTATCTAGGTGCTGCTAGAAGTGCGCGTATGGTAGGTTGGGCGATGAATGCCTCTAGCAAGCAAGAAGATGTACCAGCACACAGAGTGGTAAATAGAAAAGGAATTCTGACAGGTAAGCATCATTTTCAAGGAACTAATCTGATGCAACAATTACTGGAGAGTGAAGATGTTGAGGTCATTGATAATCAAATACAGAATTTCGAAAAATTGTTTTGGGATCCAATGGAAGAGTTATAAGATTATTCTCAAACCTTGTCGTGTACTATAATCTAGTTTCCTGCTTTCTATTGATAATATGTCCTTTTATTCTATTTTTAAATAAAAATCCCTAATCCAACAGAAAATGTAGAAAAATCAACGCCACCGATTCGTAGGTATTCATATCCACCAGTGACTTTAAACTGATTGACATGATAGTTAAGTAACGCATTTAGTTTATCAGAAGAGCGTGTATTAATTAAGGATTGATTATAATTTAGTTCTACACTTAGGGGTTTTGCAAAAAAGTATTCTGCTCCGATACCATATGTAAATCCTAATTCCTCTACATCTCCTGCAACATAGGTAGCTCCTATGCCCCAATAAGCGTTAAATTTTTCTGTTCGAACTCTATGGTATTTTGCAAGAAATGTAAATATTGCAAGAGAATTATCTCCAAAAAACGTATTATTTTCCCATAATTGTAGATAATCTGCTTCGATACTACCTCTTTTTAAAAATCTAAAATCAGCATTGATATGATTGCCATATAGCTCATTGTTTTCAGCTATAAATCGATTGGTTAACGTAATTCTAGAAAGATTGGTGTCTTCATTCCAATTGTAGGCATAATTTCCTCGGTTAGAGCTGTGATAAGGATATTTGGTAATAAAGGCATTACTGGCAAAATGCTGTCGTTCTACAGGGCTTTCGATTAAACCATAATAGGTAGCGTATAATCCCATTTCTATAATAACCATGGAGAGTCCTCCCCAAAGAGAAGTATCATCATATGATGAACTGGACGATGTTCTAGATTGAGTAGATGATGAATAATAGTTGCTACTTTTATGCAACCCTTTTTCAGCTTTTTTTAGTTTTCCTTGACCAAAAGAATAGGATGAAATAATGATGAATAGTGAGAATAAAAAAAGGATTCGTTTCATAAGTGATAATTGATTGAATATTGAAATTCTTGTTTATCACAAACCATACCATTATAGAGTGTAAGCATGTTGTTATTAATGATATGGTTATAGGAGATTTCGATATTTATAGGTTTTAGAATCTTAATTTTTCAACCTATCTTTGCAATTATATATAGGTATTTACGACCTACTATGAGGAAAAGCTAAACAAACATGAAGTTAGAAAAATCAGAGATATTAAAAGCTTTGGAAACAATTACAGTTGCCGGAGAAGGAAAGAATATGGTAGAGAGCGGTGCAGTAAAAAATGTGATCACTTTTGGAGATGAAGTCATCGTCGATTTAGAATTAGCAACACCTGCATTACATATTAAAAAAAGAGCCGAAGTAGATATCATGAAAGCAATTCATGAAAAGGTGTATGAAAAGGCGAAAGTAAAGGTGAATGTTAAAGTAGAAGCTCCTGTAGCTAAACAACCTGCAAACAATGTAATCAAAGGAAAACCAATTCCTGGAATTAAAAATATTATTGCCATTGCTTCTGGTAAAGGAGGAGTTGGAAAATCTACTGTAACGTCTAATATAGCTGTAACACTAGCCAAGATGGGATTCAGTGTAGGTTTATTGGATGCAGATATCTATGGACCGTCTGCGCCAATTATGTTTGATGTAGAAAGAGAAAGACCGTTATCTGTAAAAGTGGGAGATAAGTCAAAGATGAAACCTATAGAAAGTTACGGGGTAAAAATATTGTCTATTGGATTTTTTACACAACCTAATCAAGCAGTGGTATGGAGAGGTCCTATGGCAGCAAAAGCACTAAATCAGATGATTTTTGATGCCGCTTGGGGAGAATTAGATTTCTTACTATTAGATTTACCTCCAGGAACAGGAGATATTCATTTATCGATTATGCAGTCTTTGCCAATTACAGGAGCAGTAGTGGTCAGTACACCTCAGAATGTAGCATTGGCAGATGCCAGAAAAGGAGTGGCAATGTTTCAACAAGAAAGTATTAGTGTACCTGTACTGGGAATTGTAGAAAACATGGCATATTTCACACCAGAAGAGCTTCCTAACAATAAATATTATATCTTTGGGAAAGAAGGTGCTAAACATCTTGCAGAGGATATTAATGTTCCGTTTTTAGGAGAGATACCTCTAGTACAGCGTATACGAGAAGCAGGAGATGTTGGTCGACCAGCAGCATTACAAACAGCAACTTCTACAGAAAAGGCATTTGAAGAGATTACCAGAAATGTAGTACAAGAAGTAGTAGACAGAAATGAAAATCTACCCCCTACAGAGGCGATTAAGATAACAACAATGGCAGGATGTTCTGCAGTAAAAAAGTAAAAAATGACGTCTGAAGAATTAAGAATTAATGTAGAAAAGGCCCTAGATGAAATTCGTCCTTTCTTAGAAAGTGATGGAGGCAATATATCATTAGTGGGAATTGAAGATGATAAGAGAGTCAAAGTTCAGTTAGAAGGAGCTTGTGTAGGTTGTAGCGTAAACCAGATGACTCTTAAATCTGGAGTAGAAATGACCATCAAAAAATATGCTCCCCAGATCGAAGAAGTCGTGAATATCGAATAAAGTATATAATTTTATCGCATTTGTATAAACCATATGCTCAAGAAGATTACTTTTCTCGAACATATGGTTTTTTTGTAAAATATATTGAGGTTACTTACTTTTAATGCTGAGCTTGTCGAAGACCATCCTAATCTTCGTTTTTGATTCCACTTCGACAAGCTAAGTGTAACAAAATAGCTGTTTTTTTGAGCTTAACTTAACGACATTGATAAAGCGGGTTAAAAGAAAGAAACGACAATTAGCATTGTGCTAGTATAATGAGGTAAATGAATGGTTTTTTCTATACTAAGTAAGTATAAGCAACTATTCCGTAATAAAATCCGTTAATTTCTGAGGCCCTTCTAACGGGACTCTAATAATTTTTAGAGTACCATCTTCGGTTGTAGCGATTTGCCATTTGATAAGGGTGATACAGCCATTTTCTATTTCAATACCAGTGATTGATCTGGGATGTACACAGCTGCCATCATTAAACAGTGCCAATTCACCTGCTTCTGGGAAACGAGGCCGATGCGTATGACCGATAATAGTAAATTGATTTTTATGGTTGGCAATCCATTTTTTGATTCTGCGTTCTACTTTGATAGTTTCTTTATAATTTTTGGCAGGGCTGGTAGGATCTGCTATTCCAACTACCTGTAATGGTTTCCATAACACACGAACCAGAAAGCGATTAATCCGCCATCCTACATAGTTCATAAAATCAGCTTGATGCCCGTGCAATAAAAAGAGATCTTGTTTAGAATTTTTATGCCTTAGGATGATTGCTTCTTGATACTCGATATTTGGGAAAAGAGGAACTTCTTCACCAGTTTTTGGATCAAAATAAGAACTTAGATGTTTTTTTATGTATTTGGGATCACGATAGACCATATCATGATTTCCCCAAATCATATGTAGTCTATTTTCTATGTAGAACTTCTGAAGTAATTTATATACATTTTTATGTGCCCTGAAAATCGTTTCGAAATATAAATTTTCCCATAATTCATCACCATCTCCTAATTCACAATATGTATAACCTTCTTTATAATAATACTGTAATGCGTGATAATAAATATTTCGATTATTGGCAAAATCATCGGCAAAACTATTATCTCCACGATGACAATCACTAAATAAGATAAACTTAGAAGTATCGTCAAAAGGAATAATTTTTGCATTTGTATAAGCAAGACTTAATCGAGAGTATGAAGACATATTACTTAGTTTGGCAAGTAAATATAGGTAATCCTTTTATTGAACTCTTTTTATTTTGAGAGTTTTTAGATACCAGTAGTAAAAGTAAAAAGGATGCTTGAGAATTAATTCTCAAGCATCCTTTTTCTAAGGCTAGATAGAAAATACTATATTTTTAGTTAGGTTTATGTCCATAAATCCATCGCATGGCAGTAATGTCTTCTGGATAATATCCTAATTCCTCACCTTCAAAAAAGCAAGCCCTCATAATAGACTCTGTATAATCGCCAGAATTATCAGTAGTTGGAATATATTCTTCTCCAATAGTATCTATTTCTGGGTTGTTACCACCACAGCTTCGTCTTGTCTGATAATCACTGTGACGTAACCCAAATACATGTCCAAACTCATGAAGTAATAAAGTTCGAAGAAATCCTCTACTAAACTGCTCATAGAAATGAAAATTCATTTGTACATTTCTTCCTGGATTGCCATAAGCATCAGGAAATTCTGCTCTCCCAAAAAATGCAGTTTTACTACCATTGAAGTCAACTAAATCTGTCCACCAAACTGTGATATCTCTTTCTACATTATTTATTTCAGAAGAAGACACAAAAATAGGTTCAAGCTTAATTGTTGTTTTAAGATCTTCATTAAATTTGTAGATCAAGTCTTGGCAACCTTGCTTATGTCGAGGAGCAAAAAAATCTACAAATGCTACCTTATAAACCCGATTCCCATTTACAGTGAAATGAGTTGTAAAGGCTTTCGTATTAGTAGCATCTTCAGTGGCTATCATGTTTTTTATAGAAAGGATGTCGGAAGTTTTGATTAACATGTCATGATAACTGTAATATGCTTGTTCTTCTCCATTAGGTAGTTTACTTTTTACTAAATGTGTTTCATTGATATCAAAACCTGCTAAGGTGAGATTTTCTTGAATTTCTTTAGAAAAAGATGATGATGTAAGATTTGATTCTGATAGTTGCTCATTTTCACAAGAGATTAGTAAACCAGTGATGATAAGACTAAGTAGTACATAGGTTTTTGAGTTGATTAATTTCATTACTCGGTTTTGTTTTATACTACTCCTGATGTAAAAGTACTCAAAAATAAAAGTGAAGTTTTTTTGTTCTAGGCGAAAAATAATAATCAAGCATAACTGTAGCTACGTTTTATTTTAAAGTATAGGGCAAAAGAACTATTTTAAGTAGGTATTTTTAGATCAGAAGTGGTATTAGTTAATAAAAGTTTTAGTTCGAAATCAATCTAACGACGAAAATAAATTATTATTTCTTTAACTTTTGTAGAGGCAATAATTCAGAATTATTTTTTTTTAATATATTAGTAAGATTTATGATAAATTGATAAGCAACTATGGTATTGGTTTATTTTTTGGTAGTTTGTAGTTTATTTTTTTATGATTTATATAAATCTTCAATTTTGATAAAAAAAAGAGCTTTGCGTATACACAAAGCTCTTTTTGTAACAATTTTGCTATAAGTATAGCTTTTTATTTTTTATTTACATAATTCATAAGATCTACATCATTGCCTAGTAGAATTTCATTTGGGTTAATTCTACCTTCTAGACTAGCGTTTTCTAGTTTCAATACTCCTCTTGGGCAAACGGCAGAACATATCCCACAACCTACACAACTGGAGCGTACGATGTTTTCACCTTTCTGAGCATAAGCACGTACATCAATCCCTTGTTCACAATAGGTAGAGCAATTACCACAAGAGATACATTGCCCACCATTGGTAGTAATTCTAAACTTAGAAAACAAGCGTTGTTGTATTCCTAAAATTCCAGCCATGGGACATCCCATACGGCACCACACACGATTCCCTAATATGGGATAGAAACCTGTTCCTACTACTCCAGAAAATATAGAGCTTATTCCAAAACCATAGAAGCTTCGCATTCCGTCAGAAAGGCCATACTCATTTGTGTTTAATCCAAAAGAGAAATAGCTTGCATTGATTTTTATATTATTGATATCCATAAACGAGAGTAGTACAAAAAAGCCCAATGTAATGCCTAGCGATACTATAGCTCCCTTAAATGCATCACTTTTGAGCTGGTTTCTTTTCCAGTAGGCAATCGCAGCAAATACAAGTACAAGAAAAGTACCACCACTCAATAAAAAAATGTTTTTTGTAAACCAATATTTTTCACTATCATATCCTAAATAGGTAGATATTACAGCTGTGGTAAATAGTATTGAAAATACAAGTACTGCATTAATCATCCAGCGTTCTAATTTCCAAGCACTCATTTTCTTAGAAGAAAGATGACGGTATGGATCTCCAACAGTCTCAGCAAGACCACCACAACCACATACCCAAGAACAATACCATCGTTTCCCATATTTATAGGTTAAAAAGGGAGATACTATAAAAATCATTGCAATACCAAGTATCAAGAAAAACAGGCCTATATTTTGCGCATTGATAAACTGGTCTACGCGCCATTGTTCAAAAGCATAATAATTTAATGGCCACATTAACTTTATATCATTATACGGCAATGAGAATGTATCAGAATTAAGACGCGCCATCAATTCTGGAAGCACAAAGGCAAAGGCTGTCTGAAAAAACATCACACTTGCAGTACGTAGTTGTTCATAGCGATTGTGTTTGTATTTCCACATAAACTTAATACCAAAGGCTAGAATTAAAACAGTATAGAGGGTACCATACATAAACCATTGACTAGCTTGGCTTCCTTTTAGAAAATAACTTAAAGGATCAAACAATGCTACCAAACCTGTATTTGTTCCATCCGCTCCTTGTCCTAAGCCTAAAACTTCTGCATAAAAATATAAGATGATATAAAAACCTGTGAGTGCTATACCTGCCATCCATCCGATTACCCCTCTAGCCGAAGATGATTTAAACCAAACACCATCATTTTTAATACCTGGTAGTTTATCACTATATGCTCCTATAGAAAAGATTATAATGCCTCCAGCAATAGCAGAGAGTGAGAGAGTGAGCCACAAGGCTGTAACTCCTAATTGTACCCCAAGTACCGCTAATACTAAAATGAATAACCCTGTCATCCCGAGAAGGACTCCTATTTTCTGACTGGTATTTAAGCTTACAGGTTGTCCCGTAAGTGCCATATTTCTTTCTACTGCCATGATTTATGCGTTTATTGGTTGTTGCTTTTGAAAAGCAGTTAAAATATTTTTTTCGAAATGTTTATAAAATTCAGGATCAAAATTAGCTTCTTTAAGGTGCTCCATAACATACGCTGTGGAGCGCTCTTCTGTAAGCCAACGATCAAAAACTTCGTGCCGCATGCGAATACCAAAAGTATTGATTCCTAAAAATTTTCCTGTTTCTTTATGAGTTGAGATTGTAATACATTTTGTATCATCTTCGTGTTTCCAATGAAATTGATCTTCATATTCCTGAGGTTTTCCGAACACCCAACCATAAGTTTGATATTCTATGTCCAGAAATTTAGCACTATTAAACCAATGCCCTGGTTTGTATTCGAGTTTATTTCCGCAGATGGTCTGTGCTACCGTTTCTCCCATCATTCTACCCGTATACCATACTGCTTCGATCGGTCGGCGCAATCCAATATTTTCATGCTGCTCTGCACAATCTCCAATAGCGTATATATTCGAGATATTGGTTTCTAAAAAACGATTTACTTTTACTCCTCTTCCTAATTCAATCCCAGAATCTTTTAAGAAGCTTATACTAGGTGAAACACCAGCTGTTAAACCAACTACATCACAATCTATCACTTCTCCTGTTTCTTGTATAACTACTGCTTTTGCTTTTCCATTATCATCTGCAATAATTTCTTTTAGATTCATTCCTAAACGGAGGTCGATATGATGATTCTTTATATGTCTATTAAGCATAGCACTTTCTCCTGGAGGTAATACAGCATTCCAGAAACTGTCTTCTCGGACTAAAAAGGTTACGGGAATATCTCGGGATCTTAGCATTTCTGCTAATTCAATCCCTATTAATCCTCCACCGACAATAACGGCACGCTTACATACCTCTTTATTAGGAGCATATTTTTCTAGATTTTCTAAGTCTTGTTTATGATATAGACCCATGACTGCTTCAAGATCCTGACCCGGCCAACCAAATTTGTTAGGTTTAGATCCTGTGGCGATAATTAATTTGTCATAGGATAAGGTTTCACCAGATTCAAAAACTAGCTCATTTGATTTATGGTTTACTTTAGAAACATATCCTTTTTTAAGTTCGATATTGTTTTTATCCCAAAACCAATTTTCATAAGGTTGCGTATGCTCAAATTTCATATGCCCCATATAGACATACATAAGTGCAGTACGTGAAAAGAAAAAATCTGTCTCGGCAGATATAATAGTAATTTTTTTATCAGACAGTTTTCTGATGTGCCTCGCAGCTGTTACCCCAGAAATTCCGTTGCCTATTATAACAATATGTTCCATAAAAGATACCTGTGTTGGTTAGTTTATTTCTAATTTTAGTATAAGTGAAGCTTCCGTAGCTAAGTCGCTCATAAATATAAGAACTTAAGAAGTAGAAATAATTTAGAATTAATCTAAAAAACAATATTTATGTAAGTTTTACAGTTGTAATCGAACGTGATTTAAGATTCTAAAAACGATGAAATATAGCAGTAAAAGAAAATAAAATTTATTTGTAAGTAGCAGAAACACCCACCGACTCATTGGCTGTCACCATGGTAGATTTCGACAAATCAAAATCTTAAAACAAATACTTAATAAAAACTAACTTCGATTATAGAAGTTTTTAAAAATATATATTATGAAAAATTTAGTAATTATAGCCACTTTTCTAGTAGCGACTATTGGGTTTTCTCAAAGTACTACAGAATTTTTCACTAAATCTGATGCTTTTTTCAAAAAGCATGTGTCTAATGGTAGAGTGAATTACAAAGCTATTAAAAGTAACCCCGAAATGTTGAACCAATTAATGGATATGGCAGCCACTATGAAGGTGTCTAAAAGTAATCCAAAAACATTTCAGGCCTTTTTTATAAATGCCTATAACTTAGCTGTGATAAAAGGAGTGATTAACAAATTCCCTACCAAGTCTCCGCTAAGTATTAAAGGCTTTTTTGATAAAAAAACATATACATTAGGTGGAACAACAACGACACTTAATGACTTAGAGAATAAAATACTACGTAAAAACTTCCCAAAAGAAGCTCGTTTTCACTTTGCATTGGTTTGTGGTGGCCTCGGATGTCCTCCTATAATAGCAGAAGCTTATACGCCTGCTACCTTAGAAAAACAATTACAAAGGCAAGCAACTATTGCATTAAATAATCCTAATTTTATAAAAGTAAAAGGGAAGAAAGTGCAATTATCGCAGATATTCGAATGGTATAAAGGAGATTTTACACAAGGTGGTTCTGAAATTGATTATGTAAATCAATTCCGGAAAGAAAAAATTCCAACAAATGCAAAAATATCCTACTATCCTTATAACTGGAGCTTAAATATTATTAAGTAACTTACATAAAATAAAACAACAAAAAATAATAAAATAGGGGAAATAGTAGTATCTTCTCTTAACTAATCATAAAATAATTCATTCTCATGAAATCAATTAAAAATATAATTACAATACTTTTTTTATGCCTAACAGTCACCTTTGGATTTGCACAAGAGGATGAGGAGGATCAAGGTTCAGTTATACAGACATTAACGCCTTCTAAACTGATTGGCAAAGGACAATATGATCTTAAATGGTTTAATAATCTATATACACAAACGAAGAGTACATTTTCGGATGGAGATGAGCCAAGACAGACTTTTTTTACGTCTACATTAGAAGCATATACTGGTGTAGGTAGTAATAAACGTTGGAATGTAGGTGCTATTTTAGAATTTAGATCTAATGTAGTAGCTGATAGAGGTGCCCTTGAAGTATTTCAGTTTGATGGAGAACGAGGAACTGCTAGGTCTGGATTGACATCGATTGCACCATCCGTAAAATTTGTACCCTTAGAGAGTGTAACTAATTTTTCAATTCAGAGTTCATTATTCATCCCTTTAGTGGATAATGAAGTGGAACAAGGCGTTTTTCTTGACCAAAATGGATTTATATGGCAAAACAGATTCTTTTATGATCATACGTTTACAGGAAATAAATTTCAAATATTTGGAGAGATAAACTCTGAGTTGAATTTTGGAAAAGAAGAAGATAGTTTTGCTAATAATAGTTTGCGTTTAACTCCAGGGGTTTTCTTTAGTTACTTCCCAAGTTCTAAATTCACTGTATTAGCATTGGCGCAGCATTCGCAATTGATCGAACTAGGAAGTGATTTTGAACAAGATTTCACAGCCTTAGGAGGTGGCGCAAAATATCAACTGACCAAACAGTTGAATATTGAAGCATTGTATACTAATTTTGTAAGAGGTAACGATACAGGTCTTGGACAAACATTTAATTTAGGCTTACGAGCAGTATTCTAGAATTTGTTATAAATAAAAAAATTGTATTTTCAGCAGTATAAAAAAGAAAGCGATATATGCAAAGATTAGTTATACTGCTGATTATTTTATTCTGTAGTAGCTGTAGGGGACAAGTCTCCAAGATGAATGGAGTTAGTTTTGTAGCATCACCACAAGAAATTAACGAAAATCATATAACCCCTGTAGTAGCTATTAATGCTAATTGGGCTGCAGTCATGCCTTTTGGTTTTATAAAAAACCTAGAAGAACCATCGGTTAGGTTTAATATCACTAGACAGTGGTGGGGAGAGCGAGCAGATGGTGCCAAAAGAACCATCGAACTACTGAACCAAAAAGGAATCCAGGTCATGCTAAAACCCCAGATATGGGTTTGGCGAGGAGAGTTTACAGGTGATATTGCTATGAATTCTGAAGAAGACTGGAATACTTTCGAAGATTCTTATGAGGCCTTCATCCTATTATATGCGCAAGTAGCAGAAGAGATGAAAGCCCCATTATTATGTATAGGAACAGAGTTACACACTTTTGTACAAAAAAGACCTGCTTTCTGGGAACAATTGATCGCAAAAGTAAGAACTGTGTATAGTGGAAAACTTACCTATGCAGAGAATTGGGATCAGTTTGCCAATGTGCCTTTCTGGGAGCAATTGGATTATGTTGGTATTGATGCATATTTTCCGGTTTCAGAAAGCAAGACACCAACCATTGAAGAACTAAGAAAAGGATGGCAACCGCATAAAAAAAACATATCACAATTGCAAAGCAAGGTGGACAGAGCTGTTTTATTTACAGAATATGGCTACCGCAGTGTTCATTACACTGGTAGAGAACCTTGGCATGCGAATAGAATAGAAGGAGATGTAAATCTACAAGCCCAAAATAATGCACTGACGGCCTTGTACCAAGAGTTCTGGAACGAATCGTGGTTTGCTGGAGGCTTTTTATGGAAATGGTATCATAACCACGAACAATCTGGAGGAAATGAAAACAATAGATTTACAATACAGAATAAGCCAGCAGAAGAAATTATAAAAAAATGCTATGCAGATGGCCAGGAGTAAGTACATTATCACATTGATTATTGGATGTCTTGTATGTTCTTGTAACCAAGATGATGAGACTGTAGCATTGGATACATCCTTAGCTGCTCTAGTGGCTGCTAATACAATAGAGATCGATAATGTAATAGCGTGCGCATCAGGTTCCGCGAATGATCAGAATACTATTATTGCATATGTATATCCCAGACCAGGCACAACAGACATTCGATATTATGAAACCTCTGATAGTAATGCCGATAAAAATGACTACACAGAATATCAGAGAATAGCTATCGAACCCACTGATTTTTTTAATGGATATCTAAAAAAGTTTAATAGAACGACAACAGACGAAAAATGGGTTATTATTACTTTTTTTGAAGACGGAAAATTACAGTTGTCTAATCCCATTCGATTGAAACACAAAAGCAAGCCCACAGAGTTTACAGATGCAGTAACTGTAACGAATTCAATGACAACGATGCCCTTTTTTATGTGGGAGAATGGGATATTTACGGATAATGCAATCTATTTTCAGATAGTTTCTGATGCTTCAGAAGAGCTACTTTCTGGCACCTATACTTTCGAAAAAGAATTTCAGTATTATATACTAGACAATGTGGTTTTAAATATCACACGAGAAACACCCCCAGCATTGGATACCAATGTGCCTTATAACTTTACATTAATGGGAGTTAGTGAAGACAATTGGGTAAACCTGTTTATCGAGAAACAGTTTTCTTTGGTTCCGTGAGTGCTTTTTCCCTTATATCCTTAGATTCTTTATCTTGCGCCATACAACTCCGTACGAATAAGGATTAAAAACACATCCTATCTATGTGTTTATTTTTATATATTCTTCTATTTCAGTAACATATAGTATCTCAAAAGGATTTTCAATTTTTAGTATTCTCTTTATCTACACAATATAGCATTGCTTTTTTTGGTCTGAAGAATAGCTAAACCTATGGCTTTTGAGTCCATAGTGGTTTAGTTAAGTGTTTTTTAAAAAACAGAAATCATATTATTGTAATCTAAGGATTCTTTTTTCGTCTACAATTATGGTGATTAGAAAAAGAAAAATTATGATCAAGAGAATTGTTATACTATTGATTTTTATAGGCTGTTACCTTGTTTCTGCGCAAGAAAAGAATACCATATCTGAGCTAAACATTACAGGGCTTAAAAGAACCAAAGAATCGTTTATTAGGCGACTCGCCAAAGTAAAACCTGGAGCCCCTTATGATTCCTTAAAAATAGCTACTGATATTGCCCGCCTTAAACGGTTACCTGGAGTGGCTAATGCAGAGTCTGTAGTCACACATCGTAGTGATACTACTTATGATGTGACGTATCGTATCGAAGAAAATTTTACTATCATACCTGGTCTGAGTATTGCAACTGCCAATAATGGAGAGTTTGCTTATAGGATATCCCTGTTCGAATTTAATTTATTAGGACGCAATCAGATACTAGGAGGCTTTTATCAGCGAGATGTTTTTGATTCTTATGGGGGATATTGGGAAGCTCCTTATTTATTTACCAATAAATTTGGTTTTGGGATTAATTATAAAAACTTAGTCTCACAAGAACCCGTTTTTTTTGATGATACAACCGTAAATTATAAGTTTGATAGCAGAGCACTCGAAGTAAATTTACTATATGAGTTTGATTTTCATAATAGGGCAGAAATAGGTGTTAATATCTCTACAGAAGAATATGATTTTCTTGATGGAAGTTTGCCAGCAGCGATACCCTCTAGATTAACCGCAGATAAAATTGCATATCGGGGAGAGTATGAGTATAATGATATCGATATTGATTATCAATATGTTTCGGGTTTTAGGAGTTTACTAGATGCTAGATTTGTTACAGGAGGAGGTGAATTCTTAAGAAATTTTTTTATTGGGAGAAATGATTTTGAGTACTTCAAACGGGTAGGAGAAAAAGGGAATTGGGCCAATAGACTACGATTAGGATTTGCATCTAATGATACCTCGCCCTTTGCTCCTTTTGCGGTAGATAACCAGCTTAACATACGAGGTACCGGAAATACAATTGATCGAGGAACCGCTGCTATAGTGCTAAATACAGAATATAGACATACCTTATACGAAAAAGGATGGTTCGTAATACAAAGTAATGCCTTTATAGATGCTGGGACTTGGAGAAACCCTGGTGGGGATTTAGGCGAATTGTTTGATGGTAGTACTTTGCGATTTTATCCAGGACTTGGGATTCGGTTTATACATAAACGTATTTTTAATGCTGTTTTTAGATTGGATTATGGATATGGTATCGGTAATAATCAAAGCAATGGTATTGTTTTTGGGATAGGTCAGTATTTTTGATTTTAAATAATAATATATTTGCAGACCTTTTTGAGGTTTTAATTTTGTTTAAAAAAAACTAATATATTCACTTGTACTACGTTATTTGGTAATAAATAAACCATGATTCACAAAAAAGAGGGTATAAAACTCATTAGACATTAAGTAATGCGAAATATATTATTTGTTGGGATTTGTTTTTTAGCTTTTTGTGGTGTTGCCCAGCATAAGATTGTCAATCTCAACGTACAAGGGAATAAAAAAACGAAGGCTTCTTTTATAAAAAAGATCATAAAAGTAAAGCCAGGAACCGCATTGGATTCTATTCTGATAGCACAAGATATTAGACGTATCAAGAGACTCCCTTCTGTCTCTCATGCCTATTTTCAAGTACACCCTACAGAAAATGAAGGCGAATATGATGTTGTATATGGTATCCAAGAGAATTTTACGATCATCCCCAGTGCCAATGTATATACTACAAATGATGATGAATTTGCGTTTAGAGTAGGATTATATGAGTTCAATTTTTTAGGACAAAACATTACGTTAGGAGGGTTTTATCAAAATGATATTTATAGTTCTTTTGGAGCGAGTATTAAGGCTCCTTATCTTTTTAGTAATAAGTTAGGACTTGCTTTTAATTATCAAAGCCTTACTACGCAAGAACCTGTTTTTTTAGATAATGGAACCGCTGATTATAAATATAACAATACATCCTATGAATTATTAGGAATGTATGAGTTTAATTTACAGAATCGTATAGAACTAGGGGTTAATTATTTTAATGAAGATTATGAATATAAATCTGGAGAAACGCAAGAAGGAATTTCCTTAGATTTTGATGTAGATAAATTGTTATATAAGCTGATTTATGAGTATAATAATCTAGATTTTTATTTTCAATACGTATCTGGATTTAGGAGTATTCTTAATTTTCAATATGTGACTAGTACAGAAGATGTATTGCCTGATTTTGTAATTGGATGGAATGATTTTTTGTATTATCAAAGAATTGGAAAAAAAGGGAATTGGGCTTCTAGGCTTCGGTTAGGGCTAGCGACTAATGATGACTCACCCTTTGCTCCCTTTGCAGTAGATAATAATTTAAATATAAGAGGTGTAGGTAATACGATCGATCGAGGAACTGGAGTGATTGTATTGAACACAGAATATCGACATACACTTGTAGACAAAGATTGGTTTGTCTTGCAAAGTAATGTTTTTGTTGATGGAGGGAGTTGGAGAAATCCAGGAGGAGATTTTGGAGATTTTGGTCAGACACAAAATTTTAGATTGTATCCTGGAATAGGGTTACGTTTTATGCACAAAAAAATATTTAATGCTATTTTTAGGATAGATTATGGGTATGGCGTTACCGAAGACGCCACTAATGGATTTGTATTCGGGATAGGACAGTATTTTTAACCCGCTTTATGCAATAGAAGGTTGTCAAGAAGCTTGTAGATGCAAGAAATACTAGTGTTTTCTTAAT
>CANLRN010000034.1 GCA_947493495.1 uncultured Aquimarina sp.
AAAAACGCAGTGCAGCGTTAGTATTTGCGGTAGCTACAAGATGTAATAAATTTTCTATTGCATAAAGCGGGTTTAATTTGATTCATCAATCTAGCGAAAAATCCTTACCATTATTTTTACAAAATTCTCATCCGTAAATCGTATTAGATGAAATTTAGAATCCATTTTTTGAAGTAAATGCAATAGCATCAAACGATCAAAAAATAAATCAAAATTTGGGTTGCTGTATTTCTAACTAGATATGAGTTAATAAACAAAAAACACCAAAAATATAATGTAATTTTTTTGGAGATACTTACAATAGAATAATTAAAAAGCCTCATTAGTAAACTAATGAGGCTTCGTGTAAGATAGATTACCCCAAAACCTATCGAACTAAACTTAACGTAAACACAATCGTCATAATTGCACTTACAATATACATACCCTTTTTGTATTTTGAAACCCCATGAAGGGGGGAGAAATCCCCTTTCGATTAAAAAATTTAATTTTAACATTTACTTAACTAATCACTATTTAGCATGATCATTTTTAAATAACTAATAATCAATTATTTAATCTTAATTTTTCTTACAATAAGAAAATTATTTTTTTACAAAAAAAAATATAAAAAAGCTATTTTTTCCCTAAAAACGCACTTTTTTATGGGTTTTACATCGAATTGTTGTTCTGAAAAACGTCAGATACAGATACTTTTATTCGTGCCAGAACCGTTTTGCGTGCTAAACGTGCAAATTGAAAAAAAACGTGATGCCTTTATTTTGAATCAGAAGATGATGCTTCAATTCGATTAAAAAATTATCTTTGCTACCTTAAAAAATTACTCTTTCTAATACGTAAAATAGGTTTAACACTTGCGTAGATGATCTAATAGATATAAAACAGAGTACTAATCAATAACTATGTATTTGCTTACGTGCAAATTTCATCTGATAGATGTAAACAAAAATATAAGCTGATGAAACATACCAAAATAATTGAAGTTTTAAAAAGTGATAAATTAGCGTTACCTGTTGTAGTAAAGGGATGGGTGCGTTCTTTTAGAAATGATCGTTTTATTGCTTTAAATGATGGATCTACTATAAAAAATATCCAATGTGTTATTGAAGATGATATAGTAGATCAAACTACAAAGAATAGTATCAGTATTGGAGCGGCGATAACTGTTGATGGGGTGCTAGTAGAAAGTCAAGGAAAAGGACAACGTGTAGAGATTAAGATTACTGGCATTAATATAGAAGGAAATGCTGACTCAGAAGAATTAAAGCTTACAATACTTTCTCCAAAACGCCATAGTTTAGAGAAATTACGAGAGCAGGCACACCTGAGAATACGTACAAATACTTTTGGAGCAATCATGCGAGTTCGTTCTAAGCTGTCATTTGCTATCCATGAGTATTTTCAGAAAAATGATTTCTATTATGTGCATACTCCAGTTATAACTGGTAGTGATGCAGAAGGCGCAGGAGAAGCATTTAAAATAACCAATATGGATCTAAATGATGTGCCTAAGGATGAAAATGGAGAGGTAGATTATAGTAAAGATTTCTTTGGGAGAGAAACAAATTTAACAGTTTCTGGTCAGTTAGAAGCAGAAACTTATGCTATGGGACTGGGTCAAGTATATACATTTGGGCCTACATTTAGAGCAGAAAATTCTAATACTTCTCGACATCTTTCTGAGTTTTGGATGATTGAACCCGAAGTCGCTTTCTGTGATCTGGATGGGAATATGGATTTAGCCGAAGATTTTATTAAATATGTTATTAAGTATGCTCTAGATAACTGCCAAGATGATTTAGAATTTTTAGAAAATAGATTGGTACAGGAAGATAAACAAAAACCGCAGGCAGAACGAGCAGAAATGTTACTTAGGGATAAGCTTAAGTTTGTTCTAGAAAATAACTTTAAGCGTGTTAGTTATACAGAAGCTATTGAGATTCTGAAAAACTCAAAACCTAATAAAAAGAAAAAATTTAAATATCCGATTAACGAGTGGGGAGCAGATTTGCAGAGTGAACATGAACGGTTCTTAGTAGAAAAACACTTTAAATGTCCTGTGATACTTTTTGATTATCCTGCAAAGATTAAAGCGTTTTATATGCGCTTAAATGAAGATGGCAACACGGTAAGAGCTATGGATATTCTTTTTCCAGGAATTGGAGAAATAGTAGGTGGCTCACAGCGTGAAGAGCGCTTGGATGTATTACAAGAAAAAATGAAGGCATTAGATATTGCCGAAGAAGATTTATGGTGGTATTTGGATACACGTCGATTTGGGACTTGCGCTCATAGTGGTTTTGGACTTGGTTTTGAACGTTTGGTATTATTTGTTACCGGAATGAGTAATATACGCGACGTTATCCCATATCCTAGAACACCATTAAATGCAGAATTTTAAGTAGTGCGTGGTCTTAAGAATAGTAATTATGTGCTTTAGTGCATTTCGTTTTAGCTCTTTACTTTTTTGATTGTTAAAGGTTAATACTACACATCTTTATATATGGATTGGCTAACTTTAGTCAGATTTAAAACTTATGGAAATGTAGTCCATTAGGAGTAATTTAGTTTTGAAGTAGATGGTATTAAATCAGAATTATGCAAAAAAGATACAAATTTAACTTTACTATATTTCCAAGCATAGACTAATTACAGTGCTTTGTTAATAAAGTTTCAGAAATTAAATTTTTCATAAGATCGTTACTAATCTCTAATTTTTGAAACTTTTTTTTGATGCCTTTTATCTTATCGTAGTGAGGTGTTTTTTTTGTAGTAGCTATTAATTGTAATCCTTCTTCAAAAGAGTTATTGATAAATGGCATTAAAAAATTACTGGTATTGTTTTTTTCTCTGAAATAAATAAATTTTTTCACATATGCTAAGAATAGCTGTGGATAGTTTACAAATTCTAATAATGCATCACATATATCCTTGTGTATTTCTTCTTTTTTTAGAGAATTTCGAAATTTTAATTTTGAAGTATCTATATGTTTCTGAATATATTTACTACTCGTGTTTTTAATCAAAGTACTGTAATTATATGCAGAATAATAATAAATTTCTACCCCAATATTTGTGTTTATAACTATTACTTCGTTTTCTATGTGCTGTTTTAGAAAAGTTTGAAAAGCATCTGCCATTCTTGAGGACATTAACAAGCACCGCTTTGTATCAGTAGATCTGATAATGACAGATTTAATACTTTGTGTCTCATTATGTGCATTCATTTGGCAATATTTAATAATTCTAAAAAATCTATCCCTTGATTTTTTGCGTGCATTTCTGCTGTATATCCTTTATTGTCTTTTGCATGAGGATCAGCACCGCTGTCTACTAAGAGTTTTATAATTTCTTTTTGGCCAAAAGTAGCTGCAAAGATTAAGGCAGTAGCATCATTATAATTTTTGATATTTACATCTGCTCCTGAGTTGATAAGTAATTCGGCGATCTCATAATATCCTTTAAAACAAACCCCCATCAATGCAGTATTTCCAGATGCGTCTTGTATATTAATATCAGGTTTATAGGATAGTATTAATTCAGAAATATCTTTGAGCCCATAATAAGTAGAAAGTAACAAGGGAGTAGAACCCCTCTGATCTTTTTCATTAATTAATGTATGATCCTGTTCTAGAGAAGTTTTTACAGTTTCTATATCCTCAGATCTTATAGCATTAAAAATAGTACTCATAGATATAATTTATAAATATTAAAGTAGGTATCAATAAAGAATTTTTTAATATATCAAAAATTTCCTTATTGACACCTGTTTTAGCAAAATTTTATAAGAAACTTATTTAGCCAATTGAAAAGTCTAAATGAGTTCGTATTATATCTATTGATCAAAACGGTCAAGATTCATAACCTTACACCAAGTGGTTACGAAATCCTTTATAAACTTGTCTTGAGAATCACTACAAGCATACACTTCTGCGATTGCTCTTAATTCTGTATTAGAACCAAATATTAGATCTACTCGTGTACCAGTCCACTTAAGTTTTCCAGTTCTGCGATCATGTCCTGCAAATATACTTTCATCGTCAGAGGTTGTTTTCCAAGTAGTAGTCATATCCAGTAAGTTTACAAAAAAGTCATTTGTAAGTAATCCTGGTCGAGTAGTAAAAACACCTAGTTGAGACTCATTATAATTTGTATCGAGCACACGTAAACCGCCTATTAGAACTGTCATTTCTGGCACTGTTAATGTCAAAAGATTTGCACGGTCTATAAGCATTTCTTCTGCAGATACTTGCTGTAACTTTTCTTGATAATTACGAAAACCATCCGCAATAGGTTCTAATGCTGCTATAGAAATAACATCAGTTTGTTCCTGGGATGCATCCATACGTCCTGGATTAAAGGGAACTGTGACATCATAGCCTGCATTTTTAGCAGCTTCTTCGATACCTGCAGATCCACCAAGGACAATTAAATCTGCTATAGAAACAGTTTTTCCTTGTGTATTAAATTCTTTTTGGATCCCTTCTAATGTTTCTAAAACCTTAGCCAACTGATTAGGGTTATTTACTTTCCAATCTTTTTGAGGTGCAAGTCTTATACGTGCTCCATTAGCACCTCCTCTCTTATCAGAACCGCGAAAAGTTGATGCAGATGCCCAAGCTGTACTTACTAATTGGGATATTGTAAGTCCAGATGCAAGAATCATTTTTTTTAATAATTCAATTTCTTTATCATTTATTAAATCATGAGTAACTGCAGGAATTGGATCTTGCCATATCATTTCTTCTTTAGGAACTTCTGCCCCCAGATAAAGAGCAATAGGCCCCATATCGCGATGAGTTAATTTAAACCAAGCGCGCGCAAATGCCTCTTCAAATTGATCAGGGTTTTCGCGAAAGCGTTTTGAAATTTTAAGATATGTAGGATCCATTTTGAGAGCCATATCAGCCGTAGTCATCATCAGCACTTGCGTTTTAGAAGCATCTCCAGCTGTAGGCGCCACATCGGCATTAGATGCAGCTGTAGGTGTCCATTGATGTGCACCTGCCGGACTCTTGGTCAATTCCCAATCATAATCTAGTAGTACTCTAAAGTAATCATGATCCCATTGTGCTGGGTTTGGTGTCCAAGCTCCTTCTATACCACTGGTGATTGTGTCATTTCCGTGACCAGCACCATAGGAGTTTTTCCAGCCTAAACTTTGTTCTTCTATACTTGCACCTGCAGGTTCTGCTCCTACATATTTATCAGGGTCAGCGGCACCATGTGCTTTTCCAAAAGTATGTCCTCCTGCTACTAATGCTACTGTTTCTTCATCATTCATTGCCATACGTCCAAAAGTTTCTCTAATATCTACGCTAGAACCAATTGGATCAGGATTTCCATTAGGCCCTTCTGGATTTACATATATAAGCCCCATATGTACGGCTCCTAGTGTACTTTCTAGATTTCCAGCTGCATAGCGCTCATCATTTCCTAACCATTCGGTCTCAGAACCCCAATAAATATCTTCTTCTGGTTGCCATATGTCTTCACGGCCTCCAGCAAAACCAAAAGTTTTAAAACCCATGGACTCTAAAGCGCAATTCCCCGCAAGAATCATAAGGTCTGCCCAAGAAATTTTTCTTCCATATTTTTGTTTGATAGGCCATAATAATAATCGTGCTTTGTCTAGGTTACCATTATCTGGCCAACTATTTAGAGGTGCATAGCGTTGTGATCCAGAACCAGCTCCTCCACGACCATCTTGTATACGATAGGTGCCAGCACTGTGCCATGCCATACGAATGAAAAGTCCTCCATAATGCCCATAATCTGCTGGCCACCAATCTTGAGAATCTGTCATAAGATTGTATAAATCTTTCTTTATTGCTGTTAGATCAAGGCTCTTAAATTCTTCTGCATAATTAAAATCCTCTCCCATTGGGTTGGATAATTCAGAATTTTGACGAAGAATGTTTAGTTTCAATTGGTTGGGCCACCAATCTCGATTAGATGTACCACTTCCAGCAGTTTGTTTTAATGTCCCATTTAGAAAAGGACACATATCCTGACCATTTATAGTAGCCGAGGTATTTGTCTTATGATTTTCCATAGTAAAAGTTTAAAAAGAGTTTATAATTTTTTAGAGTATCTAAAAGTACAATAACTTGTGCTTATTAATTTTAATTAATCCATATATAAAATTTATCAAACTATTTGATAGGTTTATACATTTATATAAATGATAACGGTTGTCTATTTCCAAGCAAATATTAAATAAGAATAAACACTGGCTTAAGATAAAAATGTTTTAAAAAACACTTACTATATTTTAGTAATAATATACTTACAGTCAATATTTTATAGTATAAACACGAACAATGATATAAGTTTTTTGATTATCAAAATATTCCCGCTATTAATTCGTTAGTTAAGTAACATTTAATTTTACACAAACTTTTAATAACTTATTATTATGAAAACTAACCAACATATCTTCTATTTATTGTTGTTTCTAAAAAACAAAATTCGCAGAACAACCTCATACTTTTTGATTTTTCTTTTTTTATGCGCTCAATCTATTTTTTCTCAATCTATTGTACAAGAGCACGGAAGATTAAGAGTATCAGGTAATAAAATAGTTAACAAAAATAATGAATCAGTAAGCCTTGCAGGAAACAGTATATTTTGGAGTAATTTTAGTGAGGGCGCCAAATTCTATAATGCAGCTACTGTAAACCACCTTGCAACGGCATGGAAATCGGATATAGTTAGAGCATCTATGGGAGTTGAAAATTCTGGAGGTTACATTACTAATCCAACACGAGAAACTAATAAGGTAAAAGCAGTTGTTGATGCTGCAATTAGAGCTGGGGTTTATGTCATTATAGACTGGCATTCTCATAATGCTGAGCAGTATGAGCAACAGGCGATTCAGTTTTTTTCGGAGATGGCTAGGACCTATGGTAATAACGATCACGTGATATATGAGGTGTATAATGAGCCCGTAAATCAATCTTGGCCTACGATAAAATCATATGCAGAGGCAGTTATAGATGCTATACGTGCTGAAGATCCTGATAACCTTATTGTTGTAGGAACATCTTTCTATTCTCAGAAAGTAGAAGAAGCTTCTAATAATCCAATTAATAAAGCGAATATAGCGTATACCTTGCACTTCTATGCAGGGACACATAAACAGTTTCTTAGAGATGAGGCTACACGCGCTTTAAATAATGGTATCGCACTCTTTGTTACAGAATGGGGTGCTGTAAATGCTAATGGAGATGGAGGAGCTGATCAGCAAGAAACACTGAGATGGATGGAGTTTATGCGACAGAATGGGATTAGCCATGCCAATTGGTCTGTAAGTGATAAGGCAGAAGGAGCTTCTGTTGTTGCAAGTGGGACAGGAGTAAATGGACTTACTAGTAATAACTTAACAGCAACAGGAAGGTTCATTAAAGACATTATCGAAAATTGGAATAGTAACGGAGGGGGAACTCCTCCAAACCCTCCAACTGATAATTGTACAGGCAATGGAGTGTCTATTGCTAATATTATACAAGCAGAGGATTTCTGCGAAGAAAAAGGAATTAGAACAGAGAATACAAGTGATACAGGAGGAGGTCTTAATGTAGGATATATTGATAATGGAGACTATTTGAGGTATAGAGTAAATATCCCTACTACTGGGATATACGAAATAAAATATAGAGTAGCCAGTATTGTAAATACTGGAAAAATACAATTTAAGAATGGAAATTCTGTTTTAAAGACTACAGATATTCCTCTGACTAGCAATTGGCAATCTTGGAGAACAATAACTACTACAGTAGATCTTAATCAAGGACCTAAAACTATAGAGTTATACGCACTTTCTGGTAGATTTAATATCAATTGGTTTCAAATCTCACCTAATTCTACTAACCCTGATCCTACTCCTAATCCACCCACAGGTGGCAATAATTGCAAGTATAATACGCCTTTGTCCTCGGCATTATCTTCTCTACCTAATAATTCGTACTCTAATGTACACATTTTAGGTTCAGGTGGTCCTGACCTCAGTAATCTTACGAATTTTACTATAAATTGGGATTTAGCTAATAATGGCTTATATCAATTATCGATTAATACTAATAATGGATCTCCTAATTGGTGGAATGACCTTACGGGTAATGCAACTCATAATTTTAATACAGCTAACCCAGGAGTAGAACTTACTAATACTGGTTTCCCAAATCTAGATGGGGAATATTGGGTAGCAAAAGACGGTGCTAATTTTGCGATGGTTTCTAAGGATAGGGATTTTACTATTTATTTTAATAATTCTAATACTCCTCCTAATTGCAATACAGCAAGAAATAGAGAAAATATAGAAGAGAATGCTATTGCACTTAAATTGTATCCGCTTCCTACACAGAACAACTTGCATATTGCTGGACTTAAAGAAGAGGTAACAGTACAGATAATTGATGTAGTAGGCAAAATAGTACTTACAACGTCTGCAAATTCAGGAAATAATACAATAGATGTCTCTACATTAAATAATGGAAATTACTTTGTAAAGATTAAAGGAGAAAAAACTGCTACATCTATTCAATTTATCAAAAACAATAAATAAAATTAAGAGGAGTAGCGCTTCGTTTTAATAAATAATATTTGAGACTGCCAGAGAATACTAATTTTCTGGCAGTCTTTATTATAAGCTATTAACTTAATCGTTCTTTCATTTTTATAAGTTCTTGCTCGATCATCAATAATTTGTCTTCTACACCATCTGCAAAATCAGGGATGCGTTTACAAAATACATAGCGTACTCGCCAGAGTTCTTTAATCTCAGAAATAGGATATTCTTCATCCTCAATATTTTTATGATCGGCACGTAATACGATGTGGTTTTTGGTGATGTATAGCCTTCTGAAAATTAATTTACTCTTCGTTAGAACAAGGACTAAGGTTCCGTTGTTTAATTTTTTAATCACCTCATTAGGTACTTTTTCTCCAATAACAATATCTTTTGGGTAAAATCCTTTGTCGTGATTTGTCATTTCTAAATTTGAAACACTATACCCGCGAAATTCTTTAGCAGGATTCACTGGTAATTGGATACTAGGTAATTCTTTGATAAAATTCTTTTTATCGTATAAAGTAATATACTCACTCGATGTACTTTCTGTGATACAAGGAATTAATGCGAATTGTTCTCTTTTTAGATCTTGAGCATACGTAGTAAGATCTCCTTTAAATCGTAGTAATTCATTTACAGTAAGTTCATTAGTTAGAAGTGCATCTATTTGTATGCTAAAATAATTAGCTATTTTTATGATAGTATCTATTTTAGGTTCACTTCTACCTTCTTCATAAGCTCCTAAAGTACCTCTTTTTAAGTCAAATAACTCAGCAAAAGCCTGCTGACTTAAACTTTTTACACTTCTGATTTTTTTTATATTTTTTCCAAAAAATGACATTTTTTGCTAATTTTATTTGCAATATTAAAATTTTATTGTACTTTTACACTAACAATATTAGCTAATATAATTCAATAATGCTAATTTTAATAGAAATACTTTGTAAAAAGTATACTGGTTTGGGCAAATCAGCGTAGATACTAATATTTTTAGCATAGTTAACTGATTCAATAATTTTATAAAACAACATACCTATGATTGTAGTCGTACAATACATTGCTAATTTAACTATAGATATAATAGAAAAATTGTCTTACTTTTTGTAATATTGGATTCCCCTCAGTAATTGGAGTAAACTACTAATAACCAATCATAAACAATTATCATATGTCAGCACATTTTCAATTAGTAAAAGACTTTTTACTACAACTTAATTTTAACATCACCCATGAAAACGAAGGAGACGGGATCATAATGGTTAGTAAAGAAAATGAGGGAATTAATAATCTAATCTTAGGTGTTGCATTACCTATATTGATTATAGAACAACACATTTTTAATATCAAAAACAAAAATGAAAGTGTATATCGAAGTTTGCTTAAAAAAAACAGGGACATTGTGCACGGAGCATTCGTACTTGATGAAACTGGAGAAAAAGTAATCTTTAGAGATACTTTGCAATTAGAAAACTTAGACCTTAATGAATTAGAAGGAAGTCTGAATTCATTAAGCCTATTATTGAGTGAATACTCACAACAAATTATAAATTTCTCAAAATATTAATATTATGAATTTTTTTAAAAGACTATTTAAAATAGGTGAGGCCGAAGCAAATTCTGCGATCGATAAAATGGAAGATCCTATTAAAATGACAGAACAAGGTATCCGCGATATGAAAGTTGATCTCGATAAAAGCCTAGAAGCACTTGCGCAAGTAAAGGCATTGGCCATAAGAGCAAAAAATGATACCGATGAGTTTACTGCTAAAGCAGAGGACTACCAGCAGAAGGCTATGCTGATTCTTAAAAAAGCCCAAAGCGGTGATTTAGACACCTCAGAAGCAGATCGATTGGCTAAAGAAGCATTGGTCAAAAAAGAAGAAGCATTACAACACGTAACTCGTGGTAAAGGAGAAACAGAAAAATTTAATGGTTCTGTATCTCAGTTAGAAAAAAATGTGGAAGAGATTAAACAAAACATTAGCAAGTGGGAGAATGAGTTAAAAACTCTGAAAGCACGAGTTAAAGTAGCTGATGCTACTAAAAATGTAAACAAACAAATGGCAGAGATCGATAGTTCTAGTACTGTTTCTATGTTAGAACGTATGAAAGACAAGGTCAATCAAGAAGAAGCTTTGGCTGAAGCCTATGGAGATATTGCCAGTGCCTCTAAATCTATCGATGATGAATTGAATAAAGCTGCAGATATTACTGAAACAACTGCAGAAGATGATCTCGCTAAGTTAAAAGAACAATTAGGCATAAAAAACAAGAAAAAATGAAACAATTCTTAGCATAATGACACTTACTTATATATCGAAGTTTTTAATATCTAAAAACAAAACATATATAGATTGACATCAATACGGATATACGTTGACACTATCGAATAAAAATAGAATTGTTCATTATAGCAATTCTTATAACCGTATTCTATAAATAGTATATATCATCATTAAACAAACATACCTTTGAAAGAAGTAATAGACATCGCATTTTCATCAGTAAATATGGTATTAACCATACTTATGATTCTCTTAATTTTGTATTGGTTATTTACTATGATCTCAGGTATTGATTTTGACCTAGATGTTGATGTAGATATCGATACTGATTTAGATCTAGACATGGATGCTGATAGTACTATCGAGGCTGGGAATCTGGATTTTGAAGATATCGCAAATACTGAGGTTAATAAAGAAGATGTAATAGGAAAAAGAAGAAAACCATTAAAATGGTGGCAGATTTTTTTAATTTATTTCAACTTTATTGGGTTGCCATTTATGTTCACATTCACAAGTTGGATCTTCATCTGGTGGTTATGTACAATAATAACAACAACGTTAACCAATAGTTATGATACCAATTTTGGATTTATATTCTTTCTTGGTGCTATCATTCCTTCTTTGCTAATAACTAAAGTTTTTACAACTCCTTTTAAAAGTTTTTTCAAAAACCTTAATAAAGATGGAGACGAACCAATTGATTTAATAGGTAGAAAAGGAATCATACAATCAACAGTTTCTAAAGATAAAATGGGCGCTGCAGAGGTAGTGATAGATGGAAACCCAATGTCGATCTACGTAAAATCATTAAATGGAGAGCAAATAAATTATCATCAAGAAATTTTAATTATAAAACAATCTGAAGATAAAAACTATTACTATGCGCAGTTTTATGACGATTAAATTAAAGTACTCTATCTAAAATAAAGAAAATAAATAACAACTAATAAACACTAGACTATTATGACAGATGTTTTACCATTCATTGGCATAGGAATAGGCTTAATTCTATTCTTAATCATTATATACTTTGCGATCATCGCAATGTTCTATAAAAAAATACCGCAAGGACAAGCACTTGTACGAACAGGATTTAAAGGCACCAAAGTAGCTACAGACAAAGGACTATATGTTGTTCCTGTTTTTCATAAAGTAGAAATCATGGATATATCTGTCAAGAAAATTCAGATCGAACGATTAGGAGGAGACGGATTAGTCTGTAAGGATAACATGAGAGCAGATATTAAGGTAGCTTTTTTTGTAAGAGTAAATAGCGATATAGATTCAATTAAAAAAGTAGCACAAACTATCGGTTGTGAACGAGCTTCAGATATATCTACATTAGAAGAATTATTTGAAGCAAAATTCTCAGAAGCTTTAAAAACAGTAGGTAAGAAATTTCAATTTACCGAGCTATATGAAGCTAGACGTGAATTCAGAGATGAGATCGTAAATATAATTGGGACAGATCTTAATGGATATACCTTAGAAGATTGTGCTATTGATTACTTAGAACAAACACCTGTTTCGTTTTTAAAAATGGACAATATACTAGACGCAGAAGGTATTAAAAAGATTACTGAATTAACGGCTGCTCAAAATATGAAAGCCAATCTTATCAAACGTGATGAAGAAAAAGTAATTCGAAAACAAGATGTAGAAGCACGAGAAGCTATCTTAGAACTAGATAAACAGTTAGCAGAAAAAGAAGAACAACAAAAACGTGAAATTTCTAATATCAAAGCGCGCGAAGAAGCAGAAATACTAAAGGTATCAGAAGAAGAACGTTTAAAATCAGAAACAGCTCGTATCGCCACTGAAGAAAAGGTAAAAGTGGCAGAAGAAAATATGCAACGCCAGATTATTGTTGCTGCAAAGAATAAACAACGTACCGATGCTGTAGAAACCGAAAGAGTAGAAAAAGACAGAATGCTCGAAGCTACAGAACGCGAACGTATTGTAACACTTGCTCAGATAGAAAAAGAGAAAGTAGTAGAAGTTGAGAAGAAAAACATCCAAGATGTAATCCGTGATCGTGTTACTTTAGAAAAAGGTGTGGTAGAAGAGCAAGAAAACATGAAAGATATCGAAGCTTTTAAAACTGCAGATCGGGAGAAACAAGTAAAAATTACCATTGCAGAAGCAAATGCACAAGAAGCATTAATTACTACAATCAAAGCTGCTGAAGCACAAAAGGAGGCTGCAAAACAAAAAGCAGAAGAAATTAATATAGAAGCTCAAGCACAAAAAGAAGCTAGTGAAAAAGAAGCAGAAGCTCGTAAAACATTAGCAGAAGCAACCGCTAAAGAAGAAGCAACTATAGGGATGTCTGAAGCACAGGTAATGCACGCTAAAGCTGATGCTAATGAACGTCAGGGATTAGTAGAGGCTAATATTATCGAAAAGAAAGCCAAAGCAGAAGCTGCAGGGATACTTGCCAGAGCCGAAGCTGTGAAAGAGGAAGGAGTAGCCGAAGCAGAAGTTATCAAAGAAAAAGCGCTTGCAAAAGCAGTTGGCGATAAAGAGATTGCATTAGCAGAAGCTGCTGGAATTGAAGAAAAAGCAGAAGCGATGAAAAAATTAGATGGTGTTGGAAAAGAACATGAAGAGTTTAAACTAAAATTAGATAAAGAACTACAAGTAGACTTAGCTGAGATAAACATCCAAAAAGAAATCGCATACGCACAAGCAGATGTTATTGGAGAAGCCTTAAAAGCAGCAAATATTGATATTGTAGGTGGAGAAACTATGTTCTTTGATCAGATTGTAGGTCAAATCACCAAAGCTAAAGGGTTTGACAGACTTGTTAAGCATTCTGATACTGTACAAGATGTAAAAGATGCTATTCTGGGGAGCGATGATGTAAAAGGAAATCTTTTAGAAAAAGTAAAAGAATTTGCTACTAAATACGGTATCTCCTCTGAGGATATAAAAAACCTGACGATTGCCAATCTATTGATGGAATTAAAAAGCAAAACAACAAATCAAGATGAAAATGATTTGTTTAGTAATCTATTTAATCTAGCAAAAGGTCTTGGATTATCCAATAAAAAACTAAGCTAATAAAACCTCTTTTTTTAGAGCGAATATTGATCATGTATCAAATCATTGACACAATTTTAAACCCATAAAAGTCTTCTCATTCTGAGGAGACTTAGGATGGGATTTGTTTAACTTTTAATACAGTTTATGTTATGGGAGGATTTGGATCTGCTCAGGGGATGATAACATCCTTAAAAAATAATAGCAGGAGAAATAAAAGAGAAGCATATGATGGTTGGACGACTTCTGATAAAGAAAGTCAAGGAGTCAAAGTGGTGCCAGTTTCAGAAAAAGCTTTAGAAGAAATTCGAAATAAAATTCAAAGACAAAATCAAAAAACCACCATTAAAAGTAGAATTTTAATAATCGTAAGTATAATCATTACAATTTGGATTACTTATAAAGTGATTTCTGGAGTACACCTTTAATATATAGAAGCATGAACAAAAAACGTATAGGATTAATCGCAATTTTATTGATATCTATTGGCGTTTTAGCTATAAACACCTATGTTAAAAACGAAAATCTTGCTAAAAATGGAGTACGTACAAAAGCAGTAATAGAGAACATTTCAACCAATAAATTTGATAATGAACTTTCTCCTACAGTAGAGAATATTCATATTAAATATAGATACAAGGTAGCTACCAAAGAGTTGGTAAAAACGCAAGAGATCTCAAGACATGAACATGATTTGTATTTTGCGAAAACAGGAAAAGTAGGCGATTCTATAATGATCATCTATGATTCAGAAAAACCCACAAATTCCAGAATTGAGAAGATTAAATTGTAAGCTTTGAGTAGGAATCAACTCCATAATAGAAAATATTTAGAAACTTTCAGAAAAGAACTGAGGAATAAGGGGGCATCTGCAGAAGCATTTTTATGGAAATACCTTTCAAAAAGTCAACGAGAAGGAAGAAAATTTAGACGACAACATAGTATCGGCAATTATATTGTGGATTTCTATTGTCCAAAAGAAAAATTGATTGTAGAATTAGATGGAGAAATTCATCATAAACCTGAAGTCCAGGGAAAAGATCAAAAAAGAACCGATTATTTAGAGAATTTAGGGTTTACAGTAATTCGTTTTGAAAATAAAATGGTGTTTGACAATTTAAAGTCAGTATTAAAGGAAATAGAAAATAATTTTAAAAAGTAATTTTTTCACAATACAAAAAAAGCTTAAAAAACTCTCCTCCTTCAAAAAAGGAGGGAAACCAATTTTAACTCTAACTAAAACCTAGAGTACTAACTATGGAAGAAAACAATACGAACGACATACAACTAGACGGAGGTACCTATGAGATCATCCAAAAACGTTTGCAAAAACAAAAAGGAGAGCTTCAGAACCGTCTTACACAATTAAATGAGGCAAGGAAAGAAGTATTTGGTAGTGTAGAAACCAAACTCATTGCTAATAACCGTATCAATACAGAAAATAACTGTATTGCCAGAGATATTGTGACTATCGGTCAATATTGTCTTTTTGGATATAATGTACACTTCGGATTGCGTACAGAAATACAATTAGACGACGTATTTAGTATCTATACCTATACAGATGATCATTTTATAGACAAAAAACTAGACCTTATTAATGACACTGTATTTATAAATGACTTCACGAACCTCTATAAATATTATCGCAATACGATCTTCTCTAAATTCGCTATAGTTGGCAATTACCTACACATGGTGTTTCAATTAAGCGAAAGCATATCTGATATCAAAACCTTCAAGTGGCTAATCAACGAGGGCACGCTGACGTATGTTGATAACCGTAGCGAACATGAATTTAAGTTCCCCAAGCAATATGAGTTCGAGTGGGTAGAAGTTACCCGAGATATGCATCGATATGGGACACACCCGCATATTTCGATAGTAGATAAAGTATTTGTAGAAACTGTAGGAGGAGATCTTACGATTAAAATCGAAGACAATACCGATGATGGAAAAGGAATCTATAATGAAGCGGTAGCACAAGTAGACCAAACACTAGATGATGGCCAATATCGATATGCTAATCTAGGAAACCTAATCGTTCTAGAAATCAAACCTTTTCAGGAAATACCGCGCTATTTTGTATACAATCACAAGGTGCAAGAAGTTAAAAAAATTGAATGCATTAAAGACGCTTGTATCTTATTACCAGATAACCAGGGAATCATCTATCCCAATGGATATTATTTGCAATCTGGAGAAGTTAAGCTATTTACCAATGAAGTTAATGAGGTTAAATTTCAAGAAAAAATAAGCTCTCCTAATGGAGAAGATTTCTTATATGTTTTTTATGAAAGCCTAAAAGGGGTATACACTTTAATGTCCTATAATGTTATTGAGCAAGAAGTAAAAACCCCTATTATCTGTAATGGTTTTACCATTTTAGAAAATGGAGAACTATGTTATTTCAAGACAGAAGACGAGCAAACCAAACATCATGTTATCCAGATATGGCAAACACCTTTCTTAAAGGGAAATGAAATCCCTTCAGAGCATACAGATACCTTACTCTATAAAATTGGGAATAAAGATATTGTAAAAGCAATGGCAGAATGCCATGCCTTAGTAACATTATTAAATAAGGAAGATAATTATGATGGGCTCTATGATGATCTCTCCAAATTATCTAATGATATTGTAGATAGTTATTATTGGATCAGAGAAGAAGACACCTGTCGATTAGATATCCCTTTAGATGAAATAAACAATGCTTCGAATGCTGCCATTGATGAGTTCGAAAAAGTAGTACAACTTCGCAGAACAGCTACCAATGTAACCAAAGAAACTAAAGAAGCTGCAGAAGAGATATTCAGCAATATAAAAAGCAGTTCTTTTCGATCTATCGATGACTTCGTATACGTTTTATCTCAGTTAAGAACCTTACGTGGAGAAGTTATTAGTCTCCATGACATTAGATATGTTGACACACAATTCATTACAGATTTAGAAACAGAGATCGTAGCACAAACCGAAAAAATTTCGCAAAAATGTGTGCAATTCTTACTAGATGACAAGGCACTACTGCCTTATCATAGGCGTGTAGAAGAAAAACAAGTAGTATTAGAGACTCTAAAAAAAGTAATCGAAGCAAAAAAACTAGAAGATGAAGTCAATCAGATTGCTCAAGATTTAGAAATGTTGATTGATATAGTTTCTAATCTTCAGATCGAAGACACATCACATGCTACCAAGATTATTGATAATATCTCATTGATTTTTGCTATGATAAATCAGCTCAAAGCTGGTATTAAGAATAAAATCAAATCACTCGGGAGTACAGAAGCGACAGCAGAATTTTCTGCGCAGATAAAATTAGTCGACCAGAGTATTATCAACTACCTTGATATCGCCAATACTCCAGAAAAAACAGACGAACTACTTAATAAAGTATCTGTTCAATTAGAAGATCTAGAAGGGCGTTTTGCAGACTTCGAAGAATTCATCACACTGATTATCGAAAAGCGTGAAGAAGTGTACAATGCCTTCGAAGCAAGAAAAAACAGCCTGATTGAAGCTAGAAATAAAAAAGCAGTAGCTCTAGAAAATGCTGCAAAACGTATTTTAAAAGGAGTTACTAAAAAAGCGTTAAGTTTTACTACTGTTGTAGATATCAATGGGTATTTCGCATCTGATCTTATGATCAATAAACTCAGAGATATTATAACGAATTTAATGGAATTGGATGATGCTGGTAAAGCAGAAACTATAGAAACAGCATTAAAAGTAGCCAAAGAAGATGCGACACGTAAGCTAAAAGACAAGCAAGATTTATACGAAGACGGAGAGAATATCATTAAATTAGGGAAACATAAATTTGGTGTTAATAAGCAACCACTGGATCTTACTATTGTATATAAAGACAAAACATTACAATACCATCTTACAGGAACTGATTTCTATCAAGAAATTGAGAATGAGATTTTAGTACAATCAAAAAAATATTGGGATCAAGAGTTAATTTCCGAAAATCAAGAAATCTATCGTGCTGCATATTTAGCCTATAAAATATTTAGCACCAAGAAGAAAGAAATAGCAAACCTTGGAGAAAAAGAATTGCTAGAATTAATTAAATCAGAAAGTAGCAAGAACTATGCTGAGGGATATATAAAAGGAGTTCACGATGTAGATGCGGCTAAGATTCTAAAAGTATTGATTTATAAGGACCATGATCTAGGATTACTACGTTACCACACATTAGCAAGAGCATATGCGCAATACTTTTGGCACAATCTAAGTCCAGAAAAGAAAACATATTGGAATACTCTTATCAAAGCTTCTGGAGAAGTGTTAGAAACATTTCCAGAAAGTACGGCTTACAAACAAGTAATAGTTGAACTAGAAAAAGAAATTATAAATTTTGCTAAAGTGCAACAACTCTTTGATGAAAAGTATAGCAATACCATTAGCAATTATCTTTTTGCAGAACTACAAACAGATGATATCTTTTGTATTAGTCAAACAGCTCATGAATTACACGAAACTTTTATTGCTGAATTAAAAAAGAAAAAAGTAGCGACTAAATTTAAAAAATCTATTGAGCTACAAGACTCTAAAAATCTAAACGATTTAATACGTTTAGCCTTACAATGGGTATCCTCTTTTTTAAACGCCAATCATCCCTCGAAAATAGCATATGCACATGAGATAGTATGTGTCTTATTATACAAAAAAGAAGCTGTTTCTGAAGTAATTCATGTCAACCCATCTCAAATAATAAAAGGGTTAAAAGGAAGCCACCCTAGAATTACTGAAGAAAGTTTTGAATTTAATTACCATCATTTTATAGCAGAACTATCTGATTTTACAACGCTAGAGGTTCCTGCATTCGAAAAATATCGAGAAGCAAAACACATTGTAACCGAAACCTTAAAAGAAGATCTAAAACTACAAGAGTTCACACCAAGAGTTCTTTCATCCTTTGTTCGTAATAAATTAATAGATCAAGTTTATTTACCGCTATTTGGAGATAATCTCTCTAAACAATTAGGAAGTGTAGGCGATACTAAACGTACCGATAGAATGGGGATGTTATTACTTATTTCTCCTCCAGGATATGGTAAAACTACTTTGATGGAATATATGGCTAATCGTCTAGGTCTGGTATTTATGAAAATCAATGGTCCTGCAATTGGTCACGAAGTAACCTCTGTAGATCCTATGGCGGCAAATAATGCTGCTGCTCGAGAAGAACTTAAAAAACTAAACCTAGCTTTCGAGATGGGTAATAATGTGATGTTATATCTGGATGATATCCAGCATTGCAATCCTGAATTTTTGCAGAAATTTATTTCTTTAGCAGATGGAACGCGTAAGATTGAAGGGGTCTATCAAGGAAACCCTAGAACCTACGATTTACGAAGTAAAAAATTCTGTGTAATTATGGCAGGGAATCCGTATACCGAAAGTGGAGATAAATTCCAAATCCCTGATATGCTAGCCAATAGAGCAGATATTTATAATCTAGGAGATATTATTGGAGATACCGCAGACTTATTTAAACTAAGTTTAATTGAGAATGCACTAACTTCTAATCCAATATTACATCAGCTAAGTAGTAAATATTTTGAAGATATTTATGGACTGATCGAAATGGTAGAAACAGGAAACCAAGAAGGTATAGAACTAAAAGGCAATCATACTAAACAAGAAATACAAGATTATCTAGCGGTATTAGAAAAAGTAGTTACTATACGAAATACGATCATGCAAGTAAATGGAACGTATATTAAATCTGCTGCTATGGAAGATGCAGATAGAACCGAACCTTCTTTCAAATTACAGGGATCATATCGTGATATGAGTAAATTAGTAGCCAAAGTAGTTCCTATTATGAATGAAAAAGAGCTACAAACGTTACTCTTAGCACATTATGAAAATGAGTCACAAACTTTAACTAGTGCTGCCGAAGCGAATCTTCTTAAATATAAAGAGTTGACCAATAGTATCACAGAAGAAGAAGCTACTCGTTGGAAAACCATTAAAGAAACGTTTATTAAAAACAATAAGCTAAAAGGTTTTGGAAACAAAAACGAAATGGCACAAGTGCTTGCACAAATGATGCAATTTAGTGAGCATTTATCTGGGATTCAGGAAGTATTGAAGAAAGGATTGGAAAAGTGATCCACTAAAAACAAATTAAGATTTCTAAATCAGTAACTAAAAAGAGATTAAAATGATCTAGATCATTTTAATCCCTTTTTAGTAATAAATTCATTGCTTTAGATTACATGCTCCAAGCAATTTATTCTTTCACAACAAATTTCATTGTCTGTTTACTTTGGTTTTCTTTATTATTAATCACCATAAAATACACTCCAGAAGGAACTCTAGATATATCAATATTGTTTTCTGATTCTGAAATATTGATAGAAGACATTACTTCCCTTCCCGTTACATCATAGATAGAAGCTTTTCCTTCAACTAATCCTTGTACAGTTATAAAATTTTGTGCCGGATTAGGGTAAACACGAATAATATTCTGACGATCAACATCATTTACAGAAAGCGTACAATTTACCAGTACCTCTTCTGGTCCGACACCACTAGGTTTGGTATATGATTGAGACATTACAAACTTATCTATTTCTACACCATCTTCTCTCATAGAAAAAGAGATCGTATGGATTCCCGCAGTAGGAACATCGATATATATAAGCTCTGCTTCACCACAGTGATTTGCATTCGTTCTTTGCTTGCTTTCCCAAGTCCATTGATTTTTACCTGCACACCACTGCATACGTTGTCCTGAAGCAGGCCAAGTCCCGTCTATTCCTACATGAATTCCATTATCTTCTGCTCCTGTAGAGTACAATCGTACCCATACAAAATACCTTCCTGGGGTAGTAAATTTCACTTTATAATCTAGAACACCCACGATACCAGGTGTATTTGAGAAACTTTCTCCGTTTACTAATGGATCATCATGTGTAACTCTAGTATCTGGTAAAATTTCTAAATAACCATTACCACTTGCAGATGCATGATGACTAGGGTCTGGATCTGGCGTTGGTGTAGACACTGTTCCATCCTGGAAATACCATTTTCTTTTATCTGTTTTTGATTGACTCTGAAAATGTTCAGCCTCTACGGCAACTACTCCATTCTCTTCTAGCGCAGCACAAGTGTTACCTCCGTCACCGCCATCTCCACCATCAGTGCATTCAAATTCTAGAACTAACCTAGGTGCATTAGAACCTTCTTTTGAAGAAAAAGAAACATCATTACCTCCGGTTTGTTTTACAATCAAAGAAATAGTTTCTCCAGCTATTACTCCTGATAAATTCCATTCATAACTCTGACCTGTATTATAAGAAGTATTTAAAGAACCTATCAGTGCTCCTTCAGCCGGTTTATTATTATTAGAAAGATTACTCTCTGTCCAGTTGTTAGAATTTCCTTTGTAAATTTCTATGAGTCCACTACCTCCATCAGTACTTACTGACATTCGTAATTTTACTCCAGTAACCTCTTCTGTTGTGGAAGGCATATTAAATTGTAAGTATGATACTCTATTTCCGCTTTCTACTCTTAACTCCGCAGAATTAATTAAAGTTGTTCCTTGTAAGTAAGCATCATGGCTTGCTGTTACATTTTGCACATTATTACAATCAGTTCCATAAGATTCTCCTTTAATCAAAGCCACCCAATCATTAGTATCTGGTGCCGATATAGAATTGGTTATTGATGTTGAGGCACTTAAACTTCCTCCAGACCTAGGGTTATACCACTGTACTTCCCAAGTTCCTGAAGGTAAATCAATCGCTGTAGACCCACCATCTGGTAAATATACTGCGTACACCTCATTCGCTTTTGCAAATACATAATCATTAGCAGAGGTAACATCATCAGAGGAGACCATATCTACTAAATATTCTTGTAGGTGTGTGTTAAAGAAGTTTAGTGCATGACTCGCGTGAGAGTATTTTATATCTCTTGATCTATGATCCTGAGCAGATAAATCTGTTTCACCTGTCTGATAACCATAGTAATATTCTACTCCCATACCACCTGCCATCAGTGCTCCCCATAATACTTCATCACGAACTAGTTTATCTTCTATTCCATCTTGATTTACTCCAATATTTGCGCTTCCTTGTTCATCATTAGCAACCACCCATTTTTTTCCTGCATTTCTTGATTTTTCAAGCCACCTCCTTACATCATTATGAACATTATTTTTTCCTGTTTGTACGGATGCTCCTGTAAGTTCAGAGTTACTCCCTAATAATGGATTATATCTTTCATCTTGTTCTCCAGGGTAGGTATGCAATACAATATGATTATCATACGGATCTACTTCCTTAATATATGATGCAATCGACTTTGTAACATCTGCTGATAATGTACTTTCTTCGGTTATGTTCCAATTGAGTGCTAGGTGATGACCAAAACGTGCAATCAATTCTCGATAATAAAGTTTTCGTTCTCGTCCGTTAGAATTATTATCCATGATATTATCATTTTCTGTCTCCATGGTTTTAAAATGAGTAAATACACCTTTTTTGTCAGCATATTCAAAGATTTTTTCCCATTGCGCCATTTTAGATACATCAAAACGATCTTTATGAACTCCCTGATTCCACTGCTGTCCATCATTGTATCCATTATATACATTTTCTGAAACTTTCATTAGATGCGGAAACACATTTTCATCATCTCCGTGTAAACTTAAGGTTAGAAAAGAAAAAGCATTTAATCCTTTTGAAGAAAGGTAATTTACAACGCCTAAAAGCTCGGTTCCTTTTCCATTACTCCATGTATATCCACTTGCATCACTTGCAATATAATCTTGCTGATGTGGATTCCAGTTTTTTCTTCTATTTCCTCTATTCGGTGTATTATCAAAATCCTCATAAGCCAATGTGTTTTCTGGGGCATCAGCTCCTGCTTTTACAAACCATGCTCCATTAGGATTCTTAGGATCTGTACCCGAATGCTGTAAATAATGCTGACCTACATATTGTAATTTGCCTTTATTTTTTGCTCTAAAATCACGCCCTGATTTATCGGATTCTTCGATTGTAAAGTTTCCTGTTGCTCCATCCATAAACCCTGCACTAGAACCTCCACCATTAACTGCCACATTAGCGCCAGTTGTAAATGAAGCAGACCAGTTCCAGTTTCCTAATTTTCCTGGCGCAAAATGTACTTGCCAAACATTACCTGAATCGCAACTACTATCAGCTGCATCATCACAAGCAGCATAAAAACCTGGAACGATATAGGTAAGGTTTCCGTTTGTAAATGTGACATCTAATCGATAGTCAGAAAAAGGATTTATATTTGCTGTCTCAGAAGTATTGGGTCCTTCAAAAGATAAAGTAACCTTATGCCAGCGTTTTAATTCGCCATCTGTAGTCTGCGCCCACATCGTACAACTTATAAGTGCAAAGATGAATAAGAATTTTAATCTAGTAAAAAAGATCATTGCGTTATTAGTTTTTAGTAATTATTCAAAAAATTAAACTGAGAAAATTATAGTACTATCAAAAAGCATGGGGTTATCAAAAGTAAATTTCTGACTACATTCAATAATAAATAACGTTTATATATATTATAAAAACGAAATATAGAGCATCACAGTACGAGCTAAATCATATAAATAGTATTCGTCGATCTATAGCTATTATTCGTGATATTTTCACCAATATTCAATTGCACATTGATTTTTAATACTAATTCTACCATAATTCAGGTTGAACACGTAACCAAAACATACGACTTCTTATACGACTTTTACCTAAGATTGATAAACTTAAAAGTTTTAGAAACTAAAACGAAAATGGGACAGATGCTTGCAGAAATGATGTGATTTAGTGAGCATTTATCTGGGATTCAGTAAAGTATTGAAGAAAGGATTTTGTTATAAAAAACTCTACTCTTCTTTTTTATCTTTTGGTAATTCTTCATCACTTGCAATAATTCTTAGAGATGGCTCTTTTAGTGTCTTTTTATTGGCAATACTACGTTCTAAGGAGAGTAACAAAGAGGGGAGTAGTAGTAGGTTAGCGAGCATTGCAAATAATAATGTTGCAGAAACAAGACCTCCTAATGCTTTAGTACCTCCAAAACTAGAAATCATAAATACAGAAAAACCAAAGAATAAAACGGTAGAAGTATAAAACATACTCACTCCTGTTTCTTTTAATGCTGCAAATACGGATTTACGTATCTTCCATCGATTAGATTTTAATTCTTGCCTGTATTTAGCCAGAAAATGAATCGTATCATCTACAGAAATACCAAAAGCGATACTAAATACCAATATAGTAGACGGTTTTATAGGGACACCTAGATATCCCATTAACCCAGCAGTCATTAACAAAGGCAATAAATTGGGAATTAAAGATATGATGATCATCTTAAAGGATCTAAACATCCAGGCCATAAATAAAGCAATCAAAATAATTGCCAACCCTAGAGAAAAGATAAGATTCCAAACCAAATAATTTGTTCCTTTCTGAAAAATCAATGCCTTACCAGTAAAGGTAACCTCATATTTTTCTTTTGGGAATATTTTTTCTAATCTAGGAGCTAGGTTGGATTCTATACGTTCCATTTCTTCTGTACCTACATCTTTCATAAATGTAGTCATTCTCGCATAGCGCCCTGTAGTATCTATATAGCTTTTCATGACTCCAGCTTCAGACTCAAAACTTTTGGCGTAGGGTAAAATAAAGTTGCGCTCCTGACTTGTGGGGAGTTGGTAATATTTAGGATTGCCATTATAATAGGTTTGCTTGGCATACTTTACCAAATTGAGAATGGATATAGGTTTAGACAATTCTGGAGTCTCAATTAGCAACTCTTCTAATTTATCCATTCTACGTAAGGTGGGTAATTTTAGTACTCCCTGTTTACGTTTGGTATCTATTAATATTTCTAATGGCATAATCCCATCAAATTCATCTTCAAAAAATTGTATGTCTTTAAAGAATCCTGCAGATTTGGGCATGTCTTCTAATAGGCTACCAGAAACCTTGATAGTATATATTCCTATAATACTTACGATCAAAATAATTATAGAAGTAATGTAAATAGTGATCCTTTGATCTTTTACCATTCGCTCCATCCAGTTAACTAACTTCTCCATCCATAACTTCCTTAGATGTTTTAGATGTCGCTCTTTAGGTGGCGGCATGTAACTGTAAATGATAGTAATCACTAATAGACAAAGAATAAATAAAGCAATAATATTTAGAGCAGCTACGATACCAAATTCTTTGAGTAATTTACTTTCTGTAAGAGCAAAAGTTGCAAATCCAGCAGCGGTAGTAACATTGGTCATTAATGTTGCATTACCGACTTTGGTTATAACACGCTGTAATGATTTCGCTTTGTTTCCGTGTTTTTTTATTTCTTGTTGGTATTTATTGATAAGAAAAATACAATTAGGAATACCAATTACAATAACCAGTGGAGGTATGATGGCCGTGAGAACCGTAATTTCATATTGTAAAATGCCCAATAAACCAAATGCCCACATAACACCAATAATTACCGCTGTCATAGAAATTAAAGTAGCTCTAAAGGACCTGAAAAAGAAAAAGAAAATAAATGAAGTAACTAATAATGCAGCGAGAATAAATATCTGGATTTCATCCATTATATTCTGAGAATTCATCGTTCTAATATATGGCATCCCAGACACCTTTATATCCAAGCCATATTTTTTTTCGAATTCTTCGATTTTTGGATTTAGTATATCTTCGATAAATACTTTTCTAACATTAGTATTAACGATATCCTTATTTAGATAAATAGCACTTTGTATGGTTTTGGATTTTTTGCTGTATATTAAACCTTCATAAAAAGGTAATTTATGAAACAGTTGATCTTCATACTCAGCAACCTGTTTGGGAGAATAGATACTATCCTTGATAAATGATTTGAGTTCAAATCTAGGAGGATTGTTTTCTTTTTTTAGTGTTTTGAGATCATTAATAGAAATTACTACATCAATTTCTGAATATTGCTTAAAAGAATTATTAAAGGCATTCCATGCTTTAAATTTTTCTGTAGTAAAAAGCGAACTATCTTGTACAGCCATTACAATAAGGTTCCCTTCATCGCCAAAGGTGTCCAGAAATTTTTGATATTGAATATTTACCTCGTGATCGTCCGGTAATAAATTAGCTTCGCTAAAAGAGAAACGCATATGTTTCCATTGGAAACCAAGAAAAACAGTAATTCCGATAATACCAATAAATATAACTGCTCTATTACGGAGTATAATCCCAGCTAAGGTATTCCAAAATCCGAAAGTTAATAACTTTGCCATTCTCTATTTTCCTAAATACAAATGTACTAATTTGAGGTAGTAATAGGATGTAAATTATAGAAAGAAAAAACGAATAATCGGAGAACGGTCAGAGTTTTAGATAGAATGTAAATTTAAAAGCAATATTGTCTTCAAATTTGGGCAAATGATAAGCTCCATATCGATATGCAAAACTCAATCCGAATCCAGCAAATAATTTATTAATTTCAAAACCAGATTCCTGATATCCTTGCTGTAATGAATTAAAATCTACTCCGATATGCTTGTCTGTATTACTTACATCGCCAATTGCATATTTGCTGATGAGTACTAATTCAGGTTTCAGCCAATTGTTGATTTTAAAGGGACGCATTCTATGCCTAATTTGTAAGGTGGCTAATCGATCACTAAAAAACTCACTAAAAAACATAGTTTCGAAACTTCTTCTGCCAGCAACTGAGAATCGTTGTAGTATAGTTTCTTTTGTTGGAGCATTAGGATATGCATGATATAAATGTGTCAATGGGACATCTCCAGTAGCGATATCCCCTTCTAATAAAAAACTTGTACTGGATTGGTTTAGTCTATTGATATGATATTCTGCTTTAATACCTATTTTACTATAATTGAAATTACTATCGAATACATTTTTGAAACCTTGTGTGTATTGTCCCGTAAATTTAGGATATCCATCCTGAATTTCTGTAAAGCCATTAGGTGTTTTTAAAAACCTACTGAATGGACTCCAACGAAGCGCGATGGTAGCTTCTGCTGTTTTATATTGCGAAAATTCTACACCATTGTTACTATACCTATACCCTCCAGTTTGGTCAATATTACTGACCGAAAATTGAGTCTCAGATAATAATTTAGGTAATACTCTATGTTGTAGACTGGTACTCCAAGTCCTATGCTTGTAATAAAAATCAATATTCACCAATCTCGGTTCGAACAGCGAATATACTCTCCTGTCTGTAAGATAAAAGAAACTACCTACTTCTCTTAGATCATCAGTATAGTTTATATTTAGCCAAGAGCCAGTATCTTTATTTAATAAAACACCACCTCCCAATCCAAATTTAAATCTAGCATCTTTAAAACCATATACAAGGTATCCCTCTGCGCGGAAACGATTAGAGAGTTTTTCGTTTGTAACTCCTCCCAACCCTATACGTAAACCTTCAAAATTATTAAACTTTATGGGATAGGTTAGGTCAAAATCAAAAAAGCCAACAGGATAATAGCCAATATTAAAACTTTGAATAACATTGATTCTTCGTTCTATATTTTGTGCTTGAACAATACTATCGATAATAGGGAAGGAGTTAAGATCTTTTTGGGTGATGGCACTAGTACGATACTGATTCCAATATGAAGGGACTCTCGTAGTAGCATCTGGATCAATTTCTATTGCAGCTCGCTGTGATTTTATAGTAACTTTTTTTTCTATTTCATATTCAAAAAAATCCGTTTTTGATACTAAAAAATCATTATTACCTGTATAATCTTTTTTGCTATTACTTAATTTACCTACTGATATTTGACCTCCAAACAGCGTAACTTTTTGTTTTCCTATACCAGGTCTAATAGATACTTCTTGATGAGAAGGAAGCCATATTTCATGGGTGTGGTCATACTTAAAATCGTGAGTTACCATTACATTTAATTCACCTCTTAGTTCTGCAACAGTTTTTTGTATAGCTAATGTCTCAATATCTAAATATAATACCCCCTCTAGACTTGCTATTTTTTTGGATCTTCTAGGTTGAAATAAAATGACATATGCTGGCCTTTTTCCTTTTGTAGTGTCTAATACTTTATAGTAATAATTGGACAGTGCGTTATTGGATAGCGGTGCGGCATACTTATTATTAAAAATCACATAGTTTTTTTCGTATAATGAATTTGATTGAATATTCATACCCAATACATTATACACGGGTTTATCAAAACCACTCATTCTTGTGGCCAGAATTGTTTCTTTTTTGTCCCGCCCTTTTTTAAACTCGAACTGGCTTATTTTTTCTGATAAAAAAGAATGCGAGTCATTAAAAATTTTTTCTAGATCGACCTTTGTCGTATCTGGACTTTCTAATATAGCTTGATTGTCTTGTGTGATTTTAAACTTATTATAACTTTTATAACTATATTGATTTAAGGCCTTATCTGGATTGTTTATTACTTTTTTTTGTATTGCTTCTTTAATTAGATTAGCAGCAATGCTTCCTGCAACATCTATGTTTACAGCATCCAGACTTTCTTTTTTGGGAGTGAGTTGTATCTCTACTTTTATTACGTCTTCTGATTGAATCGAAAACGTTTTGGTTTCGTATCCTATATAACTTACAGTAAGTTGTATAGGGTATTCTTCGCAGCGAATAACAAATTCTCCAGTAGTAGATGATAATGCATAGGAATTATTAGCTGCTTTTACGGTAGCAAAAGGTAATGGATTATTTGTGCTTTGGTCAATAACTTTTCCGGTAATGCTAATTTGAGATAGTAAAACTAGTGGGGTACATATAAATAAGAATAAAAGTTTCTTTTGCATTATTGAGAATAATTCATACAAGAAAAGTAGCATAAAAATAATTGATGACTAAAAAATGTTTCGCATAAAATCACTCTTATTTTTTAAACAGTCATAATTTCTTTTTCTTTAACAATAAGCATATCATCAATTTTCTTGATAAAACTATCTGTTAACTGCTGGATATCAGCTTCTGCATTTTTTACCATATCTTCTGATAATCCCTCTTTTTCTAATTTTTTTATATCGTTGTTAGCATTTTTACGATCATTACGAACACCAATTTTAGAATCTTCGGCCTCCGCTTTAGCCTGTTTTACGAGATCACGACGGCGTTCTTCTGTTAGGGGAGGAACACTAATAATTACACTTTCTCCATTATTCATTGGATTAAACCCTAAGTTGGCTGTCATGATGCCTTTTTCAATTTCAGGGATTAAGGATTTCTCAAAAGGTTGGATGGTGATTGTTCGGGCATCAGGCGTATTTACATTACCTACTTGATTAAGAGGAGTTGGAGTTCCGTAATATTCGACCATTACACCACTGAGCATTGATGGAGATGCTTTTCCTGCTCTAATTACGAGTAATTGATTTTCTAAATGAGCGATGGCTCCTTGCATAGATTCTTTAGTTGAATCCAGAATAAAATCTACTTCTTCGTTCATCGTATTCGTTATTTTTATATGACTCACCAAAAAATGAGCCACTATTATTTACAAGTTTACTTTGGTACCAATAGATTCTCCAGCAATTACTCGGAGTAAGTTGCCTTCTTTATTCATGTCAAAAACTATGATGGGTAATTCATTTTCCTGACTTAAAGTAAAAGCTGTTGTATCCATTACTTTAAGACCTTTGCGTAATACATCATCAAATGTAATAAAATCAAATTTAGTGGCTTGCGAATCTTTTTCAGGGTCCGCAGTATAAATACCATCTACTCGGGTTCCTTTTAGGATGACATCAGCATTGATTTCAATCGCTCGTAATACAGCAGCAGAATCTGTAGTAAAATATGGATTACCTGTTCCTCCTCCAAAAATAACAACTCTACCTTTTTCTAGATGACGCAAAGCTCTTCTTCTAATAAATGGTTCTGCTACTTCGTTTATTTTTACGGCTGATTGCAATCTTGTAGGGATTTGGGCATCTTCTAGTGCACTCTGTAGTGCTAATCCATTAATAACAGTAGCTAGCATTCCCATATGGTCCGCTTGCACTCGATCCATGCCTTTACTGGCACCAGCAACACCTCTAAAAATATTACCTCCTCCAATGACAATAGCAACTTGTACACCTTTATCCGTTATTTTTTTAATTTCGTGAGCGTATTCTGCTAATTTTTTTGGATCAATACCATATTGACGTTCGCCCATTAGAGCTTCTCCCGATAATTTTAATAATACTCTGTTGTATTTCATCATATGCTTAGACTGAGCTGCAAATATAATGATATTCTTAAATGAGTTCAATAGAAACTTTAACCCGATTAGTCAATGTCGTTACCTTAAGCTCAAAAAACATCTATTTTGTCACACTGTCGAAGTGGAATCAAAAACGAAGGTAAGGATGGTCTTCTACAGGCTATCAGGCTAACAATGATAAATCTTACCTAAACGATATTGCCCGATTAATGTATTAAGAAAATATCAGTTTCTTACTGCATAAATCAGATATAAGAACTGGTATGATTTAGGTATATACTAAACAAATATGAGGCGAAAATAAAAAAAGGGTTCTTTTCCCCCTGTGTAGCTATTGGTTCGCTTTAAATTATGTTATACGTTTGTCAAAGGAAAACAAAAAAAGAATGGGAATGATAAATATTTTATGAAATAGTAAAAAAAGTTCTTTTAGATAAGACTGATTGGGGAGTTAGTCTTTTATTGGGGTAGCATTCTGAAGGGGTTCAGAATGTTTTAAAAGGACAATTAGAAACTATGATGAGATATTTTGAAAAATGAAGAAAAAATCCGCTCCTGATTCAGAAGCGGATTTTTGTTTTAGTCTAAAAAGAAACTACATAATTTTTTTTTAAAAATGATAGCCTTGAAGCTATGGTTAACTAAGAGATACTCTTTCGAAACCTACTACAGCAACATCGCCTAATGTTTTTATGTAATCTCCAACGGTTTTCTTTTCGTCTTTTATAAAATTCTGATCTAATAAACACTGTTCTTGATCAAGCGTAGTATTGTCTGAAATGAATCTTTCTAATTTACCAGGAAGAATTCTATCCCATATCTGCTCAGGCTTACCTTCTGCTTTTAGTTCTGCTTTCAGTTTTTCTTCAGCTTCAGCAATAATCTGATCAGTCAATTGAGATCTAGAGATAAACTGAGGGACATTTTTAAGTGTTTTTCCTAAGCGGCTTAATTCTTCATTTTCTTTCTCTATAGCAGCAATTCTTGCTTGCGTTTCTGATGCTACATATTCTGGATCAAAATCTTTGTAGGATAAAGTAGTCGCTCCCATAGATGCTACCTGCATAGAAATGTCTTTTGCTAAGGTTTCTGCAGTATCTATACTAGTTGATAAACCAGTGAGTGCGCCAATTTTGTTGCCATGAATATAGGCTCCAACAAAAGGAGCTTCTAATACTTTAAAATCACCAATTTCTATTTTTTCGCCAATGACACCAGTTTGTTCAATTAATTTTTCCTGAACCGTCATTCCATTGAAATTAGCGGATAGTAATTCTTCTTTAGAAGAAATATGTAATGCTACCTCTGCTAATTCTTTTGCTAGAGAAACAAAAGATTCGTTTTTTCCTACGAAATCAGTTTCGCAATTAAGAGATACTATAACTCCTTTGTTTTTAGTATCGTTTACTTTTGCAATAACGGCACCTTCACTAGATTCTCTGTCAGCTCTTTTGCTAGCAATTTTTTGCCCTTTTTCTCTAAGAACTTTGATAGCTTTATCAAAATCTCCTTCGGCTTCAACTAGTGCCTTTTTACAATCCATCATTCCGGCACCGGTAGCTTTACGTAATTTACTTACTTCTGCGGCTGTAATATTTGCCATATCTTTTAAATATTTAATGTGTTTGTCTAAAAAATAAATCGTTTAGCCTATTTACAAGAAAGTAAAGTACTAAACGATTCATTCATTATTTATTTTTAAAGGTAAGTTTTATAGCTCACTCTTTAATTAATATACTTTTTATAATGATCAAAACAATCAATGAATGTTTATTCTTCTTCTTGTTTAGCATCTTCATTAACTACTACTGGTGCTTCTTCGACAGCAACAGGAGCCGTTTCTTTCTTTATTGGGGCAGCTTTTGTAGCTTTTACCTCAGCAACAGGAACTTCTTTAGAAGGAGGAGTCGCTTCCGCTTTTTTAGCTACAACTGCTTCTTTGTTAGGTGCTGGTGGAGTCTTTTTTTCTTTTGCAGCATCTTCTTTTGCAGCTTTTCGCTCGCTTAATCCTTCAATGATAGCATCACTTACGAAAGTCATTACTTTGTCTATAGATTTAGAAGCATCATCATTTGCTGGGATTACATACTGAACTTGGCGTGGATCAGAGTTCGTATCTACCATAGCAAAAATTGGAATGTTTAGTTTTTGTGCTTCTTTTACTGCAATGTGCTCGCGAGTAATATCTACTACAAATAATGCACCTGGTAAGCGAGTCATATCAGAAATTGAACCTAAGTTTTTTTCTAATTTAGCTCTTAAACGGTCTACTTGTAAGCGTTCTTTCTTAGATAAAGTATTAAAAGTACCATCTTTTTTCATTCTATCAATAGCAGCCATTTTTTTAACGGCTTTACGGATAGTAACAAAATTGGTAAGCATACCCCCTGGCCATCTTTCAGTGATGTACGGTTGATTCGCTTTGGCTGCTTTTTCTGCAACGATTTCTTTTGCTTGTTTTTTGGTAGCTACAAAGAGTATTTTTCTACCAGAAGCTGCTATTTTTTTTAAAGCTTCTCCAGCTTCATCAATTTTTGCAGCGGTTTTATATAGGTTGATAATGTGGATTCCGTTACGCTCCATATAGATATATGGTGCCATATTGGGATCCCATCTTCTTGTAAGGTGACCGAAATGTACACCTGCATCAAGTAAATCTTTTACTTCGATATTGTTTGCCATTTTTTTAATAGTTTACGTTCTGTTGAATTAGCAATGCTCAAGTGGCTACGATTGTATGGCCTTGATCATTTAGATGCTAAACTAGTTCCCGGATTAGGGTAACAACAAATACTGTTTTAATAAATTAACGTTTAGAGAACTGGAATTTCTTACGAGCTTTTTTCTGCCCAAATTTCTTACGTTCTACCATTCTTGGATCTCTGGTCAATAAGCCTTCAGGCTTAAGGATTGCTCTGTTTTCTTCATCTAGTTCGCATACTGCTCTAGATATTGCTAGCCGAACAGCTTCTGCCTGACCAGTGATTCCTCCACCATATACATTTACATTTACATCGTACTTATCTTCGTTACTTGTTAGAGTAAGCGGTTGATTTACTTTGTATTGTAATGTAGCAGTAGTAAAGTACTCATTAAGATCTTTTTTGTTGACCGTAACTTTTCCTGAACCTTCTTTAAGGTATATTCTTGCTACAGCCGTTTTTCTACGACCAATTTTGTGAATAATTTCCATTACTTAAATTCGTTTAAGTTAATAGTTTTAGGCTGCTGAGCTTCTTGATTATGAGCTGCTCCAGCATATACTTTTAGATTACGGAATAAAGCTGCACCTAATTTATTTTTAGGGAGCATACCTTTTACCGATTTCTCGATTAAACGCTCTGGGTTTTTGTTGTATAACTCCTGAGCAGTAAGACTTCTTTGCCCTCCAGGATAACCAGTATGACGGATATAAGATTTATCTGTCCACTTTTTTCCTGTTAAGTTGATTTTTGCAGCATTTGTAATAATTACATTGTCTCCGCAATCAACATGTGGGGTAAAGTTAGGTTTGCGTTTTCCTCTAAGTAGTATTGCTACTACAGAGGATAGACGCCCCAAAGTCTGTCCTTCAGCATCTATATGTACCCATTCCTTAGATACGGTTGCCTTATTGGCAGATACTGTTTTGTAACTTAATGTGTCCACACTAACTGTATTTTTACTAATTAAACATTCCTTTCCTATATAAAATAGGGGTGCAAATGTACGATTATATATTCATTTAGCAAATAGGTGACCGATATTATTTAATGCTATCAACTGATAAAAATTTAAAAATTATAAAATCCAGTATTTTGGTAAGAGAACTCATCTCGAGTAATGCTTTGAACTATAAAATTTACATTTTGCAATCTAATCTATGTGGCGGCAGGCAGATTTTATCAATTTTTTTAACTGTAGTTTAAGGTACTATTAAAAATATAAACTTCATTATAGTGTAAAAGCCAAAATTTTTGGTTAAAAACTACTACTCAAGATGGGTCCAGAATTAAAAAAGTATAGCCACATCGTACTATAAATAAAAAGAAACTGAATTATAAAAAAACAGTCTCTTTTTTGATTCTCTACTAGTTTTTTGTGTAATATCTACCAGAATGTGTTAATTATTTACTAAACAGCGTATAAAAGTGTGACAAGTCTTTATAATTTATGTCTTGTATGGTACATCAATCAATTAACTAGCCATTATGAATCAATTTATGTATTGCTTGTTAGTGTTCTTTTTTTAGTAAATATACGGGCACAAGATTCTACGAAAACAGTGCAAAAAAGAATATATACAACCAAACCTCTTAATGGATCAGAGGCACCATCAATTAATGGATTAATAGAAGAATCCAGTTGGGATTTGGTGGAGTGGTCTGGAGATTTTATAGAAAATCAACCGGATGAAAATACGCCTCCAAGCCAGCAAACAAAATTCAAGATATTGTATGATCAGAAATATTTATACATCGCATATAGATGTTATGATACAGCCCCTGATAAAATAGAAAAACGGTTATCTAGGAGAGATGGGTTTGCTGGAGATTGGGTAGAAATAAATTTGGATAGCTATCATGATAAAAGAACTGGTTTTTCCTTTACAATTACTGCAGCGGGTGTAAAAGGGGATGAGTTTATATCTAATAATGGAAATAATTGGGATGGTAGTTGGAATCCAATTTGGTATACTGCTACTAATATTGATGATGAAGGTTGGACTGCTGAAGTGAAAATTCCATTAAGTCAATTAAAATTTGGTAAGAGTAAAGAGCAGATTTGGGGGCTTCAGTTAACAAGAAGGTTGTTCAGAAAAGAGGAGCGGTCTGTGTGGCAACGAGTTCCTCAGGATGCGCCAGGATGGGTTAGTGAATTTGGAGAATTGCATGGCTTGATTGATATTGAACCTCAGAAACAGCTAGAGATTCAGCCTTTTGCTGTAACACAGTATGATACCTTCCCTGAAGAAGACGGAAATCCTTTTAGAGATGGAGATGATTTTAAACTAAATGGAGGTTTAGATGCCAAAATAGGAATTACCAATGATCTTACTATGGATCTTACGGTCAATCCCGATTTTGGTCAAGTAGAAGCGGATCCTGCTGCAATTGCTTTAGATGGATTTCAGATTTTTTTCAGAGAGCAACGACCATTTTTTGTAGAAAACAAGAATATTTTTGATTACCAATTTGCAAATGGTTTTGATAATGTGTTTTATTCTCGTCGAATTGGTAGAAGTCCACAGGGTTCTATAGGATCAAGCCCAATAAATACAGAGTTTATTAACAGACCTAATACTACCACTATTTTAGGTGCTGCAAAATTTAGTGGAAAAACCAAAGATGGTTGGTCTATTGGTATTTTAGAAAGTGTAACCGAAAGAGAAATTGCTAAAATTAAAGATCCTGATGGCAATAGAAGAGAAACGATCGTAGAGCCTCTTACTAATTATTTTGTAGGGAGATTGCAGAAAGATTTTAATGATCGAAATACCTATATCGGGGGTATTTTATAGCTACGAATCGTAATCTTGGTGATATATTAAATATAGATTATGAGAATCCTGATACTGATGAAACATCTGAGTTGATCGGACTGAAAGAAAATAATTTAAACTTTTTGAGAGAAACTGCCTACACTAGTGGTTTGGATTTTAGACATAATTGGAAGGATAGAAAATATTTTGTCGAAGGCAATTTAGTGACGAGTTATGTAACGGGTTCTAAGGAGTCTATCGAAGCAACTCAAAACTCAATTACACATTTATTTAATCGAGTAGATGCAGATCACGTGAGGGTAGATCCTAATAGAACCTCACTGAGCGGTACTGGAGGAAAATTGGTAGGAGGTAAATCTGGAGGAGGAAACTGGAGGTACACGGCAGGAGTTTTTTGGAGATCACCAGAATTAGAATTGAATGATGTTGGATTTTTGAGACAGGCAGATGATATACGCCAATTTGCTAATGTTCGCTATTTGTTCCTAAAACCTACAAAATTCTACAGAAGGGCAAATATTAATTTCGAACAGACATCAGCTTTTGATTTTGAAGGGAATTATAACAGAATTCAATATGAGTTCAACGGTTTTATCAATTATAAGAATAATTGGTGGACAGAGGTTGGTGCAGCTCATAAACCCAGAATTTTTAGTAATACTACATTACGCGGAGGACCTCGATGGCGATTTTCTGAAGAAAATTTTGCCTTTCTATTTTTTGGATCAGATAGGCGCAAGAAATTTAATTTTACATTAGGGCATGTGAATTCTGGTGCTAAGCAGAATAACTTTGCACTTCAGCGATATGTAGTTCGATTAAATTATCAGCCGTGGGATGCATTTAGTATCTCTCTTAATCCAGAATTCGAGAGAAACCCAAATAAAACGCAATACGTTACTGAGGTAGATTTTGCAGGAACACCAAGATATATCACTGCTAGAATTGATCAACAGACATTAAGTGCCAGTATCCGTTTAAACTATAATATCAATCCTAATCTTACGATACAGTATTATGGGCAACCTTTTATTTCTAGAGGTCGATATACAGATTTTAATTATGTAAACAATCCTATAGCTAATGATCTGAATGAACGAGTGAATCTTTATGATAATAATCAGATCTCTTTTGCAGATAATGTATATGCTATAGACGAAAATGGGGGAGGAATAGACTATAGATTTGATAATCCTGATTTTGCATTTGTGCAATTTCGATCTAATCTGGTACTACGTTGGGAATATATTCCGGGGTCCGAAATTTTTCTGGTTTGGTCACAAGGAGTTACTGGTTCAGGTGATCCAGGAAATCATTTGTTTAGAAGCTTAAACAATCAAATTTTTGACCAACAACCAGAAAACACTTTTTTGATAAAGGCTACCTATAGATTTATATTATAAAAATCCAGAAAGTACTTAAAAAAATAAAAGAGTTCTTGTATTTTGCAGTAGTTAAGATAATCACTGTATGAAGAACTTTTTAGGAATTTTGGGAGCTATTTTTTTATGGAGTTATACTCCTTCAATTGCTCAAGAAAAACAAGAGACATATACCAAGCCTGACACTGTTAGTAATGATAAGCATTCCTTATCATTTTTTTTAGATCATTATGAAAAGTTTTTTAAAACCAATTTTAATATTTCAGAATGTCCTGGTGCAGCAATTGTTATTGTTAAAGATTCTACAGTTATTTATAAAAAAGGCTTTGGTGTAAAGAAGATCCATACTACGGATTCTGTGGATACAAATACCGTATTTAGGATTGCAAGTTTATCAAAAGGAGTTAGCTCGGTATTAGCTGGAAATTTGGTAGATCAGGGCGAATTACAATGGAATCAAAATGTTAAAGAATCAGTTACTTATTTTAATCTAAAAGATAAAGCTCAGGCCAATCGCTTGCAGGTTAATCATTTGTTGTCTCATACTACTGGTTTATATAAGTATAGTAATTCTAAGCTAATTCATAAGGGGTTGCCTTTAAAAAATATTATATCAGGTTTTAGAAGCACAGGAGTTGTTGCAAAGGAGGGAACAGCATATGCGTATCAAAATGCAGTTTTTTCTGTAGTAGAAAAGGTAATGGAAAATAGTACCGGAAAAACTTTTGAAACCTTGCTTAAAGAACGTTTGTTTATCCCTGCCGGGATGAAAAATGCGTCTAGTAACTATATGGATATAAAACAAAATGCTAATGTAGCTTTACCACATAAATGGAATCATTATTCTAAAAAATATACGCTTACTAATTTGCATAGAAATTATTATAATGTTGTAGCAGCAGGAGGGATCAATGCTTCGATTACTGATATGGCAGCATATCTAAAAGTATTGATGGGATATCACCCTGATATAATTTCTAAAGAAAGTCTTGCTGAGATTTTTAATCCTATGATTTGTACAAGTGATGAGGATACTTATGTCAATCTTTGGGATGGAGTAACAGATTCATATTATGCGAAAGGATGGCGTGTGTTGGATTATAGAAACCGAACCATTTTGTATCATGGAGGCAATGTAAATCAGTATAAAACTCAATTGATGATCGATCCTGAAAATGGAATAGGAGTTTGTGTTTTGTTTAATGGTCCTAATCCATTTAACGGTCCTGTGATTCCAACGTTTCTGAATTATTATGATTTTTTTATGGCTACTAAACGGAGTGATAACGACATATAACTCGAAAAATTCATGCTTGTTTTTAGTCCAACGTCAAACTGCATAGATTGTTAAAATTGTATTATCCATGATTTTTTACTTGAGTTTGACATTTTGAGGGGTATTTTAAGGGTTTTAGGAGTAACTAACCAATTGTTTATGGGGTTTTTTGATTTCAATTTGAAAAAATGGGTAGTGCGAAAGGCTCTTGTGTAGCTCATTTTCATATCGTATTTTCGCCCCATGGCATTCCTCAGAGTAGAAAAAACAGTCAGGCTCCTATCTTCGTATTGTAGAGAGTTATAAGTAAAATGGAAAACCCAAGCATAGAACTTTGCATTCCTTGGGTAAGGTAGAAGACTACCCACCAAATCAAGTCGAAGCCATTGCAAAAAAGTTATTAGCCTTATCTGGAACACAACTGGAAGATATCCTTCTAAAATCTTTTCATGAGGTAGCTCGTTACAATTACAGGTATGGTCTTATTCTAAAGAAGCTTTGGGGGAGTGTATTGATACCTTTTTCGACAGCTAAACAATAAACGACGTCTTCGCTTTGATTGGCGAGATACTTTTAAATTAATGATTGCAGAGCGATTGAAAGCCCCCTGTTCTAAGCTTCAGATCGCATTTACTCAAAATGACTATATGGGTATTGGCAATAGACAAATCCCCTTACATCATCTGTATCGTTGCTTGGATGTCTTGGCAGAGGAACAAGATTTTTTAAAGACGTACCTCTTTAAAGTACAGCAAACGCTTTTTAGTCAAGAATTAGATGTGGTTTTCTGTGATGTGACCACACTTTATTTTGAGAGTCAAAAAGAACAAGAGGGGAGTTTGCGTCAAAAAGGCTATAGTAAAGATCATAAGACACAGGTCGTTTTAGGCTTATTGATAGATAAGATGCGAAACCCGATTAGCTATCAAATCTATCAAGGCAACACGAGGGGAAAACCATGTTCTATTATATAGTAGTAATGTTATACGATTTGTGATTAAAAAATTCGTATAAATTCATTGAATTATTTTTTCTTTATGCAAGGCAAAAAAATCAAGCATAGCTATAGCTACGGTTTATTTTTTAAACGAAGTAGAAAGGAAAAAGAAACGATGAATATGCGAAATTTTTAGTTATAAATCGTATTATAACTTTTTTACAAGTGAACTAAACTCAGTGAAGTTATCTTTTCCAGATCCTGGTCTGTCTTTGACTTCTGGGACAAAACTATTGTAACTAATCATTCTTACGGCCACAATGTTCTTTTCTGGCACTACAACTATAAAATTACCTAAATATCCTTGAGCTTCATAAGATTTGATATCGCCAATAAATTCTTTTTTCATCATTTGATTTGGGGTTTTTATATGAGAAAAAATGTATGTAGAAGAATCACTCCCCATAACAGATGAAATCTTAGCGCGAAAGGTTTCTAGGGAAGTATATACTCCTTTTATTTGGGTTATTTTTTGGATAAATTCCTCAGAGACCTTGTCTTTTTTTAGCTGCTTAATTATGTCATCATCAATGATATATTTTAGTCCATCATAGGTTAACCACCATAATAATCCGTATTCTTTACTTTGCTCACAAGGTTGCGTAACAAGATCTATGTTTTTTTGAGAAATAACTTGTTTTCCATTATAACGACCTTTATTGGCTACTAATAAACCAAATTTGATAAAATCTTTAGGGCGCAATTGACAACCGGACATTACGTGTGGATTTCCTGCATCATCCTTTAACCAATTGTAATCTTTAATTTGTAGGGGTTTAAAAAGTCGTTCATTGATATACTCATCCATTGATTTGCCAGTAATTTTTTTTAAAACTCCTGCAAAAAGATTTAGGGATTTATTATTGTAAGCAAATACTTCTCCAGGTTTTGTATCTAACTCTGCGGCTAATACTAATTTTACAAAATCTGGACTAGGATATATTTCTACTGTAGTACTCCGATGGTTTTGCATTCCTGTAGTCATATTTAGTAGATGTCTAAGGGTGATTTCTTTTTTCATTCCTTGATTCCACTCAGGATAAAACGTGTGTATGGGAACGTCTAAACTATCAATTAATTTATCCTCTAAAAGACATACAGAAGCCAACCCTACGATACTCTTAGTACAGGACATGGTTTCAATCTTTGTTTCGGGTTTACCGACGCCAAAGTATTTTTCTACTACTAATTTCCCATTTTGGTATATGATGAGTGCTTCAGTATGCGTTTCTTTTGCTTTTTGGAGCAGATTGTCCAACTTTTTCTGATCAATATTTTGCTGCGCCACAGATGAAATGGTTAGCAGGAGTGTACTTACGATTGCGATTAGAAATTTCATGAGTTTGTTCGTTTTTTGATTTTTGAATGACCAAAAAAACAATATTCCAAATCATCTTCAAAAATTAAATGATCAATACCAGGTTTTAATGACAAAAACACTTTGTCATCTACCAAATGAATAATGTCATGTATTGGCTTATAAATTGCATTTTGATTATTAGATTAATTACATTGTCTACAAGAACTTATAAGATTAAAGATTGTGAATTTATTATTACATTTAAGAAAACATTGGAAGATACATCTAGGACTTATGATAGTTTTACAACTTCCACTGATTCTGGAGTTATGGATACAATTCCCAAGTATTAAAACTAACTTTAAACTTTCATTTGGTACTTTAACAGGAGTATGGTTTATATTATTTTCGTATTGTAACTTATATGTGTACACGATCTTGTCGAGAAAGCTTATCAATACTATCGTAATTACGGCACTTTTTACAGCTATTTTCGTAATCAGCCATTCTTGGTTTAGTACCAAAATTTTTGATCGAATCAATATAGAGTTTGTATCAAAATATATTTTATTTTTAGTTTTCTTTTTATTTGTTATTGGACTCTACAGTATGCTGGAAAAGTTTGACGCTGACAAAAGAATGCAAAAGCTTTTACTAAAAAATAAAGAAAATGAACTGAAGGTTTTAAAGAGTCAGGTAAATCCACATTTTCTGATGAATACCTTAAATAATATCTATGCTACGGTGTATAAAAAAGATGAAGTCAGTGGAGATCTTATTTTACAACTCAGCGGGTTATTGCGATATAGTTTTTCTGCGATAGATAAAGAAAAAGTACCTTTAAAAGAAGAGATCGCATATCTAGAGCAATATATAGAACTGGAAGAGATACGATTAAATGAGGCGGAGATTAATTTTTATAAAGATATAAGCGATCCGCAGTTCCTAATAGCACCATTGTTATTCATACCTTTAGTAGAAAACGCATTTAAACATGGATTAAGTGAAGATACAGAGGCGAGTTGGTTAACCATAGATCTAAAACAAAACAAAGATATTCTTAACCTTAATATTCGTAATTCTTTACCTAATATAGAAAGAAAAAAAGTATCTCAGGGCACAGGAATTACTAATTGTCTATAACGGAAATATGGGAATTTCGTGGTTTTCTAATTTTTTAAACAAAAATCCCCTTACCCAAGAAAAA
>CANLRN010000035.1 GCA_947493495.1 uncultured Aquimarina sp.
TTTACAGATAATACGGCTATATATTGGGCAATAGGGTTTGGTGTTTTAGCATTGATCTTACTATGGCTGTTTTGGTATAAAAAGAAGAGTAAAAGAAAGCTTCTCTCTTGAAGAGAGCAACAGCAGTTTCCCCTCCTGAGAGGGGTTAGGGATGTGTTTTTTACGTAGATCAACACATCCAAAAGTTTCTAGCTCTTGCCTTTGACGAATAGAGTAACTACCTTTGATAATAATTTATTAGTTTCAGTATCTAGCGGGATCTCAGGTCTAATATCTCGAAGCTTGCTCCGAGGTAGTTTACTGGAAAAGAAATGTGCAATAATCATGGTATTATGAATGAATACCTAAAAAATCAAACCATCTTATATTCCTTTCCTGAGAGGGGTTAAGGGTGTGTTATAATCATAAAAATAAATACGTGAAAATCATATCATACAATGTCAACGGCATCAGAGCGGCACTAAAAAAAGATTTTATTAACTGGTTACAGCAAGCAGATCCAGATGTGATCTGTTTACAAGAGACTAAAGCACAGAAAGAACAACTCGATTTAGATATTTTTGCAGCCGCAGGATATCCCTATAATTATTGGTTTAGTGCTCAGAAAAAAGGATATAGCAGTGTTGCGATTTTATCCAAAACAGCTCCTAACCATATCGAGTATGGTACAGGTATCGATTATATGGATCAGGAGGGCAGAAATATACGGGCTGATTTTGATGGAGTCTCTGTAATGAGTTTGTACCTGCCTAGTGGCTCTAATGTAGACCGTATTGAGCATAAATTAAAATATATGGATGATTTTCAGGAGTATATTAATGAGCTCAAGAAGGCATCTCCTAATCTAGTGATCTGTGGGGATTATAATATCTGTCATCAGGCGATTGATATCCACGATCCAGTACGTAATAAAAATGTCTCTGGATTTTTGCCTGTAGAACGAGAATGGATCGGTAATTTTATCAAAAGTGGTTTTATAGATTCGTTCAGACATTTTAACTCAGCACCTCATCAGTATTCTTGGTGGAGCTATAGGGCAAATGCTAGAGCGAATAATAAAGGTTGGCGATTGGATTATGCAATGGTAGCAGAACCGCTGCAAGAAAAATTAGAAAGAGCCGTTATATTATCAGAAGCAAAACACAGTGATCATTGTCCGATTATGGTAGAACTGAATGTATAGTAATCTACTTAATTGTTGGATGGCAATGATATGATTTAACCCGCTTTATGCAATAGAAGGTTATCAAGAAGCTTGTAGATGCAAGAAATACTAGTGTTTTCTTAATTTTTGCATAGCACCGCTATGGTGAAATTAAAAAACGCAGTGCAGCGTTAGTATTTGCGGTAGCTATAAGATGTAATAAATTTTCTATTGCATAAAGCGGGTTGAACAAGCTTACAGGACTGCAATACTAATATGTTTAAAAATAAAAAGACATGATAAAAAAATGTATACTGCTGGCATTGGTAGGAGCTATCAGTGTTTCTTGTGTTACCACAAAGGTGCATAAGGAATTAGAAAATAAATATGCAAAACTCAAGCGCGATAATCGAAGCTTAGAAGATGCCTATGATGCATTACAGAAATCTACAGATGCTAGTAAATTAGCTGCCAAACAATTGAATGAGGAGTATGATAAAGTACGCGCGCAAAGAGACGAACTGCAATCAAAATATGATGCTACATCGGCTACTTACGAAAACCTAAAAAACTCCTATGATGCACTAGAAAAAAACAGTTCTGCCGCTATTACTGCCAATAGCAAAAAAAATAGAGAGCTATTAGCGCAATTAGAAGAAAAAGAGAAGACATTAGCCGAGGAGCGCAATCGATTAGATCAATTGCAACGAGATGTAGAAGCACGATCTAAACGAGTAGATGAGTTAGAAGGATTAATTGCTGCCAAGGATGCTAAGATGCAAGGGCTGAAAACGGCAATATCCAAAGCCCTACGAAATTTTGAAGGCAAAGGGCTTACTGTAGAAGAACGCAATGGAAAAGTATATATTTCTATGGAAAACAAATTACTATTTAGTTCTGGAAGTTGGGCCGTAGGCACACAAGGAGAGCAGGCGGTAAAACAACTAGCATCGGTTTTGGCAGAAAATACCGATATTGCTGTATTGATCGAAGGGCATACCGATAATGTACCCTATACAGGGAATGGGCAGTTACAAAGCAATTGGGATTTATCCACTAAAAGAGCAACAGCGATCGTTACTTTATTATTGAAGAATACACAGATCGACGCTCAGAATCTTACTGCGGCGGGTAGAGGAGAATACGCACCCATAGCCTCTAATGACACAGCAGAAGGGAAAGCTAAAAATAGAAGAATCGAAGTCATCTTAACTCCCAAGTTGGATGAGATTACGAAGTTGCTAAATGATATATGATAATAATAATATAAAAGAGGGCGTTTGACTTTTCAGACCATACACCCTCTTTCTTATATATTACGTTTTTTTGAAATATTCAAAAAACGGAATTATACAGGGATAATCACAACTTTCAAATATTTTCTAATAATCTAATTAAATTTTATTAAAAACTGCTTTTTAGACAGCTTTTTTTAAATATTAAAGACCTTCAATTATTGACATTATTAATTCTTTATTGTCTTCTTTAGAGCTCTCCTTAACACGTCTAAGTACATCATAAAATTTGTCAACTACCTTATTAAGTGTTAAACCGTCCTTTAATTCTATAGATTTTCCATTATGAGTAAGTAATTTAAACTTATAATGCTCTATGTTTACTGGTAAAGATTCATCTCTTACTCTAGCTAGAGAAACAGTTCCAGAGCTTTTATGAATTGATATTACCCCTCCTTCAGCTGTTACTTGATCTGTCATGCCATCAACCTCAGTAGCAAGTTGGTATAAATCCTTAACAAATTTCTCATTAATTTCAGCATCAGAATATGCCTGTGCCTGTGAAGTAAATCCTGCGCCTACCATAAATAGAAGTAGAAATAATTTTTTCATAATATTTGGGTGTTATAAATTTAGTATCAAAACTGCGTATTTGATTTCACGTATCCAAAAACGGGATAAAATTCATTTTAGTATTAAAGTTATCTTAAAATAACCAATTTATTTTGAAGAATCCAAAAAGTATGCCATAAATTTAATAGACAAAAATAAAACCCTTACTTATGCATAGGTATAAAGCATAAAAAAGAAGACGGATAAGAAAAAGACATTACTAGACGTTTATATACTACCCAATTAATTTAAAACGATAAAGAAAATGAAAAGAGTATCCATTTTTGTACTGGTCCTATTATCTGTAATCAGAGTAATGGGTCAGGAAAACGAAGAAGAGTATCCAGACGAAGAAGAAATACAAAGTGAAGAAACCGTAGAAGAGGAAGAAGAAAGTCAAAACAGTTACTTCGATTTCGATGCATATTTTAATTTTGACAGTGATCAGTTTGCCAATGTTTCGGATAAACTAAGTGATATGGATCCAGAAGATGAAGATATATTATACAAATTTATAGTAGAGGTACAACAGGATAAAGTATTAAAAGATCGCTTGTTTAGAGAGCTGATTGCAAAACCTAAAAAAAAGGGGCCTTATGTAGGTAAAGATAGTCCAGGTTTTAGCTGTATCTTAATGGGCCTTATAGAAAATAAATCCGTGTACGATGCGATCATCAAAGACGGCCGTTCTGAGAATCAAGCTAGGAATGCAGCAGCACTTTCCGAAAGATCTGTTCGCAGAAAATGTGGTGTCACCAAAAAAGTGAATAAAGTTGACGAAAATTAATTTTTTGCAAGATATTTTTTAACCATAGGTGTTCTACATGTTACATCACCCACAAGAAAGTGTTATTTCCCTCAATCAGAATACCATTTCCCTCAATAGTGATTTTATATCACAAGCTTAGCGTCTATATTTATATCAACATAAAAAAACAAGGCTTTACAATAGAAGTAATGAGGTGATTTTTTGTAGTTGGGTAGTTTGTAAAATGGATGTAACTGTTGGGGGTGCATCCATTTTTAATTGTTAGTAAGAAATGTCTTTATTTTTAGTGTAAAAATAGAGTATATATCTGATTATAAGCTTATTGTGATTTATAGATTAACTGCACTAATCTATGATAAGAATTTCTATTAATAACGACTCTATTGTCTTCTATGTCCATTAATGGATTAAAATCTTCCAAGGCTTTTTTTACAATAGCTTCATCTACATTAATACGAGAAGCGATTCTCTTAATTGCAAATTTTTTATTATCTGCAGACATACTTTTATAATAATTATTTAACATAAAGTAGTGTAGCTTTTTTTGTAAGAAACAAACGACAATTATAGCATAATATTGTATTGTAATTCGGGGAATTTATAAAAAAACATACAAAAATGATGGTTTTAACTCAAAAAAATAGATACCATCTTAAAAAAGATACAATTTCTTTGTTTTACTGAAATAAATCCCTGTCACTAAGGTAATACCATCTAATGACAATTCAAAATTTCATCAAAAATCTTTTAAATTATAAAAATTGTCTATTCCAGACTAAGCACTATACAGAATTGAATTAAAAAAATTTAGAATTATTTAATCTGTTTACAGTATTAAGATATTTTTTACAATATCTAAAAAGAGAGTTTCTATTTTTGAAATCTGTTTTTTTACAAAAAAATGATACATGAAATATACCACACTACCTAATACATCTATAAAAGTTAGTAAAATCTGTTTAGGCTCAATGACCTGGGGACAGCAAAATAATGAATCTGATGGGCATCAACAGCTTGATTATGCTATACATCAAGGTGTTAACTTTATAGATACAGCAGAATTATACCCTGTACCTTCTAAGAAAGAAACGCAAGGAAGTACAGAGCGTATTATTGGCAGTTGGTTACAGAAAAATGGAAACAGAGATAAGGTGGTAATTGCTACTAAAATAGTAGGTCCAGCACCATTTACCAAGCATATCAGGAAAGGGAAATTTACTAAGAATGAACTAAAAGATGCGATACACAAAAGCTTACAACGGCTACAGACAGATTATATAGATTTGTATCAATTGCATTGGCCAGAACGGCAAACTAATTTTTTTGGTAAACTTGGGTATACCCACGATAAAGATGATGCATGGACAGACAATTTTGCAGAGGTATTACATCATCTAGAAGGATTTATAAAAGAAGGTAAAATTAGACAGATAGGAATGTCTAATGAAGCCCCTTATGGAGTAATGCGATATATGGCCGAAAATAAGAAAGGAGCTCCAAAGATGATTACGCTTCAGAATCCATATAGTTTGCTTAACAGAAAGGATGAAATAGGTATGGTCGAGATATTACATCGAGAAAACATAGGGCTATTAGCCTACTCTCCTCTGGGATTTGGTATGCTAACAGGGAAATATCTAGAAGAAATTCCTAAGAACTCTAGAGTTGATTTATTTCCTAATTACAATCGATACATGAAAGAGAATTCTTATAAAGCAACAAGATTGTATAATGAGATCGCTAAGAAACATGGAATAAGCCTTACGCAATTATCGCTGGCGTATGTTAATCAACAAGCTTTTATCACTAGTAATATCATAGGGGCCACTTCTGTAGAACAACTCACAGAAAATATCGATAGTATCCATCTTACATTATCCGATGAAATTATGGCAGAAATTAATGACGTACACGTACAATTTCCTAATCCAGCGCCTTAGTAGCTATCTGGAGCATTAGACAAGGAACTAGCTAAAAAGAAGCGCAACAATGTCTTCTATTTTTGTTACTAATTGTATGTTGATAGTTGTATTATCCAATGAAATCTTATTGTATTTAGAAACAAAAATAGTAGCAAAACCCAGTTTTTCTGCTTCGAGTATTCTCTGTTCTACTTTATTAACAGGTCTAATTTCTCCTGCTAGACCTACTTCTGCTGCAAAGCAGAAATCTTTAGAGATAGGAACATCTTCATTAGAGGATAATATGGCAGCAACTACTGCCAGATCAATAGCAGGATCATCTACATGGATTCCTCCTGTAATATTAAGAAATACATCTTTGGTTCCTAATCGAAACCCAGCTCTTTTTTCTAAAACAGCCAGTATCATATTCAGCCGTTTTAGGTGGTATCCAGTAGCACTCCTTTGAGGAGTTCCATAAACGGCAGTACTGACCAAGGCTTGTATTTCTATCATCAAAGGTCTCATCCCTTCTACAGTGGCAGCAATGGCTGTTCCACTTAATTCTTCTTCTTTTTTAGAGATTAGAATTTCACTAGGATTTGTTACTTCTCTTAGGCCACTACCGAGCATCTCATATATTCCTAGTTCAGATGTAGATCCGAATCGATTTTTTAAAGCTCGTAGAATCCGATATACATGGTTGCGATCCCCCTCGAATTGTAATACGGTATCTACCATATGCTCCAGGATTTTGGGTCCTGCAATGTTTCCATCTTTGGTAATGTGTCCGATTAGTAATACAGGGGTGGCAGTTTCTTTAGCAAATTTGATCAATTCTGTGGTGCATTCTCTAATCTGAGAAATACTTCCTGCACTGCTTTCTATGTAATCGCTATGCAATGTCTGGATAGAATCTATGATAACAATATCAGGCTCTGTAACTTCTATTTGTTTAAAAATATGCTGCGTTTTAGTCTCCGTTAAGATCAGACAGTTATCGGTTTTTGAAGGAATGCGTTCTGCCCGCATTTTAATTTGTTTCTGGCTTTCTTCTCCAGAGACGTATAATGTTTTATAAGGTAGTTTTAGACTAATCTGTAGCAAAAGAGTACTTTTTCCGATCCCAGGTTCTCCACCTAATAGTGTTAATGATCCAGGGACTAACCCACCCCCTAATACTCGATCTAATTCGGTATCATTAGTTCTATATCTGGCTTCTTGGCTACTATCAATTTCTGATATTTTTAGGGGAGTAGCTGCTCTTTTTACATTTGATCTATTCTCTGGTGTCTTCCAGTCTTTTTTTTCTGCCTTTTCTACTAGTTCTTCGGCAATGGTATTCCATTCTTTGCAAGAGGTACATTGTCCCTGCCATTTGGAATATTGAGCACCACAATTTTGACAGAAAAAAACAGTTTTTATCTTAGGCATATAATTAGGTTGATCGTAAAAATACTAATTATACGATTTACGGATGAGAATATAGTAGAAAAAGAATGTCATTAGATGCGAAATTTTTATTCGTAAATCGTATTAAACCCTACCCCAGAAAATTCATGCTTATTTCTAATAATCCATAAGAAAAAAGAAAGAGATCCTAAAATAAGGATCTCATCTATTATATCTACCAACTACGATTTGATTTAATACCCAAAGTCATCTTTGATTTTTTGAACTTTATCTAGCATATAATCTTTAGTCAGAAATGCGACTTCACTTAATTGAAATCCATTTTCATAGGCTCGCATAGCTTTTTTGGGTTCTCCAAGTTGTTCATATCCTAATCCTAAATAATAATATCCTAACATGGAATCAGGGTGTTCTTTGATGGCTAATTTGCCTAAGGGTTCTAACTCTTCCCATTTTTCTTTTTTCTCGATAGCGGTAGAGATGGCTATAAAATCGTTAATTCGGATTTGCCTTTTGATACCATATAATTTTTCGGTAGTATCATAAATATCTACAAGATACTCGTATAATGAAGTTTCTAGTGTTAATAGTTCCTCTTTGTATGTCTTTTTACTTATTGGGCGATACATTTTGAAAATAGTTTCTAAGGCTTTAGGGATCGCTCTTCCTACCAGTGTATAATGTGAAGATTCCTCGAAATTATCAAAATAGTAATTTAACTCTGGATTTTCTATAGTTGTTAATTTTTCATCTAAAGCGATTAGGTCTTTTTTAATAACTTCTACATCGTCTGTTGCAGTAGCAAGATAGTACCACATTTCAGACTTTGTGGCACTAAGCACATTTTCTATTCGTTCCTTCATAGGGGGAGCAAATTCGGGACTTAGATTAATATATCCCTGAAAAATTGGGGAGTCTTTAAACATGAAATAATTAATAAAATTGGCAGTATAATCGTGCCCAATAATTATTTTAAGTTGTGCTGTCCTATATGTCTGCTCAAGATAAGGCATAAGTTCTTGCCCAATAAACTCGAAAAACTGAGCTCCTTTATCATCTGGCAAATGGTTAGCTGTATCATATCTACAGTCGTCTTCTCTTGTTTTTCGTTGCAATACTCCAACAACAATAGATTCTGGCATATCTTCCCAATAAGAAAAATAGTCTACATTACCAGCTACGGGCTCGAATAAATAATCCCCATCTAGTACAAGAATAACAGGATATGTTTTCTTTTCGTTTTTTTCATAATTTCTGGGGAGCTGAATTTTTAAATCCCTACTTTGATCTAATTTTACGGATCTATAAGTTTCATATTTTATCTGTGCGTAAGAAACAGAAGTAAAAATTAAAACAAGGATAATAAGTATATTTCTTTTCATAAGTTTAGAATTACGGTTAAGCAAGTACCAATATATAAATTATTTCACACCTTTAAAATTTTAAAACACATCATAAGAATCAGTAAATGACTTATTCTTAGAGGTTTTTATGTTTTTTATCTTTATTTAATATTGGCAAGAGTAAAAAAGATAACGCTCCAATACAAATGTTTATTGCAGTCTGAGAACTCCATAAAATCCATCCAAAGGCAATCCCAGCAGATTCAGTAACATCAAATAGGACTAATGCATATGCAATTGCAAGTGGGAATGCTCCTATCCCCCCATTGGTTAATGACATGGCTAATGAACCAGCGATAAAAGTAACCAATATTGGACCGATACTGAGGGTACTTGTCTCAGGCACTGTAAATTTAGCAACATAAAACATAAAAATATATAAGCTCCAAATTAAGATTGTATGAAAGATAAAGGATTTTTTTTGTTTTATTTTTGAAATACTTTTTACTCCTTCGAGAATGCCTTCTCCAAAATCTCTAATTTTTATAATGAATGGATTTTTAGATTTTTTTAATATTTTCAAAATAAATATACCCATAGCTATACCACAAATTAATACCCCTAGCCAGATAAAATGATTTGTTATTCGTTCTCCTAAAAAAGAAAGTAATTGTTCTGATTGAAAAATAAAGGTGATGATGACTACTATAGAAAGCATTAGAAGATCTATTACTCGCTCTGAAATAATGGTGCCAAATGCTTTTTTAAAAGGAATATTCTCATATACAGAAATAACACCTCCTCTTAATACTTCTCCAGATCGTGGTACTCCGAGGTTTGCAAGATACCCTGCCATTACTGCCATAAAGCTATTATACAATTTTGGCGAGTGCCCAAGGGGTAGTAATAAAAATTTCCATCTGTAGGCTCTTGATATATGAGAGATAACACCTAGTGTTATAGATAATATAATCCATACAGGATCAGCTTGCGTAATATGATGAAGAGTAGCTTGTCTTTCTTCTGGAGATGCAGATGTTATGGAATACCAAATTAAAAAAACTCCCAAAAAAAGAGGGAGTATAATTTTTAAGATTTTCACCAGCTTAGCATTCACGCTTTTATTTTAATAAATTATTTTCTTCATTAGGAAAAAGCAGTGTTGGTTTAAATTTTTTAGCAACTTCTATATCCATCATTGCATAGGTGATGAGTATAAGTACGTCTCCTTTAGCGACCTTTCTTGCAGCAGCTCCATTTAATGTAATCTCACCACTGTTTCTTGGTCCTGGGATAGCATATGTCTCTAGGCGTTCGCCATTATTATTATTTACAATCTGAACCTTTTCTCCTTCAATAATATTAGCGGCATCCATTAAATCTTCATCAATGGTAATACTACCAATATAATTGAGATCTGCGCCAGTTACTTTAACGCGATGGATTTTTGATTTTACAACGTGTACAAACATGTTACAAAGTTAGTTATTTTTAGTTTAGGGCAATGTTATCTATCAGTCTAACTTCTCCTGCAAAAACAGCAATAAAAGCTCGATACTTAGTGTTCTTTTGTTTCTTCATTATAGATTTTAGATCAGAAACCTTGGCAATCTCAAAATATTCTAATACCAATGTTTCATGATTTGCAAACTGTTCTGAGACCCATTCACTAAGAATAATAGCACTTTTTGTGCCAAAATCATTCTTAACCTGTTTTAATATTTTATAAATCATCGGAGCTTCGTCTAATTGCTTCTTGTTTAATCTTTTATTGCGAGAACTTAGCGCAAGACCACTCTTCTCTCTATAGATAGAGCATCCAATGATATCAATAGGTAACTTCTCAATCTCAACAAGCTTTTTTACAATTTGTAATTGCTGAAAATCTTTCTCTCCAAAATAGGCTCTAGTGGGCTTAACAATTGTAAATAAACTTGTAAGCACCGTCCCAACTCCATCAAAATGCCCTGGCCTGTGCCTGCCTTCCATCTCGTCTTCTAATCCCCCAAAATCATAATTTGTAGATTTTACTTGCTCCCCATATACTTCTTGAGCAGAGGGAGCAAACACAATGATTTCTGGAGATAAACTAGACAAGAGTGCTATATCAGTAGCCAACGTTCTTGGGTAATTCAGTAAGTCTTCAGGATTATTAAATTGTGTTGGGTTTACAAAAATGCTGGTGATGACCACCTGATTTTCATCCATAGCTTTTTTGATCAATGCTAGATGTCCCTCATGCAAAGCCCCCATAGTAGGTACAAATCCGATAGTCTTATTTTGTTTATATAGGTCTGCAACATGCGCTCTGATGTCCAGTCTTTTCTTGTATACCTGCATTAATCTATACGTTTAAGGCGTGCAAAAATAAGATATTACTAGCAGACTACATAAATTTTCGTAATTTTGCAAAAATTTATTCCTAACGGGAAAGAAGTTAAAGTAACGATTATATGAAAGATAAGAGGATATTGTATGTATCATCAGAAGTAATACCGTATTTGCCAGAGACAGAGATATCATCCATGTCTTTTGAAGCGCCAAGAATGGTTAATAGTAAAGGTGGACAAATTAGAATTTTTATGCCTAGATATGGTAATATTAATGAGCGAAGACATCAATTGCATGAAGTTATTCGTTTATCTGGTATGAATCTAGTGATTAATGATCTGGATATGCCATTAATTATTAAAGTAGCTTCGATTCCAAAAGAAAGAATGCAAGTATATTTTATTGATAACGAGGATTATTTTAAGCGAAAAGCAACACTCACCGATGAGGATGGAAATTTATTTCCTGATAATGACGAGCGAGCTATTTTCTTTGCTAAAGGAGTCATAGAGACAGTTAAAAAACTAAATTGGTCACCAGATGTAATCCATGTTCACGGATGGTTAGCTTCTTTACTCCCTCTGTATCTTAGAAATTATTATGCTAATGAGCCATTATTTAGTCATAGTAAGATTGTAACCTCAGTATATAATCACGGCTACAAAGGAACGCTAGATAAAGATATGCTTAAAAAAGTGAAATTTGATGGAATTAGTGAAGAGAAGATTAATGATTTAGCTAAGCCAACATACAATAATGTAATGAAGGTTGCTATTGATAATTCTGATGCGATTATTGTTGGATCTGAGGAAATTCCTGATGAACTTGTAGCGCATTTAAAAACTATTGCTCAACCTGTATTAGAATATAAAAATCAAGAAGAATTTGCTGATGCCTATCAAGCTTTTTATCAATCAGAAGTTTTGGTATAAGTACTAGAAATTATTTATGAAATTAAAAATTGTTTTGACTAAAATAACAGCAATAGTAGCTGTAATTTTTATCGTTGGATCGTGTGATGATGATTTTAATTCAGTTGGAAGCGAAGTTATTGGAGATGTTAATTTTGAAGAAAACCTATACATAGCCTCGCCTATAGCTTACAGTAAACAATTCGAGAGCGTGCAAACTAATGGATTAGTCAACAACTTATTAGGAGTATACAACGACCCTTTTTATGGGCAAACTACTTATAGTGTTGTATCCCAGATACAACCTGGGAGTTCTAATCCTAGGCTTGGTGATAATCCTGTCTTAACTAGTGTAGTGCTAAGCCTACCCTATTTTAGTCGGGCAGTTAATTCAGAAACCAATGAAAATAATGAAATTGTAACGACATACGAGTTAGATTCTATATACGGGACTGATCCTGTAAAACTATCAATCTATAGGTCTAATTATTTCTTGAGGGATTTTGATGGGGAAGAAAGGCAAACCTATTATTCTGATGATATTGTAGAGAATTTTGGACCTGCCTTAGAAGATAGCTTACTGTTCTCTATCGATTCATTTGTCCCTTCGAATAGAGAAATAATAACGTTCACTGAGGACGATGACTCTGATGAAGATGAGGAAGCCCAAAGAGTAAGAATCGCTCCACAACTGAGAATTGAAATTAGAGCAGAGGATATGGGTATCGGAACTTCTATGGATGGCGATTATCTAGGAGATGTTTCCAAAAAAGAAGAAGAAATTATTAATTATTTACAAGAAGTACTTATTAATAGAGTAGAAGATATAGAATTCAGCAATGCTGATAATTTTAGAAATTTCTTCAGAGGGCTATACTTTAAAACCGAGGCGATTAATGGTAGCGGTAACCTAGTGTTTTTTGATATAGCTAATGCTCGATTTACTCTTAATTATACATTCCAAAGAGATGCTACAACGCAAGAAATAGATGATGGAATGACAAGCCCTGTTAGTGATCAAGGAGAGTTAGAATTTACTTTTAGCAATAATATTGTAAATAGTATCGATTTTGATTTTGATGATACTACAGAGAATATTCTAAATAATCAAGATACCACAAATGGAGAGGATGATTTATATCTCAAAGGAGGTGAAGGATCGTATGCAGTGATAGATCTATTCAGTAAATGTGTAGAAACAGATGCGAATGGTGATTTTGTAGTAGATGCAGATGGTAATCCTGTTTTTGTCAACTGTACGGGAACTAGTACTGATCAAACAGAATTAGATTTTTTAAGAAGTAGAGATTGGTTAGTGAATGATGCTACGTTAAAGTTCTATATAAATAAAAATAAATTAGGAACTGGCGGTGATACAGAACCAGAAAGAGTATATATTTTTAATACAGAAACAGGAGGTATACTTGTTGATTACCTCGCAGATCTTACACAAGATCAAATTAATCCGATTAGATCTATTACGAATCACCTCGGAAGAATTACAAGAGACGCAGACGATAATGGAGATTTTTATACTATTCGATTAACTCAGCATATTATCAATATTTTAAACGAAGATATTGAAAATGATCAGCTAGGGTTATCGGTCTCTCAAAACGTTAATATTGTAGCCAATGCTATTGGACGTACCCCTACAAGCCCAGAAGATGATGAGATAATTCCTTTTTCATCGATAATATCTCACGAAGGAACCATACTGTATGGTAATACTGATGGTGTTCCGGATGAGAAACGCTTACACCTTAACATTTCTTTTACTAAATCAAAAAACAACTAACCTAAAAAAAAGCAACTATGTGTGGAATAGTAGGGTATATAGGCCATAGAGAAGCTTATCCAATTATATTAAAAGGATTAAAAAGATTAGAATACAGAGGATATGATTCTGCAGGAATTGCGCTGTATGATGGCAATGATATTAAATTATCTAAAACCAAAGGAAAAGTAGCAGATCTCGAAGAAAGATTAGAAAAAGAGATTTCTACAAACGGAACTATTGGTATTGGCCATACAAGATGGGCAACACACGGAGTTCCTAATGATGTGAATTCTCACCCACATTATTCCAATTCAGGTGATCTGGTCATTATCCATAATGGAATTATAGAAAATTATGAGTCACTAAAAAAAGAATTGTCTAATAGAGGCTATTCCTTTACATCAGACACAGATACAGAGGTATTAGTAAATCTGATTGAAGATGTAAAAGTAAAAGAAGGTGTAAAATTAGGAAAAGCTGTTCAGATAGCTTTAAATCAAACCGTAGGAGCATATGCGATTGCAGTTTTTGATAGAAATAAACCTAATGAAATTGTTGTAGCTAGGCTAGGAAGCCCCTTAGCGATAGGGGTTGGAGAAGATGAATTTTTTATCGCTTCAGATGCATCTCCATTTATCGAATATACCAATAATGCTATCTATCTAGAAGATGGTGAAATGGCTATTGTAAGCAGAAAAAAAGGCATTAAAGTTAGAAAGATACTTGATGACAGTCAGGTAGAACCCTACCTTCAGGAATTACAAATCAATCTAGAACAGATTGAAAAAGGAGGTTACGATCATTTTATGCTTAAAGAAATATATGAACAACCTAATGCAATCAGTGACACCTATAGAGGTAGAATCAGAGTTGCAGAAGGGATCATAAAAATGGCAGGGATCGATGATAATTTAGCAAAACTATTGAATGCAAAAAGAATAGTTATCGTTGCTTGTGGAACCTCCTGGCACGCAGGTCTGGTATCAGAATATATCTTCGAAGAATTAGTAAGAATACCTGTCGAGGTAGAATATGCATCAGAATTTAGATACAGAAACCCAATTATTCACCAAGATGATGTAGTAGTAGCAATATCTCAGAGTGGAGAAACAGCAGATACTATGGCGGCTATCAAGTTAGCCAAAGAAAGAGGAGCGTTTGTATTTGGAGTGTGTAATGTAGTAGGATCATCAATATCCAGAGAGACGCACGCAGGTGCTTATACACATGCTGGCCCCGAAATTGGGGTAGCGTCTACTAAAGCGTTTACAACTCAAATTACTGTACTTTCTCTAATCGCATTAAAATTAGCAGAAAGAAAAGGAACCATAACCAATAGTGATTTCCATTATTATCTTCAAGAATTAGACAGAATCCCTGAAAAAGTAAAAATTGCATTAGAATCTAACGAACATATAAAACTGGTTGCTGATAAGTTTAAAGATGTTAAAAACTTTTTGTACCTAGGTAGAGGGTATAATTTCCCTGTTGCTTTAGAAGGAGCACTAAAATTAAAAGAAATTTCATATATACATGCAGAAGGGTATCCAGCTGCAGAGATGAAACACGGACCTATTGCACTGATTGATGAGCATATGCCTGTAGTAGTTATTGCTACTAAAAAAGGACATTATGAGAAAGTAGTTAGTAATATTCAGGAAATAAAGTCCAGAAAAGGTAAAATTATTGGGATTGTTACAGAAGGAGATAAAATCGTAAAAGAACTTGCTGATTATGTTATAGAAATTCCAGAAACCATAGAGTTTCTAACTCCCCTTCTCACTACTATACCCTTACAATTATTATCCTATCATATAGCTGTGATGTTAGATAAAAACGTGGATCAACCAAGAAATTTGGCAAAATCAGTTACTGTAGAATAGTAAGTAAAAAACGTACAAATATTTAATTAAAAGCAAAAATGCGCGATATATCGCGCATTTTTGCTTTTAATCGATAAAAAAGTATTGAAAAAAATTTTTAGCTCTATTTTTTTTATTTACTTTCGCAGCCGAAATGGATATAAAAACCATTCTTAACAAATTTAAGTTCCCCAAATAGACTTAAACTTTAAAAATACCCTATTTATGAAAAAAATTAGTTTTATAGTAACGCTATTCGTATGCGTTATTAGTAATGCTCAAACTACAATTAAAGGTAGAGTAGTTAATGATTTTAATCAACCAATCCCAGGAGCCAACATCTCTTTAAAAGGAAATGTGATTGGAACAGTTACTGATTTCGACGGTATGTTTTCGTTGACAATAACTAAAAAACCGCCTTTTACAATTACAGCAAGTAGTATTGGATACGATTCCAATTCTGTAGAGGTAACTTCAGAATCAGGAGAAGTGATTATAGCTCTTACTGAAGGTAATATATTGGATTTGATAGTGATATCGGCTTCTAGAGCACCAGAACGTATATTTGAATCACCTGTTAGCATTGAGCGATTCGGTGTTAGAGAGATCAAAAATACACCTTCCGTAGATTTCTATGATGGCTTAGAGAATTTGAAAGGCGTTGATGTTAATACAAACAGTTTAACATTTAAGTCTATTAATACTAGAGGTTTTGCGTCGTTTACCAATAATCGTTTTGTTCAGTTGATAGATGGAATGGATAACTCCTCCCCGTCTTTAAATTTTGCCTTGGGTAACCTAATCGGTATGAATGAACTTGATGTAGATAATATTGAATTACTTCCTGGAGCATCTTCCGCTTTATATGGTGCGAATGCATTTAATGGTATATTATTTATGACCAGTAAAAGTCCATTTGATAAACAAGGGATAAGTACATATGTTAAAGGAGGTGTCACTTCTCAAGAAGCAGCTGGCAGTAATGAATTCTATGATTTTGGTATTAGAGCTGCTCATGCATTTACAGATAATTTTGCAGCTAAGGTGAACTTCTCTTATATGAACGGTACCGATTGGTTTGCTGTTAGTAAAGAAAATATTGAAAACCCTGGAGAAAGTCGCGAACTTGATCCTGCATACAATGGTTTAAATGTTTATGGAGATGAGGTTAGAGCACTTATTCCAAATGTTGGGGTAATAACCAGAACTGGATATGACGAATCAGACCTAACAGATTATAATGCAGAGAGCATAAAGTTTGATGGTGCTATGCACTATAAACCTTTCAATAATGATTTTGAAATTATATATGCGGGTAGATTAGGAAAAGGACAAACAATCTTTCAGGATTCTAACAGATTTTCTTTAAATGACTTCTTCTTTCAGCAACATAAGTTAGAAGTAAAAAACAATAACTTTTTTGTAAGAGGTTATATTTCAGCAGAAGATGCAGGTGATACCTATGATCTGCGCTTTACAGGAATTAACATTAACAGAAAATGGAAAAGTGACGAAGCATGGTTTCAGGAATATGCATTCACTTTTACTAATGCCCCAGGGACAGAGCAACAGAGGCATCAAGCTGCCAGAGGTTTTGCAGATAGAGATCGATTAGAGCCTGGATCATTAGGCTTTCAGTCAGCTTTTAATGAAGTGACAAATAATCCTGATTTTCGTACAGGGTCAAAATTTATTTCTAAAACAGAATTACGTCATGTAGATGCTAACTATAATTTTAGTCATATCACAAATGATTTTGCAGATATCCAAATTGGAGGATCTTTTAGGGAATACGCGTTAAATTCTGAAGGTACTTTTTATACCGATTTTGATGGCCCTATTAGCTATTCTGAAATTGGAGTTTATTCACAACTTCAGAAAAAATTATTAGACAATAGATTAAAACTTACTGGATCTGTTCGTTATGATAAATCTCAACTATTTGATGGTAATATCTCACCAAGATTTTCTGTAGGCTATACACTAGGTAAAAATAGAAACCGTAATCTTCGTGCTTCTATTCAAACCGGTTTTAGAAACCCTACTACTCAGGACTTATATTTAGGCCTGAATATTGGAGAAGGTGTTATTGTAGGTTCAGCACCGGATAATTTGGATCGTTATAGCAGAACTATAAATGGAACCAATATTACAGCTCGTGCTGCTTATGAAAACTCTTTTACGGCTGAATCTGTAAGGGCTTTCATAAGATCAGGAGGTACAGCATCCCTTGAAATTGCAAATCCAGATATTGTACAACCAGAAAAAGTAACTACGATAGAAATAGGATATAGAGCAGATTTTGGTAAATTATTATTGGATCTTAGTGGGTACTATAATATGTACGAAGATTTCATTTCTACAATTGATGTAGTTAGTCCTTTGGATGGTACTGCAGGAAGTTTAGAAGCTCAGACTGCAATAGGTAATGGTAATTTTGCAGGTTTTCAGGCAATTACCAATTCTGACGTTGACATTAATTCTTACGGTGCCGTCCTTGGAATAAGTGCCAAGGTATTTGGAGATTTTGATTTAGGAGCTAGTTATACATATGCTAAACAAGATTTCGATCAAGATAAAGATCCTGGTTTTAGGACTAATTTCAATACCCCAGAGCATAAAGCTAAAGCTAGTTTTGGACACAATAATCTGTTCAGAAATTTTGGTTTCAATACAGCAGTTAAGTGGAGCGGTGATTATGTTTGGGAATCTTCCTTTGCGGTAGGAGATGTTCCGTCATTTACTGTTTTTGATGCACAAGTTAACTATAGGATACCTTATTTAAAAACAACATTAAAACTAGGTGGAACTAATATTGGGGGTGGTGAATACTTTACAGCTGTAGGAACAGCACCAATTGGTTCACTATATTACTTAGGACTGACAATTAATAATTTTTGACATAATATATATATAATGATAAGCTAGTTGAATAGTTTGTTCATCGCTACTATAATCCCTGTTTAGTTTCCTAAACAGGGATTTTTGTGTAAAACAAAACTTTTCTATGAAAATACTACTCGAGATGGGTTCTGTAAATAAATTATCATCATATAAGAGGTATATTTAACAAAAGTGCAAAATTTTAACTCTTTTATAGAAGTAGTAAAAAGCGTATATTGTTATCATAACATAAAAACTAATTTAGGGTATGAAGATAATAACGTTAGTAATAATGATTTTTTTAAGCAGTATTACTACAGCACAAACAACAATTAGTGGGAAAGTAGTAGACAATAACAATCAACCTATTCCAGGGGCTAATATTGCATTAGAAGAGGGAGCAGTTGGTACAGTAACTGATTTTGATGGATTATTTACCTTAACAGTAGAAAAAACTCCACCTTTTACTATTGTAGTAAGTAGTGTTGGTTTTAAGTCAACTACTATGAGTATTGCTTCTAGTTTAAGTAATTTAACCATTACTTTAAAGGAAGGAACAGAATTAGATGAGGTTATCATTTCTGCCTCTAGAACACCTGAACGTATTTTTGAATCGCCAGTAAGTGTGGAGCGATTTGGGATAAAAGAGATTAAAAACACTCCCGCTGTAGATTTTTATGATGGATTAGAAAACTTAAAAGGGGTAGATATCAATACCAATAGTTTAACTTTTAAATCTGTAAATACAAGAGGGTTTGCAGATTTTGCTAATACACGTTTTGTTCAGTTGGTAGATGGAATGGATAATAGTGCGCCAGCATTAAATTTTGTATTAGGAAACCTTCTGGGGATGACAGAACTAGATGTTAATAGTGTAGAGTTATTGCCAGGAGCTTCTTCGGCTCTGTATGGAGCGAATGCATTTAATGGAATTTTATTTATGACTAGTAAAAATCCCTTTGATCACCAAGGGATTAGTGCTTACGGCAAAGGTGGGATTACTTCTCAAGACGCCGCTGGAGATAATGAGTTTTATGATTATGGTATCCGAGTAGCCCACGCATTTTCTGATAAATTTGCAGCTAAAGCTAATTTCTCTTATCTAAAAGGTAGAGACTGGTTTGCAACAAGTACCGTAAATGTATTAGACCCAAATACAGATAGATCAGACCCAAATTATGATGGTCTAAATGTATATGGAGATGAGGTAAGTACCAATATAAGAGGTGTGGGAGTTGCGTTAACACAAACAATTGATCCTGATACAGGACTTCCGATACTTCCTCCAGGAATAGAGAATTTGTTACCGAATGAAAACGTGAGTAGAACTGGATATAATGAACAGGACTTAAATGAATATAATGCAGAGAGTATAAAATTTGATGCAGCACTTCACTACAGACCCTTTGCTAACGATTTTGAAATTATTTATCAAGCTAAAGTAGGTAGTGGAACAACAATTTATCAAGGCGCAAACAGATATTCCATTCGTAATTTTTTCTTACAACAACACAAATTAGAAGTTAAAAATGATAATTTTTTTGTTAGGGCATATATTACGGATGAAGATGCAGGAGACTCATATGACACTCGATTTACAGGGATAAATATCAATAGATTATGGAAAGATGATAGAACTTGGTTCGGAGAATATGCTGGGGCTTTTGTACAAGCAACATTAGCAGGTCAATTACCTGAACAAGCTCACGCATTAGCCAGACAAACCGCGGATATAGGCAGATTACTACCTGGAACACCAGAGTTCGAAAATGCATTTAATAGAGTAATCAATGACCCTGATTTAACCACTGGATCCAAGTTCCAAGATGAGTCGCAATTAAGACATGTAGATGTAAACTATAATTTTTCTCATATAACTGCTGATGTTGTGGATGTTCAGGTAGGAGGATCTTTTAGAGAGTACAAATTAAACTCTGCAGGAACAATATTTACCGATTTTGATGGGCCTATTCGGTATTCTGAATATGGAGTATATACACAATTACAGAAAAAACTGTTAGACGATCGATTAAAATTGACAGGATCTGTGCGATACGATAAATCAGAATTATTTGATGGTAATTTTTCTCCACGTTTGTCTATCGGTTATACAGCGGGTGCAGATAGGTCGCATAATATAAGAGCTTCTATACAAAAAGGTTTTAGAAATCCAACTACTCAAGATTTATTTATAGGATTAGATGTTGGTAGAGCCATTTTAGTGGGTTCTGCAGAAGAAAATTTAGATCGAGACGTCAGAACATTTGATTTAAGTGGTGACGGACAGATGACAACAGGATCATCTACTGCTACCATCACTGGTAGAGCAGCGTATGAAAATTCTTTTTCTGTTAATTCTGTTTTAAATGGAACACCAACAGCGTCCAGTGTAGATCTTGTAGAACCAGAAAAAGTTACAGCTGTAGAATTAGGGTATAGAGGTAAATTAAATTCTGTAGTTGTTGATGCTAGTGTCTATTATAATAGTTATGAAGATTTTATATCCACAGAAAACGTATTAGTTCCGTTATATGGTCAGGTTGGTGATGGTAACTTATCATTAGAGGCATTGCAAAACGGAGATACTAGGGTATATCAAGCATACACAAACTCTGACGTAGATATAAACTCTTTTGGCGGTACTATTGGTTTAACAACAAAAATAAGAGGTTTCGATTTAGGAATTAATTATACATATACTGAGCAAGATTTTGATCGAGAGCAAGATGCGGATTTTAGAACAAATTTTAATACCCCAAAACATAAGGTAAAAGGAAGTTTTGGACATGTAAACTTGTTTAAAAACTTCGGATTCAATACAAATATTAGATGGAGTGATGATTACTTTTGGGAAGCGGCATTTGGAGATGGTGAGGTTCCTTCTTTTACAGTAATTGATGCTCAAATAAACTATAGGATACCTAAATTGAAGACTTCATTAAAAGCTGGAGCTACAAATATTGGAGGAAGTGAGTATTTCACAGCTTTTGGAACAGGATTTATAGGTTCCCTATATTATATAGGATTGTCAATTAACAACCTTTAATTAATAGCAATAATGGTAAGAAAATTAAACATGAAAACTAAATATAAATGGCTGTTAATCGTATTAATTTTTGGATTTATAGCCTGTGAATCGGATGATGATACTACAATAACAGAGGTGCCTATTACTAATGGAGATGCAGATTTCTCAAGGTTTATAGCATTAGGAAACTCTCTAACTGCAGGTTTTACAGATAATGCATTGTTTATTGCAGGGCAAGAGAACTCCATGCCTAATATTATGGCACAACAATTTGCCTTGGCGGGCGGAGGTAATTTTATGCAGCCTTTGATGAGTGATAATATTGGAGGTGCTCTATTGAATGGAAATCAAATTTTAGCTCCGAGGTTATTTTTTGATGGAGCTGGTCCAGCAACTCTTACTGCCACCTCAACTACAGAAATATCAAGTGTGATTTCAGGGCCATTTAATAATATGGGGATTCCAGGTGCTAAAAGTTTTCACTTGCTAGCCAATGGATATGGAAATATAGCGGGTGTTGCCACAGGACAAGCCAACCCTTATTTTGCAAGAATGGCAACAAACCCTACTACATCTGTAATTGAGGATGCAATGTCCCAGAATCCTACATTTTTTTCTTTATGGATTGGCAATAATGATGTGTTAGGATACGCTTTATCTGGCGGAGATGGTTCAAACCCTATTACTGATAATACAATGTTTACTGGGGCATATAACAGCTTGATCACCACATTAACTGCTGATGGAGCTAAGGGAGTTGTTTTTAATATTCCTGATGTTACAGCAATAGCACATTTTACAACGGTACCGTTTGCTCCTTTAGATCCAACTAGTCCGAGTTTTGGGCCATTAATTCCAACTCTAAATGCACAGTTTACCGGTTTGAATCAGGTTTTTACGGCATTAGGTGTTCCCGAAAGATCTATCATTTTCGCAACGGATGCTGCCAGTCCAGTTGTTATCAAAGACGAATCTATATTGGATCTTTCTGTACAAATTACAGGAGCATTACAAGCCGCTGGAGTAGATGCAGGGACTGCTGCAGTTACTGGGTTTTTATATGGTCAGGCCAGACCTGCTAATCAAAACGACCTTTTAGTATTGCCAAGTTCTTCGATTATTGGTCAGGTTAATCCCGATGCGGTGACAACTTTAGTTGGGTTAGGATTGTCGCAGCAACAAGCAGGACAATTGGCTGTAAATGGCATTACGTTCCCACTAGAAGATAAATGGGTTCTTTTACCAAGTGAGCAAGAAGAAATAGCAACGGCGACTACAGCATTTAATGCTGTTATAGAATCGGCTGTTACACAATCAGGTTTGCCATTAGTTGATGCAAATATGATATTGAATCAAATAGCGGCTGATGGAGTAATGTTTGATGAATTTTTATTAAAAGATGACCTTGTATTTGGCGGAGCATTTTCACTAGATGGAGTACACCCAACTGCTCGAGGATATGCTTTTCTTGCCAATGAGGCTATTAAAAAAATTAATGATGCGTATAATTCTAATATCCCTGTTGTAAAAGCAGTAGATTACCCAACATTTTATCCGGTTTTGTTACCCTAATTAAAAGTGTATTATAAAAACGTTTTTGGAGTACTTTTGACATAAAAATACTCCTATTGTGGTAAATTCAAAAAATGACAACTACTATTAAGGCAACTATACTACTATTTACCCTTTGAATATACTGTAAAAGAAAATTTAAACAACAATTGATATAACTTCTATGGATTAGAATTATGGATTAACGATTACTATCGCCATTGTCATTTTACAGATTTTGTGATAAATTAAATATGGATAAAATCTATAATATAAGAGCGACAGCTTATTCATTTTTGAATGAAAAGAATACTTTTTAAGTACTTCAAAAAAACAAAATAAAAGACATTCTTTTTTTCATTATAAAAACCTATATTTGCAGCCTGAAAAAAGGTCTTATTTTATACACAAATGGATATAGGACTTTTAAATAGTTAAATACTAAACATTAAATAGTTATATAATGTCTAAAGTTACGGGTAAAGTATCACAAATTGTAGGTCCAGTTATCGATGTAGAATTCGCAGCCGGTACTGAATTACCAAAAATTTACGATTCATTAGAAATTAATAAAGCAGATGGCAGTAAACTGGTATTAGAGATACAGTCTCATATTGGCGAAGATACAGTACGTACTATCGCAATGGATTCCAGTGATGGATTAAGCAGAGGTATGGAAGCTGTTGCAACAGGAGCTCCAATCCAGATGCCAATAGGAGGAGATGTATACGGACGTTTATTTAATGTAATTGGTGATGCGATTGATGGTCTTGGAGATCTTCCTAAGGCAGGAAATAGTGGTCTTCCTATCCATCGTCAAGCGCCAAAATTTGAAGATTTATCAACTTCTACAGAAGTTTTGTTTACAGGGATCAAAGTAATCGATCTTATCGAGCCTTATGCAAAAGGAGGAAAGATTGGATTATTTGGGGGTGCAGGAGTAGGTAAAACAGTATTGATCCAAGAGTTAATTAATAATATAGCAAAAGGACACGGAGGTCTTTCTGTATTCGCAGGAGTAGGAGAAAGAACACGTGAAGGGAATGATTTACTTAGAGAGATGCTAGAATCAGGAATTATCAAATATGGTGATGACTTTATGCATTCTATGGAAGAAGGCGGATGGGATCTTTCTAAAGTAGATAAAGAAGTAATGAAAGAATCTAAAGCTACTTTCGTATTCGGACAGATGAATGAGCCACCAGGAGCACGTGCTCGTGTTGCACTTTCTGGTCTTACGATTGCAGAATATTTTCGTGATGGAGCTGGAGATGGACAAGGCAAAGATGTACTTTTCTTCGTAGATAATATTTTCCGATTTACACAAGCAGGTTCTGAGGTGTCGGCACTTCTGGGGCGTATGCCATCTGCAGTAGGATATCAGCCAACATTAGCTACAGAGATGGGTGTGATGCAAGAGCGTATAACTTCTACTAAAAAGGGATCGATTACATCTGTACAGGCGGTTTACGTACCTGCGGATGATTTAACAGATCCAGCACCAGCAACCACATTTGCTCACTTGGATGCCACAACAGTATTATCTCGTAAGATTGCTGAGCTTGGTATTTATCCAGCGGTAGATCCATTAGATTCTACATCTAGAATTCTTACAGCTGATATATTAGGAGATGAACATTATAACTGTGCACAACGAGTAAAAGAGTTATTACAACGTTATAAAGAGTTACAAGATATCATCGCGATTCTTGGTATGGAAGAATTATCAGAAGAAGATAAACTTGCTGTAGGACGTGCACGTCGAGTACAACGTTTCTTATCTCAGCCATTCCACGTAGCAGAGCAGTTTACAGGTATTCCAGGATGCTTAGTAGATATCAAAGATACTATCAAAGCATTTAATATGATTATGGACGGAGAATTAGATCACTTGCCAGAAGCAGCATTTAACCTCAAAGGTACGATTGAAGAAGCTATTGAAGCTGGTGAAAAAATGTTAGCCGAAGCATAAATTAGTACTGAGAAGCTAGTACTAAATAATGAGAGTATCTTCTCTTATTATTACTTAATACTAATTACTCAATACTCAATACTTATAAAAATATGTACTTAGAAATAGTAACTCCAGAAGCAGTATTATTTAGTGGTGAAGTAACCTCGGTTGCAGTACCTGGTGTTAACGGAGAGTTTCAGATGTTGGATAACCATGCGCCGATTGTTTCCTTATTAGGAAAAGGAAATGTAAAAGTATATGGAGATATGAATCTAGAAGAAGAAGTAGCAGAGAAGTTTTCTAAAGAAAATGGTGTTACACTTCTTTCTATTAATTCTGGAACTATCGAAATGAAAGATAATAAAGTAATTGTGTTAGCTGACTAATTAGATAAGCTATAACACAACATATATTATAAAAACAGTAAAACCCCTGCTTAAAATAAGCAGGGGTTTTTTAATGATTTTTCTTCAGAACCAACAAAGTGTTTTTGATAATTCTATTATTAAATATGTTAAATTATGTTAATAAAATTAGAAATTATCAACAGTATTAGTTAAAAGCATAAATAGCATTATTAAAATCAATAACTTTATTGACTTGTAATAAAATATTGTAATATGATATAAGATTAAATAAGCAACTAACTTATAATACACAAACTCAATGAAAAACTTATCAATTACGTTACTGCTGGTATTCTCAGCAGTACTTATTTATGGACAAACTCCATGTAGAAATGGCTTTGCTGGCTCTTACCCGTGCAAAGATTATGATTTAATGTCGCGAATTCCCCTTTCAACGATGAATGCGGGAGCAGGTAATGATAGCTGGGGATGGACAGACCCAACTAATGGTAAAGAATATGCTATAATAGGTCTCAATAACGGAACCGCATTTATAGATATATCTAATCCCACCAACCCTGTTTATTTAGGTAAATTACCAACAGCTACAGGCAATAGTCAGTGGAGAGATATAAAAGTATATCAAAATCACGCTTTTATTGTGAGTGAAGCTTCTGGTCACGGAATGCAGGTTTTTGACCTTACAAGATTACGTAATGTATCCAATCCCCCAAGAAATTTCACAGCAGATGCAAGATATACTGAGTTCGGAAATGCTCATAATATAGTAATTAATGAAGATACTGGCTATGCATATGTAGTTGGAGCGCAAAGAAACGGGGGAACATACGCAGGAGGTCCACTTTTTATCAATATCCAAAATCCAAAAAATCCTAGAAATGCAGGTGGATTTAGATCTGGTGGACAACGCGCATATACTCATGATGCACAAGTAGTAACATACAATGGCCCAGATGCAGCCTATCGAGGGCGAGAAATTTTAATAGGAAGTAACGAAATTGAAGTAGTAATAGCAGATATAACGGATAAATCTAATCCAATAACACTCTCTACAATTCGATACCCTGATGTTGGGTATACACATCAAGGATGGTTTACAGAGGATATGCGTTATTTTATACTTGGTGACGAAACTGATGAACAACGCGTAGGATTTAACACCCGTACCATAGTGTTTGATTTTCTTGATCTCGATAACCCAAGGCAGCACATGATTTATAGTGGCCCAACAGCTGCCATTGATCATAATGGATATGTAAAAGGAGACAAGTTTTATCTTGCTAATTATAGAGCAGGTGTACGTGTTATAGATATCTCTAATATAGGAAATAGAGACATGACAGAAGTAGGTTTTTTCGACACTTTCCCATCTAGTAATGGAGCTGCTTTTAATGCAGTATGGAATGTATATCCCTATTTTGATAGTGGAAACATTGTATTAAGTGATATAGAAGGTGGTTTTTTCTTGATACGAAAAAGTAGTAGTTCGCCACCGCCGCCAACTGGTAACTGTGTATCATCTTTTCCACTCTCAGAAAGTTTTGAATCAGATTTTGGACAATGGACAAATGGAACAGGAGATGACCTAGATTTTACTAGAGATACAGGTGGAACTCCATCTCAGGGTACAGGTCCAGACAATGCAGCAGATGGAAATACCTACATATATGTAGAAGCTTCAGGAAATGGAACAGGTTTCCCTAATAAAAGAGCAATTTTAAATTCTCCGTGTTTGGATCTTACTAATTTGTCATCCCCGACTATGATTTTTCAATATCATATGTTAGGAAGTGCAATTAATTCTTTAGCAGTAGAAGCCAGAACAAATAATCAAGGAAGTTGGACTTCTGTTTTTAGTAGAACAGGACAACAAGGAAATGATTGGAATACTGCAAACGTAGATCTTTCGGCATATGCAGGAGAATCAAACGTTCAGATTAGATTTAATGTAGTTACTGGTGCAGGTGCGCAAGGATGGCAAAGTGATATTGCTATTGATGCAGTGTCGATACAAGGAAGTACTCCAAGTCCAAGTTGTGCTGCCATAGATTTTAATAATTTCCAAGTTACCCCTTTTTCAAATCAAGATGCTTCTGGGGACTTTTCAGTCGTATCCGGGGGAACTGGAATATCGATGCAAAACAACACATGGAAATACATCCCATTAGACTATACGGTAACTGCAAATACCATTATAGAGTTTAATTTTAGCAGTAACACACAAGGAGAAATTCATGCCATAGGTTTTGAGAATGATAATACATTGACTAGGAATAGATATTTTAAAGTTCATGGAACACAAAATTATGGTGTAACCAACTATGATAATTATGCAGGAGGAACGCAAACATATGTAATCCCAGTAGGTAATTTTTATACTGGAAATATGGATCGATTGGTGTTTATTAATGATAATGATGCAGGTTCTGGTAATACTTCGGTTTTTTCTAACGTTAGAGTTTACGAAGGATCTTGTGGAAATATCTCTAGACAAGAAATATTATCTCAACAGATAACAGCATTGACAGGTGATACTTCTGAAGAGGCTTTTTCTGTAAGAATATATCCTAATCCCGCTTCGTCGATATTAAATATCTCCCCAGCCACTGATGGTACTTTTGATTATGAAATAAAAAGTATTACAGGGCAATTAATTAATAGAGGAAGAGTTACTAATAATACGGCAATCGATATATCTAATTTACAAATAGGAGTTTACTTCTTACAGTTAACTATTGATGACCAAGTTACCTCAAAACGTTTTGTAAAAATGAAATAGGTACATAATTTATAGCTCAGACATCCGTTAGTATTTTAGTAAGAAACATTTCAGATGTCTGAGTTTTATTAGTAAGCATTATTTCTCTTTATTGAACTCAATCTACTTTTTGTGTTTGTTCAAAAAAGAGTATATATAACCAAAGAAGGCATTTTTTGAAAAGTTATAGCTTGCTAAGACTAAGAAAAATAACAAAACACGGTGAATTCTAACTGTTTTAAGAAATAGGAAATTCAATATGAATTCATTATATATATAGATTTTCGGATAGAAAATAGTGTTTTAAATAGATTTTCAATTATGAATTTTAAACAACTTTCGCATCAATTATTTGCAATAGCAACAGCGATATTAACCTGTTGGTCTTGTGATACAGCAGGGGATGAATCGAACGATCCCCCAGAACCTCTTACTATTAACCGAGAGGTAGAATGGGTAAAAACATTCGGAGGGAGTAATGAAGACAATATCTTATCGGTAGTAGAAGCTACAGATGGTGGATATGTTCTGGCAGGATATACCCAAAGTATCGATGGTGATATTACCGACAAAACTGATCCAAATGGAGATTTTTGGGTATTAAAAGTTTCTGCCGATGGCGAAGTAGTATGGTCTAGGACTTATGGAGGCACGAGTGATGATCGAGCAGAAAAAATTATAAATACCTCCGATGGAGGATATGCGGTAGTAGGATATAATCGCAGTATGGATGAAGATGCAACTGTGAATCAAGGTTTACAAGATTATTGGATCATAAAAATTGACGCAGCCGGCGCTATACAATGGCAAAAAAGTTTTGGTTTTGCAGGTATCGATAGAGCATTTTCTCTAATACAAACAAGAGAAGGTGGTTATTTTATTACTGGATTTCTTGATGTAACTGCTAGCGACGGTGGAGGAAATGATGACAAAAGCTTTACGGCAAAACATGGTGTTGGAGAGTTTTGGGGAATCAAATTAGATGCCACTGGCGAAAGAGAATGGAGGAGATTTTATGGCGGAACCAATAATGACCGTAGTTATGATGCAGTTCAAACGGAAGATGGAGGTTTTATAATGGTTGGTTCTTCAGAAAGTGAAGATTTTGATATTACCGACAGTAAAGGAAGTTATGACTTTTGGATAGTAAAGGTAAATGCTGAAGGGACCAAACTATGGCAAAAATCATATGGAGGTACTGAGATTGATATTGCATATGCCATTGAGGCGACAGGAGATGGAAAATACGTGATCATAGGAGATTCTAGAAGTATCAATGGTGATATTTCTGATGCCAAAGGAAACGCTGATATGTGGATCATACAGATAGATGAATTAGGCAATCTTTTGTGGCAAAAATCTATCGGTGGAACGGCCTTTGATACCGGAAGAGGAATTCGTAAAATGAAAGATGGTGGATTTATCATTACTGGAAATTCTAGAAGTAATGATATGGATATAAAAGAAAATAAAGGCCAAAGTGATGTTTGGAATATTACAGTAGACCCAACTGGAGATATTACTTGGAATACAACCATAGGAGGCTCTAGCTCAGAATTTGGAGAAGACTGTATAGAAACAACCGACAAGAAGATCATTGTCGTTGGTAATTCAGAAAGTAACGATTTTGATGTGCCAGAAAACAAAGGATCTAAAGACGCAATCATTATTAAATACAAAGAAAATTAAATTAAACTCATGAAAAAAATCGCAATACTCTTAGTAACCTGCTTAGCCATTGCATCCTGTAAAAGTGATGATGAAGGGGGCAGTGAACCAATATTAGGAAATCTAACCTTAGATTTTAAAAATGTAATTGAGAACACAGACATAGAATTAGGGACAAATACCTACACCAATGGAAGTGCAGAAAACTATAAAATTTCTGAATTGAAATATATTATAAGTAACATCGTATTAATCAATGATAATGGAGAAGAGTTTAAATACCCTGTAGATCAAAGTTACTTTTTAGTGAATGAAGAAGTATCTACTAGTAAGAGCATACCACTCTCAGATATTCCTAGTGCGACATATACTAAAATTCGTTTTGGTATCGGTGTAGATCAATCAAAATACCCTATAGAATCAGGTACGGCAAACTTTATTCCTACAGCAGAAGAAGCTGGAATGCTTTGGAATTGGTCAGCAGGATATAAGTTTATTAAATTTGAAGGTACTTTTGGAGATGCCGATACTCCATTCTTAATTCACGTAGGAAGCCACGGAGCTACCTTGGACAACTATAAAGAGGTAACATTAGATTTATCAAGTAATGTAATAGTGTCAGACTCTGCTACAGCAAGTATAGGAATTAGTGCAGATATCGCAAAAATATTTGATAGCACCAATACACACTCTCTAGTAGAAAAAAGTGATATACAGGTGGATCCAGAAAATGCCCCTAAAATAGCAGAAAATATAAACACCATGTTTACTGTTACAGCGGTATTTAATTAATATACTATCATGAAAATAGTAATGTACATATCTATTATCCTTATCGGAGCTTCATGCAGTTCCGATAAGGATGAGTATGTACCTATTGTAGAAAACAATACATTAGAATTCAAAGTCCCTGCTAACTTTCCAGAGCCAACCTATAATGTATCTCTAAACCCTCCTACCGAAAAAGGATTCGAATTAGGCAAAAAATTGTTTTATGATGGTCGTTTAGCATCAGATGGGGTGGTTTCTTGTGGATTTTGTCATATTCAGGATTTTGCATTTACACACCATACGCATATTGTAAGTCACGGAGTAGATGGTGCCATAGGTACTCGCAATGCACAACCACTACATAACCTGGCATTTATGAAAGAATTTACTTGGGATGGGGTAGCTACACACTTGGATTTACAACCTATTATTCCTATTACCGCAGAGGTAGAGATGAATGAAACCTTTAGCAATGTGATCAGTAAATTAGAGAAAGAACCAGCATATGTTACGTTATTTGCTCAGGCTTTTGAAAATAAGAAAATTGATTCAGAAAATATGCTCAAAGCGCTTTCGCAGTTTATGATTATGATGATTTCTTCTAATACCAAATACGATAGAATTGAAAGAAACGAAGGATCCGTTTTTACCGAAGAAGAAGTCGCAGGTTTCGAACTTTTTACATCAAAATGTGCTACTTGCCACGCAGGAACCCTTTTTACGGATCAGTCATTTCGTAACAATGGATTAGCAATAGATCCACAATATAATGATATAGGTCGTAAGCGTATTACAGGTCTAGAGGAAGACCAATATAAATTCAAAGTCCCTAGCTTAAGAAATATAGAACTTACTTTCCCATATATGCACGATGGACGATTAAGAACCTTAATGGATGTTATGGATCATTATAGCGATGGCATGACAGATTCAGAAACACTGGATCCTATGTTTAAGGATGAGAATGGAACAGTGACAGGCATTCCTATGACTGCTATAGAAAAAGAACAGATTATTGCATTTCTCAAAACACTTACTGACGATGTGTTTTTAAATGACAATCGTTTTTCAGAGTTTTAGTTATAACAATTACTTTAAAGCTTCTACCTTAAGAAATATAGGACTCACTTTTAAATATCAAGAAGACTTATTTTTGATCTTCTTATAGATATCTGAGATGAAAAATAACAAGAATGGATACATATAGAGGAGTATTATACGATTTATGAATAAAAATTTCGCATCTAATGACATTCTTTTTCTACTATATTTTCTTCATAAAATGAAACAATAGCTATGGCTATTCTTTAATTTGATTCATTAATCTAACGAAAAATCCTTGCCATTATTTTTACGAAATTCTCATCCATAAATCGTATTATCTCTCTTTTATCTCCAATCCCAATATATAAGATGCCAAGCTACTGCATCACTTTGATAAACAGTGAGCTCTTTAAAACCAATAGCATAATGCGCTTGTAGTGATCGTATATTATCAGCTGCTACTTCAGTAATCAACAGCTCATACTGATCTTGTAATTCTATTTTCATTTTTTGGTACAAACCTCTAAAAACTCCCTGCTTTCTGTACATTTTTGCGATACATACTTGCCCCATCACAATATAGTTGCTAGCGGGATTGAGTAACGTATCGATCTTTGTAAACATAGGAGCGAGTATAGGAATATGGGTAGCAAAATATTTGGTCATACATAAGGTATATCCCACAACAGTAGCATCATCTTTGGCAATGATATGAGGCTGGTGATCATTCATCTTTTTCAATACATCAAAATCATGTTGCACGGTTACAAAACCTTCTTTTTTCTTCTCTTCTGTAGAAACTGAAAGGACTAAGTTTTTTCTTTGGAGCTGAATAATTTGTTCTAATTCTTCATTAGTTATAGCAATTGTATAGTTGATATTTTTCATGAATATGTTGAGCTATAATATTACTTCCTAATAGTTAATGCATTGTCTATCTTTGTAAAGATAATGAAAAAGTTACCTGACAAATTACAGCTTAAATTAGATCAAAGGCAAGAAAACAATGCATTGCGCAAGTTAGTAAGCCAAAAGAAGCTCATAGATTTCTCATCGAATGACTATTTAGGATTTGCTTCTTCCAAAAAAATATTTGATGGAACCCACGAGTTTTTAGAAAAGAACGAGCTACATCAAAACGGTGCTACAGGCTCTCGTTTACTATCAGGCAATCATCCCTTATATTTGGAAACAGAAAAAATGTTAGCTGATTTTCATCATGCAGAAGCTGCATTAATTTTTAATTCGGGTTATGATGCCAATGTAGGGTTTTTTTCGTCTGTTCCCCAGCGGGGAGACATTATATTATATGATGAGTATATACACGCTTCCATTCGTGATGGGATACAAATGAGTCATGCAAAATCATATAAATTTAGCCATAATCAGTTAGCAGAGGTAGAAAAAAAAATACATTCTCTTCGATCAGAATTGAAAAATGATCAAGAAGTGTATATAGTCACAGAATCTGTATTTTCTATGGATGGTGATACGCCAGATATACAAGGTTTTGTTGGTTTTTGTACTCATCATAACTGTAGCCTTGTTATTGATGAGGCTCATGCTACAGGAGTTTTTGGAAATAAGGGAATTGGTCTTCTTCAAGAATTAGGGTTAGAACACCAGGTTTTTGCAAGAATAAATACTTTTGGGAAAGCATTAGGATGCCATGGAGCTGTAATTTTGGGATCGCAAACATTAAAAAACTATCTGGTTAATTTTGCGAGGAGTTTTATCTACACCACAGGACTACCTCCCCATTCGTTGGCTACCATCAAAGTAGCTTATGAATCGTTGCAAAGTACTTTGGCAATAGAAAAACTGAAAGAAAATATAGACTTTTTTAATTACGAAGTAGAAAAAATAAATCTCGGGGCATTATTTATAAAAAGCAATTCGGCAATACATTGTTGTATTATATCTGGAAATAAACGAGTAAAAGAGGTTGCGACAAAAATTCAAGAAAAAGGTTTTAATGTAAAACCTATTTTATCACCTACTGTCCCAGAAGGACAAGAGCGATTACGTTTTTGCCTGCATGCTTATAATACTAAAGAAGAAATATCGCAAGTTCTAAACGTACTCACTACCTTTGTTTAAAATCATTTCATTGTATGATCGATAATTATACCATACTAGCGACATTTCCGTATTCTACAGAAGCTCAGGTAACAAAATCTAAATTAGAAGGAGAAGGTATACAAGTAATGCTTCTTGATGAAAAGACGATAGACTCAGACCCTCTAATTAGTCAAGCTATCGGAGGGATCAAACTGCTTGTACATAATGATGATGTAGCTGAAGCAGTAAAGATATACAATAACATTAGAGTATATGAAAAGGATGAAAATGGGAATACTATTACATGTGTAAACTGTGAATCTACTAAAATATTAATTGCAGACCCTTCGCGCAAGAATATATTTTATATGCTCTTCCCTTTTTTTGAAAAAACTAAATATCGTTGTAACGTTTGTAATACTATTTTTTAATGAATACTTATTTTATAACAGGAATCTCTACAGATGTAGGAAAAACTATAGCCTCTGCAATTGTAACAGAAGCTCTAGAGGCGGATTATTTTAAACCTGTTCAGGCTGGAGATTTATCATATTCTGATACAGATAAGGTAAAAGAATTGGTGGCTAATACTAGATCCGTATTTCACGCGAATAGCTATGCGTTAGAAACACCTATGAGTCCACACGCTGCTGCTACAATTGATGGAATCACTATTGATATAAAAACCATTACATTACCAAAAACGAATACTCATCTAGTTATTGAAGGAGCAGGAGGATTATTAGTCCCTCTTAATGATTCGAAAACCATAGCAGATCTAATTCAACCAGATTATAAAGTGATCGTAGTCTCCAGGCACTATTTAGGAAGTATCAATCATACTTTATTAACTATTAAATTACTACAAGATAAAGGGTTTGATCCCGCTATTATTTTTAGTGGAGAGGAACATAGTACCACAGAAACTATTATCAAAAAAATGACCAAAGCCAAAGTAATAGGTAGGATTGATCAAGAGCCTTATTTTGATAAAAATGTAATTGTAGAATATGCAGATGTGTTTAGAGATAAATTAGAAGCCTTATGACCCTACAAGAAAGAGACAAAAAACACCTTTGGCATCCACTCACGCAACATAAAATACATCCAGATGCTTTACCTATTGTAAAAGCAGAAGGAGCTTTATTATATGACGATCAGGGAAAAGAATATATCGATGGGATTGCTTCATGGTATACGGCAATGTATGGGCATTGCCATCCTTATATCCTAAAAAAAGTACAGGAGCAGATGCAGACACTAGATCAAATTGTTTTTGCAGGCTTTACTCATGAACCTGCTATTCAGCTTTCTGAAGAATTGATCAAAATCTTACCTGATAATCAAGAAAAAATATTTTTTTCTGATAATGGATCTACCGCAAATGAGGTAGGGATCAAAATGGCATTACAGTATCATTTTAATAAAGGAGAAAAAAGGAATACGATCATAGCTTTTACTGATGGTTTTCACGGAGATACCTTTGGGGCGATGTCTGCCTCAGGGTTGTCAGTCTATAATGGTCCTTTTGAAGATTTTTTTATCGATGTACAACGAATTCCTACTCCAAATAAAGCAAATTTTGAGGAAGTAATCCAAGAATTATTAGAGATTATCGCTGTCTATGATGTTGCCGCTTTTATTTATGAACCCCTAGTTCAGGGAGCCAATGCGATGCATATGTTCGAAGCAAGGTATCTCAATGAGATTCTTCAAATCTGTTCGGCAAATGATATCATCACGATCGCTGATGAGGTGATGACAGGTTTTGGAAAAACAGGTAAAAACTTTGCTTCAGAATATATAGCGACAAAACCAGATATCATCTCGATGTCCAAAGCATTGACAGCGGGTTTTGTACCGATGGCAGTGACCAGTTGTACACAGAAAATATATGATGCTTTTTTGGATGATTCTATTGGCAAAGCTTTTTTTCATGCCCACACCTACTCTGCCAATCCGATTGCTTGTTCTGTAGCTATCGCAGGAATCGAATTGCTACAATCCGAAGAAATTCAGAATACTATCGAAAGAATTATACAATCTCATAAGGATTTTGATGCCAAAATCAAAAATCATCCAAAGATAAAAACGACAAGACAAAAAGGAGTGATTTATGCATTGGATCTAGACATAAAAATGGATCGTTATGGCAAAAAACGCTATGAGATTTTTGATCATTTTATGCAAAACGGCGTTTGTCTGCGACCACTAGGCAAAACCATATATATCCTACCTCCCTATGTGATTACAAAAGAGCAATTGGATACAATCTATGAATCCATATTAGCTTTACTAGAGATAGTATAATGCTAATTAAATATTTTTAATAAAATAAAATTAGTGTTTTAAGCTGGTTTAAATTGATTTTGAAAAAGAACTCATTTAAGGTTTTTACAATTGGCTGCAAAATGGTCTTTTTCACTTACTTTTTGTGATTTTTTCGTTACGTAGTTATAACTATGCAACTCAAAAATGACTTCAATTAAGCAAAAAACCTTAAATGAGTTCAAACATAAAAAAACCCTGAAAATACTTCAGAGTTTTTTATATTAAATGTGTGTGTCGCCCTAAAATTACGTTACAGTAAAATGGTATTTATGGAAATTTTGTTTTTCCGCCAAACCCATAACCTAAACTTATTCTTTGATCACCATTTATGGTGATTGAAGCTGTTGAACATCCCACAGTAGTAAGAGATGCATTAATTTTTACAACTCCACTTGCAGGCATTGTGAATACCATCGAACCTGAATCTACAGTAGAGAGGTTAGAATAAGGCGAATATGTAGCCCAGGATAAATCATCATAAATAATGTTAGGCCCTCCACTAATACTAAAAAATAAGCTCTCTTGTCGAGTAGAACATATTGTACCTATACTTCCACGATAACTTAGATCTATTTGTGTCCCTGGATGAGCACGTATTTCACCCTTGGTTCTATCTAATTTTATTTTACCATATAATACAAATAATGCTGTTTTATCTGCAGGTGTGAATGGCCTATCCGTATTATTAGAACACGCTAACATCCACGAATTAGGATCCGGTCCGAGAGGTGTTCCAGGAATATGGTTAGCTCCATAAACAGTAGAACCTTCATTATTAAAACGGCCTCCGCAACTAAAGGCTCTATTTTTGAAATCTGTGTGACGGAAACCTATGGCATGGCCTATTTCGTGGGTAATCACAGTTATCGCATCTCTCTGATTCGTTCCTGAATCAAAAAAACTACGGTTTAATGTGATCGTTTTTGCAGGGTTTCCACCAGAAGGGAATCCTGCACTTCTGCCTAAAGTATTAGGGTTACTAAAATCTCCTAAGAGAATTCGTATATCATTAGTATTCCTATTTTTTGTACGCTTAAATTTTAACCTAAGATCTAAGACATTATAGCGTCGTAATGCTGTATCAAAGGAGTTTTGCATATATCGATCAAAACTAGGATCAAAAAATACGTTTAAGGTTCTACTGCCTCCATTAATATCTACTAAATTATTGGTTCGATATTGTTTAGAATTTATAGTCTCAGTACCTGGTTCTATATCCTTAAGTAATTCATCAATTTGTACTTCGGTAAGAAAAATATCCGTTTCTACAATATAGCCGTTTTTGTGCTTAGACAACCCATATTCAGTATAAAACCCCGCTTTTTTGAGCTTTGTAATAATACGCTCTGGGATGGCCTGAGTTGTTATTTCCTGTTCAATATCATTGTTCTCTGTTTCACAGGAAACTGCAAAAAAAATAGCCAAAAATAACAGGCTGATTGTTCTAATAAATTTTTTCATAAAATTAGATGTTTATTTGTGATTATCTAATCAGTAACATAAATTTTTCATCAAAATATTTATGTATGTAATCGATAACCATGTTTTAATTAATAGAAATGTAAAGTTAGACAGGATCCCTTCTAAATTTGTATTTGCGCAATGAGTCAAAAGTAGTATTCTGTAGATTACATTTACCCACTGTTTTCAGTGAAAAAGAAACACTGAAAACAGGGAAATAAGGTAGTTGAATGACAATCATTCTAGAAGATTATCAGATAATGATTCCCTAAATAGGTGGGTCGAATAATAATGGGTACGGGGTATGAGTTATCGTTTTTATTAACTAAAGTATCAAGAAAGTAATGCTATTTCCAACTTAAATTTACTCTCTAAATGGATTTTAGTTAGGGCGTTGTTTTTATTAAATATGTATGATGCTGGACACGATTACTTCTGAGGCAATTGATTCTCTATTTCAGTTGTAAACCTTTCTTTATCATCAACATATAGTGCTATGGTTTGATATTCTTTCTTAATGCCATAAAGCCCATTTAATACTTCTTCATTTTTTAGGGTGATTACTATATTATGGCTTTCTAGTGCTCCTAAGGGAGATAATTTGATATTCGTTTTATCAAAATCTATTTCTCTACTAGAGATTGTTATCGTGTCAATATTAGAAATCGCTATTTCGGTTTCGCTCATGATTCCATATCGTAGATATAATTTATCGTTTTCTATAGTAATAGGTCTCTTATAAAAGGATTTTAAAAATCCGAAAATCTGAACCCCAGAATAGATACTCAATCCTGTTACAACCCAGGCTATAATTACATTCCATTTTAGTAGTAAAATATGTAACACAAAAGTTTCTATGCCAATAATAAAAATCAGTGCCACAAGAAGACTTATGGTTCCGCTATTTTTATGATAGCTATATTCATTAGGCTGAAATAGTCGTTTTTTCCAATAGATAAACCCATAATAAACTACAGCAATTTCCATCGCTAGAAATATGGAGATTTTTTTAGGCAAAATTTCTGCACACGTATCTTTTAGCACCGTAAAAAAATCAATAGATACCTCTTTATGAGTATTGCTTTTAAAGATTTTAATACCTTTTCTTATTTTAGTTAGCACCAATACTACGATACCTATTTCTATAAAGGGAAGTATCCAATTTTTTACAAATTGTAATATGGACTGATGCTCTTTGGGGATAATAAAAGAAGAAACTATCAATCCAATAATGAAGAAATAAACAATAGTCAATTTAGAGATATTCTTTTTTCTGATGAGCAAAAAATAGAGGAATGGAACCGTAAAAAGAAGGTCTATTGTTATTGCTATCGATAGCATATCTGGATTAGACTGAAATAATTTTGAACCCGCTATAAGTACCATTAAAAATATGATAGAAAATGGTATTGCAAAAGCAATGATGCTATTTTGTACTGTTGTTTTTGTAGCCATATGCATCGTTTTTTTATCTAAAAGTTATCTTCTTCTTCAATGGTGTGATCTTTTTGATCCCATAATAGATCTACCTGTTCATTACTTTCTTCAATAATTACATACATTTCAGAATACCTCCATTTTTCATTTTCTTTAGTACCTATAATATATAGTTGTGCTTCGCCATTAGGTCCTTTTATAGGAATAGAAATATCAGCAGTACCTATACTATTATGATATTGTAAGCTTCCACTCATGATCCCATTGGTTTCTATGGGTTCTCCAAGAACTTGGATAATGTATTCATCACTTTGCGCTTTATCAAGTCCCTCTTGATAAGGTGTAGCCCCAGTAAGCGCTTTAGAAACTCCAAAAATGGCAGTGCCTATAAAAAGGATAAAAATACATATTAAGGTTAGACAACCCCCTAGTGGTACTACCCAAGGCCAATTTCTGCTAAACCAACTTTTTTTCTGTGTTTGATATTCCATAAAAAATGTTTGGTGAGTTGTATTATATATGTCTTTCAAAAATACATTTTGTTACAATAAAAAAAGGAAAATTTGTTGAACAACCTCTAACAAACCCCTACATTTGTTTTTAAAATTAAGTAGTGCAAAATCCTGTATCTATAACTGGAATTTCATCAATATCTCCATTAGGATGTACCCCTAAGGAAATCTGGAATCAATATAAAAATCATTCTCATCATATTACTTTTGAAGCTTTTGGAGATCAGAAAACACCGATTGCTAGACTCCCCGAATCAGGTAGAAAAAAAATAGAAAAATTAAGGACAGAGAATTCACATTATGCCGCTCTAGATGATTCAGTATTATTTGGAATTTTTACGGCAAGAGCAGCTATCAGAGAAGCTAATTGGGAGCAGGAATTTAATTTTGGGATTAATATGGGATCTTCTAGAGGTGCTACATATTTATTCGAAAAATATCATAAAGAATTTCTAGAGACAAATCAATCAGCTATATTAAGCTCACCCACCACTACACTGGGTAATATCTCTTCTTGGATAGCACAGGATCTAAGGTCTAAAGGCCCAGAAATCAGTCATTCTATTACGTGTTCTACCGCTTTACATGCTATATTAAATGGTATAGCCTGGCTACAATCAGGATTAAGTGATAAGTTTATGGTTGGTGGCAGCGAAGCCCCTTTAACACCATTTACCATCGCGCAGATGAAAGCCTTAAAAATTTATGCTTCAGGACAAGAAGAAGCCTATCCTTGTCAAGCTTTGAATTTGGATAAGACTAAAAACACTATGTTTCTAGGCGAAGGAGCTGCAGTAGCTTGTTTAGAAAGGGGTGTTAAGGACCAAGCAGTAGCTTTAATAACTGGAATAGGGTACGCAACAGAACCTTTGCAGCATAATATATCCATATCTACAGATGCAGATTGTTTTCAGGATTCTATGAAAATGGCATTATCTAAGATACCTCTTCATGAAATAGATGCAATTGTATTACACGCACCAGGAACTGTAAAAGGAGATCTGGCAGAATATAATGCGATTAAGGCGGTATTTGGTTCGGATATACCAGCCTTAACGACCAACAAATGGAAGATTGGACACACCTTTGGAGCAAGTGGAATTTTAAGTATAGAACTGGCAATTCTGATGATGAAACATCAGGAATATATTTCAGTCCCTTATATAAAACCTGAAAGAGTTCCAGAAAAGTTACATAAAATTTTGGTGAATGCTGTAGGGTTTGGAGGAAATGCAGTGAGTATTTTATTAGAATTACCTTCTCAGAAGTAAAATTATAAAAATATATTGTTGTTCAACCCGCATTCATAGACATTGTTTCACTGTAACATAAAGTTTCTAACTGGTAAGCAGCTTCTACGTTTCAAATTGTC
>CANLRN010000036.1 GCA_947493495.1 uncultured Aquimarina sp.
TGGCAATGAAAAAAAGAAAAAGAAGATTGTGAAACAACCTTACAATCAGCTTATTAAAATTTAGTTAGATGGAATTCATTAGGAAATCTCTGTCTAACGAGCCAGGTAGATATTCTGGGCAGAAACTACTGCAAAATATAGCGTTTTACTACATTTTAAAGTTTTACCATAGATATAGGTGCTACGCTAAAATTAAGAAAATATCAGTGTTTATTGCATTGGAAGCTTCTTGACGAAGTCCTAACATATAAACCGAGTTTAATGTACTTATATACCGATTGGGTTAATAATGAGACAATTGTATTACTTTCTATCTTGCAACGCAAAAACTTTTCTTAATACATCTGTAGTTCTAGAGCTTAACTTGGTTCTGATTTCTCCTTCTTCAATAGATATCATTTTATATATACCAGAAAGCGCTTCTCCTGTAACGTAATCTGTAAGATCTGGATTTACATTATTAGTAAACGGAATGGCATTATATTTTTTAATAATATTAGACCAAATTTTAGTAGCCCCTACTTTAGAAAACGATTTTTCTATAACAGGGTTAAATTTACCATATAGAGCAGTGCTTGTAGTGCCTTTAAGATATTGAGTAGCTGCATCTTTATTTCCTAATAAAATCTGTTTTGCATCATTAAAAGTAATCTGCTTTACAGCATTTACAAAAATAGGAGTAGCTTCTTTTACAGCATCTTCTGCGGCTCGGTTAAGTACCTTAAGGCCTTCATCTGCTAGGTTACCCAATCCGATATCTCGTAATGATTTATCTACTTTTTGTAATTCACTAGGCAATGCAATTTTTACTAATTGATTTCTGTAAAACCCATCTTTTTGAGTAAGTTTGGTCACTTGTTTAGATATACCCTTATCTAAGGCTTGCCTTAGTCCGTTACCAATATCAACATTACTTAATCCTAGACCTCCTGTGGTTTCTTGAGGTAAATTATCGATGACTTGTTGTAACTCCGCACAACTTGATAATTGAAATATAATTAGTAGTAAAAAAAAACTTTTCATGATGTAATTTTTGATTTGAGATGTTTGTGATTTATTATAACCCCAAAGTTAATTTTTTAAATAAGAATTACATTGCTTATGCACTTCAAAAATAAATAAGAAACGATAAAACACATATTTTTTCTTTGCAATGCTATACATACAAAATAGTGATTCAATATATATCCATTACGAAAATATAACCGTTTTATTATTATAGACTAATACTTTTCGTTCTATATGATGCTTTATAGCTCTGGATAATACAATTTTTTCTAAGTCACGACCTTTTAGAATAAAATCTTGCACATTATGAATATGAGATACCCTAACTACTTCTTGATCTATGATAGGCCCTTCATCAAGATCTGAAGTTACATAATGGCTAGTAGCACCAATAATTTTTACCCCACGTTCGTATGCAGAGTGATAGGGTTTTGCTCCAGGAAATGCTGGTAAAAATGAATGATGAATATTAATAATTTTATTGGGAAATTGATCTACAAAATTGGCTGAAAGGATTTGCATATATCTAGCAAGAACAATAAAACCTACCTTATACTCTTTTAGGAGTGCAATTTGTTCAGCTTCAGCTTCAGCCTTAGTAGCTTTAGTGACTGGTATATGTTTAAATGGAATATTAAAATTATCTGCTATTGGTTTTAGATCATTGTGATTACTAATAATTATAGGGATCTTCGCGTGGAGTTCTCCGGATGCATGTCTACTTAGGATATCGTACAAGCAATGATCATATTTAGAAACAAAAAGAGCCATTTTAGGTTTCTTTTCGGCATTATACATTTCCCATTGGATATTATAATTTTTGGCTACTATTTCATTAAAAGACTCTTTAAACAATGTGAGTTTTTCTTCATCTTGATCAAACTCACATTCCAGTCTCATAAAAAATTCGCCTAATTCTCGATCAACATGTTGCTCTATATATACAGTATTTCCTTTTTTTGATAGAATGAAATTAGTTACTGTAGCAATGATTCCTTTTTTATCTGGGCAATTAATAAGTAAGGTGGTTTTTTTCATCTGATGATTTAGTAAAAGTTTTGTTTTCGAAATATAAACTTACTATTTAAGACGTAAAAGAAACTACTAATTGTAGATAAACATAAAACTAGGACCACATTTTTAATTAATTTGAAATATTCTAGAGGTTTTTCTATAATATTCATAAAAAATAAAGGCTGATTTTAGTAATAATCAGCCCTTGTAAAGAATGAAATGGTAAAACTATTTAATGTCTTCGATTACATTATTTATTAGTGTCTTTAAATGATCTTTATGGGCTTTGGTTAGTTTGTCACCTGTGCCATTAGAGACCATAGATTTTATTCTTTTTAGATTATATAATGCCATTGATTTTGATGTATATGTATATTGCAGACTTATGGAATTGGGTCTCGCTTTAGGATTAGACCTAGTACTAGAGGCAATAGTAATCAATTTTTTAGTGTATTCTATTTGTAAATTTTGTCTAAAAGTATTGATGGAACCAGTAATGTCTTTTTTAAATATAGCTGCATTAAGATCCGTCATAAATTCTGATAATTTGTATTTATTTCCATATAATTCTGAATCTGTAATTCGCTGCAGTGTATTAGGGTGCAAGATATGATCTAGAATCCTCTTCTGATTACCTAATACTAATGCATGAATTTTTGGATCTTCAGGTCCTCTGAAAAAGTTATATCCTCGTCGTTGCATAGCGATATAATTATAAAGATCATTAGGGACTTTATAGGCATTTGGAGCAAATACATATGTATTAAGTGCATTCATAGCTCTTTTCTGATCTTCATAGCTAACAGGGGTAAAAGGTTTGTTATTAAGATCTTGTCCAGCCATACTTCTGTCAACATAGACGCCACCAATAAATCTAGAGATTACATTTCCTGCAGAAGCATACTGCCCTCGTAGGATATAATATGCTTGTCTCAATTCTTGGTAAGATTGCCCTGTTTTGCTAAACTTTGATTTTATTTTACTCATCATATCATTTATCAATTCCATTCTGTTAATTGAATAGGTAATCTGATTATTAGACATATCGCCGATCATCACTCTTGGATCAATTGCTTTACCAGGAGCGCGCATATCATCTGCATCATTACCAAAAATTAATTCTGGTTTATGCGATTGATTTGCTATTTTTTCTAATTCACTTTCAGATTTTACTGGAGTATATCCATATTGAATTGCCCATTTATCATAAGGACCTACACTAGTAGAAAAATAGTGCCCTTGATTTGATTTATCATTAGCAACATTAATCGCTGTATAATCCATTACAGAACCAGTAAGGCATTTTCCTTTTATAAAATTAGGATCATTTAATTGTTCTGGAGAGAAAAGCTGACTAGCTTTCATATTATGATTGAGGCCTAAAGTATGACCTACTTCATGCATAATAAGTTCTTTCATAGCTTCCATACGCATACCTTTCATTTCATTGTCATTAGCCCCAGTAGCAGCAAGAACAGCCTGCCCAAATAGCAAATTCTCTTGCATTATGTGACCATAAGAACAGTATAAACTCTTGTCTGTATGTGCCATTGCAAAATCTGTAGATTCTTCCTGATCGTATGCAGTAAGGTTAAATAATCTATCAAACATAACACGATTTGTATGATATACATATTCTAACATAATATCAGCACCCATAATCTCTCCTGTTCTTGGGTTTACAAAACTAGGCCCATATCCCCCAAACGGAGGCCTTGGAGAAGATGTCCATCTTAATACATTATACCTAATATCTCCAGCATCCCAGGTAGCATCATCTGGTTGTATTTTTACCGATATTGCATTTTTAAAACCTGCTTTTTCGAATGCTTTATTCCATTCTAATACAGCTTCTTTAATGGTTTCTCTAAATTCTATAGGTGTTGTATTTTCTATCCACCATTCTATAGGTTTTACAGGTTCTGAAATTGCTTGCTCAGGATTTTTTTTTATTAGATTCCATCGCTGAACTAAATCTCTATATGGAGTAGCACTTGTGGAAGTCATATCAGTAACCTCTGTTAAGAAATATCCGATTCTTGGATCATCAAATCTAGATTGGTACTCATTTTCTGGCATGGCAATCAGACTATGTTCTACCTTGATCGTAACATTTCTACCATCCGTGACAGCATTAGATCCTCCATTAAGTGTAGCGGATTTAGAATATACATAATGACTATTAATAGTTGTGTTTTTAGGATAGTTTTTAATAGTCTTTATTTTTGTTTTTTCTTTGCTAAGAGTACCTAACTTAAAAGCAAACGGAGATTGCCCAGGAACATTAGGAGCCTTAATTTGTTCAAAAGTTTCTTTAAGAAAAAGATCATCAGATTTGATTAAATACAACCCTCTCTTTTCATCTTTAGCTTCGATTTTTAGACTAGCCATAATTCCTTCACTAATATTGGCTTCAGAAGCATTTGATAATGCGCTATTTTTATCAAAATAATAAGAGGCATTTTGTGTGGTGAATTCAATTTTATTATAGTGTTTTTTGATTTTAAAAACCTTATTATCTAGATATGCTCCTCTAAAAAAACCTGCCTCTAAGACCCCATCAGAAACCTGACTAAAATAAATATACTCTTTACCTATTTGTTCTTTATTGATTAACATTTTAGTAGTGCCATCGATAGTATCGCGATAGATAGTAAATAACCCTTCGATTTTTTCACTTTTCTTAGTGAGTTCTTCTATAGTTTTTTCTTTGTCCTTCTTTTTTGAAGCATCTACTTGCTCTGTTTTTTCTTTTTTCTCTTTTTTCTTTTTCTTACGTTGTGCTTCAATATTCTGAATGCCTATACTTGTAATAAAAAGAAGGCTTAAGAAAAATAATTTGTTTTTTGATGATGTAATTTTCATTTTAAAAATATTTATTTTTTGATAATAGCTGAAAGGTATTATTTTCTAGACATAGCACTATGAAATTTAACATTTCTATTAACACAATATGAATATAGAAAAGTAGAATGTTTAAATTTTTATGTTTTTAGAGAATGAGTAACTCTATTAAACGATAAGTAATAGAATAGTGATAGTTGTCTTGTAAATTATATTATTCTAAAAAAATAGTCATTTTAGATGCGTATTTCATAAATTAGCAACAATATAATATCTCTTTGTATTCATGGAACAGATTGCACCCTATAAACCAAAAAATAAAGTCAGAATAGTTACTGCAGCATCATTGTTTGATGGTCATGATGCGGCAATTAATATCATGCGTCGTATCATACAGTCTACAGGAGTAGAAGTAATACATTTGGGACATGATCGTAGTGTAGAAGAAGTAGTCAATTGCGCAATACAAGAAGATGCAAATGCTATTGCGATGACTTCTTATCAAGGAGGGCACAATGAATATTTTAAGTATATGTATGATTTGTTGCAAGAAAAAGGGGCAACACATATCAAAATATTTGGAGGTGGAGGAGGAGTGATCCTTCCTTCAGAAATAAAAGAGTTGATGGATTATGGAATTACTAAAATCTATTCTCCAGATGATGGTAGAGAGATGGGATTACAAGGAATGATTAATGATCTGGTTAAGCAGTCTGATTTTCCGATTGGAAATACCCTTAATGGAGAGGCAGATCATTTGGTAGCAAAGGAGATAGGATCTATTGCTAGAGTAATTTCTGCAGCAGAAAACTTTCCTGATATTGCCAAGGATACACTGAATAAAATTCATAAAAAAAATAAAACATCAAAAACTCCAGTTTTAGGAATTACAGGAACAGGAGGAGCAGGAAAATCTTCTTTGGTAGATGAATTGGTGCGTCGTTTTTTAATTGATTTCTCTAACAAAACAATAGGGCTGATCTCTGTAGATCCATCCAAAAGAAAAACGGGTGGAGCCTTGTTGGGAGATCGTATCCGCATGAATGCAATTAATTCACCTAGGGTATATATGCGTTCGCTGGCTACCAGACAATCAAATTTAGCGTTGTCTAAATATGTCGCAGAAGCAATCGAGGTTTTGAAAGCTGCAGAATTTGATCTTATTATTCTAGAAACTTCAGGAATTGGACAATCAGATACAGAAATTTTAGAACACAGTGATACTTCTTTATATGTAATGACTCCAGAATTTGGCGCAGCAACCCAGTTGGAAAAAATAGATATGCTAGATTTTGCAGATTTGGTAGCGATCAACAAATTTGATAAAAGAGGTTCTCTAGATGCCTTACGAGACGTGAAAAAACAATATATGCGTAATCATCAACTATGGGATACTCCACAGGATGAATTGCCTGTGTATGGAACCATTGCTTCCCAATTTAATGATCCAGGGATGAATACGCTGTATAAGGCAATAATGGACAAAGTAGTTGAGAAAACAGGGGCAGATTTAAAATCTGATTTTCATATTTCTAAGGAAATGTCAGAAAAGATATTCGTAATCCCGCCAAGTAGAACTCGCTATTTATCCGAAATCTCAGAAAATAATAGGACGTATGATAAAACGGTAGATATGCAGGTAGAAGCTGCTCAAAAACTCTATGGTATCTATAAAACGATATGTAGTGTTCTTGATCGGGATTTTCTGGATTTATCCAAAAATGGAATCGACGAAGAAATTTTAAGAAAACTTAAAAATGATACAAACGAAGATTTTGTTAAACTACTCTTGGCAGAATTTGATAGAGTAAAACTTAATCTAGACCCTTATAACTGGGAAATAATATTAGGTTGGGGAGCAAAAGTCCAGAAATATAGAGACCCTATTTATACTTTTAAGGTTAGAGATAAAGAAATAAAAATCGAAACTCATACAGAATCCTTATCGCATAGTCAGATCCCTAAAGTAGCCTTGCCAAAATACGAAGGTTGGGGTGATATCTTAAAATGGTGTCTACAAGAAAATGTTCCTGGAGAGTTTCCTTTTGCATCAGGTTTATATCCTTTTAAGCGTACAGGAGAAGATCCAACACGTATGTTTGCTGGAGAAGGAGGTCCTGAGCGAACCAACAGGCGTTTTCATTATGTAAGTTTAGGGATGCCTGCCAAACGCTTATCCACCGCTTTTGATTCGGTTACCTTATATGGAAATGATCCTGGTCACAGACCCGATATCTATGGAAAAATAGGGAATGCAGGTGTATCGATTTGCTGTTTGGATGACGCTAAAAAGCTGTATTCTGGTTTTGATCTTACCCATGCAATGACATCTGTAAGTATGACCATTAATGGACCAGCTCCAATGTTATTAGGATTTTTTATGAACGCTGCAATTGATCAAAACTGCGAGAAGTATATCAAAGAAAATAATCTTGAAGCTGAGGTTGAGGCTAAAATAAAGAACATATATAAAGAAAAAGGAGTAGAGCGCCCTGCGTATCAAGGAGAACTCCCAGAAGGTAATGATGGATTAGGCCTTATGTTACTTGGTGTAACCGGAGATCAAGTACTACCAGCAGATATATATGCAGAGATCAAGGCTACCACACTTAATACAGTGCGTGGAACTGTGCAAGCCGATATTCTCAAAGAAGATCAGGCTCAGAATACTTGTATATTTTCAACAGAATTCGCTCTACGATTAATGGGAGATGTGCAAGAATATTTTATAGAAAAACAAGTTCGGAATTTTTATTCAGTTTCGATTTCTGGATATCATATCGCAGAGGCGGGAGCCAATCCAATTACGCAATTGGCATTGACACTAGCTAACGGATTTACGTATGTAGAATATTATCTAAGTAGAGGAATGGATATTAATAAGTTTGGGCCTAATTTATCTTTTTTCTTCTCTAATGGTATCGATCCCGAATATGCTGTAATTGGTAGAGTAGCTCGTAAAATTTGGGCAAAAGCCTTAAAAAACAAGTATGGTGCCAATGCTAGAGCACAGATGCTTAAATATCATATCCAAACCTCTGGGCGTTCCTTGCATGCGCAGGAAATTGATTTTAATGATATTCGTACGACCTTACAAGCATTGTATGCGATCTATGACAATTGTAATTCATTGCATACGAATGCTTATGATGAAGCTATTACTACCCCTACAGAAGAATCTGTAAGGCGTGCTATGGCAATACAGTTGATCATTAATAAAGAATTAGGACTTGCTAAAAATGAAAATCCAATTCAAGGATCTTTTATTATTGAAGAATTGACAGATTTAGTCGAAGAAGCAGTATTGACAGAATTTGATAGAATTACAGAACGAGGCGGTGTATTAGGTGCTATGGAAACCATGTATCAACGCAGTAAAATACAAGAAGAAAGTCTATACTATGAAACGTTGAAACATACGGGAGCATTTCCAATAATTGGAGTGAATACGTTTTTAAGTTCTAAAGGATCTCCAACCGTAACGCCAGGAGAGGTCATCCGAGCTACTGAAGAAGAAAAGCAATATCAGATTACGATGCTTAGTAATCTCCATAAAGGAAATGTTAATGAAACCACTGAGTTATTAAAAGATTTACAAGAAAAAGCGGTTACTAATCAGAACATTTTTGAAGCATTAATGGAAGTATGTAAGAAATGTTCTTTAGGCCAAATTACTTCTTCATTATTTGAAGTGGGTGGGCAATATCGTAGGAATATGTAATTGAAGTATTTTTTTTCAATTTTAATAATATCAAGAACTTATAGAATCCCGCTTTGACGCGGGATTTTTCTTTTCTGTTAGTTTTTCTATCTTTAGAGAAACACAATTCATCATGAAAAGAATACTCATAATATTATTCCTTGTTTGCTGTAGCGCTTTTGGACAGCAAAAATCATTAAAAGCTTTAGTCGGTGGAACACTAATAGATGGATTTGGAGCTACACCTATAAAAAATAGTGTGATAATCATTGAGAATGATAAAATCAAAGCTATTGGTACAATAGAAACCTTAAAAGTACCTGCAAATGCAGAAGTAATTTCTACAGAAGGGATGTCAGTATTGCCTGGACTTTGGGATATGCATGTGCATACAATGATTAATGGTCATGCCGATTATACGTATTGGGATAAAACGTATCCACCATTATTAGAGGATGTAATCATGCCTTCATCAGCAGAGCAATTATTAATGGCAGGAGTAACTAGTGCTAGAGATCTTGGAGGTCCGCTTAAAGAAAGTATTTCTGTTAGAGATCGTATTAATAAAGGAGAAATCCCAGGAGCTACCTTATATGTTTCAGGACCATTTATCCAAAAGAAACCGTATCCGGGAACCGAAGCATTTCGTTGGGGGATTAATGGGGCAGAGGATGCCAAAAAGAAAATCAAAAAATTAGCAGATGCAGGTGTAGATTGTGTAAAACTGATCGATCAAGATCAAATGACTACTACAGAATTAAAAGCGGTAGTCGATACGGCTCATAAGTACAATTTAAAAGTAGTTGCTCACGGACATCGACCACAAGAAATAAGAGCAGGACTTACCGCTAATGTAGATTGTTTTGAACATACTGGTTTGTCATCAGCTCCAAGATATCCAGATGATGTGATGGAAGCGATAAAAGAACGTACAGCTCAGATGAATCTTGGGCCGTTATTTTGGTGTCCTACAGTAGAAGGATTATATAACTATGAATATGTAAGGGATCATGGAGAGCATCTTGATAATGATTCTTGGCATAGAGGGCTTCATGATACTATAATCACAGACATAAAAAATAGTTTTGTGCATAAAGATCGTTTACCATATTTTCAATTAACACCTCTACGAAAACCAACATTAGAAACTAAAATTAAGCAGTTAATGGAGGCAGGAGTAGTGTTAATGATTGGAACTGATAGTGGTATCCCGATGAAATTTCATAGTCAATCCACTTGGAATGAGTTAGATGTCTGGGTAAATGAATTTGGGATAGATCCTATGTATGCAATAAAAGCAGCTACGTATTGGCCATCAGTTTGGATGGGAGTTTCGGATAAAGTTGGTACTGTTACAGAAGGTAAGTTTGCTGATATTATAGCGGTAAAAGGAGATGTTTTAAGACATGTAAACTTATTGCAAGATGTTGATATGGTGATTAAACACGGTAAAAGATATAAATAAGATTAATAATGAAAATAGTAAACTATAGGTTGCGGCAAGATTTTTGATTATAGATGTAGCATCAAAAACATCTTATGAACTTTTACAAATACCTTGTAATACTCTTATTTACTCTTCTTGTTCATTCTTTCGGGACATCCCAGACGAAACAAATTATTATTGTTGATGAGTTTACTAGTAAACCAATAGAAGGAGTTCATTTGTTATATACTAATCTAGAAGAAGGAAGCTATACAAATGCTGATGGTGCTGCAAATTTTATCATTAGAGAAGAGTTATTAACCATCTCTCATCTGAATTACCAAGATTTAACGATACCTCCAAAAGAAATAACACTGTTAAATACTATTTCTTTAAAACCCAATGATGTTCAGTTAGATGAGGTAATTGTTAACTCTTTTGATTTAAGAAAAGCGTTGCAATATGTAATGGATAATTATTATAGCCTATACGTGGATTATCCAACAGAAAAAGAATGTTCTTTTAAGGAAACCCTATTGGTGGATGATAAAATACATCGTCTTATTCTTTCAGATCTTAAAATTTGGACAAAAGACGCAGGTTTTAATAATAGAAAACTAGAAAAAAACATAAAACTTAAGTTAGGTGCTGTTAGTCAAAACAAGAATGTTCCCATGGATTTTGACATTAATGATAAGGGAGAGTCTAATCCAGAATCAAGCGGACACATCGTAACTAAAAGTCTATTGTTTAATACATACTTGGATGCTGCTATAGCTGGTTTTTTGAAATATTCTGGAATGATAGAGGAGACGGTAGAAGTATCTTCATCTGATGTTATTATAGTTTCTTTTACTACAGATTGGAAGAACGTTAATGAAATAGCTAATCGAACAAAAGGTAGGTTTGTTTTTGATAAAAAAACAAAAGCAGTTATCGAGTTTGTAAAAAAGACTGAATTACGCAATGATATAAAGAAAAAGACTTCTACCTTTTCTAATAGAGAATATTCATATGAAAGTAAAAGCCAGGTTATTTCTTATAATTTTGCTAAGAAAGTTGATGAAAAATATAGTCTAAGTAAATTTAGTATTGAAGGTAATGTGACTTTATCTTATGATAACAAAAACTATGATACTAAATTTAAAAACGATCTTTTCGTTCTAAAAGAATCCAAAAAAAGGAGGTTTGGAAATACTGAAGTAGTAGATTTAGAACAACCAATTTACAAAATGTTGCCGTCTAATGTGATTAATTCTAATGCTATTGTATTAACTGCAAAAGAGAAAGAATTTTTAGAGTCAGAAGATTAATTCATATATCTAATTGTTAAAAGCTATTTGGATCAAAATGAAGCCTTCAATTTGCAGATAATGGCTAGTTTTTCTATTTCAAATCTTGTAAAAGATGTAAATGATTTGTCCTTAGAGAAGTTTTTTTCATAATGTCATCATCCAATTACGCTGAAGTTTTTTAAATTTTTTAACCTCCTTGCGAAGTAGTCTAACAAAATCTTTACCATTACTTTCAGAATGTTCTAATCGTTGACAATTTCGGTAAAGTTTATTAGTTAAATTCTCTAATAAACAAGCATGTTTTAAACGATCATTTTGGAAAACTTGATTTTCTGCCTTAAGAATTTCTGGAACTAAGGAATCAGAATCTTTTATAATATCGCCCGTAAAATAAATAAAAGGATTTTCATTTCCGTTTTTCTCTAACGCAGAAAAATCGTGAACTAAATATTTAGAAACACTCTTTGATAGGATGAGTATTTCTAAGGCTTTTTTATATAATATTTTATTTTTAGGGCGTAATTCCATTTATAACAAAAATAAGAGTATTTAAAAAGATTTTACTTTTTACTTTAAAGTATAATTGGTAATTTGCTTTAGAAAATATTGTAAATTTCACTTTTTTATTTAAATCATAATGGATATCATTAACTGGAAGATTCTTCAATTATTACAGAACAATGCAAGGCTATCTAATGCAGAAATTGGCAGAAATGTTGGCCTAAGTTCTCCTGCTGTAGCAGAACGCATAAAAAAAATGGAAGATCATGGAATCATAGAAGGGTATACTACCAAAGTTTCCTATTCTAAAACTGGGTATCAGCTAAAAGCAATTATTACTTTAAGAGCTTTTATGGGGCGCTTAAAACCGTTTTTGTCTAAAATATCAGAATTTAGTGAAGTACTTAATTGTTATCGAATTACAGGGAACGAAAATATTATCATGGAGGTGGTGTTAGAGGATCAGTCTCATCTTCAAAGTTTTATTGATAGACTGATCACTTATGGAGAAGCTAAAACTCATATAATCTTATCTAATGTGGTCGAAAACAATCCGATTTTGAATAGAAATAATAAATAAAATAGAATTACTATCTTTAGAATATCATGTACGTTACTTTAGAATATTATGTTACAGCAATAGTTTGTTTGATTACTGCTTTTGTAATTTATAGGATTTATTATAAAGAGAAACTAAAGAATCAGTCTTCTATAGCAATTAGTGGTATTAAATGGTTTGGGTTTGCAATTTTTTTATGGGGATTGGGTGCTCTCATTACTATTATATTAGTACAATTAGTAGCTATTAAAACGACCCATAAAATCGTAATTTATCTCGGAGTATTAATTTCGTTAACCAATTCATTAAGTATTTTACTTTCATTACCATCCATCGAGCATCAGAAAGAACGAAATATTATGGTTAGATTGGTACAACGTTTTTCTGAGAAGGAGTTTGTAACACTTTTTAGTGGTGTTTTACTAATGATAGCCTTTGTGTTTATTGTAACTTCGTATAGCAATACAGAGATTAGTAATAATTTTATTTGGCTTATAGACATCCCGATTTCTTTAATTGTTGCATTTGCTTTATTAAATGAACTGAGCAAGGCTTTTGCAAATCGGGCAATGAAATTCATGGTCGTTCCTTGTTTTTTATTATTTGTACTTATCGTAATTGCAGTTACACATAGAATTATACCACAAGATAGAGTACTAGAATACATAGATCAGGAATTTTGGAGCTTACTCGGAGTAATTGCTGGAGTTTCTTTTAAATTTTTATTTATTCTGTTATTTTCTATTCTGTTATATAGTTGGAAATTTCTTTCAGAAAAAGAACTAAAACAAACAGAATTGGAAGTTCTTATTGGAGAAAAAGATGCACTATTACATCAGCAGGAAAAATTAGTAATAGCTAACGAAAGTCATTTAGATACAATTACTACATTACAGAAACGCTTAAAAGAAAGTGAAGCAAAAATTAATGCATTAGAAGAATCTGCAAGAATAGCACTATCCGATAGACAAAATGAAGTGTTAGGAAATTTAGGAGTGTGCGGTACTAGTAAATCATATACCGAGATTGCCGAAGCAATGAATATTAGTTTAGATGGTTTCCAAACCCATATTTACCAGATTAAAAAGGTACTTAAAATTAGTGGAGCCGATGGGAAAGAACAACTAATAGCATTTGCTAAAGCTAATAAATTACTAAAATATGCCAACATCCAGAATAAAGACACTACTTAAACATATGCTTAAGTATACGTAATGTCTAATTTCATCAGTGCGTAATCTTTTCTTAAAGCTTGTTTTATTTAATCTTCGTCCGAAATCATAATATTCTGAACAGATGAAGAAAATTACAGCGATATGTATTTCTTTTTTTTCATATGCATTTACTAATGCTCAAGAAAAACTAGAAAACTCAATTGATCAAAACATTAATGAAGGTTTTAAGAATGCTACAGATTGGTTTGTAGACGCTATTTTTGCCGAAATTCCAATTACTTCTCAGGTTGGTATCCCATGGGTTTTGATTGTTTTGTTAGTAGGAGCATCTTATTTTACTATTTACTTTAGAGGCATAAACTATAGAAATTTCTGGACTTCGGTAAATATTGTTAGAGGCAAGCATGATGATCTCGAATCTTCAAGCGTAATAGAGGTGTCAGAATCTGTTCATACACAAGATGGAGATCAACTGGATACGATTAGGATAGAAGGTGAAATAGGCGAGGTAAGTCATTTTCAGGCTTTAACTGCAGCTTTGTCGGCAACCGTTGGTTTAGGAAATGTCGCAGGTGTAGCTATTGCCTTGTCTATTGGAGGAGCAGGAGCAACTTTTTGGATGATTTTAGTAGGCTTTTTAGGAATGGCTTCTAAATTTGTAGAATGCACCTTAGGAGTAGCTTATAGAGAAATAGATGAAAATGGTACGGTGTATGGTGGGCCAATGTATTATTTAAGTAAAGGCCTAAAGGAAAAAGGACTGACCAATCTAGGAAAAGCATTAGCTATAATTTTCGCAATTATGTGTGTAGGTGGATCTTTTGGCGGCGGTAATATGTTTCAGGCTAATCAGGCTTTTAAGTTATTCGAACATGTAACAGGTGCTGAAAATAGTTTTATCTATGGAAAAGGGTGGTTGTTTGGATTAGTAATGGCTGTTTTAGTAGGTATTGTGATTATTGGAGGTATTAAGAAGATAGCCAAGGTAACAGATAAGATCGTACCTTCTATGGTTATTTTGTATGTAGTAGCTGTACTAATTGTTATAGCTATTAATTATAAAGTAATACCAGATGCTATTTATGCTATTATACATGGAGCTTTTAGTCCAGAAGGGATAACAGGTGGCATGGTAGGAGTGATGATTCAAGGGTTTCGTAGAGCAGCTTTTTCTAATGAAGCAGGAATTGGATCAGCTTCTATCGCGCATTCGGCAGTTAGAACTAAATATGCAGCAAGTGAAGGTTTAGTTGCGTTACTAGAACCTTTTATAGATACGGTAGTAATCTGTACAATGACTGCGATTGTTCTAGTAATTACTGGACAAATTAGTGTAGGAGCAGAAATTTCTGATGAACAAGGAGTCTTGCTTACTGCTAAAGCTTTAGAGAGTGGTATTTCTTGGTTTCCTTATATATTAAGTTTTGCAGTTACTCTTTTTGCTTTTTCATCTATGATTTCTTGGTCGTATTATGGATATCAGGCTTGGTCTTACCTGTTCGGAAGAAAAAAATATGTAGCATATATCTACAAGAGTATCTTTTGTGTCTGCATTATTATAGGAGCTGCAGTTAGTTTAACAGCGGTTACTGATTTTTCGGATGCTATGATTTTTTCTATGATGGTGCCTAACATGATAGGATTATTTATAATGAGACCAGTGGTAGCCAAAGAACTCAGTAAGTATAAACAAGCTATACTTACTAAGAGTAAATTTTTGTGAGAATAAGCTAGTTGTTATGTAGGTTTTGGCATAAATTTTGTTAATATAATACTAAGAGAGGTTATTCTCTTCTTGTGTAAGGACATTAGTTATGGGAGACTAAAGAGAGTACAAGAGAAAAACAAAAAACGTTTGAATTTATTTTCAAGCGTTTTTTTTATATTTTAGAAATCTAAAAACTAACCATGGAAAAACTACACGAATATTTAGAAATTTTAATTGATAAAACAGTTTTTTTTGCCCCAAGAATTATTGGTGCTGCATTAATATTCTGGATTGGATTTAAACTTATTAAAAAAATAATAGGGTTAATAGATAAAACATTAAAGAAAACTGGTATTTCTGATACTATGCGTCCTTTTTTGTTATCCATTATATCTGTTATACTAAAAATAGCGGTTATCTTTATTATTGTTACTATTCTAGGAGTAGATCTATCCGGAATGTTAGCCATATTAGCTGCAGTTGGTTTTGCAATTGGTATGTCTTTACAGGGGAGCCTAGGTAATTTTGCATCTGGTATCTTAATTATGTTTCTCAAGCCTTATGAAGTAGATGATTGGATTCAGGTTGGAGAATCTTTTGGAAAAGTAAAAGAAATAGGGATATTTAGCACTATAGTTATTACGCCTGGGGATAAAGTATTGATCATTCCTAATTCTAAAATAACAGATGATGTAGTTGCTAATTACTCTAAGAAAGGGGTAGTTAGACTAGAGATTGGGGTTTCGATGCCATATAATGAAGATTTCCCTAAAGTAAAAAAAGTAATCGAAGATGCTTTGAAACCTATTGATAAAATTCTTGAAACTCCTGCATTAGAAGTAGGAATAGAAAATTTTGATTCACATAATATATTGATAGCAGTACGACCATATGTAAAACCAGATGATTTCTGGGAAGTTACTTTTGCAGCACATAAAGAAATTAAAAAGGAATTTAGTAGGCATGATATTAAGGTAGCCTATTCTGAAGGAGTAGAGTTGGGGAATATCGGAGGATAATCATAATTATTTCAGAGTACCCTAAGAGAAGTTACATCTGGTTTTATCCACTGTTAGCAAGAATCCAAAAAAAGTCTTATCTCTTAATTCTTATTGCTTAGCAGTCTTGATTTTGATACGCTAACAGCTTGCAAGGTAAACTCTACATAGTAGTAATTAAATTAATATATTGGTTTTTTAACGACTAATTTAGTACTTAAACGATATTTTGTTAATAACTTTTATTTTTTTTACGGCGTAAACGTGTTTTTTTGTTTACTTTTATATAGCATAATGAACAACGTATAAACCGTTAATTAACATTTTAGAAAATAGTTTTTATAATTTAAAATGTCAATTTGGATTACGTTAAATGATAAGTTAAGTGTGAGGACATTAGTCTGATAGACCCCAAATCTGTTAACTAAAGAGAGTACATAACTTATCTTAGAAAAAGTGACCTTAAGGGGGTCGCTTTTTTTTATGCAAATTTCTAATATAAAATCAGAAAAGAACTACATACTTTTAGTATGTAGTCATAAAAGTTATTTCGCATTCATTTTACCAGTTTTCTATTGTACGATACATGGAAAGATGATAAGTATATTGAACACTAAGAGTATACTTGCTTTTCTTTATAAATAATGGTCTTGAATTACAGCATAAAAATCTATGAGACTACAATCAGTTATTAATTTTGTGTATTTCATCGAATAATTATGTTTTTTAACGCATTATTTTTTGTAATAACATTTTTTTTGTAGTATATTTATAACAACTTAAAAAATAAGATTATGTAGTTCTTTAATTGACATTTTAAGTTATATGACGATATAATTTGAAATATTAATTTGGAATACATAAGGGTTAGTTAAGTGTGAGGACATTAGTCTGATAGACCCCAAATCTGTAAGCTAAAGAGAGTACGTAATTTGCCCTAAAATTCAAAAAAAGCGTTCCCCTAGTTGGGAGCGCTTTTATATTTTAATTTGTTTCAGCGTAAATTTATCTCCTTGTTTTGATTCTAAATTCACATTAGTACCTTGTCAATACCATATTATAAATGGTAGTAGTAGGTGTTTTTTTGAATAATTTGATAGGTATCTTTACCATAGGTAAAAACATTCTTTTCTGAATTTTTTACAAAACAATGAATTGTTTGAAACCCTAAGACTGGTAAAACCGAGAGTGTCCTAAGAGTTCTTGAAAAGGAATACCACTCTTTTTTACCCAAGTAAAAGATTTGCAGTTTTTTTTGAAATTTAAAATCTCTAAGTGGTTGGATTAGTATTCAGGAGTAACCCATTTGCTGGAATAAAATGTTCCTTTTTCACCTCAGTTTCAGAATAAAAATAAACCGTAGCGCTGCTATGCTTGATTTTTATTCTTCACTGAAATAAAAAAATCTTAATTTTCTTTTCCAGTAAATTCAAACAACAACTGGTATAACGTGCAAATTATAGTTTGAATACTCTTTAAATTTTGTATAAATAAAAAGAGGTTTTTCATATTCAGATGCCTTATATCTTTTAGACATCTTCAAAATTTTTGGGCTACTAAAGCAGCTATTAAATGTATTATGCTAGCCTTATATAATTCAACCGATTTATCTAGAAATTATTGAATGTTTTATTTTTTTACAAAAACCTTCCTACTTGTGTTTGATTTATTATCAGAAATTTTTAATATGTACATACCTTCAATTAATGAGGATACACTAATTCCTGAAAAGCTATAGACATCAGATACTATCAATTTACCGTTCAAATCAAAAACTTCATACAACCATCTATTATCGTTACGTTCATTAAGTGCTTCTATAAATAAATTTTCTTGAACAGGATTAGGATAAATTTTAAAATTTTTAGCTGGATCGACAGTGTGCGATTCAACACTTAACGCACCTGTACAGTCTTCTCCGTTATCAGTAATAGTCCAACCAAAATTATTAATTAAAATATTTCGAGCTTCTTTAGCTTCGCAAAATGAAATTCCCGTCGCCCCTAAACTGACTTCTCTTCCGGGGTTTCCTGTATCCACCCAACCTATTAATGTTGCATCATAATTGGCTATTGACATGCCCGATTCATTAAACATTTCTCTCATAGAAAAGGCTTCTTTAATATTCCAATCACTTAGATCTTGATCAAAAGCTGTTGTTTTTCTAAACATTGACGAAAAGTCTTGACCCGAACTTACATCCCATTGATCTAATGCCTGATTAAAAGCATCATTAAAAGCAAAGGCACTCTTAAAAATTTGCACATTACTCACATCCCAATCATTTATATTCTGGTTGAAGTTTGAAAAAGAAAAGCACTGAAGTAAAATAGTTACATTACTCACATCCCAATTATCTAAAGGTTGATTAAAACTGCTTGCTACAATAAAAGTTTTGCTTAATGAGACGATATTACTAGTGTCCCAAGAGTTTAGGGGTTGATTAAAGGTTTTTGCACCCGCAAAGGTTTCAGTCAATGAATTTACTTTACTAATATCCCAATCACCAATAGGTTGATTAAATGCCAGTGCATCGCGAAACATATGTTTCATCACTTCCAGACTTTCTGTATTCCAATTAGAAATATCCTCATCAAAAACATCAGTACTAGCAAAAGTGAAGGCCATGTCTTTTACATTCGAAACATCCCAGTTATCGAGTCCTCCTTCTGTAAAATTGGTCGCACTTTCAAACATTCCTGACATATCTTTTACATTGCTTAAATTGGGAGTATCACTTGCCGTAATCTTTCTCATATTCACACATGATCTAAACGCATCTCTCATCGATGACCATTGAATGTTTCCCCACTGTAAGACATCAATAAGTTTTTCATGATCTGTATTATTGTTGGAAGATTCTCCTGAAATAAACCTTGGAAAAATCCCTGAAATAGATATAATATAGGTTCCTGGAACATCGTACGTATGCTTAATATCAATACTTGCCATACTATTTTCTATTTGGCCATCACCCCAATCAATAGTATAGTTATATGTTAAACTTTCATCTATATTGATTAAAATTTCATTATCCCCTGAAAATCCATTATTATCTGTTCTCCATTTGGTGACAAATGCATTAGATGTCAATTCACAAAAAAGGATGTCATCTCTTATTTCCCAACTATAATCATCTACTAATTTATCTCTTGCTGATATCCCATTGCAATATTCTATGTCGACAGCACCCAATTGAACATCTCGTTGTAAACCTGGTTTTTCAACCCATTTTGCTAAAGTCTCATCATAATTTAAAGTACTCATACCAGAATTAGATAAGGCATTCACCATACTAGTAACAGACGATATATCCCAATCCCCAAGATCTTGATCAAAGGTTTGAGCATCTTTAAATATTTTATCCATATTTTGAACTTGGTTAACATTCCAATCTGCTAGATCTTGATTGAAAGATGTTGCTCCTTCAAACATAGATGCCATTGTGACAACTGAAGAAACATTCCACCTTCCTAAAGGCTTATTAAAGTTTGTTACTCTATTAAACATACCTGAAAGATCTTTAGCATTTGACATATTCCAATTCGAAATATCCTGATTAAATGTGGTAACACCGGCGAAACAAAATGAGAAATTTTCAACAGTACTCACATCCCATAATGTAATATCCGAATCTATACTTTTGATGTTTACAAAAGCGCCTGACATATTTTTTACATTTGATAAATTAGGAACATCAGTGGCTTTGACTACCAGATTAACTGCACTGTAGAACGCATTCTCAAAAGTGTTCCATTCGATGTTTCCCCATGATTCTATAGTTAATAGCTGTGCCGCTGTTTTGAAAGATGTAGGGTCTAAAGGGTCAAAAACACGGATCCTAGGGAAATCTCCATCGATCTTTATCGTATAAATACCTTCATCCTTATAGGTGTGATCGATACTTTCTGTAACATCTTCATCTGTAGTTCCATCTCCCCAATCTACAGTATAATTATAACCATTACCTATAACTGGTATTGTAATCGTCTTATTATCTTGATCGAAGGGACTTTCTGTTGTCCAAGTGGTAATAAATGGGTTTTGACTATAACAATTTGCAATAGTCAGTAATACTACAACGTAAAGAAAATATTTAAGCATTTTATAAAGTGTTTTTTATGTAGAACGTCTTAAATATAATTTACCCCATCTTGAATAGAAAAGATTTGTTATTTTTTATCTCTATATAAAATTAGGCATCCTCTGTTTTTTTAATGATTCCTCTAATGGATGCCAGTTTGTATCCTGACCCATACAAGAAACATTTACGGTTAATCCCGCTTTATGCAATAGAAGGTTGTCATGAAGCTTGTAGATGCAAGAAATACTAGTGTTTTCTTAATTTCTGCATAGCACCGCTATGGTGAAATTAAAAAACGCAGTGCAGCGTTAGTATTTGCGGTAACTACAAGATGTAATAAATTTTCTATTGCATAAAGCGGGATTAATTATTTTTTTAAATTTTAACAGTTGATTTTGAGATACATCTTGCAATCAATACAAAAAGAAAAAATCATGCTCCAACGATCTCTTGATACATAGGATCATTTTGGATCATGGCGGTTAGTTTTTCTTTGACTTTATGTTTTTTCTTACGGGTATAGCCTTCTGTATACCCCATATAACTGGCGATGGTCTTCATGTTTTTTCCTTCGAAGAATAGTTGCAATAGTTGAGTGCTAGTAGGATTAAGTTTAGCAAGGTGTTTTTGATATAAGGCTAGTTGATCCGCCTGGGTTAAGGTATCTACAATAGAAATTTCTGGGGTTTCTAAAGTATCTACTAACCAATTTTGATAGGCCAATAACTGTTGTTTACGTAATTGATTGCGCCACATATTTTTACAAATCCCAGCAAAATACGTATGGATGGTTACCCTAGTTTCTAGTTTTTCGGTTCGTAGCTTATGATAAAGTAACACTAATACATCCTGAAAAATATCCGGTTACCCCCAAAAGTGTTTGTTATTTTTCGTTGGATATAATTCCATTTACCAGCTCTTTTATAGCCTGAGGTTGATCTCCTGTGGGTTTAAATTCTGATATGAGTTCGAACTTCATGTAACCGTTACTTTTTGGAGAATAAAGATACGGAATCATATAGCATTCCTGTTATACCATTTCTGATTTAAATTTACTCCTAAGCCAAAAAGATGCAATTTTATGGAGTGAATTTAAGTTGGAAATGGTATTACTTAAAAAAACTGCCTGAAAAAAACAGGCAGTCGATACTCACAATAAATCTTGAAATCTATTCAGATTTTCATAGTTTTTCTGTACGTATTGCAGTTCTTAACTGGCTGCATGGCACTCGCTTTTCATTAAATTTATTAAATATGACCTCTTGGTTGCTAGGACTACTTTTTTCAATTTCAAAAGTTCCTAAGCCAAAACCTACATTAATCTTTTTTCTAAAATTTTCTCTAAAACTTATAAATTCGTCGGCTCCAAAAAGCTGATATAATTTATGTAAAGCTCCCGAACTTTTATCGTTTAATGCAGGCAAATTTTCTTGCGTTACATAGGTTCCAATTACTTCTGCAATGTCTTCTACTATATTAGTTTCTGCGTATTGAGAAACATATTTAGGTTCTTCGTATTCAGTAGCAGTAGGATCATAGAAAGAATTATAGAACTTATTAAGATGTGCATCAGGCTTTAAGCATCCTTCAAAAACAAAGAAGTTTTCACAATCTTTTTCTTCTTCTATAGTGGAATCTAATTGACGTTTTCTTGCCAGTGTGATGATATGCCCAACCTCATGAGCTAATATAAAACCGTATACTCCATTTTCATTATATGCTATAGGAGTAGGAGGACTGGATTCCTCGGGATCGGGAAAATTGGTATAAGCAAAAGTAAGATTCATAGCCATGAACCAACTATTGATATTACCATCTATTGCAGGATCTGAATCATCGTTAAAAACATACCCTCCAACTCCACTATCATTAAATAACAAAAAGAACTTCTTTATTTTATTGTCCTGAGGTAAAAGAGAATTTGCATATTGGATATCATCCATTATTTGAGTATACCCGCCATCAATTATTTCCTTTACGTTTGGATTATTTGATAAGGCCGTAGTATTCGTAATAGCTTCTAAAGAATAGTTGTTGTTATCATCAAAAACAAATTGCATTAGTGCATCTTCATCAGTATCTTGAGGATCGTCATTGTCTTTTATAGAAAGATTTATGTTTAGATCTTCTTCCCCAATATCCAGATCTGGGGTTTTCTTGATGAAAGAAAGTACTGTTTCTTCTAATAAAATTTCCCTATCGTCATCATCATTAGTCTGTATTCTAACTTTAAGAGATTGTTTTCCTTTAGGAAATTTGATCAGAAGCTTGTTGAGTTCACTTAACCAATTGATTCCCCCGTCGATGCTATATTCAAATTCTTTTTTAAGATCATCATCATTCATGTATGAAGATTCACTTACATTTTTAAATTCACCTTCTAAGATTAAATCCTCAGAAAAAGCTTTGGAGAGATTTAAATTAATTATCATAGGTCTACCTTCATTAACCAAGATTGCATTACTCTCTGTAGATAATATTGATGTCAAATTAGTTGGGATAATTGGTTCTTCTGCTGAAGCATCATCATCCTTACTACAACTAGCAGTTATAAATAATAAACCTGCTATTAGGTAAAAAAAGCTCGTTTTCATGTGTTTCATTTTTGAGTGTTAATATTAGTTTTTATATAGTTGGTACTAATCATTTTTTAATAGATATGTATTTACGGTAGTTTCGAGTGTAGTAATAAAATTTTGTAATGATTCTGGGACGCCTTTACGTCCTTTAATGTAAATGGTATCCGTTCCATAAATCAGTTTTTTTTCTGGGAGATCACGAAGCCTAGCATTATATTTTTTGGACTTTAAATCCAATTCGTGTAGCTGATTATAAATTTCTCTTACCTTTGTTTGGGGTACATTAATACTAGTCTGCCCTATTTTTGATACATTTTTTTTACCTATAAAAGTGGCTTTGCCTGTGTTAGGCAAAATGAATGTATAAGCGGGGCATTTTCCAAAGCAAGGCTCTTTGATAAAGGTAATTGCAGAAGCTTTAGTAATACCATTAACACCTTTACAGCCTGCAAAGCTAATTAACAGCATTAGTAATAGTGATATTATGAAAATGTTGTTTTTTTGATTAGTAGTCATCCCTTGTTGAGTATTAGAAATTAAAGATCTCTTATAACACAACACTGAATTTTTGAAACACCCTATTTTTTTTAGTTAGTTTTTTTGATAAGCATATTAATTTCTAAAAAAAAAGTGTAGAAAATAGGGTAGAATCATAATGAAGTGTTGTTATAGAGTTGGCATTCAGAAAGAAAGTATAAGGTGACAATTCATTTGTGGTTCTTTTAAAAAATCTTAGTTTTGGAAAAATTAAGTGTGTATAAGATGCCAGAAAAAGTCAGTTCTATTTGTGATGAAAAAAAATTTAAAATGATTTTTGAAGATTATTCTGAAGTGATTTTAAATTTTATTTATTACAAATGCGGCAACATGAAACAAGCCGAAGATATTACGCAGGATGCATTTGTAAAGCTTTGGAAAAATTGCGAAAAAGTACTTGTTGAGAAAGCAAAATCTTTTTTAATGAAAGTAGCTCAAAATGCTTTCTTTAATGAAATAAAACATGACAAAGTAATTTTAAAATATAATAAACAACTTTTTTCTTCCATAGGATACGACTATAGCCCAGAGTTTTTATTGGAAGAAAAAGAGTTTATGGAGAAATTAGAGCGTAGTATTTCTGCACTTCCTGAAAAACAACGAGTAGTTTTTCTGTTGAGTAGAAAAGATAATAAAACCTATAAGGAGATTGCAGAAATTATTGGATTAACCCAAAAGGCAGTAGAACGAAGAATGCACCTTGCGCTATTAGAATTAAGAAAAAAATTGGGGAGAACCATTTAAAAAGTATAGTATGGAAAAACCAGAGCAATCAAATGATTTTTTAGCTAAATGGGTAGATGGTACTTTATCAAAAGAAGAGCTTCGTGAATTTAAAAAATCACGCGAGTATATTTTGTATGAAACTATATTGCAGGGAACAAAATTATTAGATGCACCAAAAACAGATCGCGAAAAACTTTTTGATAAGATCCAGAAAGAAAAACAAAAAGAAGTCAAAGTAAAAAAACTACTTATTCCTAAATGGATATATGCTGTTGCGGCTGGTATCGCTTTATTGTTGGGATATACATTTTTCTTAAATCAAAATAAATCGTACACTACAGGGTATGGAGAGCAACTCGAAATCACACTACCCGATGGTTCTGAGGCTAGGTTGAATGCAAAAGCAACATTATATTTTAAAAACAGGAATTGGGGAGCTAATGAGCGTACAGTTTTTCTTGATGGCGAAGCATTTTTTAAGGTGAAAAAAGGAAATACTTTTACCGTAGTTTCAGGTAAAAGAACGGTTACAGTATTAGGAACCCAATTTAATGTAATTGCTACGTCTGATTTTTTTGAAGTGGGTTGTTATGAAGGAAAAGTAAAAGTGGACAATAAGATCAGTTCAAAAATCATTACCAAAGGAGAAGGCGTAAGAGGTGACGATACACCTCTTAATGAATTAGACGTCACAAAAAAAATGCCATCATGGGTTAATGGTGAAAGTAACTTTACAGCTACTCCTTTAAAACAAGTAATTATTGCGTTGGAAAAACAATACAATGTTACTATTCGTAAAGAAGCTATTGATCAACATCAAAAATTCACTGGGACGTTTACTCATAATAATTTAGAAAAAGCTTTGTATACAGTTTTTGCTGCGATGAATATTACCTTTACCTTTACGGATGATACTACTATTGAATTGTATGAAAAGTAAATGAAACACACACTTTTTTTGTTTGGCTTTTTTCTAACTTTTAGCGGATTGATATGTGCTCAGGAAAGTAAGAAAAATGTTCATTATGATGATTTGCCCTTTCCTATTTTTTTAACAGAACTAGAGGTTCTTTTTGATGTTAAATTTTCATATAATTCGACCTCTTTTGAAGGGATAAAGATTAGTATAGATAAGGATGTTGTTTCTTTTTCAGACCTAATCGAAACGGTGTCAAATAGCTATCCAGTTCGGTTTAAAAAGGTAGATGCACGTTATTATGTGGTTACATTAAATGACAATGTAAACATATGCGGGCAAATAATGAATGATAAGGAAGAACCAATGATTGGTGCCACTATCACAAATGGAACTAAAAAAAAAGGTGTTTTGTCTAATGAAAAAGGTTTTTTCAACATTACGAAAAACAAGCCAACTGATACGCTTACTATTTCTTTCTTAGGGTATAAAACACTTACAATTCCTGTAAGAGACTTTTTCGATAATCAATGTAAGACACATATCCTTAAAGAAGAAGGTTTTTTTTTAAATGAAGTCTTAATCAAAGAATATTTAACCGTTGGAATGCAAAAAGAAAGAAGTGGTGCTGTAAAGATTTCTCCCTCTAATTTAAAAATAATCTCTGGAGTTGCTGAACCAGATGTATTGGATAATATTCAGTTATTACCAGGGATAGAAAGTCCGCTAGAGACAGCTTCAGGAATTTATATAAGAGGAGGGACACCGGATCAAAACTTAATCCTCTGGGACGGTATCAAGATGTACAATTCTGATCATTTTTTTGGATTTATTTCCGCATTTAATCCATATATAGTAAAGGATGTTACCATTTTTAAAAGTGGAACAGCATCTATCTATGGTGATAGAATTTCTGGAGTAATAGATATAAAAACAGAAGATTCAATTCCTAATACTATCAAAGGAGGTGCAGGACTTAATATGACTCATGCTGACGTATTTGTAAAATTTCCTATTTCAAAAAATACAGGAGTCTTACTCTCGGGCAGAAGTTCTATTACCGGCATAGTAGAGACCCCAACGATTACAGAATATGCCAACAGAGCATTCCAAAACACAGGTATAAGTGATAATAGAGCTATTTTTGATTCGCAGTTTTCTGACAATAACGAACAGTTTTATTTTACAGATGTTACTCTAAAAGTGATGACTTCATTTTTAGAAAAACATAAGATTTCTTTATCTAATTTGTTTACTCAAAACAATTTAGATTACTCTTTTATGGATAGAGAGTTAGCAGTTTTATCCAGTGATAAGTTGGCAATTAAGAATATTGGGGCCAATATAAGTTGGGAAAGTCAATGGAATTCAGATTTTTATACGAAATCACAGGTTTCGTTTTCAGAATATGATTTGGAATATCAAGGAAGGAATAATCTTTTCGCTCTTGATGAAAGAGTTGTTAAAACAAATACTATAAAAGAAGTAGGTTTTTTATTTCACGCAGGGTGGAAAATGAATTCTCAATTTGAGTTGTCGGGAGGATACCAGTTGTACAAGGATAAAGTTGATTTTTTGATTGATGATAGTGATACTATTTCTCTTGAAAATAGTCAAAACAGTACGACTCATAGTTTATATGGGCAGTTGACATACGGAACAGGAACCTCGTGGCTTATAAATCTAGGTGTCCGAAGTAGTTATTATACATTATTAAATCGGAACTATATAGAACCAAGATTTTTTATAGAAAGAAAATTAGGAAAATATTTTAGAATTAATGGATCGGCAGAGGTAAAGAATCAATCAATAAGTCAGATTGTAGAGTTTGCAACGTTCAATTTTGGGTTGGAAAATCAATTATGGACTTTGGCAGAAGGAGATGATTTTCCATTATTGAGAAGTAATCAATATACTCTGGGAACATTATTCAATAGAAAAAACTGGAATATAGAAGTTGATAGTTATTATAAAAAAGTAAACGGACTTTCTTCATTAACAAGTGGTTTTGAAATTATAGAAGAAGTATTATCTGATGGAAAAAGTATTTCTAAAGGAGTGGATGTATTAATTAAAAATAAAATAGGAAACTATTCTATCTGGTTAGGATATTCATTTTCGGATACAGATTTTACTTTTGGCCAGATCAATAATGGTAGCAGTTTTAAAGGAAACAATGATATCACCCATTCCTTATCCTGGTCTCATGCCTATCAATGGAAAAAAATACAGTTTTCGTTAGGGTGGAAATACAGAACAGGGGTACCTTTTACTCCTGTTGCAGAATTTGAATTAACCAATGATGGGTTAGTAGATATTCAATATGAGTCTTTAAATTCAGGTAAACTCCCCGATTATCATCGGTTAGATTTTTCTATGGTGTATGATTTCAGCTGGTCTAAAAAAAAGGATGCTGTTAAAAGTAGATTAGGGTTTTCTTTGTTAAATCTCTACCAACAAAAAAACATCCTTAACCGTACATATGTCGGTTTGTTACCTTTTGATGAAAATGATACTTTCAAATTACAAGAAATTGATAGAATTTCGTTAGGAATTACTCCTAATGTTACTTTCAGAATATATTTTTAAACCCGCTTTATCCTGCTTTATCAATGTCGTTATGTAAGCTCAAAAAACATCTATTTTGTCACACTGAGCCTGTCGAAGTGGAATCAAAAACGAAGGTTAGGATGGTCTTCGACAAGCTCAGACTGACAATGAAAAAGCTTAACTAAACGACATTGGTTATTTAGGTATAATGAGATGAGGTACTTCTTGTAGTTTCCAATCAATAACAAGCCCACCAGCTAATGATCGTGCTATTGCTGCTCCATATAGGTATTCACATAGATAGAGTGCAGCTTCAAAACTCTTGGCTCCGCCAGCAGAAGTAATATATTTTCCATCATGAACAAATAGTACATCTTTTCTTATATCCAGATTCGGAAACATTTGCCGCATAGTATCAATATCACTGGGAAAAGTAGTAGATACCACATTATTCAGGACTCCAGCTTTGGCCAATACAAAGGCTCCATCACAATGCGAGGTCATAAATAAAGCTGTCTGATCTACTTTTTTTACAAAGTTAATCATGGCTATATCATCCAAATCAGTATCTAGATGATGTTCGGCACTTGGGATCACTAAAATATCGATGTTAGGTAAAGAATCCGTTACATAATTATAATCAGGTATAATTTTTAACCCTTCAAAAGTGGTAATAGGATCATCTGTATTAGCTACTGTAAAAACATTCATCTGTTTAATGTTTTCTCTGTATTGTGTATGCTGAAAAATATCAAAAGGAGCTGTGAATTCTGTATTATACGTACCATCCATGATTAAGAAAGCAACATTATATCGGTTTGGTTCTATAATAGGATAGGTCTTTTTCTTTTGAACAGTTTCAATTTGCGATTCTGGATTTTTTGTAGGTTGCTCTTTTTTTACTTCTGCACAACTAACTAATACAGAAAGAATGATCATAAAAATTAAATGTTTCATAATAGGAGGTGTCTTAAAATATATTTCAGCGAGTTTTGATTAGTTTATTACGGTTTCTTTGATAACTTTTTGTTGTACAATAAACAATAAACAAGTACCAATTGCAGCGATTACAGCCATAAAAATCCAATTATTCTCATAACCAAAGGCGTTAATAAATTGCATTCCGGAGTTATGTCCCAGGATATGAGCTACAGAAAAAGACATACTGTATAATCCCATATAAGCTCCCTGTTTTCCTTTTTTTGCCCTTTCTAAGGCAAAAGCATTTCCGAAAGGAAAAGAAATCATTTCTCCCAGAGTAGCTATAATCATTCCTATAATTACGATTCCTGTCCATGGAGTTATAAGCAATAAGACAAAGCTAACCCCTGTAAGTATAAACCCATTCATTATATTTTTAATTTTAGAAAAAGAAATCGATTCTAAATATGCAATCAATGGCATTTCAAAAATAAATATTAAAGCTCCGTTTAATGCCAATATGAGTCCGATATTTTTTTCTGAGAGCAAATGTACTTCTTTATAGTATAATGGTATTGTGGAGAAATATTGAACGAAAATAAACCCAAATAATGTAAGTGCGATCAGAAATAAGATATAAATACCATCACTATATGCCGGAAGTGGATTCTCTGCTACGATTTCTTTATCTAATACCTTTGCTTTTTTAGGATGGAGTGTTCTGACCATGATAAAACCAGCTACCAGACAAGTAATACCATCTATCCAGAACAATCCCGAATACCCAATAGAGGCAATAATTAAGCCTCCTAAGGCAGGTCCCATTGCAAAGCCTAAATTGATCGCTAATCTAATAAACGTTAAAGAACGTGTTTTGTTCTCAGGTTTGCTATACGCACTTAATGCCACAAAAAAAGCAGGACGAGCCATATCTGCAATAGCGATCAGTACAAAAAAACTAATACAAATACTCCAAAAGGAGGAAAAGTATTGAACGATAAAAAAGGAGATTCCTGTGAGAAGTAATGATCCTAGAATTACCTTATAATACCCTATTTTATCACTTAATTTACCACCAATCCATGCACCTAGTAAAGAACCCAACCCATAACTAGTCATTACCCAACCTATCTGCCCTAAAGTAAAGCATAACTCATCAGAAAGGTATAAGGACAGAAAAGGAATAACCATAGCACCGATCCTGTTCACTAAAGTGATCAATGCTAACCACCAAATTTCTGTAGACAAACCAGAAAAAGTATCTATATAGTTAAGTAAAAGTTTTTTCAATTTTTTGATGACTTATAAATAGCCGATAAAATTAGTCTTTTGTCTAGAAATAGAATATAATTTTCGGGAATATTAACCTGTTTATTATGAATGCTTTGTATTTTTGTAAAAAAGTATAGTGTGAAGAAATTAACTTTTTTAATACTACTATGTAGCAGTAACTTATTTGCTCAAGATTCTTTGTTGATAAAGAGAATATTAGTGTTCCAACAAGAGTTGAACAAGGAGTTTGCTTCAGAACAAGAATCACCATTAGCAGCTGTAGATTTTGAAAAGTTTAAAGAATTAGATTTTTTCGATATCGATACTACTTTTAGTATAGAAGCAAAATTTGTTCGTACACCATACGAAACTCCTTTTATCATGAAGACAACAACGAGCAGAGAACCTGTGTATGTAAAATATGGAGAAGCTCATTTTGTATTTCAAGAAAAAGAATGGATATTGAACATCTATCAAAATCAAGGTTTAAAAACCCAACCAGAATACGAAAACTATCTTTTTCTACCTTTTACAGATCTAACTAATGGAAAAACCACTTATGAAGGTGGACGTTATATAGACCTTACAATTCCCGAAAACAATAAAATTTTAATAGATTTTAATATGGCCTATAATCCATATTGTGCGTATAGTGGTAGGTATTCATGCCCGATCCCTCCAGAAGAGAATCATATGCAGATTGAAATCCCTGTTGGAGTAAAGAAATATAAAAAATATCAGGAAGAAAAATAAAAAAAGCGCTTACCGATTAGTAAACGCTTTTTGATATTTTTTGGATACAAAAATTAGAATTTATAGATCGCTCCAAGAACAAAAGAAGAAAGACTTTTTGTAGCATCTCCATCATTATCTAAGAAACTATCTTCGGATGTACTATCTAATCTTAGTTCTGGTTTTAGGGTTAGATTTCCTATATCATAACTACCTGTAATGGTTGTAGCAAATACGGTACCATCTAATTCATCATCAACACCAAAAGGAGATGAAACATCTGTGCCATCTACGACTACCAAACCTCCATTAAACTGTGCAAAAAATTCTCCTCTTAGACCAATACTAAAATTTGATGTTGCTTTGTATTGTGGATATAGTGCAACTCCATAAAATCCAGATGCATCACCATCACCTTGATCTTCTGTTGTTAGGTATGTAGCATTAACGCCTAAGTAGAACTTATCAGATACATCCCATCCTGTAGTTAGATCTGCCTGAAATGTAGGCCCTACTTGTCCAGGTTCACCTTCATTACCGTATCTAAAATTTAGGTAAGCACTACCATTGTCAGCACTATATCCTACTTGCGCCCCAAATATATAGGTATCAAACGGGTTATTTTCTGTGTAATCTGTAGGATTCATTATAGCAACCATAGCAGACCACTGGTCATTAATGGCAAAATCTGCTTTTAACCCTGTGTGAGAAAAAGGTCCGTAAGAGAACATATATGATGTAGAATAGTTAAAATTTCCTGTTGGAGAAATTACTTCATACCCTAAGTACGTGTTAAAATTACCAAAAGTAAGTTTTACTTTTTCGCTTACATTCCAGTACGCATATAGTTGATTTACGATTTGTGCAGAGCCGTCAGAAAGAAATACAGCATCCTCACCTCTTGGACCATATACTAGGTCAGCTACAAAGCCTACTTTTTCACCTTCATAGCCAAGGATCACATTTGCCATCCCTAATGCAAATCCAGATTGATTGGCAAAAGATGTGCCAGGTGCAGTAGAATTATCATTCTGAGCTCCTAGGTTATATCTAAAATATCCATCTACAGATCCATTAACAGAAAAGTTGTCAAACCATTTTTTTTCTTCCTCTTGTGCTAATGATACAAAACTAATGAGTCCTAAAGAAAAAAGACATATTTTTTTAAGAAGCATAGTTACCGTTTTCGTTTTCATAATAAACATTAATGTATTAGTTTGTTATTTGATTATTTTTCAGGTGTAAAACTATGTTAAATTAATGTTACCCCAATAAAAAATAGGGTCATGTGGTTAATTTTTGCTAAAAATGAATTTTATACCCTAAAAAAATTATAGATTAATGTTTATAGAGTAGTTTTTTGAGAATTTGAAAGCTGATTTTTGTTGGTTTTATGGTTTTTAATAAAAAAAACGTTCTTTTTTTGAACATATCGATAACATTTTATACCAGTAAAGTTAGAGAGGAAATGATATGTACCGATAGTATGCTTTTATAAAATCTATTTTCAGCTTTAAAATTAGTACAAAAAATGACACTTTACTTCATTTTTTTAACAAATTGAAAAAAGTTTAAACCACTTCAATATAACCATAACGATCTTATGCAGAAATTAAGAAAATGACAGTGTTTAGTACCTTTCTTATCTTTATATGGATATTCTATAGATGTCGGTTCTTCATTCTGGTCATATTGACCCTCTGTAAATTTTGGTTTAAAAAAGATAGGTTGTGACAACATTATAGTTTTTTATAAAACTTCCTCCCTTTAATTCTATGTGATGTGTGTACTAACTGATCTAAAATTGCATCAGTGATAGTAGCTTCATAGCTTATGTTAATGTCATTTTATTATACCAGTTCTGACTTAAAATTATCCACTAAAATTTGATCTTTTTCGTTTATGCTTCAAAATAAAATGTAATCGTAGTTTAGGCTATGCTTGTATTTTCTTTTTTGCTCAAACAAAAAATACCTGTGTCTTATTTAAGTGTTTTTAAATCAGAACAGGTATTGGTTATATGAAAGGTTGTTATATTTCAAAGTTAATGATGTAAGAAATGCTTTCAAAAAAAAAAAGGGTGTATTCCCCTATATGACCTATTTTATTAGGTCATAAATCGTACTATTTTTAGCATCTTAATTTTATAACAATTTAAATATCACACAATGAACAAATCAAAAGTATGGGCTTTGCTGCTATCTGCCCTTTGGGCGCATATTGGGTATACGCAAGAAGAAATCACAAAAGAAATTTGTGATCAAAAAGCAGAAGTCATATTACAAATCAAAAACGACTTAAAAGAGTATCCTAAAGCAGTGATTGATCAAATGCTAGAATACATCACTCCCTGTGGAGAACACGATATTTCTAGAACTAGTCCAAAAGCAGCATATGCTAAAGCATTATTGCACTTACAAAATGGAGATTTTGGACTAGTTCATAGGCGTACTTCAGAGCTAGCACCAGTATATATGTTTAGAGCTAGGAATAATGGATATACACCTGCCATTTTAGATGATATCATCAATGATCTATCTAATAGGTATATCATACCAGATCAGCGCATCAATTTCAATACTATGGCTCAAGACCTTGAAGGACTTTTAATTCAGGGCTACAAACCAGATGTTGTACATTATATACTAGGATATATCTCTTTAAAAAACTTAACAACTCAGCAAGATTTTACCAGTGAGTCTCTCGCTAGTAAAGCCAAAAATCATTTTGAAAAGAGTAATCTACCTATGGCAAAACACTGGCTTGCCATTATGCAATACTTTGGTTACGGTATGCCAGCAAATAGAACAAAGGCATTAGAAATGCTAAACGATAACAATATTTACAATAGTAGAGTATTAGCTACTTCATTACAAAACCAGAATAACGATTGGATTCCTATTGCAGCAGAAGAACGTCTTGCAGTTATGGATAACTTTACCAACCATTCTATGCCAACTAATGTAATTGGAGATACAAAAACAGTTTTTGATGGTCACCTTATTGAGTTTGATTGGCTTGGTAAAGGTGTAAAAAGGCATATACCAGTACAACTTACTATCGAAATTGATAGAGAAGTCACCAGTAGCACTAAAGATATATCATATATATTCAGTATCAATGATATTAATTTTTCTGGGCAAGCTTCGCTAAAAACGTACTCTTGGAATCACGGAATTTCTTTTTCAAGCAGCTCTAAATTAGAACTCAAGAAAATGCCTAATTTATTTCAAGATCATACTGACCAAGATGAACTTACCTATACCGTACAACAAATCGACTTGCGAGAAACAACAATAAATGGGCAGTTAGCCCTTATCGGTAAACTATCATCATCTAATACCAAAATCAAAGAATTACAAGAATTTATACACGCACCTATTCGATTGATTTTATATCCAGAAACTAGTACAGCAAATAACAACACTACTATTGCATTGGCAAATAATACTGCCAATCTCTCTCTGGATGCCAATTTTGCGACTATAGCTCCAAACCCCATCAGAGATCACTTTACTATTAGCTATACATTGGATATAACAGCAGAGGTAGAAATCGCTGTTTTCGACTTTTATGGGCAACAAAAATTAAAAGCACCTACACAGAAAAGTGAAGCAAATACCAAACAGGAGGTTACCATAAATAGTTCGACTCTTACTAGAGGAACGTATTTGGTGCAGATGATCATCAATGGGCAACCATATTCCAAAACAATAATCAAAGAATAAATCAATCACATTTTTTTTAAGTATATACAATGAAAAATAGATATAAAATAGCTATGGTATTAGCCATACTATGCCTAATGCCCAAAACAATCATAGCACAGATTGTACAATACTCCGAAGACGGAACAGAAAGTTATATTGATCCAGCATCACAAAAATCTAATAGTGAGAGAAGTTGTCTTTGTATTGCACCTTTTCAACTTTCTATATTTAACACGCAGATATCTAATTTTGGAGGAGATGAGAGAGATCGATGGCTTTATGAACAAGAACTTTTGTTAGCTCATGCAATTACAGGAGTAGCCTATTTTGATTTGTACAATAGCACTACAGGAGTCCCTGCGAATTATAACTTTACCGATATCCAGCGTAATTATTTTAAGAGTTCAGAAACTGATAAGCTTGCCGATGAGTATCATCCTAAAATTGATCAATATTTAGCAGATACGTATGATTATAATCAAGGGCAGTTTCGCAGTGCTACTTTTAATAGCAAAGTGCTAGATATTAGAAAAAGAGAAGGTACTACCAACCCTGCATATGGGGATCTAAAGTACAAAGGCGCATTGCTAAGAAATATAAGTGATGCCAGTATTAATAGTCAGCTCAATCAACAACTTGCTATCAGAAATGATCAGCGAGCTAATTTTGTGAGTTATGATTTGCGTAGAAGTAGATTAAATAGAGCTTTGGAGTCAGGGTATTTGTCCTCGTTATTAACAGATTATTATGTAAGCCATTACGAAAACTTAGACTATGAAGAAGCGATACGTTTTATGACGGCATACATGGCTTGGATTAATAATAGGCATAGAGGAACTCCTTATGTACCTTATGGCAATCCAAATAATGTTCTTTTACTCGAGGATCAAGATTATACATCCTTACTGGCTGTAAGTGTGGATTTAGGACCAAGCGAACCAGGATATACGCCACCTGCATTTAGTGATACTTTTGATGATGCCGAAGTTTTGCATCAGCTCGCATTGAACAATATGGGATCACAGGCGTCCACTTTTTTACAAGCGAATAGTCATTTAGTTGCAGAAGATGGAGTATTGAGTAATAATAATTACAACCAAGGTATTTTAGACAGGATTAGCAATACTATCGATATGTATCAGAATAACCAAAGCTTCAACGGCTCTTTTGATAATTATATCGCTGCTGGATCAGGAAGCGCTACTAACCTTCCAACAGATTTGGGAGTAGATTTAGGGTATCAATTTACGTTTAACAATTTGGGAGTTACCAATGGACTAAGAGGATATAGTAATTTTCTTTATGGATTATTTGAATTAGATCAGAATCATCAAGAATTAGAAGGTTCATTAATGAGTGCTTTTTTTGATTCGGAGAATGTTAATTTACACGGACTTACCAATCAACAATTAGCTAGCCTATTTAATTTTGGGACTGTCTATCCTTGGGAAGGGCGATACGAATTTAATTTCTTTTTAGAATATGATAAACCAGGTATCAAGGATGTATTGGAGCAAAACGATATAGATTTCTTTACGATGCTTGATCGTCCATATGTAATTGATGGTGCAATGGCACTGCTTGATGGACAAGCTTTTGATTTTGAGTTTAGAGCAATGGTATTTGATTTGGCGAATGATTTAAATCTAAATCAAGAACAAAAGGAGTGGTTGATTAATAATCCCGATCAAGTTAATGAAATAGATAACTTTGTAATAGATAATAATTCTGTAGATGCAATTAATTTTGCAAAAGATATTGTTGAAATCTTATCTGTTGGTAACTCAACCGAAAAGGAAATAATTAGTGAATTATTGAAAGCCTTAAATGGTAATTCTACTTTTAATATTAATTCATTTTTAAATCCAAACGAGACACCTACTGAAATTGGTCCTGCTTCTTTTTGTGATCAATTAAATTGGGATCCTGGTTCTAACCCTGAAACACTATATGCCTTTGGACCTGGTTTGATACAAGATTTAACTGATGCAGGATGGAGTCTGTTTATTAGAGGTTTTGAGCATTTTGTTAGTGACTCCGTAGAAGGAGATTTGATTAGAGATGTTTTTGAATTAAGAGGCATACCTATATCAAGTGATGTGAATAATGAGACATTAGGAGAATTTTTCCAAGTTTTTTCAGAAGGAGGAGAATTTAAAATAAGATATGAAGAAGGTATCGGTTTAGACTTACTTAATATAGGCTTAGATGTATTAGATATTGTTACGATACTATCCCCATCAAAAGGTGGAGGAGCTTACCTTGCTGCTAGAGGGGGTGGAGCAGTCACTAAAGCAAGTATGAAAGCTTTTCTAAAAAGACTTGATGATATTTCAAAAACTACACTTGCAGGAGGTAGAGGTTATAAATCCTTTGACGCTTTTAAAAAAGTTGAGGGGAATGCCTCTTCTGGAAATGAATTACATCACATCGTAGAACAAAATGGATTTCGAGGTTTAAATCAACAAAAGTTTGGTAAAACGAATATTCATAATACTAAAAATATTGTTGATATACCAGGAATAGTTTCAGGTTCACTTCATAGGAGAATTACAGGGTACTATAATAGTATTGATAGTAAAATTCATACAACCAAAAGAGTTAGAGAAGCGATAAAAGATTGGTCTTTCCAAGAGCAATACGATTTTGGAATTCGAAAATTAAAAGAATTCGGTTGGGATGGTGTTACTGGTTTAATTAATTAAATTTGTTTAAAACAATAGTTATATGATATTTTTTAAAAGTATTGAAGACGCAAAAAACACTTATATTGAAGGGCTTAAAATTGCGGAAAAAGCAGGTATGCAAGGAGATGCTAAAACAAATAATAATGTAATTAGAAATCAGGTTACTCCAGCTTTTGAATATCTTAAAAAAGAGAAAGAATTAAAAATTCTTATTTCTTATTTGGATCAGGATAATGATGTTAATTTAAAACAATCTATAGCAGTAGCTCTTTTACCACATTACGAAGAAATTGCTATTAAAGTACTTGAAGAAATTAGTAATGGCAATACTTCTAATTCTTTTACAGCTAAAATGGTGTTAAAACAATGGAGAAAAGGATTATACTAGAATTATCTGTAATAGCATTAACAATTCTATTTATTTTAAATATTAATTTATAAGAAAGTATAGGCTGAAATTACAAAAGCAGCCTATACTTTAATAACAAACGTTTTTAATGTCATATTCTAGGGATATAAGTTAGTTATTAGTGTAATTATATTTGTCGCTTTGGCATTAGTACTGGCTAATATATTTGATATTATCAAACAATTCTATTTATAAAAACTTATGAAATTCTCAGAAGAAAATAAAAATGCACTTTTAATGCATATACATCAAAGTATCCATGACACTACGAAATTTGTTCTTCAGAAATTTAAAGCTTCAAATAATGATTCTTTAGATTATTTTGTGTTGACAGATGAAGAAGAAAAACTTATATCTTCCATAAAGAATTCAGAATTATTACATAGTATTCTAAAAAAGATACTCACTCGAAGTCTGGATGATACTTTTCTACAAGTGTTGTCTGTAATTGATGGTGTTTCAGAACCTTTGTCAGAGTTTGGTAAAAAATCAGATTTTTTGTTGATAGATAAACCAGAAGATTTTGATGAGCATTATGATTTTTTACACGATGAGTTCTTTGAAACGTATGATACTTGGGAGAAAATTAATTCTATGTTTAATCATAATAAAAATCACTAATCACTTATGTTATATACAACAACATAAAAAATTTATCATCATGCTATCAATGCACATACATTAGGGTGTCCCAACATTTGGACAATAATTTCCAAGACTGATAGGAACAACAAATGAACAAGTTTATATTAAAAATTAAATAAATGAAAACAGTATTAAATTTATTTTTGGTTATCACTTTTATTACATCTTGTTCAGCGCAAAAGAGTAATAATGATAGGGTAGTAGGGAAATGTAGATAAAAAATGATTGAAATAATTCCTCAAACAACTATCTGGAAAGGAAGAAAACAGACTTTAAAAGAGTGTACTGAAACTTTTATAATCTTTTTGGAACGATTAAAATTACATGATTCCCGTTATAATGAATGGTACGGAACGGCAAAAAGTCGTGAAGAAGCATTAAAAGATAAAATCAAAAATGAATACAATCATATCAAGAATCGCTTTTCTTTAAATTGCAAAGATTCTGAATATCCAGAATTTAATTTTAATTTCTGTGGAATGGAGGTAAAAAAGATTCTGAATCATTTGGTATGCATGCGTGCTTAGGAGGTGACGGAAAAATAGGGAATAGTGTTTGCGTTTTAGAATTTCCGTGGGAAGGAGAATTGTTTGAACATTATAAAATAAAAAAAACTGGCAGGAATTATTAATGTTATTCATAGATCATTGGCAGCCTGATCAGTATAAGGATTTTGAGAATAATCTGATTGATGTCTAATTTTTTTTAAATTTTATTATGGCAGAAAATGGAAAGAGAGTTTTGAAATGCCTAGTCCTGTAAAGTTTGATGGAATAAAAGGCGGTGTTTTTGAAGAAGCATTAAGATCAGAATTAGCTATCATTGGAGGGAATTTTAGTCTAACAGTAGAACCTTTTACTATCCGTAGTCCAGCTCCATACATCACCAGTGTTATGGGAATAAGTAGCCCATTTGATTGTGATTAAAGAAAAAGCTTTGTTATTTTAAGATATGAAAATTTTTATAAATGGATTATTAGTTTTGGTCCTCAATCTAAACCCTTATTCTGTGGATAATATTGAATTTGAAAAATTATTAAGAAAGCATATTTCTATAGTTGAAGAAATTATAGGAGATGATTTCGAGAATACATTATCTAGAAAGAGTTTTTATTTTATATCTGATGAGTTTGTTAAAAAAAAATTCTTGAACATGAGTTATAATTGTCTAGATATAAACACCAACAAAAATGATATAGTTGCATCTATTTCTATTCATTTTAGTGAAGTAATTGATCGTCAATTTTATAATACTTTTGTTGAGAAGTATGGAACACCTGATCAGATCTATGTAAGATCAAATGTAAAAGTGATAAGTGAAGAGGTTTATACAAGTGATGATGATTTTTCTTCAAACTTGAAAAAAAGAGAAGGAGATCTAATAGAAGGTACTTTTGATGAGAAACCTCTGTTTATGATTTGGGAAAAAGATGATTTTTATATTCAAGCATTTTTGAGACATGAACAGAATATTTGTGAAATACTATTTAGCTTAGAAAGTCCTCCTTTTAATATAAAACCAAAAAAGTGATTTTGCTCGACTTTAAAGACTGATTAGGACAATCTTTTGAAAAAATCAATAAAAGTTTTTTATTATTTGATGCTACAAACCCTAATGAAAGTTTACAATTCATAACAAATGATTTTCTTTTTTTTGTAATTATATCAATGGTGTTCATGTTTTGTTTGATGATATAAAATCTGTTAAACTTGTTTCTTTTAGGGTTTCAGTAAAAATTGTTTAAGTAGTAATTGATTTAATTTAAATAAACTACAATCATCATTATTGGTGATTGTAGTTTAACAAAATTTATAGTATTTCTAATGTTACTGATTAAAATACAAAAATCTATTTTTTAAGAATGATAATATTTTAAGAATGAAAATTTATGAAATTGTCAGAAGAAAATAAAAATGCACTATTGATGCAAATACATCAAAGTATTCATAGAACTATAAGTTTTACTCTTTAAAAATTTAACTCAAAATGGGAAGCTTACATTTGCTCTGATTGTATATATCCTAGTAGCCACTTTGCTTTTTAGGTTGAAGTTCCCCCCAAAATTAGGACAGAGAGTTAAATTCAAAAATTAATAACTTTACTGTATTATGAAACGAAGAAAA
>CANLRN010000037.1 GCA_947493495.1 uncultured Aquimarina sp.
GAGGGAATAATGCAGATATCACCTTTGATAATGTAGAGTTATTAAAACCAGAACATATCAATGCAACTCGTGATAGTAATCTTATCGATGATCTAAAGGATAGCTCGAAGGTTTTTGATGTAAGCTTATATCCTAATCCTAATGGTACAGGAACTTTATTTGTCAATACTACGGCTTTTATAAACAATATCAAGGTATTTGATATCGCTGGTAAGGAAGTGGCTGTTTACAATTCATTTAGTGAAAGTAAGAACGAACAGATTGATGTTTCTAGACTATCACCTGGATTGTATATCCTAAAAACACAAGATATAAAAGGGAATACTGCACAAAAGAAAATAACCATTCAGAATTGATACAAATTAAATATAAAAATAAAGGACTGTCTTTTCAGACAGTCCTTTTTATTGAAATACATTCTAATTTTTATAGTTTACGTGATCACTAATCCAAATCATAAATTTTCGCGCATAGATTTAAAATCTCTATACGTTAATTTACTACCCACCAAAGTCATCGAATCTAATATTCTCATCAGGGATACCAAAGTCTTCTCCCATTTTCTGAACCGCTTTGTTCATTAATGGCGGACCACAAAAATACAATTCTATATCTTCAGGAGATTCATGGTGATTTAGATAATTATCTATCACACAATTGTGTACAAAACCTACAAACCCATCACCTTGGTCATTAAGATCTTTTTTTACTTTCCAATTATCTTCTTCTAATGGTTCTGATAAGGCCAGATAAAATTTAAAGTTATCGAACTTTTTCTCTAGATCATAAAAGTGATCTAAATAGAATAATTCTCGCTTAGAACGACCTCCATACCAATAGGTTACTTTACGACCTGTTTCTAAAGTTTTAAACAAGTGGTATAAATGAGAACGCATTGGTGCCATACCTGCTCCTCCACCTACATATAACATCTCTGATTGAGATTCATTGATAAAGAACTCTCCATAAGGCCCAGAAATTGTTACTTTATCACCAGGTTTTTGAGCAAAAATATAAGAAGATGCTACTCCAGGGTTTACATCCATCCATCCATTCTTAGCTCTATCCCAAGGCGGTGTAGCAATACGTACATTTAACATAATTTCTCTACCCTCTGCAGGATAAGAAGCCATGGAATAGGCTCTTTCTACAGTTTCATTATTTTTCATTACTAGAGGCCATAATCCAAATTTATCCCATTCTTTTTGGAACTTATCAGGCGTCTCGTGTTCTTCGGGATGTGCAGTAATATCTATATCAGCATATTTGATCTCGCATTTCGGGATTTCGATTTGTATATACCCTCCCGCTTTATAGCCCATATCTTCGGGAATCTCCACTACAAATTCTTTAATAAAAGAAGCTACATTATAATTACGCACTACGGTTGCTTGCCATTTTTTGATACCGAACACTTCTTCTGGTATCTGGATATTCATGTCTTGTTTTACCTTTACCTGACAAGCAAGACGTGCTCCGTGTTGTAATTCTTTTCGTGAAAAATGAGGAGTTTCTGTAGGTAATGCTTCTCCTCCACCTTCTAATACGTGACACTCACATTGGATACAAGTTCCACCACCACCACAAGCAGAGGGTAAAAATATTTTTTCATTCCCTAAGGTGGATAGTAATGTAGCGCCAGAAGCTACTTCAATTTCTTTCTCTCCATTAATGGTAATCTTAACAGGTCCAGAGGGTAATAGCTTATCTTTTGCAAATAATAAAATCCCTACTAAAACCAAGGTTAATACCAAAAATGAGATAATGGTAATAATAATTGTTCCAACTGTTGATGCTAAAAATATCATAGTTATTTTGGTATTGAAACGTTAGTGTTTTCTGCTACTTCTTTTGTAGTGTTCTTTTCTACTTGAACAGTTTGTTTTTCTTTTTGTGTTTCTTCTTCATCTCCTCCTGTAAGCATTCCTCCAAAACTCATAAATCCTATAGCCATTAATCCTGTGAGAATAAATGTAATTCCTAATCCTCTTAGTGGAGCTGGCACATTAGAATATCTAATTTTTTCGCGGATTGCAGCTATAGCTAATATTGCCAAGAACCATCCGATTCCTGATCCGATTCCATAAACAGCAGCATGTGATATGGTCGCAAACTCTTTTTGTTGCATAAATAAAGACCCTCCTAAGATGGCACAGTTTACCGCTATAAGTGGTAAGAAAATCCCTAAAGAATTATATAGTGATGGCGAAAATTTTTCTACGATAATTTCTACCAATTGTACCATGGTAGCAATAGTAGCAATAAATAAAATAAATGTTAGAAAACTTAAATCATAGTCCGCATATTCGGGTCCTAACCACACCAATGCACCTTCTCTAAGTATGTATTTATCTAATAAAAAATTTAAAGGTACTGTGATTGCCAAAACAAATATAACTGCCGCTCCTAGACCTACAGCTGTAGATACCTTCTTAGATACTGCTAGGTATGAACACATCCCTAAGAAGAATGCGAATACCATATTATCTATAAAGATTGATTTTAAAAATAATTCTAAATAATCCATTGTATATTATTTTTAGTTGTAGTTGATTTTTATGGTTTTTAATCCTATATCAATAAACAACTGTTATTTTTCTAATGATCTTCGATTAATGCTTTGTTTTTACTTCTCTGAATCCAGATAATAATTCCTACGGTAATGAGTGCCATCGGCGCTAATACCATAAACCCATTATTTTCATATCCATACTTATACAATCCTGTTTTTTCGATTGCATTCCCAAAAACTTCTACTCCAAACAATGTTCCTGATCCTAACAATTCTCTGAAAAAAGCAACAATAATCAATAACACACCATATCCTGCAGCGTTACCGATTCCATCTAAAAATGATTTCCAAGGACCATTCCCCAAAGCAAAAGCTTCGAAACGTCCCATAATGATACAGTTGGTAATAATCAATCCAATAAATACAGAAAGTTCTTTACTTAATGTATATGCAAAGGCTTTTAATACCTGATCTACCACAATTACCAAAGCGGCAACTACTACCAATTGCACAATAATTCTAATTTTTGAAGGGATGATATTTCTCATTAATGAGATGACTACATTTCCAATACCCAATACAAAAATCACAGAAATTGCCATTACAATCGATGGCTTCAATTGCGCTGTGATGGCGAGTGCAGAACAAATTCCCAATACCTGAATTGTAATGGGATTATTATCTGTAAGAGGATCTGATAATAGTTTTCTATTTTTCTTAGAAAATAAAGGCTCTTTAGGCTCCTTTACTTTTACTTCAACTTTTTCTTCTGTTACTTCAGCCATCTGTTATTTTTTTAAAGTTGCGAAATAAGGTTGATACATTTTGATTCCTTTTTTTACCATAGCAGTAACTCCATCTCCTGTGATAGTTGCTCCTGCCATAGCATCTACTTCATTATCTGTTTTATCTACATTCTTAGGATCTGCATTTCCTTTCTTTACAGTAATTCCTTTATAATTACCTGATGCATCAAGAATACTTTCTCCTATAAAGTCATCTCTAAAATAAGCTTCTTTGATATTAGCTCCTAATCCAGGTGTTTCTCCTTTGTGATCAAAAAACGCTCCTTTTACTGTTTTAAACTCTTTGTCTAGAGAAACATATCCCCAGATTGCATCCCATAGCCCATTACCGCGCATAGGGACTATATAAAATTCTTCTCCGTCCTTTTTACCTATAAACAGAGGCATTTTTCTCTGGTAGTTGGTATCTTGTTTTAGCTTATCATTTTCTTTTTTTACCTCGATATTAAAAGCTTCTTCTGTCTTCTGAGCAGTACTCCCAGTAATGATATACTTATCCTCACCTACATATTTATTAAAAAGTTCTTCTGCTTCTTCTGCTGGTACAAACTCACTAGGATCTTCTGTATCAGTAACTCCCATAGCAAACAAGATGTTTTGCTGTTTTTCTGTCCGTTTATTAGCAGCTATCTTATCTTTTAATGACGATGCTGTAAAGGCTAACAATGAACCTACTACTACTACCATTGCTATCGCAAAAATAATTGTGTATGAATTTTTATCTGTATTAATAGCCATAATTAAGCTGTTTTTACTTTTAGACGTTTCATTCTCTTCTTAACATTACCTTGCACTACATAATGATCTATTGTAGGGGCAAATACATTCATTAACAAAATTGCTAAGAATACACCTTCTGGATATGCAGGGTTAAATACTCGAATCAAAATTGAAATAAATCCAATTAAAAACCCGTAAATCCATTTCCCTTTATTGGTTTGTGAAGCCGTTACGGGATCGGTAGCCATAAAAACAATACCAAAAGCTATACCGCCTACTATTAAATGCTTCCAAAATTCTAAATTCATTAGTGCATAAAACTTGCTAGATGTTGCTATCCAACCTGCATTTGTGACACCATTAAATATCAATCCCATTATCAATGTGCCTAGTATAGCACTTACCATAATTCTCCAGCTTCCTATTTTAGTAAAAACTAAAAACGCACCTCCCAATAAGATTAATAGAGCCGATGTTTCTCCTACAGAGCCTGGTATAAAACCATAAAACGCATCCATAATAGAATAAGTAGCATCGCCTGAACCCATAATATTTTTACCTTGAGCTAATCCACCAAGCACTGTTTCTCCAGAGATCGCATCGAGTTTTGCTCCACCTGCTATTTCATTGGCTCTTTCTACTGCGCCGTGAACCCACACTTTATCTCCAGACATCCAAGTAGGATATGCAAAAAATAAAAATGCTCTTATGGTTAGTGCAGGATTAAGGATATTCATTCCTGTTCCTCCGAATACTTCTTTACCAATCACTACTCCGAATATCACTGCTACTGCTAACATCCATAATGGAGTATCTATAGGAACAATTAGTGGTACTAGCATCCCAGTGACTAAATATCCTTCTTCTACTTCGTGCCCTTTGATGACAGCAAATAAAAATTCTACTGCCAATCCTACTCCATATGAAATTACGACTAGTGGCAATACCTTCCATAAACCTATAGTAAGGTTGTCAAATGACCAAAATTCTGAACTAAAAAATCCATTAGTCACAGCTTGTATCTCTCCAATAGCAAGATGATGCTGATATCCAGCATTAAACATCCCAAAAATCAGGCAAGGTACTAATGCCAAGATTACTGTATTCATTGTTCGTTTGAGGTCATCTGCTGCACGTACATGAGCGCCAGAATGCGTGGTCTCGTTTGGTAAGTACAAAAAAGTATGGAGTGCATTAAATGCAGGAGCCATCTTTTTACCTTTATACTTAAGTTTTAAGTTATGTAATTTACTTTTTAAACCCATGACTTATCCTATTTCTTTTAACATTAAATCTAGTCCTTCTCTAATGATCTGTTGGTGTGGCTGTTTAGACACACATATAAATTCTGTTAGTGCAAAATCCTCTGGAGCTACTTCATACATTCCTAATTGCTCCATCGCATCTAGATCATTTACTGCACAAGCTTTTAGCAATTGTAAAGGATAGATATCCATTGGAAAAACAGTTTCGTAATTCCCTGTTAGCACAAAAGCTCTATGTTCTCCATTAGTATTGGTGTTGAGATCATACTTCTTATTAGGGAACAACCAAGAAAAGGTCAACGCCCTAGAGGGCGATATTTTATTAAACACAGGCTTGTTCCAACCAAAAAACTCGTAATCATTACCCTCTGGTATTACAGTGATCTCATTGTGATAGTATCCTAAGTGACCATCTGGCATCACGTTGTCACCAGTAAGTATATTACCACTAATCACTCTTATATTGCTATTGTTAACACCAGCATCATAAATTATAGAGGAAACTTCTGCTCCTATTCTAGTTTTAAAATATTTTGGGTTTTTTACAGATGATCCTGAAAGAGCAACTATTCTTTCTGAATTAAATCTACCCGTGAGCAATAGCTCACCAATAATAATTAGATCTTGTGGATTTACAACCCAAACCACTTCACCTTTATTTATAGGATCTATTTTGGCAATCTGTACTCCTACATTTCCTGCAGGATGAGGGCCACTCATAGTATGCAATGATATATCATGTAAGCCTGAAAAAGGAGAATTCCCTTTTTTATCAATACCAACGTGTACTGTACCTTCTGTTAATTTACTTAAAGCGGTGAGTGCTGCCTGAAGTTCTTTTTCTTTGCCTGTCAATACATGTTCTAAATCAGCAGCCAGAGGTGCTGTTACATAGGCAGAAATAAAAATTGCTTTGGGGCTATGCTCTGGATTGGCGATTACATCATAAGGACGTTGCTTGATAAAAGGCCAACAACCCGATGCCAATAAATGTGATTTTATCTCATCGCTATTTAATGCATTAACATCTTTTACACCAAAGTCCGTATATTCTTGTTCTTTGTCCGCTAAAACCTTAAATGCTAGTATTTTTCTTTTGGCACCGCGAATAATTTCTACTACTTCACCACTTACTGGAGAAGGAAAAAGCATTTTTTCATTAGATTTTGAGTAGAAAAGAGGTTCGCCAGCTTTAACTTCTGAACCCTGCTTGGCAATAACTTTGGGTACAATACCATGAAAATCATCAGGTTTTATTGCGTACACATTACTTTTGGTAGCATTTACAGTCTTTTTTTCTGCTTCGCCAACAAGCTTAATGTCTAAGCCTTTTCTGATACGAATGTCTTTTGACATATTTATAGTCTATAGTTAATTAACTAAAAAAATCGTGCAAATTTACTAATTAAAACACGTAAGTGAAAGTCACCCGTGGCATAAGATTTTATTTATAACAATTCTAAATAATAATTTTATTTTGTTCGAAAAAGCACTTACAGAATAAGGTACACATTTTGTTTATATTTACACTGTTAATATTAAATACATGACAAAAAAGCATATTCGATTAGTAGTATTATGGAGTTTTCTTACTGTTATATCTATTTACAGTTTCGGACAAGAAATAGTCGAAGAAAAAAACCCGCCTGATTTTATCAAAACTATACAGTTATTTGGAAATACAGAATTCTCTGGAACTCCAATTATGAAATTAGGTGAAAGACTCACTATAAAATTTGATGATATTAATGGGGATGAGGTTAATTATTATTATAAGATTACGCATTATAATTTTGATTGGACCCCTTCACCTTTATATAAAAATGAATACCTAGAAGGTTTTGATGATGTACGGATTGTTACTTATGAAAATTCATTCAACACACTACAACTATATAGCCATTATACACTAAACATCCCTAATGAAGATACCAGAAGGTTAAAGGTGAGTGGTAATTATATGATAGAAATATATGATGATGATAGTGAACTTGTTTTTTCTAGAAAATTTATTATTTATGAAAGCATCGCTAGCGTAAAAGTATATACAAAACGATCCAGAGACTTAAAATATATTGACGCTAAACAAACTGTACAGTTCGAAGTGAACTCTCCCAATGAAATTCTAAAAAACCCGAAGCGTAATGTAAAAACCCTTGTCATCCAGAATAATGATCTAAAGGGAGCTATTAACAATTTAAAACCTCAATTTACGGTAGCCAATAATCTAGTGTACAAATATGACACTGAGTCCAGTTTTTGGGGTGGTAATGAATACCTGTTTTTTGATAGTAAAGAGGTTAGAGCTTCTACTGCAAACATACAACACATAGACCTACAAGAGCTCTATCATCAATATCTATATACGGATATTGTTCGCGCTAATAGAAACTATACCTATTATCCTGATATCAATGGAAATTTTGTAGTGAGAAACCTTAGAGCTGATAACAATGATATAGAAGCGGACTATTTATGGATGCATTTTACGGTAGAGTGCTACGATGCACTTGATGGTGGAGAACTTCATCTCTTTGGAAATTTTAATAATTATGTTATTGACGAGTCTACCAAACTCACATACGATAAAGAGAAGGCCATTTACTATACAGAAAGACTCTTTAAACAAGGGTTTACTAATTACAAATATGTTTTGGTCAATCCAGACGGAAGTATCGATCCTGGTTTTATTAGTGGTAATTATGATGAGACCGAAAATGAATACATCGTCATTCCATACTACAGAACCCCTGGAGGCAGATACGACAGAGCTATCGGAAAAGGCATCGGAAACTCTAGAGATATTACGAATTAATTCTCTGCCCTAGATGTTATTTTTTATACTCCTGAAATACTCTTATTTTAGCCAGATACAGTAATTATCAATCAAGGATGAAAGAAAAAGGGAGGTTTCTTAAAAAATATAGAGGAAATACATGTCTTAACTGTGATGTCCCCTTAGATATAGCTGATCGTTTTTGTCATCAATGCGGACAGTCTAATACAACCAAAAAATTGTCGCTCAAGGATTTCTTCAATGAGTTTTTTGCCAGTATTATTTCTTATGATTCTAGATTGCGGCATACGATCAATGCACTATTGTTTAGGCCTGGTAAAATATCCAAAGACTATATCGAAGGAAAACGAATGAGATATGCCAATCCATTCCGTTTTTACCTGAGCATTTCTTTTATATTTTTTATCGTTACTGGATTTTTTTCTGATTACAATGACAGTATTATTGGATTTAAAAATGGAATGAAAGATGCCTCAGAAGAAAAACCTATCATCAATATTCAAATTGATAATGACACAAAAGAACATACATCAGACAATTCTAATCTAGCAACAGAGTTAACACCCTTACAATTAGAGCAAGAAAATGATACAATAAAGGATACTACAACTTCTTATAAAGACATTTATTTCACAGAACAAGAACTTAGTCAGCTTTCTTTTTTTGACAATTTGATCAAGAGAGGTAAGTTATACAGTAAATATATAGAAGAGTCTGGAATCACTAAACCAACTCAAGGTCTAGACAGCTTACAACATGAAAAAACATCGTACCACAAATGGGTATACAACAAATCTGTACAAAGCCAAGATATCGAAGGCAATTTAGCAGGTGTTATTATGTACTTTTTATCTAAATTACCCTTCATCATCTTTTTTTTATTACCCATTTTTGCACTAACTATATGGGCTCTCTATTACAGAAGAAACTTTACCTATATGGAACATTTAGTTTTCCTGTTTCACACACAAACCATGTTCTTTATAGTACTACTCATAGGTTTTTTATTAGACACAATCTTTATGAAGCACATTAACAGTGACCCTTTTACAGGGATTTCTATGCTTATTTTCCTATTCTATCTGTATAAGGCAATGCGAAAATTCTATCAACAAGGAAGGTTTAAAACTATTGTTAAATTTATGGTTTTAAATCAGATATTTGCTATTTTGGCAGTAATCACCTTGTCATTAGGTTTTATCGTTTCTTTTGCATTATACTAATTATTTAATTTGAATTAATCTATATTATCCTTACTAAAATTTTAAAAATAGTATAGCAAAAATTAAGATTCTTTTCTAGTATTTGATATTTTGTTGATATAAAGTCAAGTCCATTTCTTTTAGATTTTGAAAAGAATGACCTAATATCGCTAAGAAATTAAATTATTACAATCGCAAATCAAATAGTTTCTAAATGTAAGAAACTAAACGTACAAATTATTACCATCACTTATGCATAGCACTTTATCCAAAACTCTAAAATATTTATTTTTTATTTACTTTTTTTCAATTATCTCTCCAGCATTGAGTCAACAAAATCAAGAAACTCTGTTGCTTTTTGATTTTGAAAAAGAAATGAAAGAAAAATCTATAACAACTAAAAATGCTGTATACGAAATCATTAAAGTTAAAGGAGACCAAAAGCTTAAAATAGAGACTACAACTCCAATAAACACTCCTGGTATAAAATTGTACAGAACCGAAAACAACCTCTGGAATCTTACTGATTACCACCAAGTATTAGCAGATGTCTCTAATCTAAGTGAGAAAGACCTGCAGGTCGAAATGTTTGTAGGTAATGATCCTGATGGGTTGATACGCTGGTATTGCTCTGATTATGTAGACTTAGAACCAGGTGAAACTAAAACGATTACAGTAAATTTATCATGGACTCCTTGGGTTTTCTCACCACAACCAGAAGTAGTAGGGATGCGTGGAGTTCCTGGAATCATAAAAACTGATCTTGAAGCTATAGGTGAATTACAATTTAATACTAGATATGCAACTACTAATAGTGCTTTTGCGGTAGATAATATAATAGCCAAAGGAAAAACACCTGTAAAAGACCCTAAAGGTTTTTTCCCTTTCGTAGATGAATTTGGACAATATAAGCATAGAGACTGGATTGATAAAATACACAGTGACCAAGAATTAAAACACAAAGACTCCTTAGAATTAGTAGAATTACAACAAAAAGCTAGCCCATTAAACCGAAATAAATATGGCGGATGGACCAAAGGGCCAAAATTAAAAGCTACAGGTTTTTTTAGAACTGAAAAAAATAATGACAAATGGTGGATGGTAGATCCAGAAGGATATTTATTCTGGACAGCGGGACTAAACTGCGTATCTTCAGAATCTGCAACTACCGGGGTGGAACACAGAGAGCATTATTTTGAAAAATTACCGGAGGTTGATCATAAAAATTTCAAAGATTTCTATGAGAAAAGTGAATGGGCTACTCACGGTTTTTATAAAGGCAAAACCCCTTACAACACCTATAATTTCTATGAATCTAATTTATACAGAAAATATGGTGATGATTGGCTAACTGCACATAGAAATCGAACACACAAGAGATTTAGAAGTTGGGGAATCAACACTATTGGATTTGTTTCTGATGAAGGTGCAATAGCTCAAAAGAAGACTCCATACACTGGTTCTGTATGGATAACTGGAACTCCAAAAATAGAAGGGTCTAGTGGATTTTGGGGGAAGTATCACGATGTATTCGATCCAGGTTTTAGAGCTGCCGTAAGAGCCTCTGTAGAAAGACAAAAAACTGGGGCTGGAGACCCTTGGTGTATTGGTTTTTTTGTGGATAACGAACTCTCTTGGGGGACTATTGGATCTTTATCTATAGGCGCATTAAAAAGTCCTGCTACACAACCCGCAAAAATAGAGTTTATAAATGATCTAAAACTCAAGTATAAATCTATCACTGCACTAAATAAAGTATGGAAAACAAATCATTCTTCTTGGGATCAATTGCTTACCACTACAGAAACACCAGATGAGAACCATGCTAAAGAAGATCTGGCAGTATTCTATGAAAAAATAGCAACAACTTATTTCAAAATTATTAATGAAGAATTAAAAAGAGTTGCCCCGCATCAAAACTATCTTGGTTGTCGATTTGCTTGGGCTAATAATGACATTACTATCAAAGCTGCTGCCAAACATTGTGATATCATTAGTTTCAATAAATATGAGAACAGTGTTAGAGATGTATCCTTACCGCAAGGAGTTGATAAACCAATTATGATTAGTGAGTTCCATTTTGGAGCTTTGGACAGAGGATTGGCTCACCCTGGTGTTAAAGTTGCTAGCAATCAAGAGGAACGAGCTCTTGCTTATCAGCATTACGTTCAGGGAGCTTTACAAAATAAATTGATTGTTGGAGCGCATTGGTTTCAATATATAGATGAAGCATTTACAGGACGGGGAGACGGAGAAAACTATAATGTTGGTTTTATAGATGTTGGTGATACTCCGTATAAGGAACTGATCGCTAAAGTAAGAGAAACGCTTTATCCTATGTATGAATATAGAAATAAACAGTAGAAAACAAGAAATCATCAAAAACTACTATGGTTTAAAACTGACTAAAGTGAGCTGTATAATTGAGTACTTATGTTATTAGTTTATCACCAACAATCAACTAATCCCTAAAAACCTTAAAAATTCATCCAATTAAGATCCTATTGAATACAGAACTAAATCAATAGTAAATAACATCAATATTCAAGGCAAAAACTATTGTTAAATTTCTGTCAATGAAGCTATTATTTTTTTATATTAGCACGAATTGATATGCGTGATATGTTAACTATTTAAATTGTAATATGGTTCAACAAATAACCAGAGGCATCAAAATTTCGGTGGATACCACCTTTGAGGGTACGTTCTTTAAGAACTATACCATTCATTTTGCATTTGGATACCGTATCACTATAGAAAATCAAAGTGAAGATTCTGTACAACTTACCTCCCGATATTGGGATATAAAAGATGCCCTTAATAATGATGAAGTTGTAGAAGGAGAAGGAGTTATAGGCAAAAAACCTGTACTAAAACCTGGAGAGTCGCATACCTACAATAGTGGTTGCCTCTTAAATTCTCCTTTTGGAGCTATGAAAGGGCATTATAATATGGTCAACTTTACATCTACTAGAAAATTCAAAGTGATCATTCCTAGTTTTAAGCTTAGTGCTCCTTTTGCTCTAAATTAATTCTCTTTATAAGATCAAATTTTAGTGTTCTACCCTGCTGTTTGATATGGCAATATTTGCAATGAGAATCATACACAAATTCATATTTTTCTGTAAGATCAAATTCTTGATCAGTACTAAATAAACCTCTGAAATCTTCTGTGCCATATTCGGTATATCTACTAATCTCGACTGTAGCATTCTTTTGCGTTTTTTTTAGCATAAAATAAGCCCCGCTACCTATACCTTCTAGAAAATGAGCTTCTTTTAAATGATCTGGTATTTCGGTAGGTTTTTCTTTTAGAGGAGGAAATTTTTTATCAAAATAATTGGTGAGGTTTTCTATAAAAACAGAATTCGGGTATTCTATCAAAACTCCGTCTTCTACCTGATATATCTTATTATTCATTGATCCTTTTTCTACATTACCTAAGGGGCTTGGAGTAAATAGTTTATTGCGTAATAAAGGGGTTCTAATTTTAGGATTGTCAGTACTTGCCAGGATGGTATCTGTGACTATTCTAGAACAATTACTGCCTTCTTTTCTGAAAGTAGAATATGGGATACTGCCTCTATCTTGTATCTCTAAAACATATTTTTTTGCTTTATCATAAAATATATAATCACATACCGATGCTACTAAGCGACCGTCTCCATGCGTTTTTTCTGGATGCGCTTCTAACCATAACAAAAACTGATCTATATTTTCTAATTTCCCCTCTGGTGTGAAAGAAGCTATAAAAGGAATTTTTAACTCTACATCTGTAATAGCACTGCGCACTCTTCCTTTTCCTTCTGGGGTAATATACCTACCGAAATCATAGTACTCTGCTATGCCTGTTTTATTCTCTATCAGTACAAAAGCAGCATGACCAGCCTTTATAATTCCTCCTTTTCCTAAACCAAAAAATTGCAGTAAACTTGTCGAATTTTTCTCATCAGAAAATCGAACAAAAGTATCAGGAAATGCTAAGGAAATTATTTTACCCGTGTAATGCTTCACACGACTTATTTTTTTTGGTTAACAACTATGTTTATATAAACTACACTATTCAAAAAAAATTATCAAACAGTAATACCTTCAAAAACAACTGTATGTACATTAGTCTTCTGAAGATTTTCATAACGCATAGAGAGCTCTTCTTCATTTTTAACAATCTGTGTAATACTTCTTGTTTTTAAAGCGCCTCTATCTATTTGTAGATCAATATCTTTATTGTCTTCGCCTGCATTTTTATGAAAATCTAATAATAAGTTACGAGTCAATAAATTTTCTTGTTTAAAAGAATCAAACCATTTTTCTCTTTTTAGTTTCATTTCTTTTGTATACAACGTAGAAGATGACCAAATATGAGTATCTTTTTCTAATTCACGTATATATTTTTCTTTTCCTGTCCATACCAATTCATAAAAAACCAAGTCTGATTGCCAATTAGCAGCTACTATGGTAAATGGTTCAATTCCTTTATAATTATAAGACGATATAGCTTCTAGCAAATTATCAGCTCCTAATAAGTCTTTAACCACTACTCCCCTACTCTGTCTATAAGAAGTGAGTCTTTCATGAATTTCGAAACCCCCATTCAGTAAACAAATCATAGTGTTTTTATCACTTACTCCAATCCAAGTCCCTCCAGCTACAGCATCTTTAGGGAACAACATTCTGGTGTTATTGATCTGATAAAATTCAGGTAATAATGTTTTTCTATTGATAGCTTCATCACGATTAGAAGTTAATATAAAACTATTTTCCTGCGTTGGAATTAATGTAACTGTACACATAGGTTTTTGGGTCGGGTAAATTTTGTACAACTTACAAAAAAAATCACACTCTACATCATGTTTACAAAAGGTTAAAATAATTTTCGACATACATAATTTTCTATCTTTGTCGATAATAATTATTTATATTCTTTACGAATCAATATTAATATACAATCCAAAAATTATGGGAAAAGGTTTTTTTCAAGTTCCTACAGCTATTAATGAACCAGTAAAATCATATGCACCTGGTAGTGAAGAAAGAGAAGAAGTTCTGGCTACATATAAATCGATGTATACTTCATCTATCGATGTTCCACTCTATATTGATGGAAAAGAAATAAGAACAAATGATACGGAGACTATGTCTCCACCACACGATCATAAGCATATTTTAGGAACCTACCATAAGGCAGAAAAAAAACACGTAGTTCAGGCTATCGCTACTGCATTAGAGGCACGTAAAAAATGGGCTGATTTAGCTTGGGAACAGCGTGCTGCAATCTTCCTGAAAGCGGCAGAATTAATTGCAGGACCATATAGAGCAAAGATCAATGCTGCAACTATGTTAGCTCAATCAAAGAATATTTTTCAGGCAGAAATTGATGCTGCTTGCGAGTTTATTGATTTTTTGAGATTCAATGTAGAATTCATGACTCAGATCTATGAAGAGCAACCTGATTCTACCTCTGGATCTTGGAATCGATTAGAATACAGACCTTTAGAAGGGTTTGTGTATGCCATTACACCATTTAATTTTACAGCCATTTCAGGAAACCTTCCTGCTAGTGCTGCTTTAATGGGAAATACGGTAGTTTGGAAACCTAGTGATAGTCAGATTTTTTCTGCAAAAATTATTATAGATATCTTTAAAGAAGCTGGTGTGCCTGATGGAGTCATTAATGTAGTATATGGCGATCCTGTTATGATTACCGATACAGTATTAGCTAGTCCAGATTTTTCTGGAATTCACTTTACTGGAAGCACACATGTGTTTAAAGATATTTGGTCTAAAATTGGAACTAATATTCATAACTATAAGACCTATCCAAGAATCGTAGGAGAAACAGGAGGAAAAGATTTTATTATTGCGCACCCAAGTGCTAACCCAAAACAGGTAGCTACAGGAATTTCTAGAGGTGCTTTCGAATTTCAGGGACAAAAATGTAGTGCAGCCTCCAGAGCATATATCCCAAAAAGTCTATGGCCTGAAGTGGAAAAACATGTAAAAGAAGACATCAAATCTTTTAAAATGGGATCTCCTGAAGATATGCGTAATTTTATTACTGCTGTGATCCATGAAGGTTCGTTTGATAAGATTTCCAGTTATATTGATCAAGCTAAAAAAGATAAGAATGCTACTATTATTGCTGGTGGAGGGCACGATAAATCCAAAGGATATTTTATCGAACCTACGGTAATATTAGCTAATGATCCAAAATACACTACAATGTGTACAGAGCTTTTTGGACCAGTTATTACGATTTATGTATACGATGACAACAAATGGTCAGAAACATTAGCACTGGTAGATCAAACTAGTGAATATGCACTAACGGGAGCTATTTTTTCTACTGATAGATATGCTGCCGCAGAAGCAACCAAGGCATTAGAAAATGCCGCAGGTAATTTTTATATTAACGATAAGCCTACTGGAGCAGTGGTAGGACAACAACCTTTTGGTGGTGCTAGAGGATCTGGTACCAATGATAAAGCAGGATCTTATCTTAACTTATTACGTTGGGTATCTCCACGTACTATCAAAGAGACTTTTGTAACACCCATAGATTATAGATACCCTTTCTTAGGGGAATAGCAATATAATTGAAAAGCGCCATCATTTGGCACTTTTTTTACACTCATACAATCTGTAGATGATTATAAGAACAGCTACCAAGAAAGATTTATCAATTCTTTTAGGATTCGAACAAAAAATAATTGAAACAGAAATTCCTATGGATCCTACTTTAAGTACTACTACTAAAATTAATTACTACGATCTATCTGAATACATAAAAGCTGATGACACACAAGTTGTAGTTGCAGAAATAGATAAAGAAGTTGTAGCTAGTGGATATGGCCAGATCAGAGATAGAAAAGAATATTTTAAACAGTCAAAAATGGGATATATTGGTTTTATGTATGTAAAAGATAAACACCGAGGAAAAGGTATAAGTCAACGCATAATTGAGAATTTATCTGACTGGTTTATTACCAAAGGTATTGAAGAAGTACAACTGGATGTTTACGACCAAAACCCAAGAGCTATTAGTGCTTATGAAAAAGCAGGCTTTGAAAAATATTTAGTGAGAATGCGGCTTAATTTACACAAGTGAATTTTCTTATTTTAAACCCGGTTTATGCGTTAGGACTTCGTCAAGATGCTTTCAAGTGCAATAAACACTGATGTTTTCTTCATTTCAGCGTAGCATCGCTACGGTTACATTAAAAAACATAGTGAAACGGTAGTGTTTGCAGCAGTTGAAAGATGGAATAGATTTCCTAATGAATAAAACGGGTTAAAGTAAACCACTATGGCACTAAAGTCCATAGGTTTCTAAATCTTACTAAAGTCAGCTACACGGATATCAGCTTTTAGCAGTTAACCATTAACTATTTTTGAGACCAATAAGAGGTGCTTTTAAACATCACAGCGATTCTCCTCTATAAAACTCTAATACTTTAACACGTAATAGATATTCATACTTGGCATTAGCAAGGTTAGTTTTTGCGTTGTCTAGATTATTTTTACTGGTGATATATGCAATAAAATTAGAGACTCCGCTATTAAATCTGATCTCATTAATACGATACGATTCTTCGAAGGCTTTTACTTGGTTTTCCAAGCTTTTATATCTGTTAAAAGCAGTTCTCATATCAAAATGAACCTGTTCAATAGCATTTTTAACGTCTTGCGCAGTTCGTTCTAATTCAATCAAAGATTCTTCAGCTTTGATTTTTTCTATAGACACATTGTTTTTTGCTCTAAATCCATTAAAAAGAGGAATGTTTACCGCTACGCCTATAACTGTATTAAGATTATTGTCTAATTGATCTAAATATTCAATGTTTTCTCCTCTAAATTGTGTTTGATTGGTAAAAACTGGAACGTTTTCATTATTGATGGTCACAAAATCTCCTGTTTCAGTAATAGTAGAACCAATCTCTGTAAAAGTTTCTGCCACACTAGAATAATTGGTGTTTAATTGTCCGAACAATGATATTTCAGGTATATATTGGGATTTAGCTACACTAACGCCTTTTCTTGCGGCTTTTACTCTCAATTCTTTTGCTTTAAAAGTAGCAAGGTTTTGCAAGGCTTCAGTAAAAACAGTATCTGATGAAATAGCATATTCTTTAAAGTCTAATAAAATAGAGATGCGATCAACAGCTATATCATGAGTTATGTTCATAAGTCTAGAGAGACTTAATTTTGCATTTTTTAGAGCGCTTTCCGCAGTCAAAATACTGGTTTCATCCAGTGTTTTTTGACCTTTGATATCTGCAAAATCGGCGGGATTACCAAATTCTTCTTGATATAAATCCTCTTGTCGTTGTACTTGTTGATTCGTAGTAATCAATCTGTTTTTAGCAAGTCCAAGCACATCTTCTCTATTGAGTACCTGAAGATATGCTAAGGTTACATTTAATATGAGTGTTTGCTGTGCTTCTTCAATTTCCATTTCTGCAGCTTTTCTATTAAAACGCTGTTGCCGTATGCTATTCATAAGGCGAAAACCATTAAATATAGTGGCATCCAGACTCAGCCTAGCATTAGAAAAAGTTAATTCTTGATTTATAAAATCATTAGTAAAAGGATCGATACTTCGTCCATTATTCACTCCAATAGTATAGCTACCATTGAGGTTAGGTAGTATGTTTGCTTTAGCTTGTTTATGATTAATACGTTCGGTATTTGTATTTAAAATTGTAGATTTTAGGTCTAAATTATTTTTTAAAGCAATCTCAATACATTGATGTAAAGAATAGGTTTTAATACCATTTTTTTGTGAAAATCCAAGGCAATAAAAAAGAAAAATGATGCTATATATGATTGATGTTGATGACATTTTGTTAGATTATTCAGAGACGATTTTTCCGTCTAAAAGGTTAATAATTCTAGAACCATAGGCAGCATTGCTTTCAGAATGTGTGGCTTGGATGATGGTTACTCCTTCTTTATTTAATTCTGAAAACAGTTCCATAATTTCTGTACTTTGTTTAGAATTTAGATTCCCTGTAGGCTCATCTGCCAAAATCAATTTGGGTGTACTAATTAATGCTCGTGCAATACCGACTAGCTGCTGTTGACCACCACTTAATTGTGCTGGGAATAAGTCTTTTTTGCCTACGATATTAAAATGATCCAATATATCTGCAACTAATGCTTTGCGCTCAGAGGATTTTACATTTTTATAGAGTAAAGGAGTTTCAATGTTCTCATATACTGTTAGTTCATCAATTAGATGATATGCCTGAAACACAAAACCAATGTACTCCTTATACAATTTGGATCGTTGTTTTTCTTTCATTCTATGGACTTGCTCATCCAAGAACATATAACTTCCATCTGTAAAATTATCGAGCATCCCAATACAATTCAATAAAGTGGATTTTCCAGAACCAGAGGGTCCCATGAGCGATATAAATTCTCCTTCTTGGATATCTAAATTGATATCTTCTAATAAGGTTACTTTTTTGCTACCAGAATTGACAATTCTAGAGACGTTGTTAAGTTGTAAGATCATAATTGTTTTTTTTGATCCGCCTTAAGCAGATAGATTGATGCTAATTTACTCTGTTCGTAAAGAATTGATTGGATTTGCTGTTGAGGCTTTAAACGCTTCTATACTTATGGTTAGTAAAGCAATACCGATAGTGGTAGTACCAGCTATTAGAAAGACCCACCAGCTTATGGATATTCTATAGGTGTAATCTTGCAACCAATTTTCCATACATAGATATACCAAAGGAGTAGCGATTATAAGAGCGATGATAATTAATATAAAAAAATCTTTAGTTAACATTTTCATTACCGTACTTACCTTAGCCCCGAGAACCTTGCGAATCCCGATTTCCTTCTTTTTTTGTTCTACGATAAAAGAAATAAGCCCGAATAATCCAAGGCAACTAATAAGAATGGCTAATCCTGTAAAAACAATAGAAATATCAGATAATCTTTTTTCTTCAGCGATTAATTTTTCTTTTTCTTTATCAATAAAACTATAGACAAACGGAGTATTGGTATTGATTTCTTTCCATGTAGATTCCATTTGACCTAAAATACTCTGAAAATCTACCATTTCAGTTTTGATAAGCATCCATTCATTAAAATTGCTTAAAAACAGTACTATAGGCTCTATTTCCTCTTTGACTGATGCGTAATTAAAGTTCTCTGTAACACCGATAATTTCAAAATATTCAGAATTTCTATTTGAAGAAGGAATTACCATTTTGGAACCAACTGCTTCCTCTAATTTTAGTCCTAGTTCTTGTATGGTAGCTTTATTAACAATGATTCTTGCTGTATCACCTTCCTTAAATGGTCTACCTTGTAAGAGCTGTGTGCCCACCGTTTTAAAATAATCCAATCGCACATAATTTCCATTTGCTCCTATAGAATTAGAAGGGTCACTACCGTATGGATGAATACCAAAATCACTACGAATTTTTTGAGAGGGATAAAAAGCGCTTGCTGAGATGGATCTTACTCCTGTAATTTGACTCATAGCTGTTTTTAATGCAGGAAATCGGGAAGAAGTTTCTTGTGTGTCTAATTTTACTGCTATGAGATTCTCTGCATCATACCCCATATCTTTTTGCTGAATAAATTGTACTTGCTGGGTGACAATACATACAGAGGCTATCAAACCAATAGAAATAATAAATTGAAAAACGACTAGACCTTTTCGTAAGATTCCTCCATTAGAATTTAGGGAGATATTTCCTTTTAGTACACGCACAGGCTTAATAGAGGATAGATTAAGCGCAGGATATATCCCAGCTATGATTCCTGTTAGCAGACCTAAAACAATAATCGTTAAGATCAATTGCCAATGAAAAGCATCGGAAATTTTAAGGCTTGCTCCCATAATACGATTGATAAAAGGCAAAATGGCCAAAGAAATAGGAATACTAATCAATACGGCGAACAGGGATAGTAAAACTGATTCTCCTAAAAATTGAATAACTAATGATTTTTTATCAGCTCCAATAGTCTTTCGGACTCCTATTTCTTTGGCTCTTTTATTAGCTCTGGCCGTACTTAGATTGATAAAGTTTACACAGGCAACTAATAAAATAAATAAAGCTAATGTGCCTAATAAATATAGATACTTACTATCAGAAACAGGAGCTATTGGATTGGAAAGGTCCTTAGAATATAAATGAATATCAGTCACTTTTTGGAGCGTCATTTCTTTGGTATGATCGGTATCACCATTATTTTGTTGTACTCTGGTATTTAAAAAACTAGGTAATGCCTTTTGTATTTTAGTTGCACTTTCTGGAGTATTTAATTTTATATATGAATAAACATAGTTACGCCCTGTATAACTTTGGCCGTTTCTTACAATTTCTCCTTGTCCTGGAGTATTCATAGTAACCAGATAACTTGGTTTTAAATGAGATTTTGTTCCTGTACGATCATCAAAAACACCAGTTACTGTTAAGGTAAGTTCATTTTCGCCGCTACCTCTAATAATAGTGCGATTGATAGCTGGAGATTGACCAAACATTTTGGCAGCAAGCGTAGCGGACAACACGACGGTATTAGGGGCTACTAATGCTTTGGAGGGATCTCCTTCTAAAAAAGGAAAAGAAAAGACATTAAATATTGTAGCATCTGCTAGATATCCATTAGGTTCATAGAAACCCACATCTTTTTTTTCAGCTCTAATCAGACTTTCGACACCAAAATATACGAGTCTACACGCTTCAGTTACCTCAGGAAAATCTTCTTTTATGGCAAAGGCTACGGGAGCACTATTGGTTGCCGAATTAAAATCAACTCCAATCTTAGTATTCACTCTATAAATTGCTTCTGCATTATCGTGATGTTTGTCATAGCCTAATTGTGCATATATATAAATCAGTATGGTCAAGCAGCAGGTAGTACCAATTGTTAGGCTTAATATGTTGATGCCAGTCTGTAATTTGTGTTTTTGGAGGTTTCTCCAAGCTATTTTAAAATAATTCCTGATCATAAGAGTTTTTTTTGATCTGCCTGAGGCGGATAGATTGATGATATTTATTCAGTACGTAAAGAATTAACAGGATTAGAAATAGATGCTTTGATTGCATGAAAACTAACCGTAAGGAGTGCTATGCACAACGCAAATCCTCCTGATACTACAAACATCCACCAACTAATATCAATTTTATAGGCAAAATCCTGTAACCAACTATCCATAACATACCAGGCAATTGGAGAAGCAATCACAAATGCAATCAATACTAGTTTTAAGAAATCTTTGGATAATAAGTTTACAATTTCTGTAACCGAAGCTCCGATCACTTTTCTGATGCCTATTTCTCGTTTTCGTTGTAAAGTACTATAGGCGGCAAGGCCTAATAATCCTAAACAAGAAATTAAAATTGCCAATGCAGCGAAGTATAAGAATAGATTCCCAAACCGTTCTTCGCTCTGATATTGTTCGTTAAAAGAATCGTCTAAAAAGAAATAGTCAAAGGGTTGATTAGGTAAAAAAGACTCCCATTGGGTTTCTATAGCAGCTATGGTTTGTTGTATATGTTGTGGTGCTAATTTTACTGCAATAAGATCATTGTTATTCGCTTCCATACGCATCGTTAAGGGTCTAATATTATTTTCTAGAGAACTAAAATGAAAATCTTTAATGACACCAATAATCTGGCCTTCGCGGCCCCATTGTTTAAATTTGGCGCCAATAGCATCTTTTGGGTCACTATATCCTAGTAATTTTATGGTTTCTTCATTTACAACCATCGCTTGCGTAGAATCAGATGCAAAATCTTTGGAAAAACCTCTTCCCGCAAGTAGTGTAAGATCGAATTGAGGAATATACTCATGATCTACAAAATAGAGCTCTAGATTAGCGATTTGTAAATCCCCTTTTTTATTTTCTATTTCTGAATATGCAGACGAATTTCCTAATCCTGGAGCGCTGGATCCCAAACTAGAAGATATGACTCCTGGAATATTGGTAATAGCGTTTTTTAAAGAAGCCTGTGAGTCTGAAGGTGGTGTTTCTAAAATTAGCATTTGTTCCTTATTAAACCCTAATTCCTGGTTTTGCATATAGTTCATCTGATTGTAAATAACAATCGTACCTGTCATCAAAATAATAGAAATCGTAAATTGAATGATCACCAAACTTTTACGAAGTAAAACTCCTTTACTACCTGTAGAAAAATTACCTTTTAGCACCTTAATAGGTTTAAAAGAAGACAATACTAACGAAGGATAAATCCCTGCAAAAACCCCAATGGCTAATGACATTCCTAGTAACTTTAAAATAGTAGCATAATTAGAAAAAAGCCCTTCGTTAATTACTTTTCCTGCGATGTCATTAAAAAATGGTAACGCTAATGCAGTAAATAATACCGTTATCAGAAATGCCAAGAGACAGGTTATCACAGATTCTCCTATAAATTGTAAAGAAAGTTGTTGTTTTTCTGCTCCCATTACTTTCCGAATTCCTACTTCTTTAGCTCTTTCTACTGAGCGTGCCGTAGTCAAATTAATAAAATTGATAGCAGCAATTAATAGAATAAAAATAGCGATGATAGAGAAAATATACACATTGGTCATACTACCACCGCCAGTACCTCCTCGGGTCGTATTTAGATACAATCCTTCTAGCGGTTCTAATACAAGCGTTACAAACATTTTACTTTCTTTCATAAATGTACCACTGTGTTTTTCTAAAAACGCAGGGAATTTTGACGCCAGTTGTTCTGGATCTGTATTTGGGTTTATTAAGATATATGCTGCCGCATCATAACTCCCCCATCGCGTATCTAACTCTTTATCTAAATTCTGGCTAAACGTAGTCATGGATAAGATAATATCTGCTTGGATGTGGGAATTATTAGGAAAATCCTCCATTACTCCAGTTACAGTAGCATTGTACCCTTCTTCGGTAATTTTTAAAGATTGTCCTACAGGATTTTGACTCCCAAAGTATTTTTTTGCTGCGGTTTCTGACAATACTAAACTAAATTGTTTAGTGAGCACATCCTTAGGATTTCCTTGTACTAGTTTAAAATCAAATACCGAGAAGAAACTAGAATCTGCAGAGATCACCTGCGTCTCTTTAAACTTTAAATCGTCTTTACGAACAAGCATATTGATATCATTGATGCGGACTGCAGAAACAACTTCTGAGAAATCTTTTTGTAGATTAGGCGGTACTGCCCAGGCAGTGATATTTGCTTCTATATTATCAGAAGGAGTCTTGATATCTGCAACTACTCGATATATTTGATCACTTTTACTATGAAAGGTATCATAACTAAGTTCGAAACCGACATAGAGTAACATTAGAAAACTGGCAGTCATTCCTAACGATAATCCAGTAATATTAATAAAGGTAAATCCTCTGCGACGCCAAAGGTTTCTCCACGCTATTTTGATATAATTCCTAATCATGATTCTTCGTTTTTTGATCTGCCTGAGGCAGATGAATTGATGTTTTGTTTATTCTGTTCGTAATGATTTTGCAGGATTTGTTGTTATCGACTTAATGCCCTGAATACTTATGGTAATAATGGTTATTATAAGAACTCCAAATCCAGCTATTAGAAATATATTCCAAGAGATTTCTGTTCTATAAGAGAACTTTAATAACCATTGACTCATCATATAATAAGTAATTGGCCCAGCTATACATAGTGCAATGAGCACTAGGGTAATAAAATCTTTGAAAAGTAACAGCCATAAATTACTAATAGAAGCTCCTAGAATTTTTCGGATTCCAATTTCTTTGGTACGTTGTTCTACTATAAAAGAAGCTAATCCGAACAAGCCCAAAAGGCTTATGAATATTGCAAGAATTGTAAATATTCCTGAAAGATTTGCTATACGTTCTTCTGCAGCAAACATTAATGCATATCTTTCATCTACAAAATTATAACTAAACGGAAGGTCAGGGAAGTAAGAGGTATATACCTTCTCGATCGTTGTAAGGTTTTCACTTGTAGATTGATTCGGATCAAGTCGAATATGATAAAAACCACCATAGCCATGTCCAAACTCATACATTTGAGGTGCTACAGGTTCATAAACGGATTCATTAATTACATCATCGACAACACCTATAATTTGCATGGGTTGATCGTTAGGACCTGGTTCAGTATAACGGATGTATTTTCCTATAGGGTCTTGTATACCCATATACGTTACAGCTGTTTTGTTTAGTAGTACCGCATTAGAATCTGTAGCAAACTCCCGTGAAAAAGAACGCCCTTCAACTATTTTCATGCCTACAGCATCTATATAATCATATGAAACAGCCATCCGCGCAAAACTTTCATTAAAATCGACAGGTTTACCATCCCAATCATATCCAGATGACTTATTCCAAATCTGAGTAGAAGGACTGCTTCCCCATGACATTTTTATTGCTGCTCCAGATGATAGAAATGCATTTCGCAATATTTCATACTTGTTCAAAAAATCCTGACTAGAAATTGGAATTTCTACTAATTGAGATGTATTAATTCCTAGGGGTCTATTTTTGCCGTAATCGATTTGATTTTTAACGATTAACGTTCCGATAATAAGTGTTATTGATACCGTGAATTGTACTATTACCAATATTTTTCGGGGAAGAGATGCTTTTCTACCAGCTTTAAAAGTACCTTTGATTACTTTTACAGGTTTAAAAGAGGAGAGATAAAAGGCAGGATAACTTCCTGAAAACAGTGCCGTAACAACTAAAAAGATTATTGACATCCCCCAAAATATTGGATTAAACCAGGGAAAAAATACTTCTTTATTAGCAAGTCCGTTAAAAACATTTAAAGAAAGTATCACTAAACCAACAGAGATTATAAATGCGCATACAACGATTAGAAAAGACTCGCTTAAAAATTGATGAATTAGTTGTTTACGTGTAGAACCAATAGATTTTCTAATCCCAACTTCTAATGCTCGTTTTTCTGATCTGGCTGTACTCAAATTCATAAAATTGATACTTGCAAGGATTAATACAAACAAACCAATAATTCCGAATAACCAGATATTATCAATACGCCCTCCTGCTTGCAAACCATTTTCAAAAGTGCTGTGTAAATACCAATCGGTCATAGGAAAAACAAATAATCTAGGATTAAATTTATCACCTCTGGGGTCATTATCTCTTTTTACATTTTCAATACGGCTATTAATTTCTTCTAGATTTGCGTTTTCTGATAAACTCACAAAAAGATCAAAAGAATTGTAATCCCAATTAGTATCTTGATTTTCTAACCAACCCCATCGGGAAGACATCCAATGCTTAAAAGGCATTATAAAATGCAGATCATTAAAACTATTATTATTAGGAATATCTTTATATACTCCACGCACTATCATCGTATATTCATTATTGGATATGATAAATTTTCCGATAGGGTTTTCATTTCCGAATAATGTATTAGCTGTAGTTTCGGATATAAGAATTGAATTACTTTCTTTTAAATCTTTATTGGACCCTTGATACATTTCTAATTCTAATAGCGAAGGAGCATCTGCTTGCATAAATCTACCTCTGGTAGCAATTACTTTTTCATCTACTTTTAGATAACGACTATTAGAACGAGAAGACATTACAATATACTTAAAAGCATCACCAAAACTTTCTCGTAATTGAAATTCTAAAGCCAAAGGAATGGTCTCATTAGAATGGACAGTCCCATTTACAGTTTGATGTTGCATTACCCTAGCAATATGGTTTTTATTTTTAAAATGATTATTATAGTTAAACTCATCGGCTATCCATAAACCTATAATCATCGTTACAGCAAGACCAAACGCTAATCCAAAAATATTAATGAAAGAAGACATTTTATTCCTTTTCATATTTCTCCACGCTATTTTAAAATAATTCCGGATCATGATGATTTGTTTTTTTAATTGATGATTTATTCTGATCGTAAAGAATTCACTGGATTAGCTGTCACTGATTTAATCGCTTGAATACTTATCGTGATGATGGTTATAAGTAATGCTCCAAAACCTGCTATTAAAAACACATTCCAGGAGATGTCTGTTCGGTATGGGAATTTTTGCAACCACTGGCTCATCATATAATAAGCGATAGGGCCAGCAATAAAAAAGGCAATAAGAACTAGTGTAATAAAATCTTTGGAAAGTAATAACCATAAATTACTAAGAGAAGCACCTAAGATTTTTCTAATCCCTATTTCTTTAGTGCGTTGTTCAGCCACAAAAGATGCAAGACCAAATAAACCTAAAAGGCTTATGAATATGGCAAGAATGGTAAATATTCTAGCCAATCTTGCTATTCGTTCCTGGCTTTCAAACTTTTCTGCGTATTCGGCATCGATAAATTCATATTCAAAAGGAAGATTAGGGAAATTCTTTTTAAAAACGTCTTCGATAATACCTAAACTGTTACTAACACTTTTCTCTGGATTCAGTCGTAAGTTGTAATAACTTGTATGTTCGTATTTATCAAATACATACATTCCTTGTTTTACGGGTTCATATGGTGATTGTACGATCATGTCTTTTATAACACCTATAATTTTTAGTGGAGGATCCGAATTTTCATCTGGATCACTCTCTTTAATCAGTTTTCCGATTGGATCTTTTAGCCCCATATATTTTACAGCAGTTTCATTGAGTATCACTGCATTAGAATCTGACGGGAATTCTCGAGAAAACCCTCTTCCAGCAATTAATTGTACATTCAGTGTTTCTGTAAATTCATAAGAAACAGCCGTGTAGGCCAGATCTACTTGAAAATCTTCTGGTTTTCCTTCCCACGTATAGCCACTTCTATTGGACCAAACAGCTGTAGTAGGACTACTACTAGTAGCCATTTCTATTACGGCTCCAGATGCTATGAATTGATTACGCATTAGGTCAGATTTACCATTAAATTCAGTACTCATCGTAGGGATCTGTACTAATCCATTTCTATCGTATCCAACGGGTCGATCTTTACTATGTTCAATTTGATTCATTATTACCATTGTACCAATGATCAAGGCTATAGAAAATGTAAACTGTGTAACCACCAGTACTTTTCTAGGTAATGAAGAATATTTACCAGCCTTAAATGTCCCCTTTAGAACAGCAACAGGATTGAATGATGATAAATACAAAGCGGGATAACTTCCCGATAGGAAAGAAGTTATAATAATAAATGCTAATGATGTTAACCAAAACAGGGGATTGTTCCAAGGAAAAACGATGGCCTTATCCGCTAAATTATTAAAGCCATTTAAAAGTAATACTACAATAGAAATTGCTATTATAAAGGAAAAGATGACCACTAGAAATGATTCACTTAAAAACTGAAGGATAAGTTGCAATCGTTGGGAACCAATCGATTTTCTGATGCCCACTTCTGTAGCACGCTTTTCTGATCTGGCAGTACTTAAGTTGATAAAATTGATACAAGCTAACAGCAATACAAAAATTCCAATAAACCCAAACAACCATAAATTTTCGATTCTCCCATTTTTTCGCACACCGTCTACAAAATTGGAACGCAAATGCCAATCGTCCATAGGTAATAAAAATAACTGCGGATTAAATAACGCTTGCTGATCATCTACAACTTTTTTCTTAGCATCTTTTATAACAGAAGTGACTGCATCCATTGTGGTGTTTTCATGAATCTGAACAAATAGTTGAAAAGAATTATTACCCCAGGAGTCTTTGGCATTATTAATCCATTGAAATTTGTTGGTATAAAACTTCCAGGTAGATATATAATCAACATCATTAAAAGAATTATTCTTAGGAATATCCTGATATACTGCAGTTACTACCATATCGTCTTGATTATGCAGTTTGATAATTTCTCCTATCGGGTTTTTGCCATTAAATAAGGCTTTTGCAGTCGATTCAGAAAGCATAATAGAATTAATATCTTCTAGCCCTTCATTAGTTCCTTTAAGGATTTTTAGGTCTAAAATTTTTAGACCTTCTTCTTGCATAAAATTTCCAGATCTAGAAATACTGGTTTCTCCGTATCGTAAATACGCTGAATTGGTCCAGGAAGACATTGCGATGTGCTTAAAATGATCGTTATAATTCTCTCTAAGTTCAAATTCTAAAGGTCTTGGAATGGAATTTCCTGTTCCTGTTTTTCCATTAAATGTTTGACTCTGCCATATCTGGGCGATGGTTGATTTGTTATAGAAATAATCGTTATAATTTAATTCATCCATGATCCATAACCCAATCATCATAGTCACAGCCATACCAATGGCTAAACCTGCAATATTTATAAAAGAATACACCTTGTTTTTAAAAAGGTTTCTAAATGCGATTTTGATATAGTTTTTAAACATAATACAGGTATTTTGCTATTCGTTTGATTGATTGTTGATTGTTGATTGATTGATGATGACCTCTTATACTAAAACATTTTCTGTAACTTTCTGACCGTCTAACATTCTGATGATGCGGTGGCTATATTTTGCATCATGTTCGCTATGCGTTACCATAATGATGGTGGTTCCGGCTTCATTCAGTTCGATTAATAAATCCATCACTTCATTACCATTAGTACTATCTAGATTTCCTGTAGGCTCATCAGCAAGAATGAGTTTAGGGTTATTGACTACTGCTCTCGCTACTGCTACACGTTGCTGTTGCCCCCCAGATAATTGCTGAGGAAAATGATTACGGCGATGCATAATCTGCATTTTTTCTAGCACTTCTTCTACGCGTTGTTTACGTTCGGCTGGTTTCACCCCAGTATAGATGAGTGGTAATTCTACATTTTCAAAAACCGTAAGTTCATCAATCAGGTTAAAACTCTGAAAAACAAAACCTACATTGTGTTTTCTTAAATCGGATCGTTTACGTTCATTATATCCCGCTACTTCTTCGCCATTAAATTTAAAACTACCTCCATCTGGATCATCTAATAAACCTAATATGTTTAATAGAGTAGATTTACCACATCCCGATGGTCCCATAATGGCTACAAACTCTCCTTCTTTTACATGAAAAGATAGTTTGTTAAGTGCTATAGTTTGTACTTCTTCAGTTCGATAAAATTTTTCTAAGTCCGTTATTTGTATCATGATATTCCTTTTTTAACCTACCAGACGGTAGGCAGGTTGATTTCTTTTACTTTAAAATTAATTCTTCGGTATCCCCAAAACTGTCATAACTAGAAGTTACTACTTTATCACCAGGATTCAATCCTTCTATGACTTCATAATATTCTGTGTTTTGACTCCCCAATCGAATGTTTACTTTATAGGCGGTATTTCCATCTTCACTTACTTTAAAAATCCAATTGCCTCCTGTTTTTTGGAAAAAACCACCTTTACTTACTAAAAGTGCTTGTTTTTCTGCACTAAGTGCTACTCGTATCTGTAGATTCTGTCCGCGACGTATTCCCTCTGGCACCGTCCCTTCAAACTGCATATCTACCTGAAAACGCCCGTTATTTACTTGTGTAAATACTTTCTTGATCACTAGTATATACGATTTGTTGTTGAGTACAACCGTTCCTTTTTGACCTGTATAAATCCTAGAAATATAGTGCTCATCGATGTCTACTCGTACCTTAAAACCACTCAATACATCTACTTGTCCTAAACGTTCACCTTTGGTTTTTGACTGTCCGATTTCTGCATCCAAAGAGGTCAATTGTCCATCCACAGGAGCACGTACCACAAGATCTCCTACTTTTTTTCTCATTAACTCTAAAGCATTTTGAGTCCTAGTGTAAGAACTACGTGCTTGACTGAGCTCTTGTTTGGTCGAGCTAGAATCCTGCCTTAATACTTGTTTAGCTAGTTTCATCCGCTCTTTTTGATAGATATAATTATTTTCTGAAGACTCGTAGTCTTGACGCCCTACTGCACCCTTATCATATAACTTTTTATTTAGCTCATATACTCGTTTTGCTTCAATAAGGCTATTTTCTACATCTGTAAATTGATTGCGACGATTGATCGTATTTTGACGAGCAGCATTCTGAGAGATTTGCATCTGTGTCAGTAAATTATATACAGATGTTTCTTGATTGATGAGGCTTAACTCCAGATCTGTATTGGATAATCTTAAAATTGGCTCTCCTTTTTTTAGTATAGCTCCATCTTCGACAAATTTTTCTTCTACTCTACCTCCTTCTAAAGCATCTAAATAAATTGTAGTGATGGGTAAAACAATACCATTTACGGGAATGTTTTCCTGAAAAACATCTTTTTTAATCGTATTAATGGAAATACGCTCCTTTTCTACATTCAATTTAGAACCTCCTGCTGATTGTGAGAATACAAAAATAATGAGTGCTATCAATGCTATCCCCCCAACTAGCATTGCTATATGTGATGTAGAAAATTTCTTTTTTTGAATTGGAACGTCCATTACTAATTTTTTAAGTACACCTTTTATATAGTTAAGATAGTGCCAAAAACGTAATCATTTGATTATCAATTTATAGTTGTTTTTTTGAAAAATAAAAGTGTTCGATTTTGATACACTTTATGTTCGGAAATAGTACATTTAAAGTATCCAACCATTTTTGTTTTTTAATGTATTTAAAAAGTGTATAATATTGTAATATTGTATCCATGGTATTAAAAGAAGCTAACATATTAGTTATAGATGATGATGTAGATGTATTAACTGCGTTACGTCTGTTATTGAAACCTTTATGTAAAGAGGTCATCACAGAGAAGAATCCTAGTAACATTGGAGCTCAAATACAGGCCAAAAGCTTTGATGTGATCATTCTGGATATGAATTTTAATGGTTTGGTTAATACAGGTAATGAAGGGATTTTTTGGTTACACAAAATTAAAGAACAACGACCAGAAACAGATGTTGTATTAATCACTGCCTATGCCGATATTGATTTGGCTATTCGAGCCTTAAAAGAAGGCGCTTCTGATTTCTTAGTAAAACCATGGAAGAATGAAAAAATTATAAATACAATCACCTCCATATTAGAAGGAAAAAAATCAAATACTGCAGGTAAAGTGAGAATAGCATCTAACGAAAACCCTATCATTGGAGAAAGTGATGTAATCAAAGATGTATTCGTAAAACTAAAAAAAGTAGCTCCAACAGATGCCAATATATTAATTTTAGGAGAAAATGGAACTGGTAAAGACTTGATCGCAAGATCCTTGCATGATCACTCTCATAGAAAGAACAAGCCTTTTATAAAGGTAGATGTAGGAGCATTGACTTCTTCACTTTTTGAGAGTGAATTGTTTGGGTATAAAAAAGGTGCTTTTACAGATGCTAGAGAAGATAGAATGGGAAGATTCGAGGCAGCAAACGGAGGGACACTTTTTCTGGATGAAATAGGTAATATTACTTTAGGACAACAAGTACGCTTATTAACGGTTTTGCAAAACAGAGTAGTAACTCCCTTGGGATCTAATGAAGCAATACCCATTGATATACGATTGATATGCGCTACGAATTTGGAACCAAAAATTTTAGCAGACGAACAAAAATTTAGAAAAGATCTAATCTATCGAATTAATACGGTAGATATTATAATGCCACCCTTACGGGATCGAGGAACAGATATAACCATATTAGCAAAGCATTTTATAGCCATTTATGCTGATAAATATAATAAACCTCCGTTTACTTTAGATACGGGCTTTATTTCAAAATTAAAGAAACATGATTTTCCTGGCAATGTAAGAGAATTACAATATGTTCTAGAACGAGCAGTAATTATGTCAGATGGTAATCTACTAAAACCTGAAGATTTGGTGTTTTCTACTATAGAAAGAAAAACTAGTACAACAACGGCTCCTAGCATGAATTTGGATAGCATAGAGAAAAATGCAATTCTCACTGTACTAGAAAAGAATAAAGGAAATGTGTCAAAATCTGCAAAAGAACTAGGGATTACAAGAGCAGCTTTATACCGAAGGTTAGATAAATATGAATTATAACAGTTATATATTCAGACTATTTGTAAGGATTTTATTGATAGTAGTACTAGTATTAGGTCTGGTGTATGCTGTATATATTAAAAATACTACTTTCATCACGCTTACAAGTTTTGTACTACTATATTTCTCTTATACTACCTATAATTTCATTAAGAGACGATTTAAAGTCATGGATGACTTTTTTGAAGCGGTTAAATATAGAGATTTTTCCAGATGGTTTCCCGAAGATAGAGGGCCTAAAGATATTCGGTTTCTGTATACAGGTTTTAATGAAGTTAACCGAACGATTAAAGAAATAAACTCTAAAAACGAGGCACAATACGTATATCTACAGAAAATATTAGAAATGGTAGATATTGGTATCATCGCTTATAATCTAGATACTGGGGATGTATTATGGTCTAATGATTCATTTAGAGAAACATTAGATGTCCCTACATTTAAAAACATACGCTTTGTAGAGAGCAGAAAACCCGATGTATACGATGCTGTTTTCGAAACCTACCATAGAGAACCCAACTCGATTGCCATAGCTGTGCAAAACGAAAAAATAAAAGTACTGATTTCTGATACTGTTTTTCAGGTGAAAGATGATCCGTTTAAGTTGATTGTTTTACAAAATATTGATGATACCTTAACTAAAAATGAATCAGAAGCCTGGAAAAAATTATTAAGTGTCATGACGCACGAAATCATGAATTCTATTGCGCCGATTTCATCTCTGGCGGATACACTACAATCCCATACCCAACGTAGTTTAGACAATCCCAAAGAACATCCCATAGAAATAGAAGATATACATGCAGGTATACAAACGATAAAAAGTAGAAGTGAAGGATTATTAAAATTTGCTAAAACATATCGTAGTTTACATAAAATAACACATCTCAATCTTGAAAAAAAGAAGATCGCGTCACTTTTTGATACCATACGCTTATTAATGCAACCATCGCTGGACACAAAAAATATATCTATTGATTTTAAAATAATGACTCCAAAACTAGAATTAGATATAGATAGTTACCTTATAGAACAGGTATTGATCAACCTAATACTAAATGCTGTAGATGCCTGTAAACATCAATCCAATCCCGAAATCAGAGTCATTGCAGAACAAAAACCCAATAGAAATATTGTACTTAAAGTGTTTGATAATGGATCAGGAATCCCCCAAGATATTATGGAGAGTATTTTTATACCTTTTTTTACCAGTAAAACTACAGGTAGTGGTATTGGTCTAAGTTTGTGTAAACAGATTATGTTGCTACATAAAGGTAAAATTTTAGTAAACAGTAAAGAAGGAGAAGGAACTGTTTTTAGTTTAGTGTTTTAAATAGGTAGTGATATAAAACTAAAATTTATAATTGAGAAATATGAATTATGCAATTTGAACTTAAAAAATACAAACTCACTAATCATTTAATTATATGAATACTAAAGTAATATTAATTACAGGAGCCTCATCGGGCATTGGAAAAGAAACAGCAAAACAATTAATCCAAGAAGGTCATACAGTATACGCAGCAGCTCGACGTGTAGAGAAAATGAATGATCTGGCATCAATAGGTGGACTTCCTATAAAGATGGATATTACCAATGAAGACGACATACAAAATACATTACAGACTATTATACAGGAACATCAAAAAATAGATGTGTTAATTAACAATGCTGGATATGCTATCTATGGTGCTATAGAAGACACCTCTATTGAAGATGCCAGAAGGCAGTTTGAAGTAAATATTTTTGGATTAGGTAGATTAACTCAGTTAGTAGTACCGCTTATGAGAGCGAAACAAAGTGGTAAAATTATTAACATTTCGTCCATGGGAGGAAAAATGTATACTCCTCTTGGTTCGTGGTATCATGCCACTAAACACGCATTAGAAGGTTGGTCTGATTGTCTTAGATTAGAAGTTTCTCAATTCGGAATTCAGGTTGTGATCATAGAACCAGGAGTTATTCAAACAGAATTTGGTGATGTAATGACAAAACCCATGATGGAAAGATCAGGAAATACAGCATATAGTAAACTTGCTAAAGCTATTGAAAAATCAACTATCGATTCGTACACTAAAAAAGGAGGAGGATCACCTACTACTGTGATCTCTAAATTAATCTCTAAAGCTATTAAGGCCAATAAACCAAAAACTAGGTATGTTGCAGGTAAATATGCAAAACCAATGATGTTTATACGAAAGTATTTTGGTGACAGAGTTTTTGACAAAATTATAATGAGTCAGGTAAAATAATTTTACAAAATCCATGCTCATTCTCATATCTTTTACAATGAATAGAAATCAAAAACAAGGAAATGGATAAACTATAATGCAATACTCCATTATCATTTTATCTTAACTCGTATTTCGTAGGTATCTCTTATTAAGTACATCTGCAACACTTACTATATCCTAAGGTTTTTAATAAAACATAAAACTTGATATGTGAGTAATAATGACTTGTACAGGTTTTTTATAGCAGTATTTATCTTATTTACTGCAATGGTTGGATATGCTCAAGAAACTATTGTAGAATTGACAGGTTTAGTTACAAACTCCGATAAAACTGTCTCTAATATCTTAGTTGTCAATGTAAATTCTAATAAATCAACAATTACTGATCATAAAGGCTTTTTTAGTATTGAAGTTAAATCACAAGACACATTACAATTCTCTGCTGTTCAGTATACAATGAAAGAAATTATATTAACCGATGAAATTATTAATCAAAAAGAAATCCTTGTTGATTTAAAAGAAAAAATTATCAATTTAGACGAAGTATTAATTTTACCACACTATTTAACAGGACAAATCGCTCTTGATATAAATAAGCTAGATACTAAACAGTTTATTACTTCTTCATCTTTGGGGTTGCCAAAAGTAAATATAAAAGTGAAAACCAAAAATGAGAGGTTACTTTTTGAAGCAGATGATGGGAAATTAGTTAAATTTTATGGAATTGGATTAACCGTAAATTTCACTAAATTGGTCAATATGGTTTCTGGTAAAACAGAAAAACTTAAAAATAGGGTTATACTTGATGAACATATTAAAATCGAAAATCAAATAGACAATTTGTTTCCAAAGAAAGTATTAACCGAAATATTAGAAATCCCTCAAGAAAATATCCAAGACTTCCTTGACTTTTGTATACATCAACCAGATTTTCTTATAGTATCGGAAACTATAAATCCAATAAGGATTCTGGAGTACTTTAAAGACAAAAGTCATGTATACAAGAAAGCAAAAGGTTTGGAGTAATACGCTTTAATGAAATGGTTATACATAGAATCATAAAGCAATAAAAAAAAGAGCAATCTCCACTAATACTGTCAAACCTAGCTCTATTCGTTTAACCAGAATTCATAGACATTTTTTGACTGTAACATTAAAGTTTCTAACTGGTAAGCAGCTTCTACGTTTCAAATTGTCCTATTGAAATTTTATCGTTAAAAATGAAATAAACGGAGCGTAAAAATTAAATTTCTTAAGAGTAGTAGTTACTCTTATTCGCAGCCTTATGGTTAGATAAAGGCTAGGTTTACAATTTTCGATACTGTTTTTAATTTAATTTAGCGAGAGCATAAAATTTTTAGATAAAATTTCATAAGACTAGACTTTTTTGTTTCTTTTTTTGGCAATGAAAAAAAGAAAAAGAAGATTGTGAAACAACCTTACAATCAGCTTATTAAAATTTAGTTAGATGGAATGCATTGTATCATAACTTGTATTTTATTGGAAGGTGCACTACTTTTTTTGTTTCAAAAAAATCTTCTTCAAAATAATTAGACAGATTGTATTGGGTTGCTTTGGGGAAAAGTGTTAATTCTTCCGCTAAATTCCCTCCTTTTAGATATAAAATGCCATTAGATAATTCATGGATAGATTTCTTATTAATATTTTTACGTACCCATTTCACAAAATCAGGCATATTAGTCACTGCTCTACTTACTATAAAATCAAAACGATCCTCAAACGTGCCTGCTCTTCGTTGTTCTGCTTTAACATTAGTAATATCTAATGCATTAACAATTTCATTAACGACTTTTATTTTTTTGGCAATTACATCTATCAAATAAAATTCTGTATCAGGAAATAGAATAGCTAATGGTATCCCAGGAAAACCACCACCTGTACCTACATCCAACACTTTAGATCCTTCTTTAAATTGCAAAACCTTGGCTACGCCTAATGAATGCAACACATGCCTTTCGTATAATAGATCAATATCCTTACGAGAGATTACATTAATTTTGGCATTCCAACTTCTGTATACATCCTCTAACTGCGCAAACCTATTGATTTGCTCTTCGCTCAATTCAGGGAAATATTTTAGTAGAATATCCATTGCGTGTAATTTGTGTTCAAAAATACGAGTAAACTTGATATATTTTACAGCTTTTTAGGATCATAAAAAAAATAAATACCTAACTTTACCGAATAATTTATGTTAGAGTATCGTTCTCTCATAAATCCGCAACTCATGAAATCACCTGTCGTAAGATTTAACAGAGCAGATTCTGCTAATTTTTTTAGAACTCTTAATAAAAGAGTGAATCAATATTTTAAAGAAAATAATATCAAGCGTACAGGTAATTGGAAACTACATCTGAAAACTATTGTTATGTTTTCAATATTTTTTACACCCTATTTTTTAATCCTTACCCTTAATATTTCTCAATGGTGGATGTTATTATTAACTATCATTATGGGCATTGGGATGGCTGGTGTAGGAATGAATGTTATGCATGATGGTAATCATAATTCTTACTCTTCAAAAAAATGGATTAATAAATTAATGGGGAGTAGTATGTATGTATTAGCAGGTAATGTATACAATTGGCAGGTACAACATAATGTTTTACACCATACGTATACCAATATTCATGGTCATGATGAGGATATGGATGCCGGGAGAGTTATTCGGTTTACCAAACATGCTAAGTGGCGCTATTTTCATAAATTCCAGCATTATTATTCTATATTTCTATATGGGTTATTAACCTTTAATTGGGCATTGACTACTGATTTTAAACAAACTAAAAGATATCTAGCACGTAAATTAGCATATGGAAAATTGCCAAGTCCGCTAAAACAGTGGAGCACTATAGTGATCACTAAATGTATTTATATATTGATCTGGATAGTAATCCCTATGCTTATTATGTCTATTTCTTGGTGGAAAATTTTAATTGGGTTTTTTATCATGCATTATGTGGCAGGATTGATCCTGAGTATTGTTTTTCAACTTGCACATATGGTGGAAGATGCTCAGATGCCTTTACCTGATACTACAGGAACTATGAAAAACACTTGGGCAATTCATCAATTATTTACAACAGTTAATTTTTCGACCAAAAACAGATTGATAAATTGGTTTACTGGAGGGTTGAATCATCAGGTAGAACATCATATTTTTCCGCATATAAGTCATATCCATTATACTAAAATATCTAAAATTGTTAAACAAACTGCAGAGGAGTTTAACTTACCATATAATGAATATAAAACTACTCGCAGAGCAATTGTTGCCCATTTTAAACATCTAAAAGAAATGGGGGCAAAACCAGCTACTATATAATAATCACAACACTTTTACTATATTACAAAATGAGTACACAAGTATCAGAAACTAACATCATATTATCAGAAAGAGTTAATAAACTCAAAGCATCGGCTACATTAGCGATGGCTGCAAAAGCAAGAGAATTAAGAGCAGAAGGAAAAGATATAATAGGGTTAAGCTTAGGAGAACCTGATTTTAACACTCCCGATTTCATAAAAGATGCTGCTATACAAGCCGTTAATGATAATTACAATTCATATACTCCAGTAGATGGATATGTAGCACTAAAAGATGCAATCATTACTAAATTTAAAAGAGATAACAATCTTAGCTACGACCCTTCTCAGATTGTTGTATCTACTGGTGCTAAGCAATCGTTATACAATGTAGCACAAGTGTGTATCAATAAAGGTGATGAAGTGATTTTACCGTGCCCATATTGGGTGAGTTATAGTGATATTGTTAAACTAGCTGGGGGAGTTCCTGTAGAAGTTGCCACTTCTATCAAAAATGATTTTAAAATGACTCCTGAGCAGTTAGAAAAATCTATTACACCCAAAACCAAGATGATCTGGTATAGCTCTCCTTGTAATCCCAGTGGTTCTATATACAGCAAAAAAGAACTAAGAGCCCTCGCCGATGTATTGCAAAAATACCCTAATATTATCGTAGTGAGTGATGAGATATATGAACATATAAATTATGTAGGAGGTCACGCTTCTATGGCACAGTTTGATGATATGTTTAATAGAACTGTTACTGTTAACGGTGTTGCCAAAGCTTTTGCGATGACAGGATGGCGAATTGGTTATATCGGTGCTCCGAATAAGATTGCTAGAGCTTGTAACAAAATACAAGGACAGGTAACTAGTGGCGCTAACTGTATTGCGCAAAGAGCTGTCATTACTGCATTAGAAGCTCCCGTGTCTAAAATACAGTATATGGTTGATGAATTTAAAAATCGAAGAAAACTTATTTTAGATTTATTATCTGATATTCCTGGATTTGAATGTAATGAACCAGAAGGAGCCTTTTATGTTTTTCCTGATATTTCATACTACTTCGGCAAAACTATCAGCGGTATTACAATTAATAATGCTTCTGATTTTTCGATGTTTCTATTAGAGCAAGCCAATGTTGCTACAGTGACAGGAGATGCCTTTGGGAATAAAAACTGTATACGTATATCATACGCTGCAAGCACAGAACAACTTATCGAAGCAGTACAAAGAATTAAAAAAGCCATCGCTTAATTTTAAAAAATTGCTTGTTCAATTTTAGTAGATCTTTTGTAAGTAGAGAACTATGAATTTTATAGTAGTGTTTCAGAAACGAAAAAAACACAAAAATTAGCTACGAAATAACTATTTTAGACAATCCCAGTAATCTAAATATGTGCTTCCCATAATTTTATTAAAAAGAGTAAAAGTAGTTCTTTATTTAAGGAAAAAAGAACTACTTTTGAGTAACAATTTATTAGAATCTTTTCTATACCCCTTCGACTAATATAGTCTTATAATATTTGTAGTTTGACATAAGTAATAATTTTAAAACCTCCCAGTTATTTATGGATACACTAGAAAAAGAACGTATCGTTCAGAAAAATATCATTGAAATTTTTAAAGAAAATTTCAATACCAATCTAAGTGAAGATGAAATCTTAAGTATCAATCCTAAAAAAGCATACGAAGATTCTGCTTTGTATTATGAATCTATTTTAGATATATTTCTGATAGAAAAAGAATATCAGCCTGTACTAGAAAGAGGTTCTGTAAGAGATACTGTTGATATAGTTACTAGGCTTTGGAGTAAAACTCCGTATTCTTTGTATATCTAAACTGTATCCCTATATGAAACGCTATGTTTAATAGAGACTAATTTTTGGATTAACACAGAGTCGAATTTTGTTTTTAGTTTTTCATTTTTTAAACGCTAAATTAAAAATTTGGTGGTCTTTGTATATAGGTACAAAATTTTCAGTTTAGCATTTACTAAACATGTTTTATACACCCGTGTTGACAACTGGTTTTATTTTTTATTTTCAGATAACGTTTTCAAAACCTTAATCGCTTTTTCAGAATCTTTTTTATCTACGAAAATATGGTCGTGATAATATCCAGCAATTACATTACAACTAATATTATTCTTTGCTAATTCCTTTGAGAAAGTTGCTGTCAAACCAACAGCATCAAGCGAAGAATGAATCATTAGGGTAATCCAAGAAGCAATATAGTGATAATTCAAGTTTAGTTTGTCGGCTTTCTCTTTTTCAATAACAATAGTTTGTACCCTTATTAAAAATTAAGACAGTTTAAAAATTAACTAAATTTAAACTGTCATGAAGAAATCAAAATTTACTGA
>CANLRN010000038.1 GCA_947493495.1 uncultured Aquimarina sp.
GGCAATGAAAAAAAGAAAAAGAAGATTGTGAAACAACCTTACAATCAGCTTATTAAAATTTAGTTAGATGGAATGCATAGAAAATTTATTACATCTTGTAGCAACTGTAAATACTACCAATACTACTGCGTTGCGTTTTTGTGTTACACCGCAAAGGTAACTTTGAGGAACAAATTTCTATTTCTATTTGTTAAGATGCTATTAGTTCAACAAGAAGTGTAAGGTCCTATATCTTTCCTTCAATAGCCACTAAAGACTTACTTAAATAAACGAATCTAACTCCTAAAAGTATGGCAGAAGCAGTTAATCCTGCCAATAATCCAATCCATATCCCTGTACTCTTATAGGATGTGTATAATCCTAAATAATAACTAATTGGAAAACCGATAATCCAATAGGCAATAAATGTTATAATCGTAGGTATTTTTACATCTTGTAGTCCTCTTAATGCTCCTAAAACGACAACTTGTATCCCATCTGATATCTGGAATAGTGCAGCTATAATCAAAAGCTTTGCTGCAATACTGATTACTTCGGTATTATCCGCCAGATGCTCTAGATCGGTACTATCCAAATAAATTTTGGGAAGCATATTATTAAAAATAATGAAGAATAATGCAAATATGATTTCAATAAAAAAGGTCAATAAAAAAATAGAAAAAGCTATTCTTCTCAATTCGCTAAACTGTTGTAACCCCTTTTGATTTCCAACTCTAACCATCGCTGCCACACTTAGCCCCATAGCGATCATAAAAGTCATTGCTGAAAGATTTAAAGCTATTTGATTCGCAGCTTGAGGGTTTTTTCCTAAAATACCTGACAGCCATATGGCAGCAGTAAAGATCCCTACTTCAAAAAACATCTGTAATGCGGACGGAAAACCCAGTGTTAGTATTTTTTTTAGCTCCTTACTCTCTAAAACAAAGAGCTTGATATTAGAGATATAGTTTTTAGACTTTTCTTTATTTTTAAGAAAAATCCATAAAAATACTATCATTGCTAATCGAGACGCCAAAGTACCTATAGCTGCTCCTACTATTCCCATCTGAGGAAAACCAAATTTACCAAATATCAACAAGTAGTTTAAAGCTACATTTACAATATTAGCAATCAATGTTGCATACATAGGGTATCTAGTCATAGACAATCCATCAGAGAATTGTTTAAATGCTTGAAAAATTACTAAGGGTATTAATGAAACTGCTACCACATTGAGGTATGGAATTGCTAATCTCACTACCTCTACAGGTTGTTTCATAGAGTACATCAATGGTTTAGCTAATAATATGCCTAGAAACAGTATTATTCCTAGTGCAGTGCATAAAAAAATCCCATGTTTACATACTGATTTTCCTTTGACAAAATTATTCTCTCCATCGGCTTCTGCTATCAATGGTGTTATTGCCGTAGAAAAACCTATGCCCAGCGACATGGCAACAAACATAAAACTATTTCCTAGAGATACAGCAGCCAATTCTGCTGTTCCTAATTGACCAACCATTATATTGTCTATCAATCCTACAAAAGTATGTCCTAGCATACCTAACATCACTGGAGCAGCTAGCTTTAGATTATACTTAAATTCTCTTGTGTATTGATACAACATCTATCCATTTATGAATTGACAAATATAGTGAGATTGTACTTCTGGATATCCAGAAATTGATGGAACTTTAACCCTTTTATCAATGTCGTTAAGTTAAGTCCATATAAAATCTTCAGGCTGCGTATCTGGCGTGCTTATAGTTGAAATATGTTATCCCTTGGAGTGTATCTTTCTTTATTTTTTCATAAAAACCTTTTGATATTTTCTTTGAGTTGATCTTTGTTAATCGCTCTTTTCTTTCCAATGATATTGGTACTATGGCTTGATTCTATATTTTATTGATAACAAATCACTAAGTCAGGAGACTTCGTACAGGAGATAAAATATTGTAAATTATTTGAAGTAAAAACCATATGTGGTACAACAAATGTTTTGGTAATTTTCGAAATGTTTATTTAATCATATGTTGTATAGATTTGATTTTCATAGTGTTAAATTTAGGAAGACTAAATTTTTATTTAACACAAATTCCTATTTAATTATGAAAACTAAAAGACGTATTAATTTTTTATTCTTTTTGATACTCACCACATTGGTATTTTATTCTGGAAATGCCCAGCCTCCAGGAGAAAATCCGAGCAATTGGGCAGTAGTAAACTCACTCACAGATGAATTTAATGGATCAAATTTAAACACAGGCAAATGGAATTATGGTCATCCGTGGTGGATAGGTCGTTCTCCATCTTTATTTGGAGGTGCTGCAAACGCATTTGTAAATAATGGACTTCTAGTAATGAAACCTACCTGGGTTGGAGGTGCAACAAACTTTATGAGATCTGGATCTATTCATAGTAAAAATAGAGATATGAGAGTAGGTATGTACTCTGAAGTGCAATTTAGATCCCACGGTCTTAAAATGGGAAATGGATTTTGGTTTGCTCATAACGCGCGTGATAGTCAAAATCGTGAGGATGAAATAGATGTTCAAGAAGCATTTCCTACACGTTTCCCTAGAGTAATGAATACTAATATTCATAATCCTCAACCTAATTTCACAAACGATCAACCACAACCTAATACTTTTACTATACCAAATAATGGTACTGTTCAAGGTGAATATCATAGATATGGTGTTTGGATTGTAAATAACAGAACTTTACGTTTTTACTTAGACGGTGTATTTCAAAAACAAGTTAGAACAAACTCTACAATTGAACCACTTTGGCTAATTTTTAACCAAGAAACTTATGATTGGATTCGACCAGTCCCAAATCAAGCAGAGCTTAATAATGATGCCATAAATAGAACTTACGTAGGTTACATTAGAACTTGGAGAAAAACAGGTAATTCTAATCCACCACCACCAGGAGGAGGAGGATCCAAGGTGTTGCTTAAAGGTAATAACGGGAAATATGTAAGCTCTGAAAATGGTGCAAAAGCGATGACCTGTAACCGCTCGTCGGCACAAGGATGGGAAAAATTTTCGTTAAATGTTATAGGTAATTCTGGAGGTAATGATATCGTAACGATTCAAGGTAATAACGGTAGATATGTGAGTTCAGAAAATGGTCAAAAAAATGTTACGTGTAATAGGACAAATGTTGGTGGTTGGGAGAAATTTGTATTAATACATCATGGAAATAATGTATACAGTTTTAAAGGTAATAATGGGAAATACTTAAGTTCTGAAAATGGAAATGGAGGAATGACCTGTAGTCGCGCTAATATCGGGAATTGGGAAAAATTCACCATTACCTTTGGTGTAAAAAGTAATGAGGCTAATATAAAAGATATTGTTAGTACTGAACATGAAGTTACCACTTATCCTAACCCTATAGCAACAAACGGTTCTTTAAGTATGTCTTTTAAATTAGTAGAACAAGCTAAAATATCTATAGAATTGTATAATATAGTTGGTCAGAAAGTATTGTCTAATAATTTAGGGACTTATAAAACTGGTAATCATGATATAAAATTATTTACAAGATCCAGCGAGCTAAGTTCTGGTATCTATCTGTTGAAAATAAAAATGAACGATATCGAAACCGTAGATCGCTTAAGATTTAATTAAAACTTGTATTTTTCATATAATACCAGCAGTTGTTGTTTAAATTTACTGGGGGAAAAATTAAGATTTTTTTATTTCAGTGAAGAATAAAAATCAAGTATAGCAGCACTACGGTTTATTTTTATTCCGAAACTGAGGTAAAAAAGGAACATTTTATTCCAGTAAATTCAAATGGCAACTGGTATAAATAGGATCGTAAAATAAACAAACCCTGTTTGTAGAATTCAAGCTAAATTAAATATGTAATTGTGCATGATCAAACTCCAATTATCAATGTCGTTAAGTTAAGCTTTATCATTGTCAGTCTGAGACATCCAATAAAAATTTTATTCCGCGTTTATACTGACGTATTTTTTGTAAACTTTGATGTCACGCTGAGCCTGTCGAAGGCTTTTGTACTATAATTTACTTCGACAGGCTCAGGATGACAATAGATTAAAAATCAAAAATTACAAAACACGTCAATGGTAGCCTAACTGACTGCCGGCAAGGCAAACCAGTCGAAGACCTTCCTAAAATGATATAGCTAAATTGATATCTCTTAAAGCAAAAAGAAAAGACCGCCTATCAGACAGTCTTTTCTTGGTTGAGCTTGTGATTTAGTTAGTAATCACTGAAAAAAATTAGTGCTTCATTATTTTCGTATACTCTTTTCTTTCTGGGCTTCTAACAACTAAGAAATATGCTCCTTTTGGCAAATTAGAAAAATCTATAGTATTTAAATTATTATCGAGAACTTCTGTTTTCTGTTTAGCTCCTAATATGTCAAATATTTCTACAGATATAGTTTCGTTATCCAGTATCCCTGATAGATTAAGAATATCATTCACTGGATTAGGATATGCCTCAATACGATCATTGATACTATTGCTACCTGTAGTATTTCTTTTCCCGTCGTGTTTAATACGTAATCGTGGAGCAGCTACTGATTTATTTTCTTTAGAAGCAAAGGCAAAATCATTACCCGAAGTAGCTACCAATACCAAACTCAATTTATCCCCTTTGATCAAACCTGCTCTTAGGTTTACAACTTTAGTATTTCCGATAGCATAGGTCGTATTTAAATTTCCTAATAAGTCCCCTTCATTAGACTTATTGGTAGTAGACAAATCAGTTTCTGTCCAGTTATCCGAATCTCCGAGATATACATCTATATTTCCATTTCCTTCCTCAGAGTTAACTGTAAATTCTAGTTGAGCATCAAGAATATTCCCATCGATCGAAGAAAGATCAAACATCAAATATCCTTTATTTCTATTCTTCTCTATCCTAATAATATTTACATTATGTCTTGTATTTCCTTGTAGATAAGCATCCTGAATCGGCGAAAGTTCAGTTGTTATTTCTTCTGTGATTACTTCTTCTTCTCTGATTACTTCTATTCTATTAGAAAGATCGTAATCTCCGATAATCTCTGATAAATTAGCATCTATATCCAAACCAGAGATTTGTCCATTATAACTAAGGTGATAAATAAAACAGGTTCCTATGCCAGCTCTATCAAAATCTACAGCCTCTGGCGTAAGGGGTAGGCTAAGAATGTTATTTTGATCATCAGTTATTATCCACTGTGAAGTTTCTCCAGTACTACCATTTAATACAATACCAGATGCAATATCCGCTACTCCATCATTTACTGTAAAATTAAATGGCCCACCAGTGATAACACCTCCCTTAACAATGTAATCATTATAATTAAACGCCAATGTGACTGTATCCCACCTATGCAATTCTCCAGTAGGTATTCTAGCTTCTGTTAAAAAAAATAAAAAAAAGAACGCAATACAAAAGTGAAGTTTAACTAATTTCATGGTTTTAAGTGTGTTATTGTGTGTTGTTGAAAAAAATTAAGATTTTATGTTAATTAGTACAACGTTAAATTTATAACATTTCTTGCATCAAAAAAAAGATAATTAAACCGATTATCAACTGTTGTCAACAACTCAAAAAACATATGCCTCTATTTTCAGGATTTGATAGTAATACAAGGGAATATATATACGATTGGTAAAAAAAAATATTCGTAAGTAATTAGATAGAATTCGATTTTTTCAATATTAATTTTCTTGAATCTATAATCTTTTTTGAGGGAAAAAAACAATACGCTTAGTCTTAAAAAAATAATTAATTTAACTTATATTTAACTTATATGCAATTGATTTCAAGTTGTTTCATAAGCCAAAAACAGTACTTTATAATCATTTATGACTAAAAAACGTATAAAAAAAGACAAATACCTCTCTAAGGTAGGAATTACGCTAGGACATTTTTTTGAGATTTCTTTTGTTAAAAAGAAAACAATAACGCAGCTATGCTTAGTTCTTATAAGCTGTAAGCTGTTGTAAAAATCAATTATTTACACATACTCTAACTTCTGCGTTAGAATGGTATAAAAGAAGATATGTGGCAATAAAAAAAGAGGCTGTTTGTTCAAACAGCCTCTTCTTTTTACAATTTAAGTTTTGATCAAAAAATCAGTTATTGCTTAACTACTATTTTTGTCGTTATCTTTCTTCCTTCATCAAATATGTTTATAATATAAGATCCAGATGCCATTGAACTCATGTCAATAGTGTTTTGACCTTCTTCTAAAACAGTTTCTTGCATCAATACTCCAAGTACATTATATACCTTAACTAGATTTCCACTCATATCACCTTCAAAATTGATGACATCAACAACTGGATTAGGATATAGTTTTACAGTATCTAAATCAGTAGGAATAGAACTTCTATTTGAAGTGTAAGTAACAACTAATGCTGGTTTTGCTACTGAATTGTTTTCTTTGGAAGCAAATGCAAAATCATTTCCAGAAAGAGCTTCTATAATCATTGAAATTCGGTTTCCAGAAATTTGTCCCGTTTTTAAGGCAACTGTTTTTGTGCTTCCTATTTCGAAACTTCCATTAACAGATCCTAATTGTGCTCCTTTACCAGGTTTGTTACCATTAGACAGATTGGTTTCTGACCAATTATTACCATTACCCTTATACACTTCTACATTACCACTTCCTGAATCAGAAAATACAGTAAATTTAAGATCAGCCTTAGTTATAGTCCCATTTATTGATGATAAATCAAACATCAAATATCCTGAACGTCTGTTAGACTCTACACGAACCATATCCGAATTGTTTCGGGTATTACCTTGTAAAAAGGCATCATTAACAGGAGTTAAAGTTACTGTTTGTTGCTGAGAAGTCTGCCCACTTTTTGTAACTACTACTCTATCTATATTATACAAGAAACCTGATCCACCACTAAATGATAACCTTAGCGTCTTACGGCCTGAAGGTAACGAAACTGTAGCCGAATATTTTTTATAGTCATGCCATCTTCCATTGGTAGGAATATTAATAGATCCGACAGTATTTCCATTTTCAGCAATATTAAGTTTTCCTCCTGCTCCATTACTCGAAGCATATACATCTACGACATATTGTCCATTACCATTTACGTTTACAGCATAATCAGTATAATCTCCATTTTTGATGAATCCTAAATTCTTACCTGAAGAACCAGGAGTATCTTCTGTACGCACGCTACCTGATTTAGAAGTATAATTTTCTGCCTGGAAATTACCAGGAATCGCTATAGCTCCTGAAGGTGGTGGAGGTGGTGGAGGTGGAGTCCCGCAATCAGAATCAGCTAATATCGCTGCTGGTCCATTCCCATTAGGTTTATTATATGCTTTAGACAAAACAAATTTATCCATTTCAAAACCATCTTCTCTCATAGAGAAAGAAATAGTGTGTACTCCAGCAGATGGCACATTAATAAATATTCTTTGTGCTTCTCCACAGTGATTTGCATTGGTTCGTTGCTTACTTTCCCATGTCCACTGGTTTTTTCCTGAGCACCACTGTAATCGTTGCCCAGAATCTGGCCATGTTCCATTTATTCCTACATGAACACCATTATCTTCACTACCAGAAGAATAAGCTCTTACCCAAACAAAATATTTTCCTGCACTAGAAAATTTAACTTTATAATCTATTATTGCATGTTTTCCAGGATCATTACTAAAATTATCTCCATTTAATGGGTCTCCGTGAGTTACTCTGGTATCTGGCAAAATTTCTAGATATCCTCCTTTACTTGCTCCATTGTGATGACTTGGATCAGGATCTGGTGTAGGTGTACCCCCATTACTGCCATCAAGCACATACCATCTTCTCTTTCCAGTTTTGGATTGACTTACAAAATCTTCTGCTTCTACAGCAGCAACACCGTTTCTTTCTTCGAAAACTTTATCTTCACAAGGTGTTGGAGGATTTGGATTTGATCCAGTAGTATTGGTTATGTATCTATCCCAAAATTTTGAATTATTATCTGCTTTCCCTCCGATATTTAAAATCCACCAGTTTTCTACACAATCTGAATAATCTACACCACCAGTAGAAATAGAAGAATGAGAAGGAAAATGTCCATGTCTTTGTATTACACGATCAGCTTCTACCCATAAAGCTTTAGCTTTTGCATTAGGTGAGTTTTTAGCTCGAGTAAGAAATGACTTATCTCTACTTCGGTAATTAGGTGTCCCATTTCCACCACTATTACCATCAGCTATTTTAGTAAAATTTGTATTGCTTCTTACCCAATTAAGATCAGCTGGTGTAGTTTGATCCATATTCCATTGACTATGCTGAACGACAATAACATTGTTTTTTATGATATTGGCAGAAATACCATCATTAAGTAATGCTTGACACCAATCGCGTGTTATGTCTGATTGTCCTGCTTCTTGCACCCATACTTTACCTCCACTATTAAGTATAGGCTTTACTTTATTCTTAATTCTATTTACAGATGCATTCCTATTAGCATCAGCATCGGTCCAATTACTACTACCGAAAACTAAATCGAAAAGTTGGTCAGAATCAATAAATCTTCCACCTTGTCTACCTATAGCTCCCGCTACTCCATAAATATTTACCCCGGCTAAATCACTGTGCGCGAGCATTGAACCCAATGCTGCTTGAGCATGGATGTCATCAGGATCCGGTTTACTGTCGAATTGTGCAATAATAATGTCCTTGTTCTTATTAAAAGAAGGACGATTTTGCGCATTAATAGTAAATGAAAGCCCAAATACTATTAAAATGGTTAAAAAATTAAGTTTGATTAATCTCATAAGTATAGTTATTAAAAATGTGTGAATGTGTTCGGTTTATTTCTAAAGAAATGAAGTTGAAATGAATACTTTGGTTAACTACAATTCAAAACAACTTTTCAATAGTTGGTTTAATATATTTATTACCTTACAAGATATTAATTCTCTATTAAATTGAAAGGTCAGAATCACGTTTCGATGATATAAAACTAGAATTCGTATGGATTTAAATAGTATTTGTATATCCATAAAAAAATCAGTTTTAATTTTTAAACCGCATTATATTTATACAGTAAACTTACTAACTCATAGTCACATCTATTAAACTTACTTAATACATTTATTTTCAATCTATTAAAATTATTTCAACCTTATTTATCCATTAAAACTATAGTTTGTGCTATGAATTTTTTTTTAGTAAAAAATTCTATTTTGAATATATATCGCGCCTAAAAAGGTATAAGAAGAAAACTAACTTTTAAGATGTTAGCCTTCTTCTTATACAATTACTTCTAGAGATTACTTTTTGATAAATCGTTGAGTTATCTCGTTTTCTTTATTATTATTTATTTTAATAAAATATACTCCTGAATTAAGATCAAAAGTGTTAAGTTCTACTTCTTTAGCTGATGGTTTTACAGCTATCTTCTTAATAATTCTTCCTGTTATGTCTACTAAGCTGATTACAGCTCCATCTATAAAAGTATTACTTTGTATAAATAGCCTATCTTCTACTGGGTTTGGAAATATTTTGACACCAGTATTATCAGAAATTGGACTTTTTAGTGCATCACCACAATTAGGAGCATCATTACTATTACTAAAATAGATAGTAAAATCACCACTTTTAGCTACTAATGCAAAATTATCTCCATCTACTACAGCGTAATATCCACCGTCTAGATTAGGAAATCCAGTCCCTGATAACGTAATACTTGGTTGTGCCGAATCTAAATTCTGAGTAGTAATCTTAGTATTTAAATCATTCCACCAACTAGGGATACCATTATTAGTATTCATAGAGAATTGCCACAATCCATTATTGGCTAAATCCCAATTAATTGTAAAGTTGATTACATTACTTAAATCTGGTCCGCCTTTTCCTATAACATAACTATTTGAATAAAAATTAGCTATGGTAGGTAATGCGTTATTTAGTGGTGCACCAAAATTACAATCTCCTCCAGTAGGAGGAACTGGATTTCTAGTTACGGTAATTGAATTCGATAAATCAAAATTACCTACCAGATCAGCTGCATTATTCCCTACTGCTGCGCCTTGAAGTCCATCTTCATAGCGTAAGTACCAAATTAAACAAGTACCTGTTCCTGCAACATCAAAGTTTACGCCTTCTAAAGCAGCAATTGTTGGTGGTAATCCTAATATCTCTAATTGATCATCGGTAACTACCCAAGTAGCATTACTTCCTGAACTTCCTGATACCGAAATACCACTTACATTATCTTCTATTCCATCTCCTACTGTAAAGGTAAATGGACCGCCTGTAATAACTCCGCCGTCTACAACTGGGGGATTAACTACTACTGGATTTCTTGTAACTGTTATAGAATTCGATAAATCAAAATTACCTACAAGATCAGCTGCATTATTCCCTACTGCTGCGCCTTGAAGTCCGTCTTCATAGCGTAAGTACCAAATTAAACAAGTACCTGTTCCTGCAACATCAAAGTTTACACCTTCTAAAGCAGCAATTGTTGGTGGTAATCCTAATATCTCTAATTGATCATCGGTAACTACCCAAGTAGCATTACTTCCTGAACTACCTGATACCGAAATACCGCTTACATTATCTTCTATCCCATCTCCTACTGTAAAGGTAAATGGACCGCCTGTAATAACTCCGCCATCTACAACTGGTGGATTAACTACTACTGGATTTCTTGTAACTGTTATAGAATTCGATAAATCAAAATTACCTACCAGATCAGCTGCATTATTCCCTACTGCTGCGCCTTGAAGTCCATCTTCATAGCGTAAGTACCAAATTAAACAAGTACCTGTTCCTGCAACATCAAAGTTTACGCCTTCTAAAGCAGCAATTGTTGGTGGTAATCCTAATATCTCTAATTGATCATCGGTAACTACCCAAGTAGCATTACTTCCTGAACTTCCTGATACCGAAATACCACTTACATTATCTTCTATTCCATCTCCTACTGTAAAGGTAAATGGACCGCCTGTAATTGTACCTCCATCTACCACTACTGGGTTTCTTGTAACTGTTATAGAATTTGATAAATCAAAATTACCTACAAGATCAGCTGCGTTGTTTCCTACTGCTGCGCCTTGAAGTCCGTCTTCATAGCGTAAGTACCAAATTAAACAAGTACCTGTTCCTGCAACATCAAAGTTTACACCTTCTAAAGCAGCAATTGTTGGTGGTAATCCTAATATCTCTAATTGATCATCGGTAACTACCCAAGTAGCATTACTTCCTGAACTACCTGATACCGAAATACCACTTACATTATCTTCTATCCCATCTCCTACTGTAAAAGTAAATGGACCGCCTGTAATAACTCCTCCATCTACAACTGGGGGATTAACTACTACTGGATTTCTTGTAACTGTTATAGAATTTGATAAATCAAAATTACCTGCAAGATTAGCTGCATTGTTTCCTACTGCTGCTCCTTGAAGTCCATCTTCATAGCGTAAGTACCAAATTAAACAAGTACCTGTTCCTGCAACATCAAAGTTTACGCCTTCTAAAGCAGCAATTGTTGGTGGTAATCCTAATATCTCTAATTGATCATCGGTAACTACCCAAGTAGCATTACTTCCTGAACTACCTGATACCGAAATACCACTTACATTGTCTTCTATACCATCACCTACTGTAAAGGCAAATGGACCGCCTGTAATAACTCCGCCATCTACAACTGGGGGATTAGGGTTGCCATTCGGTTCTACACCACTAATCAACTTCCCGTTGAGGTATAATGCAACCTTATCAGATCGCCCGAATTCTTTTAGAATACCGTTATATGAGTAGTCATTGGACTGGTCTGTATCACTAAATTGACTATTAGCAATTTTAGCTTCTATTCGCCCAGAGCCAGCATCTCTTCCTAATATCCCTGTAGCAGGATCAAAAGTTAGTTCTAGATAATATGAATTCCCTTCTATATTCACAAACCTACCTTTTACATTAGTATTCCCAACTACTGCATAGTCTACAGAGAAGTTTAAAGGTAAATCTTCTTCAGTCTCAAACCAATATCGGATACTAAGATCTGCATATGATACTCCTTCTGATGAATTATTAAAAATCCTAAGATGTGGCTTGATCACATTACTGATTACAGATGTTGATGCGTCTTTATATTCTAGAGTCAATACTCCATCTCCTCCAATTTGAATATTTCTAGAAGTAGATTCTTTCGTAATCCCATTAATTCCTGTAGCTACAGAAGTAATTGCATAAGCTCCATCAGGGAGTCCACTAAGATCTAATTCATAGGGAGCACTTATATCTTCGCCAACTAATACTCCATTACTAAAAAATTCTACTTTGGCAACAGTATTGTTTTCGTTAAGTAAATTGGCTTCTATGTGTACATCACTCCCTGACACGAATTTATCCCCAGATTTTGGAGACAATAGAGAAAGATAAATGGATTCACCGCCAGACATTTCTTCCATTTTAAGGGCATGTTCTTTGTAAATGGCAACTTCTGTATCGCCTTCAAGAACAGCAAATTTATCTCTTGGGGTTTCATTATCTGGAAACCACCAAAATGCACTGGCTCCTATTTTCTTTTCTTCGATAAACCCATAAATTTCTTCCCACCACTCGAAACGTTCCTGTATTTCTACATTAAATTCTCCTATGTACAAGGGTTTTTCTAATATTTTATGAGATTCATCTGCCCATTGACATATTAATGCCATGGTCTCTTCTAACGTAAAGTCTGCCCAACTTTCTCTTATGTAAGGATGTGCTGATGTAAAATCTACATAGGGAGATTCATGGATTTTTATAAAATCATTTCCTTCATCACCTCCAAATCCATATTTTAATCCATGTGCTTCCAAGCCAGTTCCTAAAAGATGGTTGGTGTCTATTCCTTTAATAAATTCTCCCATATCATCTACCCAAGCTCTTAATGTATCAGAAGAAAGATCATCTCCAAAACCTTGGTATCTAGGTTCGTTCATTAATTCCCAAGCAAGAATCGTTGGGTCATTACGATATTCTACTCCATCGTAGTGATTAACACGGGTAATAAAATACTTTACGTAATCTTTGTATCCTTGTATGGCATCTTCGTTTGTGAAAAACTGTCCTTGATCATGACTTCCACCACCTGCTACATCAATCCCTTCCCACTTAAGTCTATCTTTAATTCCCCCATAATCATTCCAGTAATTCTCTAAAGCAACAATCAGTTTAATACCGTTAGCTTCAGCAGATTTAACGACATAATCAAATAGAGAAAATTGTCCTTCACTATAGACTCCTTTTTGTGGCTCGAATCCATGCCAGTCTTCATGACTAAACCCCCAAAGTCGTACAACTCTAACTCCATTGACGTATAATCTTCGCATATGTGTATCAATACGGTCTTTATCCATAAATTGGGTTTCTATATCTCCACTAGAAGATCCATAGGTAAAAAAATCGTAGACATTAGCTCCAGAAAAATAAAAAGGTTTTCCATCCAACATAAATTTATCTCCTTCAGCATAAACAAAACCAGAGCTTTGAGAATGCATATAATAGCCTGTAGTGATCATGCAACATAAAATAAGTATTTTTTTGAAAAAAGTTTCCATAATTAAATGATTTGGTTTTTGTGTGAAAAATTAGTTTTATTAAAATATAGTATGATTAGTATTAAACATATCTTGAATAGTGCTTTGATGGTTATTAAAAAGTTATTTTATAATTTGTTCTGTGAATTCAATATTTTTTCTGGAGACCTGTATGAAATACATTCTTGATTCTAGTACATACATCTCTATTTTTATTTCTTTAGAGCCATTTGGTAACTGTAGATACGCTACTACTTTTCCTGAAACATCGATAATATTGATAATCGTACCTTCTAAATCTGTTCTGCTGGATATCATCAATCAGTGCTACAGTTCTCATATCATAAACACGGTTTCCATCAATAGTATGAGGAAACGTTTCTAAGCTATCATAATTAGAGTGTCCATCTGCTACTGTATATAATATATCAGAGGAAGTAATCGGTTTTCTATTTAGCATATAAGATAGATCCAAATACTTATATCCTGTTCCTTCTAATTCAGGAACAGAATATTCTCTGTAAAATAAATCTCCTTCTAACTTCCACCATCGATGTCCATTATTAGTTGCATCACTAAATTGTACTCTTCTAGGAGCTGTAGGGTTAGAAACATCCCATACTCCTGTGGCAGCTTGGCCATTGATCATTAAATAATTACGATGGTATGTGTTTATCCGATCACCTTCAGGGAAATTAGCTAAAAATGTTCCAACAGGCCAGATTCGTGTTGTCATTTTAGGACCAGCGGTCTCATTATAAGCATCTACAATAGATGTTATTACAAATCCAAAAGAAATAGAAATCGCAATAGCGTAAAAGAGAGTAAAATGTGACTTCTTTATATATGCTTTCCAACCAATTTTACTAGTAAGTGTTGGTTTCATAATAATTGATGAGTTTGTGTTAGTTAGGTGTTTTTGCAAAATGGTATTTAATACCAATTTACTGAGTAGTTATTTTCTATAGGCTATATGTGTATGGTGAGACTTATTTTTTGTATGTAAATTAAAAGGTGATTAGTATACACCTATTTTTTAAAATATTAAAAAAAGAGAGGTTGTAAGTACAACCTCTCTCAGTTATAATTATAATAACACTATTCTTTAATAGTTTTCGTGTTGTATTTAAAACCAGATTCTAGATCTGATAATTCTACAATATATAATCCTTTAGGTAAACCATCTATCGAAATTCTAGCAGATCTCTGACTAGCATTTAAATATTGGTTATAAATTTCTCTTCCAGAAATGTCAATGATTCTTACTCGCGTATTATTCATATCAAAATTAGTAGAAATATTTACAAAACTATTAGCAGGGTTAGGACTAACAACTACATTTAAAGCTACTGGTTTAGTATCAGGAGCTTTTAAAGCATCATCCCCAAAGAAGAATCCGTATTCTGCATTAGCTAAGGCTACTTCTATTTGTGCCCAACTTCTATGATAATTCTGAGTATATTCTTCGCCAGCATTATAGGCTTCTTCTAATCTTGGGAAATCAGGATCATTTTTAAGTCCAGATCGGATATCTAAGAAAGAAACTCCGGGTTTGATTTCATCACCATTAGCCATTACACCTGTAAATCCATTAGGAATATATACTTCTTCTTCAAAAACTCTTGCAAAATCTCCTCTTGATTCTGGTGAAGAAACTCCTTTATCATCTCTGTAGGTATTCCACATTCTGTCCAATACTTCTTTCGCTAAATCACGAGATGCTGTATCTAATGTTTCATACTTTTCGGTAGCAGCTGCATAATAAATAAGTGCCTTTGCCATAGAAGCAGCAACACCTAAATCTTTTCCGTAGTCTGTTACGGTAACACTTAAGTTATTGTTACTACCAGGATTATTAGGATTCCAAGTATCTGGTTGTCCAGACCACTCTAAAGTTGCTGGAATATCAAAATCATCGTCTCCAATCAATCTAACTTCTCCTTTTACCCAATCAGCCCATTTATCCATTAGGTCTTTTGCCATAGAGTCATTCGTAAGATAGTAGTATTCTGCTACTCTCTCCATAGACCAAGCTTGCCATCCGAACCAAGTTCCACTTCCCGGATCTTTATAAACAGGATTTGAAGTATATGCCATATCATAGAAAGTAGGAGTTCCTGCAGGGTAAACACTATAATCTCCATTCCAGCTATTAGTAGCTCCACCTGCTATTGCACCTTCTTTAGACTGCAACCAAGTATAAAATTCCATTTGTCTTTTAAGACTTTCTGTCCAGTCTCTTTTACCGTTTTGAGACTTAGGCTCAAACTCAGGAGTTTGACTCATCGCGTATGCAGCAATAGGGTTTTGATATCCAAAATGACAGTGACTAGATCCTATTCTAAATGCCCACTGAGACGAAGGGTCTGCTGATCCTCCCCAAGACATATACCACGACATTAGGTAATGTGCACTATCGTATCCAGTACCTGCACCACTAGATGCACTTTGTACTCCTAGAGGTTTAAAGTATTTATCAAACATTGAGATTCTTAAGAAGTCTCCCATTTTTGTTGCTTTGTCTAAATCTAAACTTGCTAGGTTAGCACCTTGTTCTTTGGCATATAGTTGAGCCCAATACATCGCTTGTACAGCTCTTGCATCTGCATCAGGAGCACTAGTATATCTCCATTGCTTAGCATAATTCTGATCTTCTATAAATAAAGGTAAAAAACCATCAGTTCCTCCCCAATCAAAGCTCTCCCAAGATGGATGTGGTACTGTTTCATACACAGATTCTTGTTCTCCTCTTTGGAATGTATTGATATATGATGGAGTACTAACACCATCTCCTCTATTTCCATATCCATAGAAGTTATCATTATCTAATAGCCAGTGCATCTGATATATATCATCACCATATGCAGCTTTTAGATCAGAAGATACTGGATCAACACCAACTGGTGCTCCAAAATCAAGAGGTGCTGGGTAATTACTTGGCAATGGAAATTCACTAGCATAAGCTGCTGGAGAAGAAGGATTATAAGCTCCATTTGTAGGCTGATCTGCCGTAGTAGGAATAATAAACTCTTCTACTTTATTCCAAACATTAGCAAGAGGTTGCCAATCTTTTGTAATTCTACCATTCATTACCTCTAGCCATAACCAGTAAGAATATAACTCACTAGTAGATTCGTGACCATGATCTGGTGCTTCTACAATCAATGATTCTATAGAGTGGTGAGGAGAACCATCTGCACTAAAATATCCATTTGCAGGGTCATAAAACTCATTTCTTAATTCTATAAAACGGTCGATATAAGCATTGTCGCTTGATCCACCACCTGGTCCACCTGGTCCAGTAGCTGCTTCTCTCTCTACTGTAATTGAGTTTGATAGATCAAAGTTACCTGTAAGATTTGCTGCATTGTTTCCTACTGCTGCTCCTTGAAGTCCATCTTCATAGCGTAAGTACCAAATTAAACAAGTACCTGTTCCTGCAACATCAAAGTTTACGCCTTCTAAAGCAGCAATTGTTGGTGGTAATCCTAATATCTCTAATTGATCATCGGTAACTACCCAAGTAGCATTACTTCCTGAACTACCTGATACCGAAATACCACTTACATTATCTTCTATTCCATCTCCTACTGTAAAGGTAAATGGACCTCCTGTAATAACTCCGCCGTCTACTACAACGGGTGGATTACCTACTGGATTTCTTGTAACTGTTATAGAATTTGATAAATCAAAATTACCTACAAGATCAGCTGCATTGTTTCCTACTGCTGCGCCTTGAAGTCCATCTTCATAGCGTAAGTACCAAATTAAACAAGTACCTGTTCCTGCAACATCAAAGTTTACGCCTTCTAAAGCAGCAATTGTTGGTGGTAATCCTAATATCTCTAATTGATCATCGGTAACTACCCAAGTAGCATTACTTCCTGAACTTCCTGATACCGAAATACCGCTTACATTATCTTCTATCCCATCTCCTACTGTAAAGGTAAATGGACCGCCTGTAATTGTTCCTCCATCTACCACAACTGGTGGGTTAGGGTTTCCTGTATTACAATCAGGTGCTGTAGAAGAAGTACTAAAATATAGTGTGAATTCTGATGTCTGAGATACCAATACAAAATTATCTCCATCTATTGTAGCATAATATCCTCCATCTAAATTAGGAAAACCTGATCCTGTAATTGTTACTGATGGCTGAGCACTATTGAAGTTCTGTGTAACTTTTGGTAAGAAATCATTCCACCAACTTGGTATACCGTTATTTGTATTCATAGAAAATTGGTACAATCCATTATTGGCTAAATCCCAGTTAATTGTAAAATTGATAACATTACTTAAGTCTGGACCTCCATTTCCTAATACATATATATTAGAATAAGAATTATTTATAGTTGCTAATGGTTCTGCTATTGGAGTACTAAACGTACAATCTCCTCCGTTTCCAGGTCCTGGTCCTGGTCCTGTAGTAGGTGCTTCTCTCTCTACAGTAATTGAGTTAGATAAATCAAAGTTTCCAGAAAGATTTGCTGCATTGTTTCCTACTGCTGCGCCTTGAAGTCCATCTTCATAGCGTAAGTACCAAATTAAACAAGTACCCACTCCTGCAACATCAAAGTTTACGCCTTCTAAAGCAGCAATTGTTGGTGGTAATCCTAATATCTCTAATTGATCATCGGTAACTACCCAAGTAGCATTACTTCCTGAACTTCCTGATACCGAAATACCACTTACATTATCTTCTATACCATCACCTACTGTAAAGGTAAATGGACCTCCTGTAATAACTCCGCCATCTACTACAACGGGTGGATTACCTACTGGATTTCTTGTAACTGTTATAGAATTTGATAAATCAAAATTACCTACAAGATCAGCTGCATTGTTTCCTACTGCTGCGCCTTGAAGTCCATCTTCATAGCGTAAGTACCAAATTAAACAAGTACCTGTTCCTGCAACATCAAAGTTTACGCCTTCTAAAGCAGCAATTGTTGGTGGTAATCCTAATATCTCTAATTGATCATCGGTAACTACCCAAGTAGCATTACTTCCTGAACTTCCTGATACCGAAATACCACTTACATTATCTTCTATTCCATCTCCTACTGTAAAGGTAAATGGACCGCCTGTAATTGTTCCTCCATCTACCACAACTGGTGGGTTAGGGTTTCCTCCTACGACATTTGGAATTAGTGGAGCAAAATGTGGTTTTAGCACATTTAATTTCCATTGGTTTATAGAACTCCAATCGTCTTGTAATATCCCTCCAGTATCGCCAGAGTTAGGATTCATGGTCCAAAAAGTCCAAGAATAAATATCTCCCATAAAATCCATGAAATTTGTAAACCAAGTAAACGCGACACCATTAAAAGCATCTTGATTTTTAATTCCAAACTCTCCTACAAATAATGGAGAAGTATTGTTTTGATATAAATAATGAAAATGTTCCTCCCATTCTCCAGGCATGTTTTGAGGAAAATTAGATGCTTCAAACCAATCTTGTTGTGCAACTTCTGGTCCATATTCATGAGCAGAATACACTAATTTTTCTGGTTTAGATATTTGTACTGGGTATTTTTCTGCTCCTTTGAGCTGTCCTCCCCACCAATAAGAATCTCCTTCGAATTCTCCTACTCCTTCAACCATAATCAAAACATTAGGGTTTGCAGCTAATACAGCATTTGCACAACGTTCAGCTGCTTTATTCCAGTCAGTAGCAGGATTGCTATTGCCCCAAGTTGACCCATGAGGCTCATTATTAAGGTCCATAGCAACTACTGCTGAATAGTCTTTATAGCGCTCTGCCATAAAAATCCAATCATTGATCCATCGTTGCTCAGAATATTCTGGTGTATACCAAAAAGCTTCGTTTAAGAAACCATCTGCAGCTCTAGAATGGTTATCTAAAACGATTTTCATATCATTTTCTTGACACCATTTTACAAAAATATCTAATAATTCTATTGGTTTACTTACTGTAGATTCTTCTTCATTCATTGGAGAAATGCCTGTATACGCATCTGTACCAAAAGAATTTATTGAAATTGTTGCTCCTGGATCAAGCATTTCATTACACCAAGGAACTCTAATCGTATTAAAACCTAAGTCTTTGATTTGTTGTAGAACACTTTTCATATCCCTTGCCCATAATCCATGAGGGCTATACAAAGCAGTTTCAAAGCCAAACCAATTGACTCCTGTTAATCGCACTTCTTTTCCAGTAACATCATATAATTTATTACCTGATGCCGTAAGGAAATTTTGCTGTTGGGCCATAAGCCCTGAAATACTACTACAAAAAAAGAATAATAGCAGTATTAAATGTGTTTTTAGTTGTTTCATTTGTGTGTGTTTTCAATATTTTTTAATTGTAATTAATTACAAGTTGTTTAGTGTGTGGTAATTGTGGTAATTGTGGTTATTGTGGTTATAAAATGTTGGTTTTTAAGTAAAAGAGTTTGAAAAGAGATTAAAGAAGAAGACCATATTATCTGTATAAATAATACAGCCTCCTTCTCTTAATTGTGGTTATTTTTAATTACTCTTGATAATTCGTTTTATCGTCGTAGTCTTTACTTTATTATTATTTATTTTAACAAAATACACCCCTGATGTAAGATCTGATGTATCAAGTGATACTTCTGTAGCTGATGGTTGAACAGCTATCTGGTTAATAGTTCTTCCTGTTACGTCTATTAAACTAATTACAGCTCCATCGCTGAAGGTATTACTTTGAATCGATAATATATCAGATACAGGATTTGGGAATACTTTTATAGCCTCATTATCAAATACTGGATTCTTTAATGAATCGTCACAATTTGGAGCGCTATCATTACTAAAATAAATAGTAAATGATCCTGATTTAGAAACTAATGCGAAATTATCTCCATCTATTGTTGCATAATATCCTCCATCTAAATTAGGAAAACCTGATCCAGTAATTGTTACTGATGGTTGAGCACTATTGAAATTCTGTGTAACTTTTGGCAAGAAATCATTCCACCAACTTGGTGTTCCATTATTTGTATTCATAGAGAATTGCCACAATCCATTATTGGCTAAATCCCAGTTAACTGTAAAATTGATAACATTACTTAAATCTGGTCCGCCGTTTCCTATAACATAACTATTTGAATAAGAATTAGCTATGGTAGGTAATGCGTTATTTAGTGGTGCACCAAAATTACAATCTCCTCCAGTAGGAGGAACTGGATTTCTAGTTACGGTAATTGAATTCGATAAATCAAAATTACCTACAAGATCAGCTGCATTGTTTCCTACTGCTGCTCCTTGAAGTCCGTCTTCGTATCTTAAGTACCAAATTAAACAAGTACCTACTCCTGCAACATCAAAGTTTACGCCTTCTAAAGCAGCAATTGTTGGTGGTAATCCTAATATCTCTAATTGATCATCGGTAACTACCCAAGTAGCATTACTTCCTGAACTACCTGATACCGAAATACCACTTACATTATCTTCTATACCATCTCCTACTGTAAAGGTAAATGGACCGCCTGTAATAACTCCTCCGTCTACAACTGGTGGATTACCTGCTGGGTTTCTTGTAACTGTTATAGAATTCGATAAATCAAAATTACCTACAAGATCAGCTGCATTGTTTCCTACTGCTGCGCCTTGAAGTCCGTCTTCATAGCGTAAGTACCAAATTAAACAAGTACCTGTTCCTGCAACATCAAAGTTTACGCCTTCTAAAGCAGTAATTGTTGGTGGTAATCCTAATATCTCTAATTGATCATCGGTAACTACCCAAGTAGCATTACTTCCTGAACTACCAGATACCGAAATACCACTTACATTATCTTCTATCCCATCTCCTACTGTAAAGGTAAATGGACCGCCTGTAATAACTCCTCCGTCTACAACTGGGGGATTAACTACTACTGGATTTCTTGTAACTGTTATAGAATTCGATAAATCAAAATTACCTACAAGATCAGCTGCATTGTTTCCTACTGCTGCTCCTTGAAGTCCGTCTTCATAGCGTAAGTACCAAATTAAACAAGTACCTGTTCCTGCAACATCAAAGTTTACGCCTTCTAAAGCAGCAATTGTTGGTGGTAATCCTAATATCTCTAATTGATCATCGGTAACTACCCAAGTAGCATTACTTCCTGAACTACCTGATACCGAAATACCACTTACATTATCTTCTATCCCATCTCCTACTGTAAAGGTAAATGGACCGCCTGTAATAACTCCTCCATCTACAACTGGTGGATTAGGGCTACCATTTCCAGGCTCATTACCAAAAACCAATACACCATTATCATATACAGGAATATTTGTACTTTCTACATCTGAACTACCATTTAATCCCTGGGCTGACCAGTCATTAGTAGTATCATAAGGTACTCCATTACTTACTCTAAAATTTAACTGAGTTTCTCTTCTAAATTGTGGATCTCCAATAGGAGAAATTTGTTCACCTACTAAGGCAATCTCAGCATAATAAATATTTTTTGAAGCATCCCAAGCTCTTACTGCAATTGTACTATTACCTTGAATACCATTTAATGTTGGTGTATAATCAGAAATAGTAAAACCTTGTGCTACACCTTCAGAAATATCAAAGAAATATCTATAAGATAATTTATCAGTTACTCTAGCAGGCCATGCTGTTCTATTCTGAACTAGTACTCTAACGGTACTCCCAGAAGCATTGTTACTGTTAAACTTAGACATACTTCTGATCTCAGATCTTGTAGGAGTCTCTTGTACTGGGAAATTAGCTAGTGGATTCCCTCCATATTCTTCATACATTCTTGCTAAAACCCCTGTAAAACAAGCATTATAATCACAAGCCACCTCATTCGCTATAAAATCTCCTCTATCATCTACAAACTGATCGTTTGGAGAAGATGGTCCACCTACTAATGCTCCAAATAATGTATGACTTGGTTTGTCAGGTCTATTTTGTAAGCTATTAGCCCAAGCACCATGTGCTGCTCTATGATGAGAATTATTAGCTGGATTATTCCCAAATCCTATCATAAAACTTCTATTAATAGGATTATCCCCTAAAGCATAGTTTACTTGCCCTACTGCAAAGTCGTGATATTTTTGCTTGTTAGCTGCAGAAGTATTTACTTTATCACTATATACTAATGCTAAGAATGAAGTATTAGCAGCATACCTTAAAGATCCCCACTGTATTAAGTGCGCTTGTCCTCCTGGACTATAGGTAACTCTTTCTCCATTTACACCACTAGTCCAGAAATCTAAATATCTCTCAGCATCTTCTTTATACCTGTCTTTTCCAGTAAGTTGAGCTAATAAAACATAAGATCCATATCCTTTATCATCCCAAGACATTGTAAATTTATATGCCTTATCTCCACTTTGTCCTTCATTATTTAAATTATCATATTCTGTTTCTGCTTTTGTAAGATATGCAGGATCATTTGTTGCTCTGTATAACCATGCAGCTCCCCAAACTATCTCATCTTTATAACTACTAAAAGATCTGTAAAATCCAGCTGCATCTGTTATAGAGTTTGAATATTCACCTCTAAAATTATCTGCAAAGCTATATAGCTCTTCAGCATGTCTTAGTAAGGTAGCACTATAAGCTGGATCATCATCTTTAAGTAAAATGCTGACAGCTGCCATAGCAGCAGCAGTCTCTGCAGCAAGATCTGATCCTGGATTCTGAGCGTCAATCTTATACGCTGGTCGATCCATTACCATTACTTCTGATGAACCCCAAAAGGCATGATCCAAACCTCCATTACCTAATTGTCCATAAAACTCATTAGGTGCTGTGTGACATTTTATAAAATAATCTGTTACAAATCTTAGGTTTCTCTTTAAAATATCTAATTGACCTGAAGCTCTGTATGCATCTTCATACTCAATTGCTCCCCACGCTAACGCAGTTACACTAAATGCCATTGGAAAACCAAACTTTACGTGATCTCCAGCATCATACCAACCTCCAGTAAGGTCTAATCCTACATCTGAACCATCCTGCAGAGCAGAATTAGCTCTCCAAGAGACTCTATTCCAATCAGGTAGTTCTCCAGATTGTTGCGCCTCGTAAAAGAAAAGAGACTTCTGTAAGGCTTCTCCGTAATTAAACTGTGCAGACAGATTAAAACACAGTAAGCCCATCATTAGCATTGTGCATTTTTTGATAAAATTTTTCATTTTTTATATAGTTTTGAAATTTGTGTACGTATTTAAAACCATATCAAATAAATTCTAGGGGGAAGTGATGATATGACATTATTATGTTTACTATTATTCTCCTTAATCTATATAACATCTTCATCCTTTTGTCGATATTAAATGATTGTTTGTTGGTATATCAATTAAAACGACTCAGATGTATATATCTCTTCTAGAAAAGAATAAAGTTATAACAACTACGAAGCAAAGCATAGACTTATTCACCTTAACTATGTCTTAACAATCGTAATATATGTAACAAAAAAAAATAATTTCAATTATAATTTATTGATTATCAAATAATTAATTCATTATAAAAAAACAATTTAGTTTTTAAAGTCTATTCGAAGTAAATTTTGATGTTAAGAAGGAACTAAGAAGATAATAATACAAAACCAATGAATAAATCTTTATTTTACAATAAAAACGAAATAATTCTATGCCAAAACCATACACCATTTTAACGAAAATTCATGTTATTTATAAATTTCTTATGAAAATTTTCAAAAAAATGTTAATATTTTAAACAAGAAATACCTTACAAATGTTTTGATTATTTCTTAATATGTAAGATAAAATGCATACCGATATTATTTAAATCTTTACTATAACTAAACCAATTTCTTATAAAGTATGTTCAACCATTTGATGAGGTAATTTCTTAAAAGACATATTGATATTTGTACTAATCATAATAAAATTAGTTTTCTTTATATCATATTAAAGATCAAAAACTCTACTTAAATTAAATCCAAAGAAAAAATTACCATCTCCCCAATCTCCTGATGCTTGTCCCAGAAATCCATTCTCAAACATAGGTTGCGCGTTCGTAAAATGTAACTGAAATACATGACCTCCTGTTTCTATATCAAAACCGATAGATAATGAATTTTTAAAGGTAGAAGTACCACTTCTATTTAGATGTACTCCATAATCCAGATTAAGGCTAAAACGTTTAGTCAATTTATACCTCCCTCCCATACCAACAATAAATTGAGAATTATCCTGATCATCAAATCGTACGAAGTTTTCATGCAGATAAGATGGAGCTAATTCTAGAGATAACCTTTTACCAATTTTTCTTGCAATCAATATTTGAGAAACATATGATAATCTATTATTAAATTCTAGCTTAGGGAGTTGATCTTTTTCAAGTCCCGTATTGATCGTCAACAAATTATATCCAACAATAGTGAATGGAAACCCATTTTTCTGTTGTCTAAATAATCTATATTTAGCATGTAACCCATATGTTTTTTGAAATGAACTACGCGCAATACCAACATTTATTCCATCAGTAATGCCATATATAAACTTAAGTTGAGTTACCGCTTGATCTAATCCAAAAAAATCATCAATACCATTTTCTACGCTACCAAAACGATGTGCCACAATAAAAAACAAGTTCCGCTTATTAACCAGTTTTGTAGATTCAAAATTTACAATCTTAAGCCCCTTAAAAGTTGATGTTACATAATTATCTTCCTCAACATCGGATTCTAATTCATTTAGTAAATCATCTTGAGCTACTATTATGTTTGGAAGTAAGAATACTATAAATAGAAATTTTTTCATGAAAGTGATTTTAAAAATCCAAATAAAAGAATATTATTTAATAATCGAAGCCTGATCAAATTTCACAACTTCTAGGAGTTCATCATACCCTATACATCGTCCTTTTATAGTAAAATCTGAATTTAAACTTGAAACTGAAACATTATGATTCGTATCAAAAGTAGAGTAAACAGCATCATTAAGAAGTAAAGAATTATCTTCTATTTCTGTTAGTTTACCGTGTACGATGATAGTTTTATTTACATATTTTTTAGAAGAGATATCCGATGACTCAAAGAATTCTCTTACCAATTCCGTTGCCCCTAGCGTAAATTCTGCCTTCTCCCCCTGAATATCTCGATGAGATTGGTATAGATATTTATAGCCAATAAAAGCAGTAATCCCTATAATCAAAATTGCTATTAGTAGTTTTTTCATTGTATATTTTTGGTTTAAGATTGTTTTAAAAGTATGAAAATTATCTGCTTTATTAGATTATTTTTGCATATCACCAGTTTTTAGTATACTTTCTACCTCAAAAAAGTTCCCTTATTTATGAAACCATATTTTATAAAGCTTTTAGTTTTTATACTTATTTTCATCAATCTATGTTGTGAAAATGATAGCGAAAATGATCTTGTAGATGTAGTAGATGTTCCTTTGGTTACCTACAACAATAATGTAAAAACGATTATAGATGACAGTTGTATCCGTTGTCATACAGACCCCCCTATTAATGGGGCACCTATGCCACTTCTTATATTTGATCAGGTAAGGGATGCAGTAGTCAATAGAGAATTGACAACAAGAATATCATCTAATGATAATAGTACTGTGATGCCTCCTGGAGGGCCTCGACTGCCTCAACCAATAATCGACATCATTATACAATGGAACACCGATGGGCTATTAGAATAATAAACTATAATAGAATACATATGAAAAATTTACTACTCTTTTTATTCCTGTTTACTTCGGGGTCTATTATTGCCCAAGGAAAATTCATAACAAAAAAAGGAACCATTAGTTTTGAAGCTTCAGTACCTAGTTTTGAAGAAGTAAAAGGCAAAAACACAACGGTAACTGCTATATTAAACACTGATAACGGTGAGTTTGCAGCATTAGCTTTAATAAAAGGATTTCGTTTTAAAAATGCCTTGATGGAAGAGCATTTTAACGAAAATTACCTAGAATCAGATGAATATCCAAAAGCAAGATTTAAAGGAAAATTAATTGGATTTGACATAAACAATATTCAGGATGAATACACTATAGAAGGTGCATTAGAAGTACATGGGAAATCGAAGAATGTAAGTGTAAAAGGATCTTTTGATAAAAAAGAAAATACAATTATGATTCTCTCTTCTTTTAAAACTAAACCTGAAGAATTTGATATAAAAATACCTAGAATTGTAAGTAAAAAAATAGCAGATGAGGTTTTAGTAAATCTGAACCTTACGCTTATCAAAAAATAAGGCTTGCTAAGCAAATTTTATTTATGCAATACGGTATACGATTTGTAGTATTTAACAAAGATTTGTATAGCAACTTTATTTTTTAAAATCTAATTTTAGTTACCATATGATAGATATGATTATTTCTACCTGAACAGGATAATCTACGTAGTTTTAAAAAAATTAGAAAACAATTAACTATAACACTTCTATTAATAGTAAAATTGTTGTTTAACTTTATGTAATTAAATATTAGCATAACAATTATTAAAAAAAAATTATTCTTTTACAAGAAAAAACAAATTAAAACCTATACTTTGTGAATTCTCTTAAAGCATTATTATATTTTTCTATTTTTAGATATCCCCTTTCTGCTAAAGAAATATATCTATTTTCTACTGCTAATAATGAAAAAGAAATAGCAGATGAATTAATGTATTTAAAAGAAAAAGGAGTGGTATCACATGATGATAATTATTATTTCATTGAAGAAGATACTCATAATGTTTCTCGTCGTATTGAAGGTAATAAAATGGCAAAAGCTGTAATGGATAAAGCTATAAAAAAAGGTGTTTTTATTTCAAAATTCCCATACATAGAAGCCGTTGGAATTTCTGGAGCTTTATCAAAAAATTATCACGATAAAGATAGTGATGTGGATTTCTTTGTAATTACCAAATCCAATCGACTATGGATTGCCAGGACATTATTAATGCTTTATAAAAAAATTTTTCTTTTCAATTCAAGAAAATTCTTTTGCGTTAATTATTTTATTTCTGAAGATCATTTAAAAATTACGGAACAAAATTTATTTACTGCCATGGAACTATTGACATTAATTCCTATATCTGGCGATTTTAAAGAGTTTTATGCTCAGAATAGATGGGTTTCAAGATTTCTCCCAAACATGAAAGTTGGTAAGGTTTCTATATACCCAGAAGTCAAACAAAATTGGTTTTCTAGAGCTATAGTAGGTCTTCTGACTCCAAAATTAGGAGATTTTTTAGATGCAGTTTTTTTGAAGATAACACTAAAGAAATGGCGTATAAAATTTGATAACTTATCAAAGGAAGATTTTAACATCGCTATGAAATCAACAAGTGCTGTGTCAAAACATCACCCTCAGAACTTTCAGAAAAAAGTTATTGACCGTTTGAATGCGAGATATAATGAGTTTCAGACTAAGTATGATATTACATTAGAAAAAGAGCATGCTTGATATTTTGTTTTCACATTCATACTACTATCCACTGGATACTAAGCAATGGAAAAATAAAACACCTTTTCCTCCATTAGGGACGATATATGCAGCTTCCTTGATGAGAGAAAATGGGTTTAATGTTGATTTATTCGACACCAACTTAAGAGATAATCCTTATGATATAGAGAAAGAAATCGCCAAAAAGAAACCCGAATTCTTAGTGCTATATGATGATGGATTTAATTATCTGACTAAAATGTGTTTAACGACGATGCGAGAAGCTGCTTTCGAGATGATACGCATTGGTAAAAGTTATGATTGTACTGTAATTGTTAATAGTTCTGATGCTACTGACCATTATCTCAAATATTTAACTACTGGGGCAGATTACATTATTCAAGGCGAAGGCGAAGCTACGCTTAAAGAACTACTTACGATACTTAAAAACAAGCAATCTCCTGAGAACGTTAAAGGTATTGTGTATACAAAAGAAGGAGAAACTGTTACAAATTTTAAGCGACAAGTACTAAAGAATTTAGATGAATTACCACTTCCTGCTTGGGATCTAGTAGATATTGATGCCTATAAAAAGATATGGCATATTGGAGGTAAGGAATTTACGTTAAATCTAGCAACTACTAGAGGATGTCCTTTTAAATGCAATTGGTGTGCTAAGCCTATCTATGGGAATCGTTACAATACACACTCTCCAGAATATATAGTCTCGCATATTCAATTTCTTCAAAAAAAATATAAAGTAAAACGATTTTGGATGTGTGATGATATTTTTGGACTCACTCCAGGATGGGTTCAAGATTTTAATATAGAACTAAAAAAAACCAATACCTCACTAAAATATTATATTCAGAGTAGAGTAGATTTATTACTAAAAGAAGATACGATTGATGCACTCGCAGAATCAGGATTGCAAGAGGTTTGGGTTGGAGCAGAAAGCGGATCTCAATCTATTCTTGATGCTATGGACAAAGGAACTAAAGTAGAAGAAATTTATAATGCAACTACATTATTGAAAGATAAAAATATCCGAGTAGCTTTCTTTATTCAATTTGGATATCTTGGCGAAACTAAAAGTGATATCTCACAAACGATAAAGATGATCAAAGAATTAGTGCCTGATGATATTGGTATATCTGTCTCTTATCCACTTCCTGGAACTAAATTCTATGACAAAGTTAAAGATGATCTAAGACTGAAGGCAAATTGGACAGACTCGGATGATTTAGCCATGATGTTTAAGAGTACATATAATTCTAAGTATTACAAAAAACTACATAGATATGTACATAAAGAATATAGAAAAAGTCAGGGAGTTAATTTCTTGAAAAACATACTATCTCAACCAAACCAATTTTCGAAGACTGCTATAAAAAGAATAGCATATCTGATGTATTATTTTCCAAGTGCTTTTATGGATGCACAAATTTTAAAAAGAATGGAACATTTAAATGACTGAAAGTTTTGATATATCTGCTCCCTTTTATGATGATGTTTTTACGAATAGTCATATAGGTAAACTCCAAAGAAAATTGGTGCACGACTTCTTATCCAATACATTTGCTGAAAATAAAAACCTAGATATATTAGAGATTAATTGCGGTACTGGTCACGATGCATTATGGCTTGCTAATCAAGGCCACAGAGTAATTGCTACAGATATTTCTTCAGAAATGATTAAAGTAGCGAATACTAAGGTACTATCAATTTCTAATCAACCAGAATTTTGTCAATTAGATATTAATAGATTAGAAGAAACTCATTTTAATACTTCTTTTGATCTAATTTTCTCTGATTTTGGAGGATTAAATTGCCTTTCTCCTCTACAACTTGAAAGTTTTTTTGTTTCGGCAAAGAAAAAACTAAAACCAAAGGGTAGAATTATTGGAGTAATCATGCCAAAACACTGTATAATAGAAAATCTATATTTTTTAACAAAAGGTAATCCTAAAAAGGCATATAGACGAAACACAAATAATGTTGTACAAGCAAATGTAGATGGAAACCATGTAAATACTTGGTACTACAATCCCGATGCTATTATAAAAATGGCTAATAATTTTTTTACCATAGATAGAATCAGTCCTATTGGATTATGTATTCCTCCCTCTTATTTAGAAGATTTCTTCAAAAAAAAATTAAGGTTTTTAAAAATTTTACAGACACTGGATACCATTTTTAAGCGTTTCTCATTTTTATCCAAGTACAGTGATCATTATATAATTTCTCTGACTAAAAGATGAGTATACTACTAACCCATGCATATTATCTGAGTACAGATCCCAAAGAACAAAGGATTATGAAGCCATACCCTCCTTTGGGGCAGCTTTATATTTCTGGGTATTTGCAAGAGAGAAGGATACAAAATTATATTTTCGATACTACTTTTAGTTCTAAAGAAAAACAATTGCGTTTTATAGCTACTAAAAAACCAGAGATCGTTGCTATTTACGCAAATCTAATGACTAAAGTAGAAGTCATCAAACTTATAAAAATTCTTAAAACCGAAGCTTTGTATGGTTTTCCTAAAATAGTTCTAGGTGGACCTGATGTTTCTTATAACACTGAAAATTATTTGAGATCAGGAGCTCAATATATCGTTATTGGAGAAGGAGAAGAAACACTATATGAATTACACCAAGCTATTGTTAATAAAACCGATATACATGATATTTCGGGGATTGCTTATTTAAAGGATGATAAGGTAGTTAAGACCGCTGCAAGAATAAAAATGAAAGATTTGTCATTATTACCTCTACCCAATAGAAAAGCTATAGATATGCAGAAATATCTAGATACTTGGAAAAACAATCATGGAGTAAGTTCTATGACAGTTAGTACGCAACGAGGTTGTCCTTATACCTGTAAATGGTGTAGTACAGCAGTTTATGGGCAGAGTTATCGACGAAGACCTGCTAAACTTGTAGCTCAAGAATTAGCGATGCTTAAGCACGAATATAATCCAGATACTATTTGGTTTGTAGATGATGTCTTTACGGTAAGTCATAAATGGTTAACAGAGTTTCATAAAGAAGTGATACAACAAGATGCTGTTATCCCTTTTGAATGTATTACTCGGGCAGAACGTTTAAATGATAACGTCTTGCAACAATTAAAAGAGGCAGGTTGTTATCGAATATGGATTGGTGCAGAAAGTGGTTCGCAAAAAATAGTAGATGCGATGGATAGACGAGTTAAAGTCGAAACAGTAAGAGAAGCCATTCAAAAAACCAATGCTTTAGGTATGGAAACCGGAACTTTTATAATGGTAGGATATCCAGGAGAAAATGAACAAGATATAGCAGAAACGATACATCATCTAAAAGTGGCTAACCCTACTCATTTTACAATCACCGTAGCTTATCCAATAAAAGGAACTTCATTGTATAATGAGATTGAAAATGATATTACCGTACAACCAGATTGGAATACCTCAACAGATAGAGATATTGATTTTAGAAGGACTTACCATCGTAAATTCTATGATTTTGCAGTCCGAAGAATTGTTAATGAAGTGCACTATTTTAAAAATAAAAAAAATACAATAGAGAAATTAAAATTGAAAATAAAATCAATCGCGGCTTTACTGTTTATGAAATATTATAAATTCAAATAGTCTACATGAGTAAACTTGATTCATTAAACTTCTTAAATGTAGTATCTCGAGATTATTTTGTTTTTACAATTATATTTTTTTGCTTAAGTTTTATAGGTGTTTTGCATCATGAATTATGGTTGGATGAGTCACATCATTGGCTTTTGGCAAGAGATAGCAAATCTCTGTCAGATCTAATTACTAATACCCGATATGAAGGCCATCCTATCCTATGGAATATTTTACTTTTCTATATTAGTAAGTTTTCATTAAATCCATTTTGGATGCAATTGATGCATATCCTTATTTCATCTTCTGTTGTTTTTATTTTTCTTAAAAATGCTCCTTTTTCAAGGTTATTTAAAATACTATTTATTTTTGGTTATTTTATATTTTTTGAATACAACCTACTTAGTAGGAATTATGCTCTTGGCGTGCTGTTTTTATTTCTCGCGTGTAGTATATATCAATATCGTAAAGAAAAGTTTATACTTTTTGCAGGACTTCTTGCAATAGCTAATAATACGCATGCTATTTTTATTGTAATTACAGTTTGTATGATGGTTATTGTATGTGTTGAGTATATTCAAAAAAACAGCTACTATGTGTCTACAAAGATTGGACTTGGGTTAACATTTTTTGTCCTGGGAACGCTACTTGCAATTATTCAAATTATACCTCCTTCTGATACTTCTTTTTTTGATAGAATTGAAGAAATTACATTATTTCAAAAAACCTCTAAAAGTTTTATTACTTTTTTTAAAGGTCTTTTTACGATTTCTGATTTCAGAACCATTCATTTTTGGAATTCGAATCTTATAGTAAATCTAAACAAGACCCTTGCTACTATTTTTGGAGTATTCAGTATTTTTATTCCAGTGTTTATTTTTTATAAAAACAAAATTATTTTGTTGTACATATATCTAGGAATTATAGGTACTACTTTATTCTTTTTTGTTACTCAATTATCCGCTCCGAGATATTTCGGTTTAAACTTTCTATTTATAATTACAGGATTATGGATAGAAAATGAGTATCCACTCAAAAAAAGTATATTTAATTCTTGGTTGTCTTTATTAACATTTAAAAAAATAAAAAATATTCTTATCTATAGCATTTTAATAACCCAAACATTTTCGGGAATCGTAGCGTATGGTTTTGACCTTTTCCTACCTTTCTCTAGTTCAAAACAGACTGTAGCGTTTCTAAAAAAATCAAAGCTTACTGATAAAGTTGTAATTACACAATGGTGTGAAGGGACCTCCTTAAGCAGTTATCTAGAAAAACCTATATTTTTTTTGGATTCTAATAGCTATGAGAGTTATTGTGTATGGAATAGAAAAGTTCCTATACAGCCAAATCCAAAAAAAGCTCTAGTCAATTCTTTAGAGGAGGTTATGAAAGATGTAGATCAAAGTATTATTTTTATATCGAATCACTTTTTAAATATAAAAGAATATAAATCGATTACGAATTCTTTGAAATACAAATTCTTAAAAAGTTTTGATCGTACTATAGTTTCAAAAGAAAGCTATTATATATATGAAATATCAAAAATATAAATATTCTATTTCGTTTACTTTAATAACGGTTACCATATTAATTTTAGTTTTTTCTTGTAACTCTTCAGACAAAGACAAAACAATTAATTTAAAATGGAATAAATCTTACCCTACGGACACGTTTACCAAAAATATAATAGCGCTAAAATGGTGTTTGTCTTTTCTAGGGTCAGATTTAGCATCTGATACTATTACAAAAGGAATCGCTACTACAAATCAAAAGATTATTTCTCTAAACCTAAACCAACTTAAGTTTGATAAAAAGGCTTCTAGATATCTGCAAAAACTAAATTCTAAGCTAAAAAAAACTGAAGAATATCAAAAGAATAATTCTGTTGATTTAGGAAGATATATAGCGCTTACGATTGGTAGTTCATATCATTATTACAGAATCGTTGATATACCTAGAAAACTTGAAGATTATAATTCATTATATGTTTTCGATTCTATACATGGTTATATAGATAATTCTAGTGTGTCTCTTGTAGATAGAATAGTTTCATTTTCGAAATATAACTCTCGAAAAGAACAGGCTTATATATCCGCAGAAGTAGATTCTATAACTAAAGAGATATATGAGTTTGAAACTTTAGAAGTAATGTATAATGGGCAACTAAAATTTGGAATTTATGATCGTAATGGAAATTTAAAAGATGCTGCTGATCATCAAATTACAAAAGCAGGAAAACCAGCAAAATGTATATGGTGTCATGAAACTGGTATCCAACCTATGTTTAGAAAACAAAAAGATCATAATGGATATTTTTCCTTTCAAAAATTACAAGATACTTTAAGCCTCTATAATAAACGACTTAGATCCTATCAGGACAGTATATGGAAAGATAAAGAAATAAGAAATAAAAGGTTGCATACCGAAATGGAAATATCCTATATCGCTTTCATGGAACCTTCTGCAGAACATCTATCTAATGAATGGGGTATGACTATCGAAGAAGTACAAACCAAATTACATAACCTTGATACACATAGACATCACGAATTTGATTTTCTGGGTGATTTATACCATAGAAAAGAGATAGATACGCTAGGGCCTTGGAAGGTACTAGAGGTTTCTGAATATATTAGAGAAAAATCAACTAATGAGATCAATCATATAAACTAACATGCTGAACTCTAAAAAAATAGTAGTCATTCTTCCTGCCTATAATGCAGAAAAAACGCTACAAAAAACATATAATGAAATTCCTTTTGATATTGTTGATGATGTTATTTTAACAGATGATTTTAGTTCCGACAAAACCGTTTCTTTAGCAAAAAAAATAGGAATTGATCATATTATTGAACATCAAAAAAATATAGGATATGGAGGCAATCAAAAATCTTGTTACACCAAAGTTCTAGAGATAGATGCTGATATAATAGTCATGTTACACCCAGACTATCAGTATACTCCTAAACTAATCCCTTCTATGGTTTATTTAATTGCTAATGATGTTTATGATGTGGTTTTAGGCTCGAGAATTATAGGAAAAGGAGCTATCAAAGGAGGAATGCCAATGTACAAGTATATAGCGAATAGAATACTAACCTTGTTTCAAAACATATTGATCAATCAAAAACTATCAGAATATCATACTGGATACAGATGTTTTTCTAAAGAAGCATTATTAAAAATAAATTTTAAAGAAAACTCCGATGATTTCATTTTTGACAATGAGATGTTAGCCCAATTTTGCTTTCATAATCTTCGTTTAGGTGAGGTTTCCTGTCCTACCAAATACTTTAAGGAAGCTTCTTCTATAAATTTTAAAAGAAGCGTTACATATGGACTCGGTGTAATCAGGGTTTCTATTAGCTATTTTTTGCATCGAAATAAGATCTTAAAATCCAATTTATTTAAATAATGGAACGTTTATACAAACATACATTATGGATTTACATTTTACCAATTATAGTATTTAGTATCTATTATTTAATTAAATCATACTGGTTTTTACCACATGATTTTGCCAACTATTATTTTGGCGCTTATTTTCTTGAACACGGTGTTTTCTCTTCAATCATATATGATCCCGTTTGGTTTAATCAAAATATATTCGAAGTTCAAAAAGATGTTTTTGCAAGTTATGCGCCAAATACGCCATTCTTGGCACTGTTCTTCTGGCCTTTAACTTTAGTAAGTTTTAGCACGGCAAAGCTTCTTTTTAATATAACTAGCCTTCTTTTATTTGGTTATGCTTTGCGAAATTTATTCGATGAATATAAGATCCCATATATCCATTACCTTACTGTTTTTTTACTGTTTTTTTTTCCTATAAAAAACAACATTCTTTTTGGGCAGCTCTATTTGTTACTTTTCTTTTTAATCTCTGAAGGGTTTTTAGCGTATAAAAAAAATTATTATTATAAGATGGGAGGGTTATGGGGATTGGCCATTCTTTTAAAAATCTTTCCAATCCTATTTTTTGCCTTCTTACTCCTTAGAAAAAAAATTAAAGGGCTTATAATTCTTGTAGTATGCTCCGTTGCTTTACTAGGTATTTCTGTTTATATAAATGGTATTGATTCTTGGGCTTTTTTCTTCCAAAATATACTCCCCAAAGCAAGTAAAGGTGAAATATCTGGAGAGTTCATAAAAAACTACCAATCTATTTTGATGTTTTTAAAACATGTTTTTGTAGTCCATCAAACAAAAAACCCATTTCCATTAATTGATAATTCTTATTATTACCACTTTTTCCTTTTGGTATCTAAAATCATTCTGGTAGGATACGGATTTTACTTTAGTTTTAAGAACAATTCTTCTCTACAGACATTTTCTTATTGGATATTAATAACTTATTTATTGTCACCTTATGGAAGTAATTATAGCAGTGTTTTATTACTATTTATTGTAATCCATTTATTTTCTAATAATTTTTCTTTTAAGAACAAATACAAATTTGGTATCCTTTTCTTACTATTTTTAATCAGCAACTTACCGATACAATATCTTTTTGACTTCCCTATCCCGATATCTTTTTTAAAATTATTTCTATTTATAATTTTATGGTCAGTTCTAATTTTTAAAGAGCAAATTTCATATAAACTCCATATAACCATAGGCAGCATTGCTCTTATGATAAGCTTATTTGTTACCAATCTATCGCAACAAAACTCTACAATCTTATCTGATAATAGAAATACACTTATTATTAAACAACAATCTATTATTTATGATTACAGTATTACAAATGGATATCTGGTTTATAAATATTGGTCAGAAAAAGGAAGCCAAACAAAAAAAACTGAATATAAGGTTACATCTATAAATTATGATAATGTCTATGTGAAAGATAAGAATGTTTACTATTTAGATAAACAACTAACAGATAATACTGCCAATAAGTTAAAACCAGCTATTGTAAATGGAGACACATTAATCTATCTTTCGGATTATAAAAGAGGGGTTGGTTTTTATAATTTTCAGAAAATAATGATCAATAACTAAACTATAAACATGCTGGAGTTTTATAAAATTTTGATCCGAACTAAACGTGTACTCCCTAAAAGGTATAAAAAAACCTCAATTCAATTTTTTGTCCTTTCTTTTATCCTTTTAGTGTTAGATGTGTTTTCTGTATTTTTACTAATCCCCTTAATCATTTCTTTATTAGATCAGAATAGCTCTTTTAACGTATTGCCTTTTTTCGCATTAGAAATAAACAGATTATCATTAGTAAGTATCGTTATAGTATTCTTTTTAATAAAAAATTATATTGCTATTCTAATAAATAGATTTCAAACAAAAACAGCATATAATTTAGGAGCTCTCTATTCTTTATCACTCTCCAAACATTACTTGCTAGGGAACTATAGTGTGTTTAAACAACAAAAAAAATCAACGATCATAAAGGATATCATTTTTGTAGCAAATGACTTTGTCGGAAATGTTCTCTTGTCTATAAATACAATTATATCAGAAACGACCTTATTATTAATTCTTGGCAGCATTGGGGTATTTTATAGCTACAGCATAACTATTTCAATCATTATTATATTAGGGATTATCGTTTTTATTTATAAACGATATAACCAAAAAGATATTGATAAAATTAATGAGACACGTTCTTCAGATTTTGACAATAATATCAGTAATTTAACGAATTTATTAAATGGATATTTATCAATAAAATCTTCTAATTTACTAACTCATTTTCTGGAAAAATTCAATGTTTCAAATAAAAAACTAAATCAAAGCTACGCTATATTACAATCCAAAAGGTTGAATAGCTCGCGACAAACCGAAATCATATTGGTTTTCTTAGTGTGTTTCATTTTTATTTCAATTCATACTTTCTCTTTAGGAGGAGTCACTCCTATTGTCTTTTTATCTGTTTTTGCTTCTTTACTTTTTAAATCGATTCCATCGGTAAATCGTTTAAATATAGCATTGACGAATCTAAAGGCTAATATCTATACTCTAGATATTATTGAAAAACGAACTAAAGAAAACACCAAAATCGAAACATCAGAGTCATCTATTATTTTTAAAAACAACATTACATTTAAGGATATTTCTTTTTCTTATGATAATGAAAAAGAGCTTTTTAACAATCTTAACTTCACTATAGACAAAGGTCAATTTATTGCTATATCTGGAGATTCTGGAATCGGAAAAACTACTTTACTAAATATCATCGCTAAATTAATTAACCCAACAGCTGGTGAAATTTTTGTTGACGATACTAAAATTACAGAAGAAAATAAGTATGACTTTTTTTGTCTTTTTACCTATCTAACTCAAAGACCTTTTATTTACGAAGGCAGCATTCTAGATAATTTAACCTTATCTAAAAAACAACATGATATTCAAAAGATAAATGAACTACTAAAAATTTTCAAAATCCAGAAAACCATAGAACAATTTCCTGATCAATTAGAAACCTATATTGGATCAGACGGGACTAATCTTTCAGGGGGGCAACTACAACGAATATGTATTATCAGAGCGATTCTTAGCAAACCAGAGATTTTAATTTTAGATGAAGCAACAAACAATTTAGATAGAGAAACTGAAATTGAAGTTTTACAATTTCTTAAATCTTTTACAGTTGAAAATAACATCACTATTATTTTGGTTTCTCATCACATAACGAATACCATAAATCTATATGATCAAATCATCGAATTAAAGAATAACTAATGAAGTTTAGTATTATTACTATAACATACAATAGAGCTCATTTGATAACAAATACTATTTCTAGCGTATTGAGACAAAGTTATGAGAATTATGAGCACATCATTATTGATGATGGCTCTACGGATAATACTCACCTTATCATTGAAAATTTTAAGGACGATAGATTAAAATATTATAAATATAAAAAGAGTAAACATAGAAGTTTCTTAAGAAATGAAGGGATACGAAAATCATCTGGTGATATTATTTGTGTGCTTGATTCCGATGATATCTGGAAAGAAAATAAATTATCGCAACTATTTGGTTTATTCAATAAAGGACAACATATCAATTTTATTTTTCATAATGTAAGTATACTACGAGCAGATAAGATATTTATTTCCAATATTTATACATTTAAAAAAGACTTTTTCCGAAGTATTCTTAAAGAAATATTATGTAATAAAGTATTACCTTATCCTTTTTATAGTTTTAAACGGTCTATACTAGAAGAAATAGATCTTTATGATGAAAATATGATTGATGGGCAACATGATTTTTTCTTAAGAACTGCTTCAAAACACCCCTTTTATTACTGCTCTAAGGTGTTATCTTATAAAATCGAACATAATACTAATATATCTAAGAATCATAGGGTATCAGCATTAAAAAACTATATAATTACTTTAAAGAAACTATTCGAAAATAAAGTAATAACAGAAAATGAATATAAAGAATATAAAAGTAAAGTATATTATAAAATAGCTCAGTTTTTTATAAAAAAAGGAGATTCACAACAGGCAAAAGAATTTCTAAACAAAACATCAAAACTAACCTCTTGGCACAAAAAAGATTATCTAAAAGCACAAATACTTAAACTCAGACTCAATTATAAATTTATTACAAACAAATAATATCAATTTATGATGACAAAAACAGACCTCAAGTGATTCAACTAATTAAGAAAGTTAAACATTTATTGAGTTTGCACCAGTATGCGAATAAGAAGTTTTATGCTCAACTTATTCGTCCAAATGATATATGTTTTGATATTGGCGCTAACAAAGGTGTAAAAAGTAAACTTTTTTTATCCCTAGGAGCCAAGATAATCGCTTTTGAACCACAATCTGCCTGCCACATGTATCTTGACAATATTAAGCATCATAATTTTCAATATCATAAATATGCAGTAGGGAGTACTAACGAGTCCAAAGAACTTAAACTCGGAAGCCATATTGAGGTAGCAACTTGTATGCCTCCGAGCAACTACACTGTAGTTTTTTCTTGATATCCCGGCAAGAGTTCCTCTAGTTTTTGTATGCTATGATCTGGTATTTGTTGTAGGGTGTTTTCTAGCCATTCTCGGGGATTTATATTTTGCATTTTACAGCTTCCAAAGAAAGAGTATAGCATAGCGGCATTTTGGGCTGCTTTATGTGATCCGCAGAACAGGTAATTTTTTCTACCGATTGCCATAGGTCGGATGGCGTTTTCGATTCGATTATTATCGAGTTCTATCCTCCCGTCTTCAAAGATGGCTTCCAGTTTTGGGTATTGATTCACAAAATAGGTCATCGCCTTACCAATAGGGCTTTTGGGTAATACCTTAAATTGTTCTTGTTCGATCCACGTTTTGATTTGTGCAAGTAGCGGCTTGATTTTCTTATTTCTTAATGCCTTTCTTTGCTGAAAATCGTCTGGTGTTTCTTCTTT
>CANLRN010000039.1 GCA_947493495.1 uncultured Aquimarina sp.
ACGGTTACTGTAGACTATACAGTATGTAATAGTGATCCAGATCCAGACGTTTGTGTAACAGAGACAGTTACCATTACTGTTGGTGATCCAGTAACACCAAATCCAGAATTGACTCTTGTGAAAACAGCTGTGACTAATGGATCTAATGTTGGAGATATTATTACTTATACCTTTACAGTTACTAACACAGGAAATGTGGCAATAGATAATATTTTTATAGATGATATGCTTACAGGAAGTATGAATCTTATAATTACACCTTCAACGCTACAACCTGGAGAAATAGGTAATACTACAGTAGATTATACAATTACACAAGATGATATCGATAATGGAGAAGTTATAAATAGTGCGATAGCTACTGGAAGTAGTCCAGGTAATACAGATGATGTAACGGATATATCTGATGATGGCGATGAAACTGTGGATGGACCTGATGCGGATTCTGATCCTACAAATGATCCAACAATTACACCATTGTTACCACAAGCTTCTAATCTTGCATTAACTAAAACAGGAGTATATGTAGATGTTAATGGTGATAATCTTCCTAATGCAGGAGATGAGATTCGATATACATTTACAGTAGAAAATACAGGTGATGTAACTATTACAAATATTGTACTAGCAGATCCATTACCAGGTATTGTTGTAACTGGAGGACCAATTGATTTGGCTACAGGAGAGATTGATGAGACTACATTTACTGCTACATATGTATTAACAACAGATGATGTGTTAGCAGGAAGTGTTACTAATCAGGCTACAGTAACAGGACAAGATCCTAATGGAAATGATGTAACAGATATTTCTGATGATCCAAATAATACTACGGATATTGATATTGACGGTGATGGTGATGGAGAAGATGTAACAATTACGACAATTGATATTGACGGAGATATTGTAGTTTACACAGGTATAAGCCCTAATGGAGATGGTATAAATGATGAATTTACAATTGTTGGATTAGATAGATTCCCTAATAATACATTAAGAATCTATAACCGATGGGGTGTTCAGGTCTTCGAAGAAGGTGGATATATGCAAGATCCTTCTAGATTATTTAGAGGAATTAGTAATGGTAGGGTTACAGTTTCTCAAAAAGATGAGCTACCAGTAGGGACGTATTATTATGTGTTAGATTATGTAAATGCAAGCGGAGCTACGATATCCAAAACAGGTTACTTATATATAAATAGATAAAATTTTATACGGAATAGTATATATTTGTTATTCCCTAAATCAAATAACAAACTTATGAATAGACTATTAAAAATATTTATGCTGGCTATATTTAGCCTAGTTGCCAACTTTAGTAGTGCACAACAAGATGCTCAGTACACACAGTATATGTACAACACCATTAGTGTTAATCCTGCCTATGCTGGTAGTAGAGGTGTGATGAGTATTATGGGATTACATCGTAGTCAATGGGTTGGTCTAGATGGCGCCCCCAGAACGCAAACCTTAACATTAAATACGCCTATTGGCGAGAATAATAGGGTTGGTCTAGGATTTTCTATTGTAAATGATGAGATTGGCCCAACAGATGAGACCTATTTTGATATTGATTTTTCGTATACGATACCTACCTCAGATAGGGGTAAGTTAAGTTTTGGATTAAAAGCAGGGGGACATTTATTAAATGTTGATTTTCAGAAATTGACTCAGTTTGATGTAAATGACCCTAATTTTGAGACCAATATAGATAATAAGTTTAGCCCTAATGTTGGAGTTGGGATCTATTATCATACGAATAAGTTTTATATGGGCTTGAGTGCTCCCAACTTATTAGAGACGGACCATTTTAATGAGGATGCTACGGTAAATAGTAATGATTCTTCGACCTTTATAGCAGAGGAGCGTATCAATTACTATTTGATCACGGGTTATGTATTTGATTTAAGTGATTCGGTAAAGTTTAAGCCTGCATTACTGAGCAAGTTGGTTTTTGGAGCTCCATTACAGGTAGATGTATCTGCTAATTTTTTATTGTATGATCGATTGACACTTGGAGCAGCTTATCGATGGAGTGCAGCTTTTAGTGCAATGGCAGGTTTCCAGATTTCAGATTCGTTAATGATAGGATTTGCCTATGATAGAGAAACCACCGAATTAGGAAGAACACAGTTCAATGATGGGAGTTATGAGGTGATGTTACGTTTCGAGTTATTCAGAAAATATAACAGAATGCTCACACCGCGGTTCTTTTAAATACTATTCAAAAAATAATTATGATAAAAATGGGCCAATTATTACACAAAGTATTATTTACAAGTTTAAGTTTTATATGTTTTACCATTGCTTTTTCTCAAGAAAGGAGCTTAGATAGAGCTGGAAAACAATATGATAAATATGAGTATATAAATGCTCAGAAAACATATCTCAAAGTTGTAGAAAAAGGACACCGTAGTGCAGATCTTTTTAAGAACTTAGGAAACAGCTATTATTTTAACAGTCAGTTTACAGAAGCCTCAAAATGGTATGAAGAGTTGATAAAATCTTATCCACAAGAAGTGGAACCAGAATACTATTTTCGTTATGCGCAAACGTTAAAATCTTTAGAAAAATATAGTGAGTCAGATCAGTATATGAAAACCTTTAGAGAATTAAAAGCAGATGATCAAAGAGGACAATTATTTCAAGAAGAACCGGATTATCTAGAGCGTATTGATTTTCAATCAGGAAGATTCGAGATTAAAAACTTGGCAATAAATTCTCCTTACACAGATTTCGGAGCTGCTTTTTATGGAGATAAAGTAGTATTTAGTTCTTCTAGAGATACTTTAATTGTACGAAAAAATGTGCATCAGTGGAATGATGAAGCCTTTTTGGAATTGTATCAATCACAATATAACTCTACCAATGGAGAGCTTTCTGAATATGAAAAATTAGGTGATAATATTAATAGTAAGTTCCACGAATCTACGCCTGTTTTCACTAATGATGGACAGACAGTATATTTTACAAGAAATAACTATAATCGTGGGCGATATGGTAATGATAGTAAAGGAACTAATAAATTAAAAATATATCGTTCTTATAAAAACCCAGAAGGCAACTGGACAACTCCACAAAGTTTACCATTTAATAGCGATCAATACTCGGTAGCACATCCCACTTTGAGTGTAGATGAAAAAACATTGTATTTTTCTTCAGACATGCCAGGAGGAGAAGGGCAATCAGATATCTATGAGGTAGCTATTAATGCTGGGGGTAGTTTTGGAGAACCAAAAAATCTTGGAAAAGCGATCAATACAGAAGGTAAAGAAACATTTCCTTTTATAAGTACTAATAATGACCTCTATTTTGCATCCGATGGTCATATCGGCTTAGGTGGATTAGATGTATTTGTTACCAGATTAAACCCTCAAACAGAAGAAGAAAAATTAATAATTAATATTGGAAGGCCTGTAAATGGGCCCAAAGACGATTTTGCTTTTATAGTAGACGAAGCTTCTAAAAGAGGGTATTTCTCCTCTAATCGAGACGGAGGAAAAGGGAAAGATGATATTTACAGTTTTCTTAGATTACAAGATAGAAAGAGTTTCTGCGAGATTACACTTGCAGGTGTAGTACGAGATAAAGATACCAACGAATTATTACCAGGAACCAAAGTATCTGTATATGATAGTAGTAATAATCTCATAAAAAGTTTTGTTGTAGGAGATGATGCATCCTATAGTCAGGTGTTAGAATGCAGCTCAGAGTATTTCGTGAGAGCAGAAAAAGAAGAATATACTACAGTAGAGAAGTTAGTGCAGACCCCAGGAAAAACTCAGACATTAGATGTGCCACTTGTATTAGAAAAAACAATCAAATCTGCAGGCATTGGCGATGACCTAGCAAAGGTATTGTCACTAAATCCAATTTATTTTAATTTTGATAAGTCTAATATACGTCCAGATGCTTCTGTAGAACTAGCTAAGGTTATAGAGGTGATGAACCAATATCCTGCTATGAAAATCGACGTAAGATCACACACAGATAGTAGAGCAAATGATCAATATAACCTTGCTTTATCAGAAAGGAGAGCAAAATCCACAGTTGCTTATATTGTGAGTAAAGGTATAGCAAAAGAACGACTAACAAGTAGAGGGTATGGAGAATCTGAGTTGGTGAATAGATGTGCTAACGATGTGCCTTGTTCGGCAAGTGATCACCAATTGAATAGACGAAGCGAGTTTATAATCGTCGAATAAGAAATACATAAAATTGATAATGTATCAAGAAAAAGCATCTTAGTCACATAAGATGCTTTTTTTGTTTGAACTTGCTATAGAATATATAGGTTTTAAGAACAATCAATTACTATTCCCAAAAAAGAAGGATCCTTACAATTAGGGTTCGTATGTTATTGTACTATTAAAATCTTTAGATTACCATGCATTTTAAGTATATTTGAAATATAGATGCAAAGAAACAACTCGTGAAATTAAGTATCCCTAAGAGAAAAACGAATAGAAGATATAATTACACTCCACGTTATTATAACGGTAAGAGTGAAGGGAATATTTATGATTTCGAAAATAGAATTACTAAGTATAGAGATACTACCAATTCTATAGATTTTGGTTCACACTGGAAAGAAGCTAGAAAATCAAGTCGTAATCGAGGAAATCGAGAAATTAATAGACGGGTGATATATATAGCATTGTTATTGATCTTTGCTTTTTTATATTTTATTGATTTTGATCTATCCATATTTACTGCGCGATAATCCATGTCAGATATCATCCAACTATTACCAGATCATGTAGCAAATCAAATTGCTGCGGGAGAAGTGGTACAGAGACCTGCCTCGGTAGTCAAAGAATTACTCGAAAATGCAATTGACGCGCAAGCAACACACGTTAAACTAATTATCAAAGAAGCAGGTAAAGTACTTATCCAAGTTATTGATAATGGTAGTGGAATGAGTATCACGGATGCCAGACTAAGTTTCGAAAGACACGCGACTTCTAAAATTAAAGCTGCAAACGATTTATTTCAATTAGATACTAAAGGGTTTAGAGGCGAAGCATTAGCTTCTATTGCCGCTATTGCACATGTAGAACTGAAAACAAAACAACAGGAGGATGAAGTCGGTACAGAAATCAAAATTGAAGGTAGCCAAGTAAGTTCGCAAGAAGTATGTGTAACACCCAAAGGGACTTCGATAAGCGTAAAGAATCTATTTTTTAACATTCCTGCTCGGCGCAATTTCTTAAAATCTAATACTGTAGAATTACGACATATTATAGATGAATTTCAGCGAGTAGCGATGGTACATGCAGATGTAAAATTTGATATGTATCACAACGGAAATGAAGTATTTAATCTTCCAATTTCTAATCATCGCCAGCGAATTACTCATATTTTTGGAAGCAAAATCAATGAGAAATTAGTACCTGTACAAGAAGAGACTGATCTGGTAACGATTAGTGGTTTTGTAGGTAAACCAGAATATGCAAAAAGAACAAGAGGAGAGCAGTTTTTTTTTGTAAATCAGCGTTTTATTAAAAGTGCATACCTTAATCACGCAGTAAATGCTGCATTCGAGGGGTTGCTAAAAGAGAAAACACATCCTAGCTATTTTATTTATCTAGATGTAGACCCAAAGACGATAGATATTAATATCCATCCCACCAAAACAGAAATTAAATTTGATGATGAACATGCCTTGTATGCTATTTTACGTGCTACAATAAAACATAGTTTAGGGCAGTTTAATGTGGCTCCCATATTAGATTTTAACAGAGATGCTTCTATGGACACTCCCTATGATTACAAAGGGAAAATAGCTAAAACTCCAACGATAGAAGTAGATCGTAGTTTTAATCCTTTTAAAGAAGAATCAAAAAGTAATGCTGATGGCTCATCAAAAAAATATATAGGTTTCAAAAAAGAATCAGCTGGAGATTGGGAGAATTTATATGTAGGATTGGATTCGGTAACTACAGATATAAAATCTACAGAAAATAATTTTTCTACCATTCAGTTTGAAAGTGAAGAAGTAACAGGCTCCTTATTTACAGGAAATGAGCAAACAGCATTAGAACATACAACTACTTATCAATTACGGCGAAAGTATATCGTTACTACAATTAAGAGTGGTATGGTAATAATTCACCAACATCGGGCACATCAGCGTGTCCTGTATGAAGAAATATTGCGCAATATCACCATGGTAAGTGCCGCAAGTCAACAATTGCTGTTTCCGCTCAAATTATCTTTTTCTAAACAAGAAGTAGCACTGTTGATATCTGTACGAGAACAATTAGAAAATACGGGTTTTGTTTTTGAAACATTTGAATCAGAAGAGGTGGCTATTACAGGAATCCCTACAGTAGCGACAGAAAGTGAAGTTTCTGTTTTGTTAGAAAAATTGATCAGTGATATAGAGCAAGAAGTTCCTGATTGTGGATTTTCACAGACAGATCTACTCGCGAAATCTATATCTAGTAGTATTGCCGTAAAAACAGGTATGGATTTAGAATTAGCACAACAACAATATATAGTTAACGGTCTTTTTGCGTGTACAGAACCAAATATTACACCAGATAATAAGCCAACTTTCATCACGTTAACAGTAGATGAAATAGATAAGAAATTTTAATAAGAAATGGGGAGAATTACTGATACAGTAAAAACATTGTTAATCATTAATGTGATTTTTTTTGTAGGATCACTCACATTAGGCGACACAGCATATAGATTATTTGCGTTATGGTTTCCTAAAAATGATAATTTCCAGATATGGCAAGTTATTACGCATATGTTTATGCACAGTCAAGAAACCTTTATGCATATCTTATTTAATATGTTTATGTTATATATGTTTGGGAGTCATCTAGAATCATCTATCGGACAAAAGAAGTTTTTATTTTTATATTTTTCATCAGGGATAGGAGCAATGATACTTCAGTTAGTGTTTTATTATGTTCAATTTCAGCCTGCTTACGGCAGTTTTATAGAAGCTGGTTTTACTAATAACGAGATTATAGAGTTTTTAAATTCTGGAAAATATAGTACTGCTGTATTACAGTATACTACAGAAGAAAGTGTTTCTAATATGTATGGAGCATATCGTAGTTTGATGGTAGGAGCTTCTGGCGCTATATCAGGAATCATAGTTGCTTTTGCAGTAGTATATCCTAATTTGCCCTTATATTTGATGTTTATTCCCATACCTATAAAAGCCAAATACCTGGTGGCAGGATATTTTGCATTAGATTTATTCGGGGGCATTACGGGACAATCAATCATGGGCCCTTCTAACATTGCGCATTGGGCACATATAGGAGGGGCAATCATTGGTTTTGTAACCATGTGGTACTGGAAAAAGAATTCGTTCAATCAAAATCGCTGGAACTGATGGCACAGATAGACGATTTAAAATTAAAGTTTAAGAACATTACTATTATCGAAAAATTGATAGTAGTCAATATCGTGATTTTTAGTTTAGGATATCTGATCAGCACTCTTGCTTTTCTGTTTAATGCGTCTAGTGATTTTTTAATGGATTGGCTAACTTTTCCCAAAGCACTAAATGATTTTATACTAAAACCGTGGACGATTATCACTTATGCTTTTATGCATAGTGGGATATGGCATATTGCCTCCAATATGATTATTTTATACTTCTCTGGGAAGTATTTTGTTGCATACCTTACAGGTAAAAGAGTGCTCACTGTTTATTTTTTGGGAGCAATTTTTGGGGCACTATTGTACATGGTATCCTACAATCTATTTCCTGCATTTTCTGGAGTAGGAGATTCGGTATTATTAGGCGCTTCTGCATCAGTAATGGCAATTCTGATTGCTATTGCGACATACATCCCTAATATGACTATTAGATTATTATTTATTGGAAGTATAAAATCCTGGTGGATCGCTGCTTTTTTGGTACTATTAGATATCATACAAATTCCAGTAAGTAATTCTGGTGGGCATATTGCACATCTAGGCGGTGCATTGTTTGGCTATATATATGCGATACAGCTTAAAAAAGGAAATGATATCGGTCAGGGATTCGAAAAACTTATGGATAGAATAGTAGCGCTCTTTACGCCGACTAAGAAAAGCCCTCTTAAAACTGTGTATAAATCAAAAAGCACAAAGAAAACAGTGTATACTACCAGTGCTTCGTCATCCAAAAAACCTAGCCAGGCAGAGATAGATGCGATATTGGATAAAATCAGTAAAAGTGGCTATGATAGTTTGACCAAAAAGGAAAAAGATTTTTTATTTAAAGCTGGCAAAGAATAAGTATGAGAAAATTGGCGTATAAGATCATTTTTATACTTAATTCTTTACTAGCATTCGTGTTATTACTTTCTTATTTATTGCCTTATGTGTCTCCAAAAACATTTCCCTCACTCTCGGTATTAAGCTTAGCAGTACCTATTTTGATTTTGATCAATGTATTGTTTTTTTTGTTTTGGGCTATTCAACTAAAAAGGAAGATGATAGTTTCATTATTCGTATTAATTCTAGGAATTTCTCATGTCACTTCTTTATATAAGATTCGGGGGAAGTCTTCTGGAGATACAGATACAGTATTTTCTTTACTTAGCTACAATGTACATAGCTTTAATCGATTTGATTGGATAGCTTCTGATCAGATACCACAAGATATTTCGACACTGGTAAGAGAAGAGAATCCAGATGTTTTTTGTGCACAAGAATACTATAATAATCCAGATACAGATTTTAGTCAGTATACATACAAGTATGAGTATTTTAATCACAATAGTAGAGAATTGGCATTGGTTATTTTTTCTAAATACCCTTTTGTTAATAAGGGATCTTTAAATTTTGAAAAAACTGCAAACAATGTCATTTTTGCGGATATACTAAAAGAATCTGATACCATCAGAATTTATAATGTACACCTGCAATCTCATAAAATTAGCGCGATGGCTAATAAATTAGCTAGTGCAGACTCAGAGAAATTATTAAAACGCATCCAGATTTCTTTTAAAAAACAACAAACTCAAGCAGAGCAGTTAGTTGAACATATGAAATCGTCTCCTTATAAAAATATAGTGATGGGTGATTTTAATAATACGGCATATTCATATGTATATGATAAAATAAAATCAGAACGCCTTCAAGATACTTTTAAAGAGGCAGGGACTGGCTTTGGTAAGACTTTTAAGTTTAGTCTGTTTCCTGCACGGATTGACTTTATCTTAGTTCCTAAGGAGTATGAAGTACTGAGTTTTACTACTTTTGATCAAGAGCTTTCGGATCATTTTCCTATTTCCACAAAAATTAAAATATAAAACTTTTTACAGCATCCAGCAATCTATCTGATCTGTAAAAATATGCCACAAGAGAGCCAATCCAACTATTCTAGTTTTTTTTGGTATGGATAACACGCCATATATAATAATTGCATAAGTACTATGTAACATATGGAATCCTATACTACAACGATTGGGATCAAAAATGGGATCTGCTAATATATGATCTAGATCAATCAGCATAGCGCTAAGAAAAATGAGATATGTTTTTTTCCATTGTTTAGGAAAAAAAATAAGCGCAATGATCAGAGGTAGTATAAAATGACATCCATAATGTATGATTGGGCGGGCCATTATATAGATTGACTTTCTAGATAAGTAAGTGTATTCGTCCCTTCATTAAAAAGTAAATCTAGAATAGATAAGTTAGGTATAAATCCATGTTTTTGAGCAAATACCTGAATGTATTGCTCTGTTTTAGGAAGCATAGTTTTTTTTGCATTGACTAAAGCTCTATGATCTATGGTTCCTTCTATAGTTTTTTTGTATTCGATCGTTTTAGTAAAAGATATATCTATTTGTAAACAACTAAGTACTGCCTGTAAGCATTGATAATTAAAATCTAATAAAAATTCCTTTTTTTTCTCATAGAGATGTGCAAACTCATCTTCATAGAACTCAAAAAAAGGAGAAGTACGATAAGCCGTTTGTATAGAGCGCCAATGTAATAGTTGCCATTGAAAATCATTTTCTATACGCACATCCCTGTATAGCTGTCGAGTTTTATCACCAGTATGTTTTATAGGAATGGTAAGGAGTAGTTTCCCATTGGCACCATAAATATAAGTTCTGTTACGATAGGTTTGTTTCTGATAATTGTCACAATCCTCAAAAACGATAGTATCTGCTTGCGCAATAGCTACAAATTGTGCTATAGAACCAAAATAGGTAGGATGGAGTAGAGTGGGTTTCAATTTTTTTGTTTTTATACGTAGCTATGAAAACTTATAATTTGCCATCAAAGGCTTGATCAATGTACTTATGTCAAGATTTAGTGTGTATATCTGTATCTATCTATCCAAGATCAGTATTAAGTATAGGTTTTAATTATACTTCGACAAGTATAGATAAAACTATAAGATCTACGCCGATTTTTTTCTTTTGCGGTAATTGCTATAAATAATCCAACCTGCCAATAAGGCTAAGAAGTAGTATAGATATGACCTAGGAGTACCACTACCACCTACGGTAGTGAATAAGCGTTCCCATCTGATTTTGCCAAATCCTTTTCCATTAGTATCCCAGCTCATCCATATAAAAACGGGTTTTCCTACTACATGATTTGCAGGTACATATCCCCACATACGACTGTCTTCACTATTATGCCGATTATCTCCCATCATCCAGTAGTAATCCAGCTTAAAGGTGTAGCTATCTATTGGATTTCCATTTAATAAGATCTGAGTACCATTAACAGATAATTTATTCTCAATACCCATTTCTGATCCTTCATATACTTCGATAATTCTTCTATATAAGGAAAAGCTTTCTAGATTCATTTTTACCGTTTTTCCAGCTTCAGGAATATAAATTGCTCCAAAATTATCTATGTTCCAATTTACTTTTCCATTGTTAGGAAAGATAGAAGGATCTTTTGCACCTCTAGGAGTAAGATCTCTTTCTAGCGATGTTATATTAGGATGATTTTTAAACTTTTTTGCGGCATCTTCTGTAAGAAATGTGCGTATCATACTATTAGAACCGCCAAATTCTCCAGGCTTTATTTTATATCTTTTATACAAGTTTTCTTGATTAAAGCCTCCACCTTTCGTAGTTCCTTGATACGTGAATTGTAATTGCGCACGATCAGGCAATTGAGTGCGTTTTCCATTAATGTGTACATATCCATCTACAACAGCTAATGAATCTCCAGGAACTCCTACGCATCGTTTTACATAGTTAGATTTTTTGTCTAGGGGTTTGTAGTGGTATTTCTTGTCCCCATAAGGTTTGAAAGCATTTACAGTATCTACTGGCCAGCTAAAAACAACAATATCATTTCTTTTAATTTTCTGAAAACCAGGAATTCTAAAAAATGGATATTGTATGTTACTGAGGTACGACTTTTTTCTTATAAGAGGAACAGTGTCATGTACCATAGGAAAAGTAACTGCAGTCATAGGAGTTCTAGCTCCATAATGGAATTTGCTTACAAATAAGAAATCTCCAACCAACAGCGTTCTTTCTAGTGATCCTGTAGGGATTGTATAGGGTTGCATAAAATATGTGTGTACAATAGTAGCAGCGACTACTGCAAATAATATAGAACTAACCCACTCTCCTGTAGCCGTTTTTGGTTTTAAATCGCGATCTTGGATATAGGTTACATCTAGCATATAATTAACATAAAAGATGTAAAATCCAAGTGTTACGAGGACTAAAATAGTATCTTTGGTTGTGTTTTGACCAAAACTACGAATGGTTTCTACCCATACCACGGGGAGCATAATTACATTAATAACGGGTATAAAAAGTAGAATCACCCACCACCAAGGGCGGTTAATGATTTTCATTAAGATTACTGCATTGTATATGGGTATTAATGCTTCCCAGGCTTTTCTACCGGCTTTAACATATAATTTCCAGGTTCCTAAAAAGTGTATTATTTGTACGATTAGGAAAAAAATAAACCAATCTGTAAATGTCATCTCTTTGTATTTTTAGTATAAGTATTTTTATTTCTGAAAACGTTACATTTTTTTATAATCCTAGAACATCTTTCATCCCAAAAACTCCTATTTTATTATTTTGTAGCCACTCTGCTGCTACCACAGCACCTAATGCAAATCCTTGTCTGTTATGCGCAGTGTGCTTGATTTCTATATCGTCTACCTCAGAGGAATAGGTCACTGTATGTGTCCCAGGAACATCTTGGATACGCTTAGCAGCTATAGGAATTGTTTTTCCATCTCCTTTGTCCAATGCCCAAGCTTCTTTATTAGAATTTTGGATAACCCCTTCTGCTAATGTGATAGCAGTTCCACTAGGAGCATCTAATTTTTGAGTATGATGAATCTCTTCCATATGTATATTATATCCTTCTATGGGGGCCATCATTTGCGACAGCTTTTTGTTAAGCTCAAAAAATAAATTCACGCCTAGACTATAATTAGAGGCATAGATAAATGCTCCTTTTTGTTTTTTGCATACTGCTACTATATCATCATATTGATCCAACCAGCCTGTAGTGCCTGAGATTACAGGAACTCCTGCTTTAAAACAATTGGTAATATTATCAACTGCTGCAGTAGGAATGCTAAAATCTATAGCTACATCTGCTAGAGAAACATCATATGAGGTGTCGTCTTTATCAACTTTGAGAATAATCGTATGCCCTCTTTCTATTGCAATTTTTTCTATAGTTTTACCCATTTTGCCATATCCTAGCAGTGCAATGTTCATAATATGTTTGGTAGTTATTGGTTAATTAATTTTTTAAAAACTGTAATTCAAAGACATTCCGTAATTGGGTTGCGCATTGAATTCATTTATATTTAATTGAGGCCTGAAAGATAAGTCTTTTGCGACATTAAATTGTTGCAGGTGGGCAGTAACATTAGCATCGACAATATTGAGCACATAAAGTCCTACAGTAATTAATAATGATAATTCCTGATCTCTTCTAAAACGTCTTTGTCTATCTATCAATTGTTCATTGGTAAGGTTTCTTAATCTACTTTCTCCATCAGGGATCCCTGCTAATCTGTTTTTAAAAAGATCTCTTGCTTCTGTAAATTGACCATTATTCCATGTGTAATAATAGATACCTGCTCCTAGGGCTCCGTAGACAATAGGAATTTTCCAATATTTTTTTGTGTAAGCTTGTCCCAAACCAGGAAGAATTGCAGAATAAAAAGCAGCCCTTGCAGGTGCTAGAGGCTCATATGGGATTGGTTTTTTTTCTTTTTTCTTTCGTCTCTTTTTTTTCACAGCAACTTCTTCAGTAAGTACTTTTAATTCTTCATTTTCTAGCTCTTCATTTTCATTTTTTTCTTGTGAAAAAACAGAAAGATTGCAGGAAATTAATAAGAAGATGATATATGTTATTGCATTAGTTTTCACTAGCGATTAATTTCTTTAGACGTTTAAAATCTTCTTCGGAAGAAAAAGGGATAATCAACTTTCCACGACCATTATTAGCTACCTTTATTTCAATTTTAGCTCCAAAATATTCCGAAAATTCTTTTATTCCTTCTTGGATATGCGGAAGTGTTTTGGATGTAGGCTTTTTGGTAGTAGATATATCTTCTTTATGATATAAAGACCGAACTAATTCTTCAGTGTTACGAACTGATAACGAATCGGTAATTATTTTTTCATAGATTTCCAGTTGTAGCTGCTTTTGATCGATATTTATTAGTGCGCGACCGTGACCCATAGAAATAAACCCATCTCTGATACCAGTTTGTACGATAGGATCTAATTTAAGCAATCGTAGATAATTAGCAATCGTGGATCTTTTTTTACCTACACGATCACTTAATTGTTCTTGTGTTAGATTAATCTCGTCAATTAAACGTTGGTAGGATAGTGCTATTTCGATAGGATCTAAATCCTGACGTTGTATGTTTTCTACAAGTGCCATTGTTAATGACTCTTGATCATTTGCAATCCGGATATAGGCAGGAATCGTTTGTAAACCTACCAATTTAGAAGCTCTAAAACGTCGTTCACCACTAACTAGTTGGTATTTGTTAAAATCTAGTTTACGAACAGTTATAGGTTGTATAACACCTATTTCTTTAATAGATGTTGCTAATTCTTGTAGGGTTTCGTCATTAAAACTAGTACGTGGCTGAAAGGGATTTACCTCTATACTATCGATATCTAACTCTATAATATTGCCTACTACCTTGTCTGCATTTTTGTCTTTGGCAGATTTTATGTCATTATCTGGATCTTTTAGTAATGCTGATAATCCTCTCCCTAATGCTTGTTTTTTTGTTGCCTTCGCCATAAATCCTTAACTGTTTTTCTTTATAATCTCGTGCGCTAAACTTAAGTAATTACTAGCACCTTTGCTAGAAGCATCATAATTGATGATGCTTTCTCCATAGCTAGGAGCTTCGCTTAAACGTATATTTCGTTGTATAATTGTTTTAAAAACCATTTCATTAAAGTGTTTTTGGACTTCTTCGACCACTTGATTCGATAATCGTAACCTCGAATCATACATGGTAAGTAACAAACCTTCAATGTCCAAAAGTTTATTATGAATTTTCTGAACACTCTTAATGGTATTTAATAATTTGCCTAATCCCTCTAATGCAAAATATTCGCACTGAATTGGAATAATGACAGCATCAGAAGCTGTGAGTGCATTTAATGTAAGTAATCCAAGTGATGGAGCACAATCAATTAGTATATAGTCATATTCTGATTTTAGTGATGTAATTGCTTTTTTTAGCATATACTCACGTTGGTCTTTGTCTACGAGTTCTATTTCTATGGCTACTAGATCGATATGAGCAGGTATTATATCCACATTAGGAGAACTGGTTGGCACAATAGCTTCTTTTGGAGTGATTGTATGCTCTAAAATTTGATAAGTCCCTTTTTCAATATTCTCTACATCCAATCCTAGCCCAGATGTAGCATTAGCCTGGGGATCTGCATCTATTAATAATACTTTTTTCTCTAATACACCTAGAGAAGCTGCTAAGTTTATTGAGGTTGTAGTTTTACCTACGCCTCCTTTTTGATTGGCAATTGCTATTATTTTACCCATATGGGGGGATTTGGATTTTAGTGCGATAAAAATACAACTAATTATACATTATAAAAATGAAAAAATATGAACAGTACTTAATAAAAAATTTGATGGCGGGATATTTTTTGATCTTTACACAAGTCATTAATGTATCATCTATTGTAGAAACTTGTATTTCTGAATTTTCTATGGAACTATTGTACTACTTATTTTTTTTGGCACGGATAGCAGCTTCCAACATATCCCACATCTCCTCAGGGACTTGTTCTAACAGGTTAAATTGCCCTGCGCCTTTAAGCCATTCTCCTCCATCAAGAGTAATGACCTCGCCATTAACATATGCAGAAAAATCAGACACAAGGTAGGCGGCTAGATTAGCCAATTCTTGATGATCTCCTACACGTTTTAACGGAACTTTTTTAGAAAGATCATATTTCTCTTTCATATCACCTGGTAATAATCTATCCCAAGCACCTTTGGTAGGGAAGGGACCAGGGGCAATTGCATTAAAGCGCATTCCATATTTAGCCCATTCTACTGCAAGAGATCTAGTCATAGCGAGTACTCCTGCTTTGGCAGTAGCACTTGGTACAACATAAGCGGAGCCCGTCCAAGCATAGGTGGTTACAATGCTTAATACATTTGTGTTTTGATACTTGGTATCGATCCAGTGCTTTCCAAAAGCTAGTGTACAGTTTTTCGTACCTTTTAATACAATATCTATAATGGTATCAAATGCATTGGCTGATAAACGTTCTGTCGGTGAAATAAAGTTACCTGCAGCATTGTTTAATAATACATCCACAGACCCAAAAACTTCAAGAACTCGATCTCTCATGGATTCTACTTGGTCATAATGTCTCACATCACATTGTACTGCTAGGCATGTACCTCCTGTTTCATCTTCGAGTTCTTTTACGGTGTTTTGTAATTTTTCTAGATTACGAGAAGTAATGGCTACTTTAGCTCCTAGTTCTAGGAAGTATTTGGTCATGGATTTACCAAGTCCACTACCACCACCAGTAACTACAATGTTTTTTCCTTTTAGCGCATCATCCCGAAGCATTTTGTCTGTGTAGCTCATAATCTTATAGGTCTTTATTTAGCGAAGTAATTTACAATTAATATTTTTTATCTATTCAAAAGTCGATATTAAAATATCAAGAACTGTAATTGCCGCATCACTAATCTTAGTTCCTGGTCCAAATATGGCTACAGCTCCAGCATTGAATAAAAATTCATAATCATCGGGAGGAATTACCCCACCTATTACTACCATAATGTCTTCTCGTTGATATTTTTTTAGTTCTGCGATAATCTGCGGGACTAGTGTTTTGTGTCCTCCAGCTAATGATGATACTCCAACAATATGTACATCATTTTCTACGGCTTGTTTTGCTGCTTCTTTTGGAGTTTGAAACAAGGGACCTATATCTACATCAAAACCTATATCTGCATAGCTAGTTGCTACTACTTTTGCACCACGATCGTGTCCATCTTGCCCCATTTTGGCAATCATAATTCTTGGACGTCTTCCTTCTAATTCTGCAAATTGATTGGCAAGTGCTCTTGCTTTATCAAATGACTCATCGTTTTTTATTTCTTTTGCATACACACCTGTAAATGATTTTATTTCCGCTTTATATCTTCCAAACTCTTTTTCTAGAGCGGTACTAATTTCTCCTAGCGTAGCTCTTTCTCTTGCTGCTTCTATTGCTAATGATAGGAGATTTTGATTTTTATCATTTGCTCCCTGAGTAATTTTTTTTAAAGCTGTAGCTACTGCTTTTTCATCTCTCGAGGCTTTTATTTTTTCTAAGCCAGCTATCTGTTGAGATCGAACGGCATTATTATCAACCTTTAGTGTTGCTATTATTTCTTCTTGTTTTAATTTATATGTATTAACACCAATGATTAGATCTTGTTCGCTATCTATTCGAGCTTGTTTACGAGCTGCAGCTTCTTCGATTCTGATTTTAGGGATACCAGCTTCAATAGCTTTGGTCATGCCTCCTAATTTTTCAACTTCTTGGATAAGATCCCAAGCTTTATTAGCAATATCATTAGTTAATGATTCTACATAATAGCTACCCGCCCAAGGGTCTACTGTTTTAGTAATTTTGGTTTCTTCTTGAAGATAAATTTGAGTATTCCTTGCTATTCTTGCAGAAAAATCTGTGGGTAAGGCAATGGCTTCATCTAATGCATTGGTATGTAGACTCTGGGTTCCTCCAAAGGCAGCAGCAGTAGCCTCAATACAGGTTCTTGCTACATTGTTAAATGGGTCTTGTGCAGTAAGGCTCCATCCACTTGTCTGGCAATGTGTTCTAAGCATTAGAGATTTAGGGTTTTTAGGATCGAATTGTTTAATCAATTTTGCCCATAGCATTCTTGCTGCTCTCATTTTTGCAATTTCCATAAAATGATTCATACCTATTGCCCAAAAAAATGATAATCGAGGGGCGAATGCATCAATATCTAATCCGGCTTCGATACCTTTTCTTACATATTCTAACCCATCAGCAAGTGTATATGCCAGTTCGATATCGCAGGTAGCTCCTGCTTCTTGCATATGATATCCTGATATACTAATGGGATTAAATTTTGGCATGTTTTTAGAACAATACTTAAATATATCACTAATAATTCTCATCGATGGAGTAGGGGGATAGATGTATGTATTGCGAACCATAAACTCTTTTAGGATATCATTCTGAATAGTACCAGCAAGTAATTTTTTGTCAACTCCTTGTTCTTTTGCTGCTACGATATAAAATGCCATAATTGGTAACACAGCTCCATTCATAGTCATGGAAACTGACATCTTATCTAAAGGGATCTGATCAAAGAGGACTTTCATGTCTTCTACAGAATCGATAGCTACTCCAGCCATTCCTACATCACCAAACACGCGTTCGTGGTCACTATCATATCCACGATGTGTAGCCAGATCAAATGCAACCGATAAACCTTTTTGGCCAGCAGCCAAATTTCTACGATAAAAAGCATTACTCTCTTCTGCAGTGGAGAATCCTGCATATTGCCGTATGGTCCAAGGCCTGCGAACATACATTGTAGAATAAGGGCCTCTGAGATATGGAGGAATTCCTGCTGCAAAATCAAGATGCTCTAGGTCTTCTACATCTTGCTTGGTATATACTGTTTTTATTGCGACACCTTCAGAAGTAGTGTGAGTAGTATTTGTTTTCTGAGTATTCTGGGTAGGCTTTATGGTAATATGCTGAAGATCTTTTCTTGTCATTATAAAAAGTTCATTTGTATCTCTTATTGCTCATTCAATCTTTCCAAACTTGTCTTAAAAATAAAAATTATTTGGCAAGACATGTTTGTTTAGAGAATGTCGATTTTTTTATCGACAGATATGTGTGTTTCTCAGTTGCCATATAAAAGTATATTTAAACCCGTTTTATTCATTAGGAAATCTATTCCATCTTTCAACTGCTGCAAACACTACCGTTTCACTATGTTTTTTAATGTAACTGTAGCAATGCTACGCTGAAATAAAGAAAACATCAGTGTTTATTGCACTTGAAAGCATCTTGACGAAGTCCTAACGCATAAACCAGGTTAAAGCAAAAATGAAAAAAAGAACAATTCTATTGATAAAAATGTAAAATTACAGTTTTATTAGTGAATTATTTTAAGAAAACTCTAATAAAAAGAATAATCTGAGGACTTCATCATAAATTCTGTATTGGAAGAAAATCAAAATTATTTTTCGGTTGAATGCTTTGTAAGCTAGTTCTGGGATAGTTTAGTTGAATATTTTTTCAATTACTAATAGTATAGAATAATAGATATCAAAAGCTATAAATTCTTTAACTTCTATTGTATTAAGCTCTTCATTAGAGAAATAATAAATTTTCTGGGAGACAAGTGATGTACTTATATTCCCATTATTTTCTAATGAATTTATAAGATCTTTAAAATCAGGAATTTCGCTGTTGTTTTTGAGACATTGAATAAAACCATCTCTGTAATTAAAGATCAATATTTCTTCTTCGTTGGGATCTTTTTTTGATACATTAGATTTTTTTACAGTAGAAGCTTCGTGATTTTCATAGTCACTTAATGTTATCCAGATAGAATTTTTAGTAGTTGCTTTATTCTTAAAAGACCTTGCTAGCTGTATTGAATTTTTAGAAGGTAGTTTCTTGATGTCAATAGAGAGACTAGCTACTTCTGCTAAAAAAGTTCTGTAGGTTTTGATAGTATCATTACCAAAATTATAATGATTAAATATGTCTTTTTCGAAAGAAGTAAAGGCTTTAGTTATGAGACCTGAATCATCGATTTTGTTACAATTGTACTTTTGAGCAGTACTACTATATAGTATCAAACAAAGTGCTAGCGTAATACTGATTTTTAATCTCATCTTCTGGGGCATTCGATTAAGATTTTAATTTTGCTAATTTTATGTTATATAAATGTAAATTAAATTTAATAATAAGCTGTTAAAAAATGGGGATTTTTATCATTTTATTTCTAAATGGTCGCATAATCTTCTAGTTATTATAGGGTTTATTAGTGTTTTTCTTATTTTTTTGTGAGTAGACAAGTCCTTCTGAGGCGTGATGTCTATTTCATTTTTATTTCGATATTTATTGACGCCAATTACAATAATTTTTTCTTGGTCAAAAAGTTGTTGTTCTTTATCTGCATTTTCTTTTATCTTTTTCTGAATTTTCCCAGATTTTAACTGTGTGAGAAAACCTCCACCTTTTTCGATATTTTTAAACACTATTAATGCCTTTTCCGCTAATTGATTTGTTAAATTTTCTATATAATAAGATCCAGAGGCTGGATTACTTACTATATCAAAATAGCTTTCGTTTTTTAGGATAAGCAATTGATTAATGGCTATTCTATTACCAAAATCATTGTCGTAGTTATAGATATCATCATAGCGTATATTAGCGATGAGATCTGCACCTCCTAATATTGCACTCATACATTCTGTTGTTGTACGAAGCATATTTACATTATAATCTAAGATGGATTTGTTTCTGCGTGAAGGTTGAGCAAATATATAACATTTTTTTAACATTTCATATTCTGATGCTAAAGTATTCCATAAAATTCGTAGTGCTCGTAGTTTTGCGATTTCAAAAAAATAATTACCGCCTACAGCCGTCTTAAAAATTATGGATGTGTTTTCTAATGCAATATTTTTCTCCGATAAGTAATTAAGATATTCATTCGCGTGCGCTAATCCATAAGCTAATTGCTGAATCATGGTAGCGCCAGCGTTTTGGTAACGATCGACATCTATAGAGATGATTTTTTTTAGGTGCTTATGCTCACGTAGGATCAGAGTTAGGGTGTCAAAATCTTTTTTTAGACTGTTGTGCCAATTCCCTGTTTTGGTTAAATGGCCAATGATGTCGAGTACTATATAGATCTTGTTTTTAGATTTTGAAGCAATTGTCTCTAATTTCTGATAATAATCAGGGGATAAAAATATGGTGTCAATATATATATCTGTAGTGATATTTTTGATTAACTCTATAGGATTGATTTGCTCATTTTTAATTACAAAAAAAATACTTTCTGCTCCATTAGCGATAGCTTGTATAGCCGTTTTATTCGCTTTCTGTAATTCATCAACTTCAATCTGCTGCATATTTTTCCAATGCGTTGGATGCTGTACAGAAATTTCATTTTTTGGAAGATCTTCTCGATGGTAAAAAGGTTTTATATCGATCCCTTCAAAAGATTTATGGATCAATGCTTCGTTATAATCTGCTCCTTTGAGGTCAAATTGTATTTTTTGTTTCCATTCTTTTGCAGAAACAGCATTAAAACTATCAAATAATGGTTTAGTCATCATTTTTATTTTTTAGGATACTATCTTCGTATTCAATAATAAATATCTCTTCATTATCTTTCTTCATAAAATATTGTTCTCTGGCAAATTTTTCAAGCTCGGTGCTATCCTTGAGTATTTTGATAGCTTCTTGATCTTTGATGATTTCTTTTTTATAGTAATCTTTATTATCCTTTAATTCTTCTATTTCTTGATCGAGTTCTCTATGAATAAACCAAGAATTCGTATCTATAAACAACATCCAAATAACAAAGACTAGAATGATCATGACATATTTATTAAAAAATATGGCAAAAACAGGAATCAGTGCAGGTGTGTTCCTTAGTTTTTTGAAATAATTTTTAAGCTTCAACAGAATAAAATAATTTTTGGGTATAAAGGTACAAAAGTTAATTCAAGCGCTCTTTTACAATAGTACGTACAATATCTACCGCAACATTATTATACGTATTATTAGGGATTATAAGATCTGCAAATTCTTTGGTAGGATCTATAAATTGCTGATGCATGGGTTTTAATGTATTTTGATATCTATCTAAAACTTCTTGCATGTCTCGCTCTCGTTCAGAAATGTCTCTTTTCAATCTTCTGATCAGGCGTTCATCACTATCTGCGTGTACATATATTTTGATATCAAACATATCTCTAATGATAGCATTAGTTAGTATCAATATGCCTTCTACAATAATTACTTTACTGGGGTTCGTAGTAACAGTCTTTTTAGTGCGATTATGATCTGCAAAAGAATAGACAGGTTGCTGTATAGATTTTCCTTTGCGAAGGGCAACTAAATGTTCTCCTAATAATTCGAAATCAATTGATTGTGGGTGATCAAAGTTTATTTTCACCCTTTCTTTATAGGAAAGATGACTAGTATCCTTGTAATAAGAGTCCTGAGAGATTACGCACACTTCATTTTTTGGTAGTTCATTTATAATTTGATTGACAACTGTAGTTTTTCCACTACCAGTACCACCAGCGATCCCAATTATTAGCATTATTAATGTTTTTGGCTAATTTAAAAATAGTTATTGAGTTATCTGAGTTTTGTATGGGTTAATAGTATTCATTATTGAGGAGTATAAATTACTCCCGAACAAGAATCTCTAATAGCCCCTGTTACAGAACTTAAGCAGTTGATTTCATTTCTTTCTTTTAACACTCCCATAAAAGCAAAAATTAAAGCTTCTTTAAAATCAATAATCTTTTCTTCTGGGATAATTACTTCTACATATTCTTGGATGTTGTTTTTTAGAATTTCTACCAAAAAATGATTCTTTGCTCCACCGCCAGTAATAAGTAGTGATGCTTTTTTCTTGTTTGTTTTTTTAATAGCAATGGCTATTTGTTGTGCAATATGATGTACTGATGTATGTAGTAAATTTTCGGGAGTGTCATTAGTGTATTCTAGTACAGGAATTATTTTTTCTGTAAACCATTCGTACCCCAAAGATTTTGGGTAAGCCTGAGAGTAGTATTCTAGCCTGTTTATTGTATCTAATAGTTTATGATTTAATGTTCCTGTACGGCTTAATTTCCCTCCATCATCATAGGGTATATCTATTCTTTTACAGATATGGTTTAACAACATATTAGCAGGTGAGATATCATAGGCAATTCGTTTTTCTTTGTTATCAAACGAAATATTACTAATTCCGCCTAGATTAAGGCAAAAATCATAAGTGCTAAACAGTAATTTATCTCCTATGGGGACTAATGGCGCACCTTGACCGCCAAGAGAGACATCATTGGTTCTAAAATCACAAATCACTTTTTTTTTACTAGTATTGGCCAGATGTTGTCCTGATCCAATTTGATAGGTAACCCCAATCTTTGGTTGATGATGCACAGTATGCCCATGACTGGAAATAAAATCTACCGCCATTTTATTTTTTTTAATAAAATCGTTTACTGTATTGCCTAACCAATTGCCATATGTATTGTGAAAAGCGAGTAATTCTATGGCTTGTAAGTGGATTATGTTTTTTAATTGTTCTTTATAATCGGGGGTATATTCAATACTTTCTGTTTTTAGGATAGAAAACTCCCAGGCACTCTCTTTTTTATGAAAATGACAATAGGCTATATCTAAGCCATCTAGAGAGGTGCCAGACATTAAACCAATTACTTTGTATGTGTTTTGAGGAGTAGACATTATTTGATTAATAGGGACATATTTTTAATTATTTTTTGCGGACTTATATTTTATTGATGTATTCTAAGGTGAATAATTCTGGATCCATTTCTGCGATCGCTTTTTTGTAATAAAAATCAATAATTTGATTTTCTATATATACTTTGATCTTGCCTATTTTTTTTTCTTGATATAATCTAAATACAGGACCGGCTTCTTTTTTCTTAAATTCTGTCATAAGCTCATCAGGATTTTTTACTGCCCGTATCGTTTTGTAGTCATCAAATTTAGTTCGCATCCATCGATGACTTAATAATATCGTATGATTTTCTATAAATTCTTTTTCTAAGCGTTTTATCTTATCAATATTTGTTGGATCTTCTTTTCTTGTTCGATCTGCAACTACTTTAGATTTGGTAAATTGCCTTTCGAGTTTAAAGTCTATATAATTGATATCTCTTTTAAGTTTGCGGACGACCTCATAGAGTTTGGCGTCATATAGAAGCAAGAACTCCTCATATTCATTAATAGCATCAAGAAATAAAATTGCATTTTTTTTGTATCTCCTAGGATATACTTGATCCTTAGTTTTTAAAAACATTATATTTAGTTCTTCTCGTATTTCTTCAGGGATACCGATATATTTGGTGCTATTTTTATAGGTTCTTAGTTGTGTTGTAATCTCTCCTTTAGAACCTTTGAATACTTTAGATTGATAGCTAAATCTATATCTATTAGGATTTTTTTGCGTATACACGGCATAATTGATAAATAAAACAACAAAAATGCTTAGTAATTTCATCTCTCTTTATACTATTTTTCTTCCTTTATGCAGACAGAATTCGTCATGAAGCACATCAATGAGTTATTGATGGAATACTTATTATTTGTTTTACAAATCGTTGCCCAAATACCTATACAGTCTGTGCATATGAATGTAAAATATACTAAAAAATAGTGTAGTTATATCAATTTCTATTTTTTGATACTCGACACTTCTTTTTCTGTAACCATTTTTTCTTGAGTATTTCCCCAACTATTCATAATATAATTCATCACATCAGCGATTTCCTCATCTTCTAAACCTAATGGTGTCATGGTACTATTGTAGGTTTGTCCATTTACCTTTATAGGACCATTAAGTCCGTATTTTAAAGAATAGAGGCTTTCTGTTCTTTTATCAGTCAACCAATCCGAGCCTGCTAGAGGAGGAAAAACTTTAGGTGTTCCTTTTCCATCTGCAAGATGACATTGCATACAAAAATCAATATATATACCTTCTCCTCGTTGTATGCTTTCTGATAATTTGGTATCTTGAAACAGTACAGGAGTATTTGTAGGAGTATATGATATGGGGTTTTTGTCTTGTTTTGCAATAAGCGAAATACAAAATAAAACAGCAGCAGTTTCTAGTATGAGTATATGTTTGATACGTTTTTTCATGAGTGTAGTTGTTTACGGAGTGGGAATGATTTTAATGATACCTTTGTCTTCTACGGCTACATAAATATACCCATCAGGGCCTTGCCGTACATTACGAACACGTCCAATATCCTCAACTATTTTTTTTCTTCCAGTTACAATATTATCAGTAAGTTCTACTAGCTCTAGGTAGTTAAATTTTAAGGAACCTACTAATAGATCATTTTTCCAGTCTGGATATACATCACTAGTTACAAAATCCATTCCACTAGGAGCTATTGATGGTACCCAGTAATAGATAGGTTGTTCCATACCTTCTTTACTTGTGATATCAGTAATAGAAGTTCCGCTATAATTCAGGCCATAAGTAATTATTGGCCAACCATAGTTAACTCCTTTTGTAATAGCATTTATTTCATCGCCTCCTTTAGGGCCGTGTTCGTGTACCCATATTTTACCATCTATCGGATTGATAGCCATCCCCTGAGGGTTACGATGGCCATAGGAGAAAATTGCTTTTTTAGCACCTGTTTTATTTACAAAAGGATTGTCTTTTGGGATGCTTCCATCATCGTTTAAGCGATAAATTTTACCTCCATCTCTTGTAATATCTTGTGGGTTTTCATCTCTATTGCCTCGATCTCCAATACTAAAATAAAGAAATCCGTCATTATCAAACTCTATTCTTGATCCAAAATGCTGCCCCTTAGTTGTATTAGGGCCTCCTTTGTATAATTTCTCTACATTGGTAAGTTCATTTCCTTGTAGCTTTGCTCTCATTATTGCCGTAAATCCACCTTTTTCTGTTCCTTCTTTAGAGGCATATGTCATATATAACCATCCGTTTTTTTCGTATTCGGGATGTAATTCTATATCCAAGAGTCCCCCTTGATTACGGAGATATACTTCTGGTACGTTTTTGATATCAGTTTTTACACCATTTTTATAATGTATTAGTGTCCCACTTTTTTCTGTAATTAACATACTGCCATCAGGAAGCCATGTCATTCCCCAAGGGATTATCAGATTAGGAACTACAACCTCTGTCGTGTAATTTTTTGGTGCTGCAGTGATAGGAATATCATTCTTTTTTTCCTGAGCGCAAGAGAAGGTACTACTAATTATAAAAAAACTTAAAACAACTAATTTTTTCATTGTACTATATTTTGATGGAAAAATACGAAGAAATATAATTTATAATCTATAATTTATGTTAATGCCTCCATAGACATTAAAAGGAAGACCTGAGTAAAAATACCTTGGTGCATTACCACCAAAGCCTCTGGCATTGATCTGAAGCTGAGAAGCATATTTGGTATCTAAAATATTATTTGCCCCAAAATGGAGATTGTAACCCCAATGTTTTCCAATGCTATTTAGATATCCTATTTTGCCGTGTAGTAATTCATAGCGATCACTAAAAACAGTATTAGCGTCATCAGCAGGAATTTCTCCAACCGTTTGAAAATTTAGAGTGCCATAGAATCCTTTTTTAGATGTAAGATCAATTCCTAGGTTGATTACCTTAGAAGGAACTCCAGTGAGCGAATTACCAGAAAAATCATTTTCTAAATCTATAAAATTATCAAATGTATAGTCATTAAAGGATCCATTAATAAAAAAACTTAACTTATTGGGGTCAGTTGTAAGTAGTGTATAGTTGAGGTTGCCCTCTATTCCATTATGTCTTGTTTTTCCTGCATTGATTGCAAAAGAATTATCCTCGGCAGTTCTTCTGGTGACTAACAAATCTTTTACGCTTAGCGTATATATAGAAAATGAACCTACTAATTTACCGTTTAAAAAATTATATCGGCTCCCTACTTCATAATTCCACCCTATTTCTGGTTTTATATCTGGATTGAAAACACCTTCGGGGAGTAACGTTTCTTCAGTTGTAGGTGTAGAAAAGCCATGTGCTATGTTTGCAAAAAGTATAAAATGTGTATTCGCCACATAATTAGCACCAATTTTTGGAGATACAATTGGCGCAAACTCAAAACTACCAGAGCTGTCATTCCCGTCTCCTAGAAACTGATCATCAATATCAAAAAATGTTTGATTAAGGTGTACTCCAATATTGAGCTTAAGTTTGGAGTTAATTTGCAAATTAGTTTCGGCAAAGAGATTGTAGTAATTTCTTTTTTCATCAAGGTCAGAACGTTGATCTCCTTGAACACTCCCTGTGCCTACAGGAAAATCTTGGTATAAGTTTTCAAAAGTTTTCCCGTTATAGAAATCAAAAAAAAGTTCTCCGCCCGCTGTCCATTTCCAAGTTTTTTTTAATAACGCAGTAGTTCCTAAAATTCTACTCCTAACACCAAAAGCAGTCGATTTTTCTGCTAAAATATTAAAAGGTCTTGGTTCATTATTAGTTCTAAAAGAACCAAATACACTGGTATATTGTGTTAATGCACTATGGTAGTTATATTTCCAGCTAATCCCAGCTATTGCATAATCTACATCTTCAAATGCTTGAGATTGTCCCCAGGTAAAGGCTGCTTGTCTTGGGGTGTTTTGGAAATCTTCTAGATTTAAAGAACTTGGAATTCCAGCTTTTAAATTCACATAACTAGCTATTAATGATAGATCACTTTTTTCTCCTACTTTTAGAGAAGCTGTCGTTGTAACTGTATTTCTATCATACGTATTATTATCCCGATATCCATCAGAATGGTTAGTACTGTAAACGATATTCATATTGGATTTTTTTCTTCCAAAAGAAACTTTAGCTACTGTCCTTTGTAATCCATAACTTCCTAATGTAGTGGATAGTGAAGCTTCGGTAGTTTGGCCTGCTATTACTTCTGGTTGTAATAAAATGGTTCCGCCTAATCCCACTCCATAACTACTGGAGGAAGGACCTTTGTGAATATCAATTCTCGAAATAGAAGCGAGTTCTAAGTCTTCTATGGACGATTCGCCATTGCCATCAGTAAGTGGGATATCCCCAAAATAGGTTCTAATATTTGCCGTTCCAAATAGATTTCTAGCACCAATCCCTCGGATAGTAATTCGATTGGTGTTCAAAGTCCCGTTTTGCATAAAAACCCCAGGGATTTTATTAAGAATAGGATGTAATTCGAGTGTATTACCGCGATTGATTTCTTGATTAGTAATCACAGCTACGGCATCTGTTGCGTATTTTTTTTCTATCGGAATAGACAGACTTTTTATCTGTACGGCTTCTAATTGATAAGTAAGAGAGGTAAGCGTGATCTCTATAAACTGACTTTTGGTAATAGTCATTTGTTTAGTTTGGTATCCGGATGCAGAAATTGTAATAGTTCCATAAGACACTATTTCAAAGTTTCCGTTTGTATCCGATAGTATTTGATCAGTCGCAGATGTGTCCTGTATCATCGCATTTTTTATAGGTACCGAGGTCAGTTCATCTATAATCCGTCCAGAGATAGTCTGCTGTGCAGTACTTATAGACGTTATGAAAAGAAAAAGAAGGACTATTTGTTGTTTCAAGAAATTAATTTTTTGAGCAAATATCGCAAACTTATGAAGTACAGATTCTTAAAAATAACTTATAATTGCACGGAAATCAAAAAACGAATTTATTTAAAAATACCATTAATGATTTTTAGAACTGTAATTGTTGCTCTTTTAGTAGCTACTGGAGGAAGTTGTTTTGCTCAGAGAATTAAGATAGATAAAAAGAAATTAGATTTCTTAAAGAATCAAACAGAAGTTGCTGTACAACTTATTTTTCCTGAGGATTTTGTCATTCATGGAGACCTTTCTGAGAAAGAATTTATCGAGAAGATGAAAAAGAAGTATGGAAAGATAGATAAGAGTTTAGGTCTAAAATGGTTTGAAACCTATGAAAAGGCTAAAAAAGAAACATGGCGAGATGCTTTTATTCAAGGGATTAATGAACGATTAGTTACATATAGTGATTTAAAGTTTGTCTCTTCTGATAAAGAAACTAACTACAGATTAGTTATAGAAGCTGATTGGATGTATATAGGCTATGGCGGTAGTGCAAGTGTTGGAAGAGAGGAAGGTAAATTGGAGGTGACGTTAAGATTTTTTAAAACTTCTGAGCCTGATTCTCAGTTGTATTTTACGCAGTCTCCCAAGGTAATAGGTAATTATGCATATGGGGAGTTTGGCGATATAGAGAGAATTAGAGAATGCTATAATAAACTAGGGTATTTACTAAGTATTCAGTTGAAGAGAATATTAAAATGATGCATATGAAAAGAAAAAGCATACTATTGCTACTAGTAGTAAGCGCAAGTTTATTTTCTTATGGGCAAAGAATAAAAATTGATAAAAAAGAACTTCATTTTTTAAAAGGACAAACTAAAATAGGCTTAAAATTTGTTTTCCCAGAGGATTTTAGAATGGATGGGAAACACTTGACGGAAGAAGATTTTCTAAAAATCAAAAAAGAAGCGTGGAGTAAACGAATCTCTCCTGATGGGGGGAAACGTTGGTTAGAGGCTTATGAACTTTCTAAAAAAGAAGGTTGGATGCATACCTTTATAAATGCTTTTAATCAAACAGCAGCTTACTATACAGATTCAAAATTGACCAAGGATTTATCAGAAACCAATTATACAATTATTGTAGAGACTAACTGGATGTATATGGGGTATCATGGAGGTGTAATTTATCAAAGAGCTAAATTAAAAACAAGTATTCATTTTGTGGAAACAGGAAAGTTTGAAGAAATATTATATACCACTAAAACACCAGTTATAAGAGGATTTCTTGGAGAAGGTGTTTTTAATGATTTGAGTAGAGTAGATCAAGCGTATGATCAAACAAGTTATTTACTTGCACTGGGCCTAAAAAAAGTTTTGAAAAAGAAATCCTAAAAAATTGATATGTATGTTGGATATATTTCTTAGTATGTAATAGTTTTTAAAATTCTTTGGGGTATACTAAGAGATTAGTTATATTTGCACCCGCAAAAGATGACCAATTCGGGGTGTATCACGCTAAGGCGTGACAGGTCTCTCCCGACTTGTGAAGCCAAAGGCATCATTATCGCGCCGCGTTTGGGACGCGGAGGTCGTCACGCTTGAGGCGTGACCACCCAGAAAAGTAATATATGATCGTTTATATTTTATATAGCGAAGTAAGTTCAAGATATTATGTAGGGCAAGCTGCAGATATCGAGAAAAGATTGAAAAGACACAATACTAAAAGAGTAACATCGACTAAAAGTGGTGTTCCTTAGAGAATAGTTTTGCAACTCGAAGTATCTACGAGATCAGAAGCAATGATCTTAGAGAAAAAAATTAAAAAAAGAGGAGCAAAACGTTTTATAGATAACCAATTCGGGGTGTAGCGTAGCCCGGTTATCGCGCCGCGTTTGGGACGCGGAGGTCGCAGGTTCGAATCCTGCCACCCCGACTAAGAAAATCCAATCACTCTATGTGGTTGGGTTTTTTAGTTTCTGAAACTTCAAAACATCGTTTCGGAAAGTGAAAGTAACTAAAAAAGACAAACAGGCGATAGCCTGAGATTGGATGTTCTTGAGCAATAAACCTACTATCAGGATCAACAAAGTTAATCCTGCCACCCCGACAAAATCATTTCAAATGATTTTTATTGATTGCTAACTAAATGAAACTAATTTCTCTTTATATAATTCATTTTTATTTAGTTAGTTTTAAAATTTAAATAATTCATTAAGAGTTTATTTATCTTGGGAATTACAAGATGTATGGATTGATAATATGATAGTATAATTTAAAAGAAATTATCTCAATTATGATAGCCTGTAATTGTAGTATTGAATGACAAAGTTATTTTTTTAATAGAATTTCTATTCATTTCTTTAATGTCAAATATTTCTTCCTACAATGTTTTATGTTATAAGATTTTGTTGAGTTTAAAGGTTTTTATTTGATAAAATGTCCTTTATCTTTGAAAAGGATAGGTTATGCTGTTGTCATATAGTGTTATCTAAAATGTTTTTTTAAATACAATCACATCTCCTGATTTTTTTTGGAATACAAAAGATGTTGTTCTAACATCGACATTTCTATTATCGAAAAAGACAGTTTCGCTCTTTGGACAAATCATAGCGATGGATTATGGTTTAATCTTTTTTAAAATATAACAGATGAAAACAATTAGAAAAGCAAAAATAATTTCAAACAAAAAAGAAATGATACTTCCTTCTATTTATGACATTTCCATTCGTGCTCTTGATGGTACAGCTATTGACTTAGCTTCTTTTAAAGGCAAACATATTTTATTTGTTAATGTTGCATCAGAATGTGGTTTTACAGGACAGTATAAAGAATTACAAAAATTAAGTGATACCTATTCTGATAGATTAGTAGTCATTGGTGTTCCCTGTAATCAATTCGGAAAACAGGAGCCAGGTAATGCTTTAGAAATTCGAACGTTTTGTGAACGTAATTATGGAGTTACCTTTTTACTTACAGAAAAAATAGATGTAAAAGGAAGTAAACAACATCCACTATACCAATGGTTAACTACTAAAGAGCAAAACGGAAAAAAAAGCTCTAGTCTAAAATGGAATTTTCAGAAATATTTGGTCAATACAGAAGGAAAGCTTGTTGATTATTACTTTTCTATCACGAAACCTATGAGTTCAAAAATAATCAAACATTTATAATGTCTATCGCAGTTGTACGATTACTTATTGATTTTGGTTTAGTAGTTTTGATTTGGATCATACAACTCATTGTATACCCTAGTTTTTTACATTATACGACCAATAATCTAATAAAATGGCATAGTAAGTATACTCCTTTAATAGGATTTATTGTGGGACCTTTAATGTTGGCTCAATTAGGAATTTCAATATACCAATTACATAATGAAATTACAACCTACAATGTTATTAATGTAATGCTGATAAGTGTAATTTGGATACTAACATTTCTACAATTTGTCCCTATCCATAACAATATTTCAAGAGGAAAAATAAGCAAGTCCTTGTTAGTATCGCTAGTACTAAAAAACTGGTCTCGAACGATTTTATGGACGCTATTGTTTATGTATAACATTTTTACTACTTTTTCCTGAAATAATATGTTAAACAAGCCTAGTATAGATAACGATTATTTAAGAGTGATACTATCAATCATCAGCATAAAATCTTCAGCTTTCTTATTTCCTATTAGAAATGCTATTCCTTCTATGCCATCATCAGCATAATTGGGAATATCTAAGGTACGCCCTCTGAAAGCAGGATACATTTCATGAAGTGTTATTTCTATAGTTTCCCATGCTGTTGAGGTGTCGAACTTGCCTATGTATGAATAATAATCTGAGGCTTTAGCTTTGATCCTAAACTGATAGGATTTCCCATCTCCTTTTACACGCAGTATCACTTTTGTATATGGAGCTGTGTTTATTTTTTTAAACCGATACTGTAATAAAGAAAATCCTCCATTGTTTTCTAATGATACGTGGCCTTTAAAAATACCATGACCGCTTTGGTCAATATCAAAACTTCCTGATGATTTGCCTCCCATAACTACATCATCTACAACGCTCCAGTTACTGATATCACTATGCGTATTAAAATCGAAAATAATTTGTGTCTGTATTGTCATGATGACTAGTGGTATTATAAGTATGTGTTGCATTTTTTCTTTGTATTATTTTAGAGAGAGTTGCCAATGCAGTACTAATAATCATAGTATCCCAGATTTAGGTACTCATTTTTAAGCTGTATCATCTTGTTTATAAATTTCTTATTTTCTTTATAATTTTTGTTTTTCAAAAACTGAATAAAATTTCCATTAGCGTGAATGCTAAATGATTGTGCGTTATAGATCACTAGGCGATAATATGGGATAATCCACGAGAAGCGTTCTAGCTTCTTGGTGTAATGTACAATGATGCCTTTGGGTCGTAATTCGATATTTCCATAATCAATTTCTGAAAATTCTACTTTACCCAGATTCAATTTGGGACTAACCTCACGAATCATCAATCTACCAGAACCGATACCTCCTTGTTTTATCCGTTGTAATAAACGAAATGGTTTACCTACTAAGGTTGCACTTTCTATTGTATACTCTTCATTTTTATGTGAGGTGTTAAATAGCATAGCGTTATTTTAAACTGTTCAGATAGTGTTCACCGTTAGTAAGGTGTATTTCTTTCTTTTGTTGAGGCATTTTGTCAAACATCCGAACCAGCATTCCCAATCTAGGGTTTTGTAGAAAAAACGACCGGTGTGTGTCCATAAACTGCCAAAAAAGGCCGTCCCACACTGCTTGCCATTCTCCTTTTTTATAAGTACTCATTTTCATGAGATAATTGCTTCCACTTATATACGGTTTTGTAGCCATTAAGCCGCCGTCTGCAAATTGACTCATTCCATACACATTCGGTACCATCACCCAATCGTACGCATCAATAAAGAGCTTCATAAACCAGCGATACACTTCATTCGGATCAAACTCACAAAGCATCATGAAATTTCCCAACACCATGAGCCGTTCGATATGATGGCAGTACCCAGTCTGTAGTATTTTTTTGATGGTTTGATCTATAGGATATATACCCGTGGTACCCTCATAAAAAGAAGATGGAATTTTACGAGTAAACTTCCAATAATTACATGTACGTTCATCACTACCTCGACTTTCATACATCCCACGAATAAACTCACGCCAACCAATCATTTGACGAATAAAACCTTCAGTCGAATTTATAGGAATGTCATTTTCTTGCGCATACTTTAAACTTTTTTCCACAATTTCTATAGGTGTAATTAATCCCACATTCAACATAGGAGTTAATACACTATGGTTAAGTATGGAGTGCTCTGAAACAATAGCATCTTCATAGGTCCCAAATTCTGCAAAGCGATGTTCTAAAAACTGTTGGAACCACACTTGAGTGGTTTTAAAATTGGTAGGGTATAAAGAATGTTCGGTAAGCCTGCCTAAGTGTTCTGCAAAGTGTGTATCTACATAGCTTTTTGCTTCTATATAATACTGATCAACGTCTGGAAACTGAATAGCAGGAGGTGTTTTCTTGGTGGGGTATTTTTTTCTGTTTTCGGTATCAAAAGTCCATTTTCCTGCTGTAGGTTTTCCATCAGGATTTATGAGAATGTTCCGCAGTTTCCGCTGTTCCGTATAAAAAGTAGTTTGATGATATTTTTTCTTGTCACTTCTAAAAAAAGTAGCCAACTCTTCTTGGGTATTTAGAAATAATGGCGAATCAAATATTGTAGTCGTAATGCGCTGTTTTTTACAAGAATTTTGAATGCGTTTCTGCAACCAGTTGTCAACAGGATCCGTATAATTGATGTGAGTAATGCCGAGTTGTTTCAGGTGCGTAATCAGTTTTCGGATGTCCGAATGTTTATGAATAGCTTCTACATAGTGTATTTCAATATTTTTAGCCTTTAGATAGGCTTCATAGGCTTTCATTGTAGCTCTGTGAAACGCTATTTTTTGTTTATGAAAGGGATATTGTTTGAAAAACAAAAATTCTTCAACCAGATATACAGGGGCGTTCACCTTAAAAACCGAAGAGTCTTTAAAGAGTTGATGTGGAAATATGAGGTGTATCTGATTCATTTATACTTTATTTCTTCGACAACGTTCACTACAATATGTTACACTTTCCCAGTTTCTTTCCCATTTCTTTCTCCAAGAAAAAGGGCGTTTGCAAACCGCGCATATTTTTTGTGGCAAATGTTGTTTTTTCATGATTTAAATTCAGGAACTTCGTGAACTCTCACATAAGGGTATTGCGCTATTTTCTTTAATTCATAATAACTATTTAATCCCGAAATACCAACACTATCGGATTGCTCTAAATCAATATCATCATGTATTGCCGAATCTGGTATTGCGATATATTCTATTTCGCCAATGATGAGTGCTGTATCATTTAACGGAATAGGAATAGCTTCTTTAAAACGCATTCCCATTTTAAAATGACTTTCTTTTACAAAAGGGGCGGGACAATTGCCTAAGTATTCTTCGGTTAATCCACATCGGGTAAATTCTGAAATAGTACTGTCAAATTTTGCAGAAGTGTAATGCGCTTGTTTTGTGAATTCAGGATGGATATGATTTATGGTATACGCTCCATTCTCTTGTATATTCATAAGAGTATGCCCGGCATCTTTAGATCTTGGTCTAGAGATAAAACCTAATAATGCAGGATTACTTCCCAAATGCACTACCGAACTAAACACCGCCAGATTAGTATTCCCTTTTTTGTTTATGGTACCTATTAGATTTGCAGGCTTAATACCCGAAACTGAATTTATGATTTTTAGTCTTGAAATACGGTCTAAATCCGCTATATCTTCTTTTGTATACTCCATATTATCTGTTCTTGTTTACATGTTTCTGCAGTAATCGTTTTTTTTCTTTTTCTACAAGAGGATGTTTTTTATGTCCCCATATTTTAGTTCTTGCGCTTCGTGCACTGGCTTGTAAGTCTACTATCGGCAATGGATAATTTTCACCTATGATCACTTCACAAAAGGTTTGTTCCATCATTGTCATTTTCCAAGGTTCGTGGATATGAGTTTCGGGAACATTGGCCAATTCAGGAACCCATTTCTTTATGAAAATTCCTTTAGGGTCGTGTTCTTGAGAGTTTTTTACTGGATTATACAAGCGTACGGTATTGATACCTGTAGTACCTGCTTGCATTTGAAATTGAGGATAGTGAATACCTGGTTCATAATCCAGAAATTGTCGTGCCAGATAATATGCTCCATCTCGCCAATCTTGATCTAGGTTAAAGGTCAAAAACGAAACCACCATTGCTCGCATTCTAAAATTGATCCATCCTGTTTGTGCTACTGCTCGCATACATGCGTCGATAAGAGGGTAGCCTGTCATTCCTGCTTTCCAAGCCTTGATAAATGACTCATTTTTGGTATGCGTCAGTAGTTCATATCCTTTATTAATACATTGGGTTTCATAGCTACATTCCATTTCAAATTTTTGGATAAAATGACAATGCCAATGCAATCGAGTGAGCATCGCAGAGAATGCACGGCTATGTTGCGTGCCATTTGGATGTGTACCAATGTATTGAAACGCTTGTTTGATACTTAAATTCCCCCAAGCAATATAGGGTGATAATCTACTACAAGCTATTCTGCTTTCGGTCGGTTTTGAAATATGCTTTTGATAATTGAATCCTCTTTTTTCGGTAAAGGATTTTAAATACCGCCATGCATTTTGCTCTCCTGGCGGTTGGTATTGTTTGGGATATGCTTGTAGTTGTTGTTTGAATTTGACTGGTAAACGAAACGGATGTTCTACATTACTTATTTTAGTAATAGAATAGGTGTTTTGCACCACAGGTTGATGCATGGTACGATGCCATTCTGTATTCCAAGTATCTCTATTTTTAATACCGCGTTTAATTCCATCACGTTGTGCTTGGTGCCATAGGATATGGTTTGTTTTACAAAATAACGAAATTTGTTTATCGCGTTGCCAGGTGTTTTGTATTCCGCTTTCGCGAAAGCTAAACAGCGCTTTTATATCATAGTGATCATGTAAATAGGTGAATACAGCTATAGCTTCTGAGTGAAAAATGGTTACTTTTCTCTGGTAAGGACTAAGTTGTCTATTCATTGCTTGTAATGAATGATAGATAAATTGTAAATGCCTTGTACTAGTATCTGGATAAGCTAATAGAGTGGGTTCGAATAAATACATGATAAGATAGGGGAGGCCTGCTTTTTCTGCTTCAAAAAGCGGTTCGTGGTCTTGTAGTCTAAGGTCACGTTTTAACCAAACAATATTGATGGATTCCTTTTTCAATACCTCAATTCTTTTTTACATTTTTTCCAAAAAGCAAAGAAAGAGGGGTAATACCCTCTAATGGTAAACATCCAATCCCTCTCTTCTTCTACACCTTTGTAGTGATGGTTTAGCGGGTGTTCTTTGTAGTAAATAGTTTCTAAAGAATTAGAGCGTATAAGCTCATCAAACTCCCCTACAAATATCTGAATGCCTTCAATATTTTCTGAAAGTGCCAGTATAAAATCAATCGTTTTTTGTGCTACAGGATATGCTTTAAAATGAGAAGGTTCTAGCAAAAGGATCCTATTAGCAGTCATCTCTTTTTTCCAAAGTGGGTCTAAGTTGTAAAAATTGTAGAGTAGAGTAGGTATGGATTCGTCTATCGTAATAGAAGCCGATGCTGATAATGGTGTCTCTAAAGTTACTGTGGTAACTTCTTGCAATACGTATGGAATAGGAAGTTTGTCGAATGCTTCATAGCTGATATCCAAAAAAGTATCTTGTTGATTCGTAGTACAGTATTTATTGATGTTTTCTTGATTGGCGTAATACTTTTTATTACTATTAGCGCCTGCGACCCATTGCCAACTGAGTGCATTACTAGCCCAATCTGCATCTAATAAATAATAATACATCCATTGTGCTGGAGCTTTCCAATGGCTATGTGCGATATTACATGCTATGGATGCCAAATACATTCGCACATGATTGTGCAGATAGCCTGTTTTGTAGAAATGCTGAATAGCAGTATCGATGGCTTTAATTCCTGTAGTTGCTTGTACCACTGCTTTTGGAATTAAAGTGTTTGCTATTGGAGTTTGTTGGTGTTTTAAATCATGATTAATGGCATCACCTTTGGCTATCCAAATTTGCTGCCAATAGTCTCGCCAAGCGAGTTCTTGAATGAATTTTTCAATATTTTTTGGGGCATATCCACGTTGTAGTACTTCAGAGAAAATTTGTTGGGTAGATAGCACACCTCTGGAAATGTAAGGAGACAAATACGTAACAGCTCCAGTAATAAAATTTCGGGTTTTACCATATTTCACAGGATCAATAGAACGGATACGTTGGGTGATCTCATGATAGGTGGTTGGAAATAATAGCATGTCATTTTCAAACAAATCATTCATTAGCGTTTACTGATTTTATTTCCCGAAATGGCTCTTTGTCGTGAACATTTAAAACGAGTAATCTCTGGATTTCGTTTTTTAAGATGTTTTTGGCTTACTCCACTGTTTACCCGTTTTCGCCAGCGATTAAAACTTGACCTTTTAAGATTGCCTCTCATTAATTTAATAACGTCTTTTTCGGGTAATCCAAACTGGAATAAGATGGCTTCAAAAGGAGTTCGATCTTCCCAGGCCATTTCTATAATACGATCCAGTTCGCGCTCTGTGAATGTTTTATTGTCGGTCATTGGTCTTCTATTTTTTGCCACATCTGTTCGGCACTGAGATAGAAACTCCCTAAGGCTTCAAAACTACATTGATTGGGTGCTATAATAGAAAGGAAAGCTTCTCCATTTTCCCTTTTGTAGAGATGGTATATTTCACCAGTGATAGGTTCGAACGAAAATTTAGCATTGAATACGAGTTGGTTGTATTCAAATTGCTTCATCAATTTTTCATGCTCGGCTTTCAATTCAAGATATTTGGTCTTGACCTGATGGTTTACTTTATTGATATTTCTATTTTTCCAAGCCAGAGTATCTGTAGTCGTAATTACAGGAGCACTCAAAGAAGTGGCATAGGGTTTTAAGGCCGCATCATACTTTTGATGTTCTGAATTGAAGACTACATTATCAGGTTTCTTATCATCTCCCATTTTAGCTCAATTTTTCCAGTTGCTTCATTACTTCTTCGGCTTCATAGGTCTTTTGGTCACTAAGCCTCCTATTTGAGGTAGAAAGACGGTGAGCATCTTTCAATAATTTTTCATATTGTGCTTGTAACTTTTCTTTTTCAGATTTCTTTTTGAATATTCCTAGCATAGCATATGATATTTAATTAACGATAAAATAGTACAGTACACGATTAGCGATTTTTTTACACTATTGTTTTCGTGAAAAATAATACTGTTTAAGAATAAACAAATATACTTAAACAAAAAGTTAAATCAAATATAGATTACTATTATAATCAGAAGTGATTTTTTTGTGATTTCTTACAGTATTCGAATTTGATACAAGTTATAATAAATAGGAAGTTAGGACAATTAATGTAAAACTTTGTAAATTATTAATTTAAGACACTATGTGTAATTTTAAAACACTGATTATTAAATAGTTATATCGTATTTTTGTTTTATAAATAAATTTTGGCACACATTTTGTTTACTGTTTAATAACCGATTGGGCAAACTATAATATCGGGAGGTATAATTATTAATTTTAAAAAAGAAAAATCATGATGAATTTAATTTACAAATCACTTGGGATCGATTTAGCAACATTAAAAAAGTTTTTAAAAGAATTGCCTAGCGCATGCAGCCATGCAATACATAGATAATATTTAGAAAAGAATTTTAGAACAAGAAAATGATTACTAATTACGATGACTAATCGGGTGTAAAATTAATTTTGCACCCGATTATTTTTTTTGATTTTCAAGTTTAATTTTTTCTCTACTTATATATATTAATCTTCAGAGACAGTTTTTTAAAATTAGATGATTTAATAGTTGTATTTTACCCTAGAAAGTAAGCTTTGTATCTTATTTTGTAAGGTTATGGTTTGGAATACTATATCTCACCAAAATTAATACAATAGAAAACCTTTATGTGGTAATACTCTAGATGGAATTTACGTTACTATTTCATATTGTTTTACGTGCATTTGTAAGGACTATTTTTTATGATAGTATCTCGTTTAAGGGGTTATACCAACCGAAGTTAGCATCTAATTAAATTTAGATTAAACCCGTATTCATAGACATTGTTTCACTGTAACATTAAAGTTTCTAACTGGTAAGCAGCTTCTACGTTTCAAATTGTCCTATTG
>CANLRN010000040.1 GCA_947493495.1 uncultured Aquimarina sp.
AAAAAACGCAGTGAAGCGTTAGTATTTGCGGTAGCTACAAGATGTAATAAATTTTCTATTGCATAAAGCGGGTTAAAATTGATATGGCTATAAATTCAAACATTTCTATTCATTCAATTTATCAATTATTTGTTCAGTCAGGGAGTCATTTTTTTTATCAAGAAATATAATTGTCGGTCCATAAACATTATTTATTGCAAGAAGTCCATATTTTGAGTTAAATAATATTGGTCCAGTTCCATCAGTTACAGGATTTACCAAATCATAATAGTCAAATTCTAAATCATTCAGCTTTTTATTTCTATATGGTTCTTTGCTAGTTATTATAAACTTTTCAAATCCGAAAAGAAGAGAATCTGAGCCTGTAACCTTTCTTATTAATATTGTTTTTGTTGTATCAATTTGGTTAACATAGTTATAATTTAATGATTTGTCAGTTTTGTTGAAAGTTAAAGTGAACTTTTCATTTTTCGATTCCGAACCAAAGAATATTGTTGCATTCTTTTCGGAATTCCATTCTATATTTTTTTCAGAACATCCGAAACAAATTGTAAATATCAATATGTAAGTTAGAGTTTTTCTCAAAATTTGTTACAACATTAAACATATATACCTGCTATATTATTTCATAAGTGGAGTCACAGAACTCTAAAAAATGGGTTATTCTTCTACAAACTTCTCCATTACCAACTGACTGACTCCCATATTAGAGAACCCTCCATCGTGGTAGAGGTTCTGAAGTGTTACTTTTTTAGTCAAATCAGAAAACAACGTAATGGTATAATCTGCACAGTCATCGGCAGATGCATTGCCTAATGGGGACATTTTATCTGCATATTCTATAAAACCATCAAATCCTTTTACCCCTTTCCCAGCCGTAGTAGGTGTTGGTGACTGAGAGATCGTATTGACTCTCACCTTATGATCACGACCAAAAAAATATCCAAAACTACGTGCTATAGATTCTAGATATGCCTTATTATCTGCCATATCATTATAATCAGGAAATACACGTTGTGCGGCCATATAGGTTAATGCCACAATACTCCCCCACTCGCTCATTGCTTCTTTTTTATACAATACCTGCATTGTTTTATGAAATGAAAGCGCCGATACATCCCATCCTTTTTGACTCCAGTCATAATTAAGATCAGTATAATGACGTCCTTTACGAACATTTACTGACATCCCTATAGAGTGCAAAACAAAATCAAGTTTACCTCCCAGAATCTCTGTAGATTTTTCTACTAAGTTTTCTAGATCTTCTAATGAGGTGGCATCTGCTGGGATAACTTCCGAATTTGTTTTTTCTGCTAAGGTTTTAATCGTTCCCATACGCATGGCAACTGGTGCATTAGTAAGCACAAAATTCCCTCCTTGTTCATAGACACGTTCTGCTGTTTTCCAAGCAATTGAATTCTCATCAAGAGCACCAAAAATAATCCCCCTTTTTCCTTTTAATAAATTATATGACATTTGTGTTATTACTTTACTTATAGATGATTTATAGCTGATAAAGATACTACATTATATCCTTAAATTAAGACAGCTTCAGTAAGGATTTTGCGTGAGTACGTGCAGCATCTGATATGTTTTTACCTCCTATCATTTCTGCAATTTCTTGAATTCTCTCTTCTGTAGTTAGCTGTTTTAACTGCGTTATTGTATGATTGTTTATGTCTTGTTTAAAAACCTTATACTGTGTATTACCATTGGCTGCTATCTGCGGCAAATGTGTGATACTAAATACTTGTAAATTCTTGCTCATCTGTTTCATGACATCTGCCATTTTATGAGCTATCTCACCAGACACTCCTGTATCTATCTCATCAAAAATTAAAGTGGGTAATTGTTTATATCTAGACAAAATCATTTTTATTCCCAGCATAATTCTCGATAACTCACCGCCAGAAGCTACTTTTTTTAATGACCCATACGTACTTCCTTTATTAGCAGAAAATAAAAACTCTACTACATTTTTACCATTACTGTAATAGTTTTCTTGAAGTGTTAATGCTGTTTTAAAAGTAGCATTAGGCATCCCTAATGAGTGTAGAATCATTTCTAATTCGGATACTAGTATTGGCAATGCTTTTTTTCTTTTTTGATGAATTTTTGCTGCTAATCCATCTAATTGTTGTCTAATTACTAGAATTTCTTCGTTTAATTGCGCTATATTGTCTGTAAGAGAGGCAGTTTTAGATACTTTTTGGTGTAATTCTTCTTTAATATGTATCAGTTCTTCTGTAGTGTTTACTGCGTGTTTTATTTGCAGATTATGAATCATCTGCAACCGTTGACTGATTTTTTCTAGTTCTTGTGGATCAGCCTCTATGCGTTCTAGCTCGCTCTGTATAGACTCCGTGATATCATCTAGTTCTATAGATACGCTCTGAAGACGTTCTGATAGCTCTGCTAGTACGTCGGAATATGGCCCAACCTTATCCATATTAGATTTTATGGTATTGAGGATATGGAGTACTCCTACTTCTTCTGTTATGGATAATGAAATTGAGGTTGATAATCGCTCTTGGATTTCTTCAATATTTGCTAACGTCTTATGCTGTACTTCCAGTTCTGGTAATTCTTTTGGTTTTAATTTGGCTTCTTCAAGCTCTTTTAACAAAAAAGAGTTGTAATCATACTCTTTTGTATACAGTGCCTGGTTATCGATAAGAGTTTGTAATTCTACTTGCTTATTTTTTAATACTAAAAGCCCTTTTCTATAAGAGCCTAATTCTCTATGTGTTTCTGATAAGGCATCCAATGCATCAAATTGAAAATCATTGGTAGTAATTTCTATAGTTTGATGTTGACTATGGATATCAATTAACCGGATCCCTAGTTTGTTTAATATCTGTAGCGTCACTGGCGTATCATTAACGAATGCTCTAGATTTTCCAGAAGGAAGAATTTCTCTTCTAATTATTGTTTCTCCATCATAATCTAACTCTTCGGATTCGAAAAAAGAATTGAGTTCATATTTATGGATATCAAAAACTCCCTCGACTACACACTTTTCTAGATTATTTTTAACGCTACTAAGATCTGCTCTCTTGCCTAGCAATAATCCTAAAGCACCTAACAATAATGATTTCCCTGCTCCAGTTTCTCCTGTGATAGTAAGTAAACCTGCATCAAATACAACGTGTAATTCTTCTATTAAAGCGAAGTTTTTTATGGAAAGACTTCTCAACAAATGGCAATGGTATTAGTTATATACAGGAAGTAAATATACTATAGTTTTTTAAAAAAGTGAGAGCTGTTTGTGGCTATTTTTTTTGGATTGCTACATCCTATTGAATGAACTACCTCAAGGCAGAGCCATCGCAGTATCAGAACCAAGACCTTTTGTCTAAGTTCTAGTCTCTTAATCCTTTGTTAGCAATCGATAAACTAGATGTAACACACTAGGCAGGACTTAGGAGGAATTCTATGCACTAAAATTTGATATCAGCCCAGTTATCAGAATAGGTAGGAGCTATTCGTCCTAATAAAGGCATGACTTGGGCAATATCAACAGAGGGACCTCCTGAAAGGATTCTTGTAACCTCATCAGCTTTAGCATCAAAAAATATACGCATTACATATGAATTAGGTCTCACTTTATGGAGGCTTTCTAATTGATTTAATGCTTCTATAATTGCCTTTTTTCCTTCTTTAGCGCTAGTATTCATAATGTCGAGCCCTTCTCTATGAAAAGTATACATTGCTGATCTATACCCATCATATGTCCCCGATAATAAATCATCATTGAATCTAAATCTTGTTTGGGGTCCGTCTTGTAGGTTCCATCCCAATGAATTACTACCTTGCGCTGAACCTACAATGTTTTTTGCAATTTCGTGATAATCAGTTCCAGAATTTAGCTCAAATGTATCAGCATCTACTCCCAATATGGTGTATAAATAAAATGCAACAACAGAAATAAGATTAGACTCAAAATTATTGATATTAAAATTAAGAGGTTGAAATTCTAAATAATTAAAATTAAACTGCTTATCATTGATATTAAGGATCGTAGTTTCATAACTAGACCCGTATACAGGTCTTGATGCTTGCACTTGTAAAGTGGCAGAAAAATTATCATTATTAAAACTATTTACATTTATAAAAAAACTACAATTAATTCTCTCTTCTGTACGATAGTTAACTTCTGTCCATTTTGTATTATTAATAAATTCAGTTACTGCGCGTTCTAATGTTTTAAACACCTGTAGGTTTTGGTTACCTGTTTGATCTGCATTTACAGAAACTGTAGCATTAAACTCCTGAGCATTAATAACACTCAGACTGCACAATAAAACACTAAGAAGTAAGAATCTTTGCATCTAATAATTGATTTATTTCATGGAATATATCTACAGCAACTGCTGCTTTTGTCTTTAGTTCAAACGCTTTAATTTCTAATTTATGATTAATTAACGAAATTTTATTAGTGTCTCCTTTAAAACCAGCTCCTTTATCATTAAGCGAATTGAGTACAATCAGATCTAAGTTTTTCTTCTCTAACTTACGCTTAGCATTGACTACTTCATTCTCTGTTTCTAGAGCAAAACCGACTAAGAATTGTTCTTTCTTTTCTGTTCCCATCCATTCTAGGATATCTGTAGTACGCTCTAATTCTATAGGAAAACTACTGTCTGATTTTTTGATTTTTTGATCAGATGTATGTTTAGGCTTATAGTCTGCTACTGCCGCAGCTGCAATAGCAATAGTACAGCTATGATATACTGCTTGCACGGCATCAAACATTTGGGCTGCGCTAACGACACGAACTACCTTGATAGCACTATGTGCTATTTCTAGAGAAGAAGGACCAAGAACTAAGGTAACCTTTGCTCCAAGATTAGCCGCAGCGTTTGCTAATTCAACACCCATTTTACCACTAGAATGATTGCCAATAAATCGAACTGGGTCTATCGCTTCGTATGTAGGACCAGCAGTAATTAATATGTGATGTCCTTTTAATGGTAATTTATTCAAAATATCTTGTTTTATGAATTCTAAAATAGTGGCAGGTTCTGCCATACGACCTTCTCCTACTAATCCACTAGCTAATTCTCCGGATTCTGCTGGGATCATACTATTACCAAACTCCTGAAGTTTACTAAACGTTTCTTTTGTTGATGGATGGTGATACATATCTAAATCCATTGCTGGAGCAAAATACACAGGGCATTTTGCTGATAAATATGTTGCTAACAATAGATTATCACTCGTTCCTGTAGACATTTTAGAGAGTGTATTGGCTGTAGCAGGAGCAATTATCATATAGTCTGCCCATAGCCCTAATTCTACATGATTATTCCATTCTGCATTTTCATCTTCTTCATTATAGAATGAAGAATGTACAGGATTTTTGGATAGTGTAGATAAGGTAAGTGGCGTTACAAAGTCTTTTGCCGCAGGAGTCATAACAACTTTAACTTGAGCGCCAGATTTGATAAACAAGCGCACTAAAGAAGCTATTTTGTATGCAGCAATACCAGCGGTAACACCTACTAAGATTTTTTTACCACCTATTATCGATGACATATTTATAGAGATTCCGAGTCTGTCTTCGTATTTCTGTAATAAATTTTACCATCTAACCATTCTTGAGCAGCTAAAGAATGTGGTTTTGGTAATCTTTCATAAAATTTAGACACTTCTATTTGCTCTTTGTTTTCGAAAATTTCTTCTAAACTATCATTGTATGTAGCAAATTCATCTAATTTTTCTAAAAGCTCTTTCTTAATATCTGTATTAATCTGATTGGCTCTCTTAGATATTACTGAGATTGCTTCATAGATATTACCTGTAGGTTGATCTACCATATTTTTGTCTATAGTAGTTGTATTTACAGGTGCATTACTTTTTTTCAAATCCATCTTCTCCTATTATTTCTAATTAAATTGTTCTAATCTTGTCTTTATATCTTCTGCTATTTCTTGTGCATCATCAGTGTATTCTCCTTCTTTATAATATTTTTTGTAATTATTATAAAAGGTATTTGCAGTTTCTAATCGTTCTTTTACTAAGGTCTCATAACTTCCTATTGCTAATAGATATTGAGACTCTAACTTGTAATATAGTACTTTTTCTCTAAATATAGATCCTGGATAATCAATTAAGTAATTATCAAATATACTTATAGCTACTTTATAATTCTCTCTATGATGATACTGTTTTGCTATCTCATAGGCTTTTCTTTCTTTTTTGTTTCTTAATTCTGCTACTAATGTATTTGCTTCTTCAAGATGTTCGCTTTCTGGATATGCATTGATATACGTCTGTAGTTTTTCTATAGCTTCATCCGTTTCTTTTTGATCCAAACTATATCTGGGTGATAACTGATAAAAGCTTTTTGCTACTTTATATGAGGCTTCTTGTGCTTTATCACTCTTAGGGAATGATTTTGCAAATCTCTCGTATTGATATCCTGCCAGATAATAATCCTCTAATTGATAATAAGTGTCTGCATAGTAATACATTACTCTTTCTGCTTGAGGCTTTCCTCTAAATTGTGGTACTATCTGTTCGAAAAGACGTAATGCTTTTTTATATTTACCTTCTTTGTATAAGGTTTCTGCCATTTTATATTTTGGACTTACTTTTTCATCTTTGAGCACCTTTTGATATTCGCTACAAGAAGCAAAAAACAACACAATGGTTAGTAAAAAAAACACTCTCCTCATTACTTCTTTTTTATTTTTTTAACTATTTAAAAATACGATCGAACTGTTGATAATTGTGTAGTTATTATAATGTTTAAAAAATATCTTGCAAAAATAGATATTTCTACGGTATTACAAAAACTTTAAGTCATCTAATAAATAACTGTACCGAAAAATAATTGTTGCAATTTATATTTTGGATTGCCGCTATTCAATAGGTTTTATCTTTCCCAGTTTGTCATGATCTAAAACTGTGTATCCGTCATCATTATAATGAAATGCCGAGACGAAAGTAGTGTCAATTTTTACATCATTTAACATATAGGAGTGCACTTGATGTACTTCTTGCGCAAAAGACTCGTCGTAATAAGTAACTAGGATTAGAATTTCTCCATGTAATTTTGTCAGATCTTTTCTATCATACTGAAACAAAGGACTTTCCTCATTTACAGGATGTACTATCGTCCAAGTGGTTGGCAGGTAGGTAATTTCACTTCTTTCTAATTTTAAATTATAAAAATTATTATTATATTTTTTGTCTTGTGATTTTTGTGATAATGCTAATGTGACTTCTACTTTTGGGCGGATCATTACACGTGTACTTCTACTCATTAATCTAAACATCAAACAATCTACTTCATTATGATGTTTAAGCACCATGACATTACTAAAGCTGATACTTGATTTTGGTTTAGAAAACCTTCCGTATAACAACCCTGTGATAAACGAGAAACTCAATAGCCCAATAAGAGCTTCTATAGAAGAAATTATACCAAAAACGACTCCTTTTGGGGCCATAGCTCCATATCCAACGGTAGTCACCGTCTGAGCGGAAAAAAAGAATGCTTTTAAAAAATCTCTAAAAATACTTCCTGTTGGTTCGGTAATTGCAGAAATTCCAAGAGTGACATAGATAATAGCAAATAGTGAGTTTATAAAAAAATAGCCTAAAAACACCCAACTAAAAAACTTAATCCAAGAAATATGTATCAGATAATTATAGCTTCTAGAAATAGATGTTTGTCTATTGATATGTTTTATATTAAAAGAACCATCTGGATTGATAAATCGTTTTGCTTGTTTATTCGATGATAATCCAATCCCAGGATCTTTTATTCTTTTAGCCATTAAGAACTTGCTGCTTATTATACACGTAGGTTTGTATTTTTTTTGCTAATTCTTCTGAAACAGAAACCAAAGGCAAACGAAGTTTATCATTACATATTCCTTTAGCTTTTAATATATTTTTGATCCCAGCTGGATTCCCTTCTGCAAATGCATATTCTATTACAGGTAATACATCATATAGAATCTGAAATGCTTTTTTATTCTCACTAGAAAGTCCTAATCGGATCATCTCAGAAAACTCATCGGGAAAACCTTGACCAACTACACTTATTACTCCATCTCCACCAGCAGAAACTACTGGTAATGCTAGTGCATCATCACCTGAGATAACTAAGAAATCATCTGGCCTATCCTTTAAAATAGCAAGAAATTGGGTGAAATCACTTGTAGCTTCTTTGATCCCTATGATATTATCTAACTTAGCTAATCTTAAGGTAGTCGCCGCCGTCATATTTACGCCTGTTCTAGAGGGGACATTATATAACAATACTGGCAAAGGGGTGTGATTATTAATTGCATTATAATGCTGATATATTCCTTCTTGTGTTGGTTTATTATACATGGGAGTAACAGAAAGAATGGCATCAATATCTGATATATTTACTTCTTTTAGTTCTTGTAATACTACTTCGGTATTATTCCCCCCGATTCCCAAGACTATTGGTCGTCTCTTATTTACAACTTTAACTATGTGCGCAGTTACTTCTTTTTTTTCTTGTTTAGACAACGTAGCAGATTCTGCTGTAGTTCCCATGGCTACAAGATATTCTATATTACCATCAATACAATAGTTTAGTAATGATGTAATAGCATCATAGTCAATTGATCCATTTTTAGTAAAAGGCGTAACCAGAGCTACACCTGTTCCTCTGAGAAAATCATTCATATTATCTGTAAAATTTTCAAATATTTTTTTAATTCTGAAATAAATAAATTAATGTCTTGACCTGAAGATCCTATGACTAGATCATTGATTCTATGGTCTATCTCTGCAAAGCCTACTTTAAATTTGGCTTTTGATGCTACAGCGACATAATCTAATTCCAATTTACTTACTGAATAAAAATTAATTAGCACATCAAACTCTTGATTGATAAATTTATTTAATGAATTACTTTTTATCAATCCTCTCATTCCAAAACTCTTATCATTATAATAAGCTGCATCTTTATCATCTGAAATCTCTTTTTGATCCTCTTTATATCCCATTACTTTAAGGCAATCTGATTTTACACCAAGTTCATTAGCTAGCTTAACTACTGATAATATATTAACAGATTGAGAGGCATCTATCAGTACTGCCAAGTTCTCGATTTTAGCAACTTGTCTAGCCTGAGGATTTCTCTTACTAACATAGGATTCAATGCCTTTTTTTAATGCATTACGTTTTAGACCTTTTAAAATCATTTATAAATACAGAAATTATTAGACAAATGTAGCTATTTTCCATTTTAAAAACGCATTGTACTTATTAAGAAAAACAGAAAATCAATTCTTGTACTATTTTAAACAAAAAATAAAGGTAAACTTTCTCTTTATCAAAAAAAAACAACTCTACTCAGCCCTAGATAACTACAAAAATAGCTATCAAAAGCTTCTTGATTGCAACTACACTTATACACTAAAGCACCATGGGTTTTAAACCTGACTAAAGTCAGCTACACGGATATCAACTTTTAGCAGTTAGCCATTAACTATTTTCAAAAAAACTAAAAGCTAATGACTCAAAACTAAGTGCTTATAAATAGTTAACAATTTTTAGAAGCTAAAGCGAGATGCACTAAAGTGCATAGTTTTAACTATTTTTAAGAGCAGTAAATTAGGCTTATAGATATTTCTCCTTTGTTATACCATTAAATGGTATGCGCTTATTATCAATTAAAAACCTCATAAAAAAGAAAAAACCCATTATTTCTACACTATTGATTAGTATTGTAAAAACTCTGGAATAGAAATACAACTCATTGATTGGCAGTATCCCATTTACAAACAGACAACAGCTCGCAGCTATAAAAAGTTTGAACCCTCCAGTGTACTTATCACTGATATAAATAAAAAAACAACTACTAACAAAAAGAGTCATGCTAATTAGCATAATTGATAAATAAAATAACGAGTCTGAAAGATCTGGCAAAACTAACATTGTAATTGTGTACATAAGATACCCTATTAAAAGTAAACTGGTTACTATCGGAATAGTAGTGAACTTGCGTACGTTAAAATCAGTACACCGTATATATTTTTTTAATAAAAAGAGATTTAGAATATAATAGACTGTTGCTACTATAGCAATCATATCAAAATATTGAGTGAAATCAATATAAACCAATGTATCATTTACCATAATTACAATTAACATACTCACAGGGTATAATATATTGACTCTAGATATATATTTACAATACAAAAAGCTTAGTATTACAAGCGGAATAGGTTTTATATATATTAAATTTTGTTTCTCCAAAAAAACAGCTCCTAGAACTACAAGAAGATATGACAAAAAAAATATCAAATATGTGCCTTTAAAGCTTTTCAATGGATTAAAAAATTAAAATATCTCCAACAGGTGATATGTTTTTAAAAATATTCTTCATCATAAGGTGATAAATGTTGTTGTTCTGTAAAGAATTTAATCAAAAAGAATTCTCCAAACATTTGTAATATTGAGGCCATAATTGCAAATATCTGTATTTGTATATAAAACTCATTAACAGCCATAACAGTATTTACTATCAAAAAGCAAGATGCCGCTACCATTAAAGAAGAGCTTACTACAGTCTTACTATTAAGATATATGTAGTAACAAAAACTAATAAATAACATGAAACAAATTACAAAAACTATTAGATAAACTTGATCATTAACAATACTAGGTATAATTAAATTAGTTGCAGAATACAAAACATACCCTATTAAAATCATGGTAATTAATAATTGTGCAGTAAAAAATTTCTTAACCTGCATCTTAACCAACAAAACACTTTCCCATAATAAAAATATATTTATGATGTAATGTAGGGCATATAAAATGGTAATATATTTAAAATATTTTCCGAAATCCAACAGTACAAATATTTTAGTAATCATAAGAATTAACATCGATACTAAAACGAAATAGTTGACTTTCTCAGAATTTAATATGTAGATATAAGACAGGATGATAATAAATAGAGGCTTTAAAACAAGATCCAGTTCTAATTCCTCCATAAAAACAGTAGTCAAAAAAACTGACACTCCTGTTATATACAATAATCTATATACAATTTTACCTTTGTCCAATATGTACATCATTTTTTGTTAAAATCCTTCGGTCTCTTCAGTTTTAAGGTACTGATCTTTTGTAGTCATATATCGTACTAAAAAGATCAGTGCTGTAGGAAAACAAATTAATCTCAAAACCTTTAATTCAATAGATTGAATATAAAATACATCTATCAACAGCATAAAATCACTGACTGCAAAATTTAACATCGATAAAAAAAACCATAACGATTTCTCTGATCTTATATTAATATAATGCATTGCACCTACAATAAGCAATATATATATCATCAATAGATGCAAGAAACCAATTAACCCTAGACTACCCATAGGCTCTCTAATAACTGAATATGTAAGACCAAATATAAAAGTGTAGAGTATGCTCCCCAACAGCAAAGTAAAAACATCTCTGCTATTGTATTTAAATGATCTATGATTATAATATAAAAAAAATGAAATCATTATATATCCAATTACACTAGCTATCATACGATTTCTCATAGTCTATATCATTGTAGAACTAGCTAGTAATTCTATTAGTATTAAAAATAATAGAATAAAAATGTTATATGGATTGATTTTTTTACATATCAAGACATATAATAGCCCTATTGAAACAAAAAGAATTGACTTGCTTAGTATCTGTAGGATTGTATTATACTGTAAAAATCCATACACTTGTACTACAAATAAAAAAACAAGTAAGAAGTTTAGTATTTTTTTTCCATCCAATCTACTTGTGTATTAAGAAATTTCCCCATTTCATACAATATACAAAATTCCAAGTTAATAGAAAAAGTTTCAGTGTTCCTTAAGTTTCTGAGGGAGAGGGCTAGCTATTGTATACTTTACTAAAAAATAAACAGCTAATAATTGATAAATAGCACTAATAATTTTAAATTCTAACATGGAGATGTAAAACATATCTAATGCATAACAAGTATCACAAATAACAAAATTAACAACTGCTATTAAAAACCATAAAGATTTATGAGATCTTGTATTGACATACCGAAAAACACTTCCTAATAATAAAAAATAAAGAAGTAACATATATACAATACCATATGGTTTTACATCTCCCATATTTTCATATGTCAAATCATATATTTCATAAACAACGGCTGTCCATCCTACAAAAAAAAGAGATAAGAACACAATCTCTTGATTGGTGTAATTACTAGGTTTATAATCCAAGTATAAATAATAAAACAATATGGAATAGCAGGATGCATAACTCAATAAAACATATACAAAACCATTCTCTAACTGCGTTAAAAGAAAAATATCTCCTAAAAAACAAAGCCCCAAAATAAGTAGAAATAATACATCAACTTTTTTTACATTAAACCAGTATAGCATAAAAAATAATGGGACAGTCATTGGTTTTACATAAAACTCTAGACTTTCTTCTTGCAATATGGTACTTAACACACATAAAGAGCCTGTGACGAGTAATGCTATTTTAATCAATGTCCGTATTTTCACCTTTTTGATTTTTTCATTTTTTTACTAAATCAAGAAAATCATCTTCGCTTATGATAGGAATTCCTAATTTATTAGCCTTCTCAGACTTACTGGGACCCATATTAGCTCCCGCAACTACATAGGTAGTTTTTGATGAAATGGAACTAGAAACTTTACCTCCATTATCTTCTATTAATTTTTTGAGTTCATTTCTTGATATTTTTTCAAAAACTCCAGAAACAACAAATATTTTTCCTTGTAATACATCTGATTGATTTGCTAGTTTTTCTGCAGAGATCTCTAATTGAATCCCGTATTTTTTTAATCTATTAATCAATTGCCTATTTTGCTCAATATCAAAAAACTCTCGTACACTCTGAGCAATTTTAATTCCAATCTCATCTACATTCACTAATGCTTCTTCTGTTGCAGCTATAATAGCATCTATATTTTTATAATGTTTAGCTAGTTTCTTGGCAACTGTTTCTCCAACATATCTGATTCCTAATCCAAACAACACTCTCTCGAAGGTAACCTCTTTTGATTTTAATATTCCTTCGATAAGATTTTCTGCACTTTTTTCAGCCATCCGCTCTAAGGGTATTACTTGTTCTTTTGTAAGGGCATATAAATCGGCATAATCAGCTATCAGACCTTCTTTAACTAATAGCGCTACTGTTTCTCCTCCTAGTCCGTCTATATCCATAGCTTTTCTAGAGATATAATGCTGTATACGGCCAATAATTTGTGGAGGGCATTCTTGATCATTAGGGCAATAATGCTGTGCTTCTCCTTCTTTTCTGGTCAATGATGTATTACATTCTGGACAAGAAGTAATATATTCTGTAGGGATTGAGTTGATTTTTCTTTTCTGAAAATCTACTCCTATAATTTTCGGTATAATCTCTCCGCCTTTTTCTACAAAAACGGTATCATGTACTCTAATATCTAATTTTTCTATTTGATCTGCATTGTGTAATGAAGCTCTTTTTACGGTTGTTCCTGCTAGTTGCACAGGCTCTAGGTTTGCCACAGGTGTAATTGCTCCTGTTCTACCTACTTGATAAGTAATCTCATTAAGAACAGTCATAACTTGTTCCGCTTTAAACTTATAAGCCATTGCCCATCTCGGGGCTTTAGCTGTATATCCTAGCTCATCTTGTTGTTGTAGATCATTTACTTTAACAACTACTCCATCTGTTTCATAGGGCAAATCTCTTCGTTTTTCATCCCAATAATTTACAAATTCTAATACCCCATCTATTGAGCTAACTAGCTTTGATTCTTGTGGTACTTTAAATCCCCACTCTCTTGCTTTTGCTAAGCTTTCATACTGAGATCTAATGCCTAGTCGTTCTCCAGAGAGGTTATATAATAAACAATCTAATGGCCGTCTTGCAGTTTCACTACTATCCTGCAGTTTTAGACTTCCTGAAGCTGTATTTCTAGGATTGGCATAGGGCTCTTCTCCTGCAGCAATTCGTTCTTGATTCATTTTTGCAAAACCATCATAAGGCAATACAATTTCACCTCTGATGTCAAATCTATCTGGGTACTCTCCCGTAAGACGTAGGGGAACAGATTTAATTGTTTTGACATTGGTCGTTACATTATCTCCTTGTATTCCATCGCCTCTGGTTACTGCTCTGAGCAATACTCCATTTTCATAGGTAAGGCTAATAGAGGCACCATCATATTTTAATTCACAGGTATAGGTAACAGGACCATCTACTAGTTTTTTTATTCTAGTCTCCCAATCCAACAAATCTTCTTTGGAGTATGAATTATCCAGAGAATACATCCGTGTGTCGTGTACTACAGTTTCAAAATTCTTAGTAATCGACCCTCCTACTCTCAATGTCGGAGAATTAGGGTCATAGAATTCTGGATGTTTTTCTTCTAAAACCTGTAACTCTTTTAATTTAATATCAAATTCATAATCGCTGATCACAGGTGTATCTAACACATAATACTTATGATTATGTTCTCTTAACTCCTCTCGTAATTGATTGATTTGTTCCTTTATATCCATTTTTCTGCTATCTGATTTCTGGTATCAGTATTATTCTTATTTCAATTTAATAGTTATGCTTACTCTGATCGTGACCATGTTGTCTCTTGAGTTGGTTTAAATTCTCTCATTTTTTCTAATAAATGATCGACATCATCATCTACTAGTACTAATTCATAGTTTTCTTTTTTTAGAAACCCATCTATAACCATACGCTCTAACATCTTTAACAGATGATCATAGAATCCATTAGTATTTAATATACCTATAGGTTTTTGGTGCAATCCTAATTGCAACCAGGTAATGATTTCGAATAACTCCTCTAATGTACCAAATCCTCCAGGTAATGTAATAAACCCATCACTTAGTTCATGCATTTTTAGTTTGCGTTCATGCATATTCTGGGTAGTAATTAATTTTGTAAGACCAAGATGAACTACTTCTTTTAATTTTAAAAATTCTGGGATCACTCCAATTACCTTTCCTTTATTTTCTAAAACTCCTTGCGCCACACACCCCATTATTCCAATTTTTGCTCCACCGTACACCAAAGTGAGTTTTTGATCTGCTAATGTTTTTCCTACTACTAATGCCTCATCTTTTATTTTAGCATCTATACCTTCGCTACTGCCACAAAAAACACAGATAGATTTTAATGAATTCATATTTTCTTTTTAGTTAAGATATGCTTGTATCATACGATCATTACTAAATACATCCTTATGTAATATGACAGATACGAAACCTTTACCACCTATCATTTGTTTGGTTTCTGTTCCTAGATATTGATTAATTTCAAAACATAAGACCCCATCTTTTTTTAAGGCACTTAAAGCCAACTCTGTAATTTTTTTATAAAAAATCAATGGATCATCATCGGGTACAAAAAGTGCTGAGTGCGGTTCATGATTCAAAACATTTGGTTGCATTTCTTTTTTTTCTAACGCTCTAACATATGGTGGATTAGAGACAATAATATCATATTCATCTTCTAAAGCATCTGTCTTAAGAATATCCTGCTGATAGAAATAAACATCTACATTATTAAAATTAGCATTAAAAGTAGCTAACTCAATTGCTTGTGCAGATATATCTATCCCGTAGACTCTTGCAGTAGGCATATGTTTAGCCAATGCAATCGCGATACAACCACTTCCTGTACCAATATCGAGAATTTTTAATCTTCTATTTCTCTTTTCCTTGTTACATTTTTTAATAATCAAGTCTACCAATTCTTCTGTTTCGGGTCTAGGAATAAGTACATTTTTATTAAGTTTTAATACGGTTCCATAAAACGTCGTAGTAGCTGTTATATATTGAATAGGGATATTTTCTTTTAAACCTTGAATAGCATCCATAAAATCTGATACTTCAGATTCTTTTATCAATGTATCTAATTGTAAGGCTATATCTACCCTTCTTAATTGTAAGATGTGTGCTGTTAAAATATAAAAAAACGATAAAATTTCATCCGAATCATATGTACCACTTAAGGATGTTACAAACTTTTCTCTAAGGGATTTTATGGTCATCTCACAATTCTTTTATCATCCAAGCCAAGCAATTATAATGTCCAGTATCGCCCATGGGAGCGTCAAGAGGGGTAAAACCAACTTTATGATATAATTTTCTAGCATCTTTCATATAGGGCATTGTTTCTAGATAGCACTTAGTAAACCCTTGCGTTCTAGCATATTCTAAACAGGTATTCATCATCTGTAATCCAATTCCTTTTCCTCTAGCTTCGGGTAAGAAATACATTTTCTGAAGTTCACATATTTCAGCTGCTTCCTTTTCTAATTGAGCAATGCCAGCACCTCCTATAATTTTTCCTGCATCCTCGACTATAAAATATTTTTTTCTGGGAGCATTGTAGGTTTCATACATTACATCTAAGGCTTTGTCTTCATATGCTGTTCCTGTTTTAGGAACTCCCATTTCTATTAAAACATCTCTGAGTACTTGTGCTAAAGCCTGATTATCCTCTAAAGCAACTGTTCGTATTTTTATTGTATCCATTATGATTTATAAATACTACTTTTGTTAATCTAAAAAAACATGATATAAACTGGTTATCTCTATTTTTTTACCCGATGAAATATACATTAAATCTCTATAGTAGTCAATGAAGAAGTTTTTATTATTATTAACAATGTTTACAGTAATGACTAATTGTTCTGTTTCTAAAAAACCTGTATTTAAATACATTGATGATATAAAGGTTAAAAATGTTAGTCTGCGTAATGTAACTTTTAGTGCTGATGCTATTTTCGAGAATCCAAACCATATCAATGGAACGCTTTCTGTAGATGATATTCACGTTTTTGTTGATAACATCGATGTAGGGACACTATCTTCTAAAGAATTTGATGTTGTATCTAAAGGAGAATTTACTATTCCATTAGAAGGTACTTTTTCTCTTTCTAAAATTTACAAAAAGAACAAAAATAATCTCTTAGAAAATGTATTAAAAATGGCGCAAACTGACTCTATACTTATTGAATATAAAGGTGTGATCAGATATCATCTAGGAAGTTTTTCGTATCCTTATAAAGTAAACACTGAACAGAAAATACGCTTAAAATAATATCGTGAATACACACGAAAAATACATAAAACGTTGTCTACAGATTGGTTCTAATGCTTTGGGTACTACTAGACCAAATCCAATGGTCGGATGCGTAATAGTTCATAATAACAGTATTATTGGCGAAGGGTATACTAGCGCTTATGGAGGCAATCACGCAGAGGTAAATGCCATACAAGCAGTACAAAACAAATCTCTTTTAGAAAAAGCTACGCTGTATGTAACCTTAGAACCATGTGCTCATTATGGAAAAACCCCTCCCTGTAGTGATCTTATTATACATCATAAAATACCCAATGTTGTTATTGGTGTAATTGATACCCACAGTAAAGTAGCAGGCAGAGGAGTAAAAAAACTAACCCAAGCAGGATGTACAGTCACACTTGGTGTGCTGGAAAAAGAATGTCTAGAACATCACAAACGTTTTTTTACGTTTCATACTAAAAAACGGCCATACATTATTCTAAAATGGGCAGAGACATCAGATGGTTTTATTGCTCCAAAAAATAGAAAAAAAAGAGAACCTGTATGGATTACTAACCCACAATCTAGACAACTAGTCCATAAATGGAGAGCAGAAGAACACGCCATTTTAGTGGGAAATAAAACAGTTCTCTATGACAATCCAAAACTAACCACTAGAGATTGGTCTGGAAAAAACCCTACTAGAATTGTGATTGACCTCAATGATACAATCGCTGATGATTCTGCCATTCTAAATTCCTCTGCAAAAACGATCATTTTCTGCGCTAAGACAACTAAAAAAAGTACAGATCAATTAATCTACGAAACTATTAATCCAAAAATAGACGTTACTCAAGAAATTATTACAATCCTACACAAACATGAAATCCAATCTGTAATAATTGAGGGTGGAGCCTATACCTTGCAATCTTTTATTAACCGAGGTTTATGGGATGAAGCAAGAGTATTTACAGGGATAACAATTTTTGGTGAAGGAATAAAAGCTCCTGTACTAAAAGCAACATTAAAGTCTGAAAAACAAATTATGGATGATTCTCTAAAAATATATAGTAATGATTAAAACGATTATTTTTGATTTTGGAGACGTCTTTATTAATCTAGATAAAACTGCTATAGGAAAAGAATTTTTCAAGCTAGGAGATAGTTCTTTTATCACTGAATCAAAGACAATTCTTGATCAATATGAAACTGGAGAAATCAGTACTCCTAATTTTATTTCCTATCTTCAAAATAGAGCAGATAAAAGTACAAAGGAGCAAGTTATTAATGCTTGGAATGCTATCCTATTAAACTTTCCTAAGTATCGTTTAGATTTTATTAAAAATTTAACTTCTAAAAAAAAGTATCAGTTCATATTGTTAAGCAACACTAATGAATTGCATATCAATTGGGTACAACAACATATATCATTCTATTCTACATTCAAAAATTGTTTTGATGCTTTCTATCTATCTCATGAACTAAAGTTAAGAAAACCCTCTACTGCTATTTTTCAGTATGTAATGGATACGCATCAATTAGCTCCCTCTGAAACTCTTTTTATTGATGACACAAAAGAAAATACAGATGCTGCTGCTGGATTAGGCATACACATCTGGAACAATAACCCAAATACCGAAGACATTATTGACCTATTTTCTATAAAATCTGATGTATTTTGATCTACCTACTTCTAAGCATATTAGCCTCTAGTTTGATTTTTATCATATTCAAACTTTTTTCTAAGTATACTATCAATACATTACAAGCTATTATTACGAATTATATAGTTGCTTCGATTTGTGGGGTTGTTGCATATACCGAACCGATTCAACTGTCTAGTATTCCTGATTTTAGTTGGTTTTATGGGGCAATGGTACTAGGATTAATTTTTATTCTAGTTTTTAATCTTATGGCAATCACTACACAAAAAAATGGACTATCTGTTGCCGCAGTCGCCAGTAAAATGAGCGTTGCAATCCCTGTCATATTTGGGATCATAATGTATAAAGAAAGTATAGGTTTTCTAAAAATAATTGGTATTCTAATAGCTCTAATTGCTGTGTACATGACTTCAATGAAAACAACACAAGGAATTTCTATAAAAAAAGAACATCTTATTTTTCCGTTATTTGTATTTATAGGAAGTGGTGTTATCGATACAAGTCTTAAGTTTATAGAAACCAATTATGTGGCTAAAACTGATGTATCCATATTCTCTGCTACTATATTTGGTTTTGCAGCAATTATAGGAATATTGGTCCTATCCTATAAAGCAATGATGGGATCATTACATATTTCATATAAAAACATTATTGGAGGTATTGTATTGGGTATTCCCAATTATTTTTCTATCTATTTTTTAATTCTCGCATTACGCCATGAAAATATGGAAAGCTCTACCGTTTTTACGATTAATAATGTTGCTATATTAATTGTATCCACTATTGCCGGTATTTTATTGTTTAAAGAAAAATTAATTCTAAAAAATTGGATTGGTATTGTATTAGCAATTATTAGTATTGTATTAGTCACTTTTTCAATTAATGCCTGATCAAATTTTGAACTCATCAGATACATACAAAACAATAGAATTTCCTGGAGCAGAAGTCTTATTTAAGGATAAAAACAGCAAGTTCTATGGGTATACTTTTCCTATTTCTACAGAGAATGAGGTGAAGCAAATTATAGATTCGTTAAAAAATCAGCATCATGCTGCTAGACATTGGTGCTATGCCTGGCAATTAGGAATAGAAACAATCCAATATAGAAGTAATGACGATGGAGAACCTTCTAACTCTGCAGGACAACCTATATATGGACAGATACAATCATTCAATACCACTAATATTCTAGTTGTAGTAGTTCGTTATTTTGGAGGAGTAAAATTAGGAGTTGGCGGTCTAATCAATGCCTATAGATCAGCTGCCAAACTAGCATTAGAGGCTTCAAATATTACAGAAAAAACTATTGATATTCATTATGTAATTATTTTCGAATATAAAAACATGAATAAAGTAATGCGTATTATAAAAAAACATCAATTACCTATTATCAATCAAGAACTAGCACTAGATTGTAAACTATTCATTGCCGTAAGAAAACAAATGGCTGATAAAATACACGCTTATTTTGATGCAGTATACAAAGTGGATATTAAACAAGTAGAACCTTAACTGAAATTATTCGGAATCAATATAAATTAGATTGCTTCATTCTAATTTGTTCTAAAACATACGAAGGGCATACTATAGGTTTTCTTGTTTTAGAATTAACAAAAACTAGAGTTGTAGTTGCAGTTGTAACTAGTTCATGATCTTGATTATAAATCTCATATGCAAAATGAATACGAGCTGTAGGTTCTTTTTTTAAAATTGTTTTTATAGTGAGTTCATCATCAAAAAAAGCAGGTTTTTTAAATTTAAACTCTATCTCATATACCGGAAGCATTACACCATTATCTTCCATCGATTTATAAGAGATTCCTAATTTAGATAACCAGTTGATACGCGAAAGTTCTAGATATTGAGCATAGTTACCATGATGCACAACTCCCATCTGATCTGTCTCAGAATATCGAACTTTTAATTTGGTTTCAGAAATAATTAGCATTGCTTTAGTTAGATTAAAACTAATTTCGTTAACTTGAACGTATCAAAGTATGCAAAAAAAATAATTAATATTCAATACCAAATTTGTTTTTTTTTTACATAATTTGTTCACATATTTGTCAAACAAAAGAAGTAGAAAATTTTTCTATAGTTTCCTTAAAAAAACCTAACTTAAAATAATCTTATCAAGAGAATGAATTTAACTGCGCAATCAGTTTGGGATAATTGTTTATCTTTTATAGAAGACAACATCACACCACAAGCATATAAAACTTGGTTTGAACCCATAAAAGCTGTAAAACTTACTGATAGTGCTCTTAGTATTCAGGTACCTAGTAAGTTCTTTTATGAATGGTTAGAAGAACATTACGTAAATCTCTTAAAAGTATCATTAACAAGAGAATTAGGTGAAACTGCAAAATTGGTATATGTCATAAAAATGGAAAATACGTATGGCAACAAAAAACCATTTACCGAAAAAATTCCAAGTTCTAATAGAACTCCTGTAGGCTCTCAAGAAGTAGATGTGCCTATTAAAAGTAAAAATCCAGAATTAAAAAATCCTTTTGTTATTCCTGGGATCAGAAATGTAAAAATTGAATCTCAATTAAACCCCAGCTATAATTTTGATAATTTCTTAGAAGGAGACTCTAACAGATTGGCTAGATCTGCTGGTATTGCTGTTGCGAATAAGCCTGGGGGAACTTCTTTTAATCCATTACTCATATTTGGAGGCGTTGGATTAGGAAAAACGCATTTAGCACATGCTATTGGAGTAAATATAAAAGATAATTATCCTGAAAAAACTGTTCTATATATTTCTGCAGAAAAATTTACACAGCAATACATTGAATCTGTAAAAAAGAATAATAGAAATGATTTTATACACTTCTATCAAATTATTGATGTTCTAATCGTAGATGATATTCAATTATTATCAGGTAAGGCTGGAACCCAAGATGTATTTTTCCATATTTTTAATCACTTACACCAAAATGGCAAACAGGTAATCCTTACTAGTGATAAGGCTCCTGTAGATATGCAAGATATAGAACAACGCCTATTATCTAGGTTTAAATGGGGATTATCTGCAGAATTACATCAACCAGATTTTGAAACAAGAATTTCTATCATTAAAAACAAACTATATCGTGATGGTGTAGAAATGCCAGAAGATATTGTAGAATTCTTGGCAAATAATATTAAAACCAATATTCGCGAATTAGAGGGTGCCATCATATCATTGATTGCCCACTCCTCTTTCAACAAAAAGGATATAACCATAGACCTTGCAAAAGCAATTGTCGATAATTACGTAAAAAACACCAAAAGAGAAGTATCTATCGATTACATACAAAAAGTAGTAAGCGATTATTTCCAGATGGATGTAGAAACACTTCAATCCAAAACTCGTAAGCGTCATATAGTACAAGCACGACAATTAGCTATGTTTTTTGCTAAGAAGCTTACCAAAGCCTCTTTGGCAAGTATCGGGACACAAATCGGCAAAAGAGATCATGCCACAGTACTTCATGCATGTAAAACAGTGGACAACCTATCCTCTACTGATAAGCAATTTAGAAAATATGTCGAAGACTTAGGCAAAAAGTTAACACTTTAAATTATAAGCCCCATACAATGAAAACTAAAATTCTAATGGTATGCCTAGGAAATATATGTAGGTCGCCATTAGCAGAAGCTATACTCCAATCTAAATTAGATCCAGAAAAATTTCAAGTTGATTCTTGTGGAACCAGCAACTATCATATTGGAAAAAAACCTGATATTCGATCTATAGAAATCGCTCGAAAACACGGAATAGATATTACACATCAGAAAGCAGCTCAATTTAAAGTTAGTGACTTCGATACCTATGATTTTATATATGCTATGGATGCGTCTAATTACTCCAATATTATCAAATATTCCAGAAATAATCAAGATACATCTAAAGTACAACTCATCCTAGATGTAGTGGCACCTAATAAAGGGTTAGAGGTTCCAGATCCATATTATGGAGGAGAGCAAGGTTTTGAGAATGTATACCAAATGCTTGATAGTGCATGTGATTTAATTATTTCAAAACTATAACACGATATGTATCTACAAGTAGAAAGTAAGTTTTTTGTATATTTATTCCCAACAAATCTACTTAATTATTATGCTATGAAAAAAATCGTTATTGTACTTATCGCCCTTTCTTTTACTTTTACAAATGCACAAAACATTGGCTTAGAAATGTTTGGATCAGGATTTACAAGACCTGTAGTAATTACTAATGCAGGTGATAGTAAACTATATATTGCAGAACAAGGTGGTCTCATAAAAATCTTAAATGAAGATGGAACTACTAATAATACACCTTTTATTAATCTTTCTAATCGTTTAGAATCACCTAATACTAGAGGTGGAGAACAAGGTTTATTAGGACTAGCTTTTCATCCTGACTATGCATCTAATGGTTATTTCTATGTATATTATACGGATGCAGATGATGATTCTGTTATTGACAGATATCAAAGAAATGCTTCTAATAGCAATATAGGCGATCCTAATACGCGATTAGAACTGCTACGATTCTCACAACCTTTTAGAAATCACAATGGTGGTCATATTGCTTTTGGACCTGATGACAAATTGTACATTGCTAGTGGTGATGGAGGTAGTGGTGGTGACCCAGGTAACCGAGCACAAAATATCAATCTACTTCTTGGTAAACTACTCCGCTTAGATGTAGACATCCCTAGTCCTTATATCCCTAATGACAACCCATTTGTAGGTACCGCAGGAGCAGATGAGATATGGGCCTACGGATTAAGAAATCCCTGGAAATTTTCTTTCGATAGCCAGACTGATGATCTGTGGATTGCAGATGTAGGGCAACTTCTGGTAGAAGAAGTAAATAAAATATCTGGAAACCCATCTGGTGCTAATTATGGATGGCCTTGCTTTGAAGGTGATGATGAATTTGATAATAGAGAATGCCCAAATAATAATGCTGATTTAATTTTTCCGGTAGCTACATATACACACCCCAATTCAGAAACAGGATCAGTCACTGGTGGTTATGTATATCGTGGATCTGACTTCCCTGCTCTACAAGGAAAATATATATTTGGAGAATTTGTAACTAACGAAATAGGTGTTATTGATACTGATGATGCAACTGGCAACATAGACTGGCTACCTCCTTTTTTTAATGGTGGGGTATCTGCATTTGGAGTAGATCAGGATAATGAATTATATGTTGCTAATTATGGAGGTGGAATTATCTATAAGGTAATTGATGAAAATGTGTTGAGCACGCCAGATCTAGAAACTAATGCTATAAGCGTATATCCCAACCCTGCTGAAGGGTTTATCAATATTGCTTCTACCAAAAAAATTGAAGAAATTGCAATATATGATCTAGCAGGGAATTTAATACAACAAAATCAATTTGACCAAAAGGACATCAATCGTTACAACACAAGTACATTGGCTACCGGATTATACATTCTAAAAATTACGGATACTAATCAAAATAAATTAAACAGAAAATTAGTTATTAAATAAACCGCTATGGAACCTAAGCCCCTAGATCCTAAAGGAAAATTATACTTAATCCCAACTCGGTTAGGTGATGATGTTCCGCTAGAAGTACTGCCAATATCCATAAAAAAAGTATTAGAGCAAGTAAATCATTATATTGTAGAAAACGAGAAACCAGCAAGAAGGTTTATAAAGAAAGTAAGTCCAAGTAAATCTCAGCGCTCATTAGTAATATATACCGTCAATAAATACACTGACGCATCAGAAATACCTAATTATCTTAGTCCCTGCCTTAATGGACAGTCTACAGGATTGTTATCCGATGCTGGGTGTCCTGGTATTGCAGACCCTGGAGCAGAAATAGTAAAACTCGCTCACGAAAAAGGGATACAGGTAGTCCCGCTAGTAGGTCCATCCTCTATCCTACTCGCTATGATGAGTAGTGGAATGAATGGGCAAAATTTTACTTTTAATGGCTATTTACCGATAGATAAAAGAGAAAGAAGATCAACATTAAAAGCACTCGAAAAAAATTCTTTAGAAAAAAATCAAGCGCAAATTTTTATCGAAACACCCTACAGGAATGATAAAATGTTAGTGGATCTTATCGCTATTTTAAAACCCGACACTAGATTATGTGTGGCTACAGATATCACACTAACAACAGAGTACATCAAATCGCAAACAATAGAAGAATGGAAAGAAACAGAAGTAGAATTACATAAAAGACCTACTATTTTTATTCTACAAAAAGATACTTAGGTTTTTTCTTATTGCTGGTAATTTAATCTCATAATAGTTTAGTACTTTCTGGTATAATCAATGACAGCAATCAAGTAAAAAGCAAAAAGTCTATGCATTATACAATAAGGTTGCTAAACTAGAAAAGCATTTTACTCTTCCTCAGAAGTTGCTTCTTCTGGCTCTGTAAAATCAGTAATTTCTTTGGCTTGCAATATATTATACCATTGAATCACTTTTTTCATGTCGCTAACATACACCCTATCCTCATCATAATCAGGTAATATCTCTCTAAAATATTTTTCTAGATTTACCTTAGATTCTTTATGATTAATTGCTTGTCCTCCATTCTCTTTTTCCTGAATTCTTCTAAAAATTTCTCTCAATGAAACTTCTTCGGTAAAAGTATATATTGCAATCTCACTCAAAACACTCACGTTATGATGTATATTAACAGATAGTTTTTTTCCATCTGCTAGTGATTCTGCTACAAAACCACTACGTGTTTGTGTTTTCAATTCATATAACCCTGGTTTCCCAGATATTGATAAAATTTTATCTAAGCTCATATATTATATTTTCAAAGTTGGCAAATATCAGTAGTTCTACCTTAAAAATCAAACGTTGTTTACTATTAATTCTTTATGTACTATGATGTATATGCCTTTATTTTTTCGTACTTAAAATTTCTTGAAACGAATATCAACAACAATACTATTGTTTATCGTCCTTTTTTGGCTAATGGAAATTTCATTCGATACTCAACATTCACTTTTCCTTTAGCGACATTATTCAATTTTCCCTTAATCAAACGCTTTTTTAGACTAGATAGTTTATCGGTAAATAAGATTCCTTCGATATGGTCATACTCATGTTGTACTACTCTCGCTGCTAAACCGCTGTAAATCTCTGTATGTTCTTTAAAATTTTCATCAAAATAATTAATTTTGATTGTTTTTTTCCTGAATACATCTTCTCTCACATCTGGTATGCTTAGACAGCCTTCGTTAAAAGCCCATTCTTCTTCAGTTTCTTCGAGTATAGTAGCATTGATAAATACTTTCTTAAACCCTTTTAGCAACTCTTGTTCATCTTTAGACAACTCATCGTCATCTGCAAATGGGGTTGCATCTACTAAGAATAATCGGATAGGCAATCCAATTTGTGGTGCTGCTAATCCAACTCCTTGCGCATTATACATGGTTTCAAACATGTTTTCGAGTAACTTCTGAAAATTAGGATATTCACTATCAATTTCCTTAGCTTTCTTCCTTAATACAGGATCACCGTATGCTACAATTGGTAAAATCATTTAGATGTATACTTTTAAATAGATAATCAATGCTTCAAATGTATTAATTTATTTTAATCCAGATCAAGTAAAATCGTGCTATATTTCTTATAAATTATAAAGATAATCTTGCAATATAATTGTTGCGCTAATCTTATCCACTAAGGTTTTATCTCTTCTCTTCTTTTTTGATATCCCACTTGTGATCATAGTATTAAAAGCTATCTTAGATGTAAAACGTTCGTCCATTCTTTTTACAGGAATATCTGGCAATACCGTATTTAATTTCTCTAAAAATACTTGAATTAATTGTTCACTCTCAGAGGCTTCTCCGTGTAACCGTTTAGGTTCTCCTACTATGAAGAGTTCAACTTTTTCTTTGGAAGTATATTCTTGTAACCATTGCAATACCTCTTTGGTAGCTACTGTTGTTAGTCCAGATGCGATGATTTTGGATTCATCAGTCACTGCTATCCCACATCGCTTACCTCCATAATCTATTGCTAGAATTCTTGCCATAACTACTTTTGCACAAAAGTATGATATTATTACAAAACCACACTATTTATTAAGAGTATCCTAAAATATCGTTTGTAGTTATGTTTTCAGCGTTAACCTATTATCTTTGCCAAAAATTTTCAGCAAATGAACCAATTAAAAGAAATCATAGAAAAGGCTTGGGAAAACAGAGCACTTTTAAAAGAATCGACTACTCAGGATGCTATAAGAAAAGTAGTAGCCTTATTAGATGTAGGAGAACTACGTGTTGCAGAACCTACTAATAGTGGTTGGCAAGTAAATGAATGGGTGAAAAAAGGAGTGGTATTATACTTCCCTATTCAAAAAATGGAAACACTTGAGGCAGGTATTTTCGAATATCATGATAAAATTCCATTAAAAAAAGGATATGAAGCAAAAGGAATTCGGGTAGTACCTAATGCAGTAGCTAGACACGGAGCTTATATTTCTCCTGGTACTATTTTGATGCCGAGTTATGTTAATATCGGAGCCTATGTCGATGAGGGTACAATGGTAGATACTTGGGCTACTGTAGGAAGCTGTGCTCAGATCGGAAAAAATGTTCACCTGAGCGGCGGAGTAGGAATCGGAGGTGTTTTAGAACCACTGCAAGCTGCTCCTGTAATTATCGAAGATAATGCCTTTATTGGATCTCGATGTATTGTAGTGGAAGGCGTACGTGTAGAGACTGAAGCTGTACTTGGTGCCAATGTGGTCTTGACTGCCTCTACCAAAATCATTGATGTTACGGGAGATACGCCTGTAGAAAGAAAAGGGGTAGTCCCAGCAAGATCCGTTGTTATTCCAGGTAGTTATACCAAGAAGTTTGCCGCTGGTGAATATAATGTGCCATGTGCTTTGATAATTGGTAAACGAAAAGAAAGCACGAATAAGAAAACTTCGTTAAATGATGCACTCAGAGAACATGATGTAGCTGTATAATTAGAAATAAATTATGTATACTTGTGAGCTTGTCTTTTATAGGCAAGCTTATTGTTTTAATTAATAGTGCTTTAATGAAAATATTAGTCATTCAGCAAAAAATGATTGGAGATGTGCTTACCAGTACCATTATCTGCGAAGCACTCAGAAAAACACATCCTAATGCTACTATTCATTATTTGATAAATACAAATACAAAAGCTGTTATTGAAAGAAATCCTTTTTTTGATACTATTATCGAGTTTACGCCCGAATTGCGTAGTAGCAAAGTATCTTTTTACGCTTTTTTAAAAACAATCAAACAATCAAACTACGACTTGGTAATTGATGCATACGGAAAACTAGAAAGCAATCTTATCTCCTATTTTTCTAAAGCTCCAAAAAAGATATCTTTTTATAAATGGTATACCAAATTTATATATTCTCAGGTAATTCACAGAAAAACCGAACCTATTACCAATGCCAGTACTGCTATAGAAAACCGATTACGGCTAGTATTTCCTGAGGATGAGATTGCTTCGAATAGTATCCGCCCCAAACTATTTTTAGCTGATGAAGAAAAAAATACTGCTCAAACATATTTAAAAGCAAATGGAATTACAGATTCTAAACTGCTGATTATGATTAGTGTTTTGGGTAGTGAAATCAGAAAAACATTACCGTTCGAGTATATGGCAAAGGTAATCGATGAAATTGTGACAATCACAGATGCTAACATCCTATTTAATTATATCCCTAGTCAAAAAAAAGATGCCAAAACTATTTTTGAGCTAACCACTGAACATACTCAAAAACATATTCATTTTAATATATTCGGCAAGAGTCTTAGAGAATTTATTGGCTTATTATCACAGTGCGATATCCTAATCGGTAATGAAGGAGGTGCAGTAAATATGGCGAAAGCATTAGACAAGCCAACCTTTACGATTTTTTCTCCTTGGATTGTAAAAAAAGATTGGAATATGTTTGAAGATGGAACGACACACGATTCAATACATCTTATTGACTACAAATCTGATTTATATGAAGGTAAAAACCCAAAAAAAATGAAAGATAAAGCTATAGAACTGTACCAAAGTTTTTTGCCCGAATTGATCACACCTAAACTAAAAAAGTATTTAGAAAATCTACTTGCTAATAAAAAAGCATAGGTTTCAGAATAAAAAATATCCTATTTTTACACAAAAAATATAGTAATGGTCAAGCTCTCTGGAGTTATTATCACTTTTAATGAAGAAAAAAAAATTGAAAAATGTTTGATTTCTTTACAGGAGGTGGTAGACGAAATTGTTGTTGTGGATTCTTTCTCTACGGATCGTACCGAGGAAATCTGCAAAAAATACGATGTAAAATTTGTGAAGCAAAAATTTCTTGGACACAAAGAGCAAAAAAACTTTGCAATCACCCAAGCTTCTTATGATCATATCATTTCTTTAGATGCGGATGAAGCTTTATCTACAGAACTACAACAATCCTTATTACATCTCAAGTCTAATTGGGAGGATGATGGGTACTACATGAATCGATTTAACAACTATTGCGGGCAATGGATCAAATACTCTGATTGGTACCCTGATAAAAAGATACGAGCGTTTATCAAAGGAAAAGGAGAATGGAAAGGTATAAACCCCCATGATTCTTATCAAATATATGGTAATAGCATTGGAAAACTAAAAGGTGATATCCTACATTGGAATTATGTTTCATACGAAGAGCATAATCTGCAAATCGAAAAGTTTTCTACGATTTCTGCTCATTCTTATTACCAAATGGGTAAAAAAGCTACGCTCTGGAAAATACTATTTAACCCTTCTTGGGCATTTTTTAAAGCTTATTTTTTGAGACTAGGATTCTTAGATGGATTAAATGGTTTTATAATCTGTATCCAAACGGCAAATATCACCTTTCTTAAGTATATAAAATTAAGAGCGCTTAGTAAGGCTAAAAAAAGCTAAGCTAAAAATAAATCGTCGATTTTTTTAGAACAGTTTTCCCAAGTATGTTCAAGTACTGTATTTCTTATGTTTTTTTTTAACAAAAAAGCTTTTTCAATCAACTGTATTACTTCTAAGTAATCAGCGTCAATTTCAAATAAAAATCCATTTTCTCCGTGTCTTATTACATCTGGACAAAACCCTGTTTTTGAAGCTACTGGAACACAATTAGACATCATAGCCTCAAGTATAGGTACAGGCCCTCCTTCTAATAACGAAGGAGAAACAAAAACATCAATTTCATTGTAAAGATCTGGGTAAGACTCATAAGGTAACCCTGTATGATATCTAAAATTCGGTAAAACAGAAAGTTCTTCAAACTTCTCATAGCTTTCCCAATTATTTCCAATTAAGTAGAACGTTCTATCTGGCATATGTTTAACCAAATTAAAAATTAAATCAGGGTTTTTTCTAGGACTAAAATTAGAACAAAAGCCTATATTTCCGACCCCTCTTTTATGCGAATGAAAAAAACTTGAGGAAACACCAATATGAATAATTTTAAGTTTATCAGGGTGTACTCCAATATTTATTAGATAAGATTTAATTGCAGAATTAAGGCAAATAACATAGTCAGCCTTATTAAGACACCATACCACGTGTGTTTTAGAATATTTTTTAGACCAAGTCGGATGTGTAAACATCACAATATTTTTTTTAGTAACAATACTTGGAGTACTACGCAAACATCTACAAAAGTAATTTTGGTAAATGTAATAGTAGGCATCTGCATTAGGAAGATTACGTAATTTATTGTGATAATAGGTATCCGCATTTAATGATGAATACCTAGATAAACGTCTTACTTTAGCTCCAAAAATCCAAGTTTTATCCTTTTCTCTAGCCACATAAACAGTTTTGTTAATTTTTGTGACATTAGGTTTTTTAGAAAAAATAGATCTTATTATAACAATTATATATTTCCATTTGTGGAATAACAAGAAATATAGTTGTTCTTGGATATGACTTTTATCGGAGACCATTCTTTTAATTAATTCTTATATGCATTACTTAGATACTATTCAAATCAAACCTATATCATTATAGTATTACTAAAATTATATAGGACTTTCAGAAATCCTATTTTTATATTTCTTTTTCCAGAAAAAAAGACGTTTTTTGATACGGATTTTTCGATAAAATCGATGTTGAAATTCTCGTGTATATTGCCACATCAATCTGAATACGTATTCTTCATCTTCTCCAATACATTTAGCATATTCATTGCTCATAATCATTATCATCGATTTATGGATGGTGAGCTTAGCAAAATTTTTGATTCTAGTTTCAAAATCCATCTCCCCAAAACTCATCCGATTGAGATCTACTAAATAAAAATCATACCCATCAGTTGTTCGTTGAATCAATGTGTTACCTGGTGAATGATCTAAAAAATTAATCCCATTCTGATGTAATGTAAACGTAAATCGGGTAAAGGCTCTTAATATCTCTTCATGATCTGGTATCGTAAAATCTGTAGTCAATTCTCTGTATGTAAGATCACAGTTTGCCAGTTCACTCACATAAAAACTTTTTTTAAATAAAAAAGGAGTTTTTTCTATTTCATAAGCTATAGGAAACGGAGTACCAATTCCAAATCCTAACAGTTTATTCGCATAGATATAAGAGCGTTCGGCTTTAGATTTTCTAAAAAAACGATACGCAATTTGGTTAATGATATTAGGGATTTTAAATGATTTGATGGTATAGTCTTGATCGTTTAGGGAAACGATTTTAATAACATTACGTTCTGCATCTCCTAGTATTTTTGTGTACGTATCAAAATTACTAATAGCTTCTTTAATTGATGATTCTATAGATTTTTTAGAAGTATGTATTATAAAATTGCTTGGCATTTTATATTTATCTATTAAATTTAGCTACCGTAGCGTATTGTGGATATCTTATATCTAATTGAGTAAAAAGAACTGGCAAGTTATACAAATAGGGTTTTATAGATCTACTCCTATTGATACCTTCATGTTGTATAATTGTATACCCTAATTCTTCATACATTCTTCGAATACTCTTTTTTGTGAAAAATCGCAGATGTGTTCGATCCATCACTCCATAATCCTCATATTTCCAATCCTTATTAATAAGTAATTTCATGAACGTATTATGATATCTAACGTTAGGTATTGAACTTATCAATACTCCTTGTTTGGTTAGTTTATTTTTAACTTTATCTAAGACCATATAAGGGTCTACCAGATGTTCCAAAACATCATTAAAATAAATCGCATCAAAATAATTATTTGGCAGATCATCCATATAATCTTCACATCTTCCAGAGAAGACTTTATCCAATTTTTCTGAAGCAATTACAGCTTCTCTATTCATATATTCTATACCCCAGACCTCTGCCTTTGTTCGTTGTTTAAGTACTTCTGCATAAGCTCCATTACCACAGCCTATATCGATAATAGTTTTAGATTGTTTGGGTAAATATTTAATCATTTCATCCCTAATGTTATCGTAGTACCCATCAGGTTTATTTTCGTAATCCATTTGTCAAGTTATTCTACAAATATATTCAAAATAAAACTATACAATATTTACCTCTAAACACTACAAAAAAAAGCAAATTTTCTTTTCTACTTTTCACATAATAAAGTATTGATATTCAAAAAGTAACCATATATCTTATATTTTCGCATAACAACATTGAAAATCAAAAAAATTGAATACAAATCATATTCCCTTGTATAATCCTTTCGCAACCTGTACTTTTGATTATTAAGTATCAAATTAATCATGAAAGACATTTCAGTTATACTGATCAACTATAATTCTTCATCATTCACTCTCAATTGTATTACATCTATAATAGAGCAAACCTCAGCCGCACTGTCTTATGAATTTATTATAGTAGATAATGCATCTCAAATAGATGACTATATTCTTTTAGAGAAAGAAATCCAAAAACTAAATATCTCAAATCTACAACTAATTAGAAGTAAATATAATAGCGGTTTTGGCGGAGGAAATATGTTCGGAGTACAATTTGCAAATGGGAGATATTATGCTTTTGTGAATAATGATACAATCTTACAAAATGATTGCTTACATATTGTCTATAGTTTTTTGCAGAAAACTAAAGAAGCTTCTGTTTGTGCCCCCCAACAATATAACGAACAAGGGGAAGTACAAAAGTCATTCGATCATTTTCTGAGCTTGAGAAGAGAACTTTTTGGAAGAAAAATTTTAGAAAAAATCAACCCCATTACATTTCCTAAACGTAAAAAAATATATACTTCTCCTTTAAAAGTGCAAAGTGTTCCTGGATCATTTCTAGTAGTATCAGCAGATGCTTTTGATCAGGTAGGAGGGTTTGACACCAATATCTTTTTATATTATGAAGAAACAGATCTTTGTTACAGGATTTCCAAACAGTATAAACACGGCAATTGCTATCTAGTACCTGAGGGAAAATACACTCATTTTAAAGGCCAAAGTACAGGTTCTTCTTTTTTAATAAAAAAAGAACTTAAAATATCATTATTATATGTCTTAAAAAAGAATTCAGGGCTTATACAATATCAAATTCTTCGATGGTTGCTTACTACCAAATTTTTATTTAAAAGCATTATCAAACCAAAAAAAATCAAATTATTTATTTTATTCTTAAAAGGAGCTCCATTAAGTGAATCACTAAGACACAAACAATCCATTGCAAAACAATAACATGCATATCTTACATTTATCAGCCGTAAAAAATTGGGGTGGTGGCGAAAATCATATAGAAAACTTATGTTCTGAATTAGCTATATCGAATCCAGAAATCAAGAATACTATTTTCTGTGTTAGAAACGGAGCTTTTCATAAAAGATTAAAAAAAACTAATTTACAGTATATGCCTGCAACTTTATGGCCAAAATTTGATCCCAGATATTTCTTAAAATTAGGTCGCATTTGTAAGAAGCAAAAAATAGATCTTATACATATTCATGATCCCAGTGCTATCTTACTTGCAATTTTAGCCGATAAATTTTATGAATTACCTCCTTTTGTATTTAGTAAAAAAACTTCTTTCCCTATAAAAAAAAGAAAGAAAACACGCTACAAATACAATTACCCTAAGATTAAAAAAGTGCTTTGTGTATCCCAAGAGACACAAAAAGTAGCTTCTGCTGGAATTCATGATCCTGAAAAACTAATTACTATTTACCACGGAACAAACATAAATACTAAGAGTACAGATACTCCCTTTACACTAAGAGAAAAATATAATATTTCAAAGGAAAAGATGATCATTGGCAATATTGCAAACCACATCCGTGCTAAGCATCTGGACACTTGGGTTGATGTTGCCGATACAATTATTAATAAAGAGAAAAGAAAAGAATTCTTCTTTGTCCAGATAGGTACTTTTACAGATAGAACTGAAGCATTAAAGACACGTATAAAAGAACTTGGTTTAGATAATTATATGATTTTTTTGGGGTATACTCCTAATGCTTCCAATTTTTTACCTCAATTTGATATTAGCCTACTCACTTCGCAAAGTGAAGGTATTCCGCAAGTTATCTATGAATCTTTTTATCATAAAACACCTGTTATTAGTACTTCTGTTGGAGGTATTCCTGAGATTATCGATCACAATATCAATGGCCTTTTAGCACAAATGCATGATCACAAAAAATTAGCAAGATATATCATACAACTTTCAGAAAAACCTCTAAAACAAAAAAGCTTTGCAACACACGCCTATGATAGATTAGTGAATCAATTTACTACTAGCAATATGGCTAAAGAAACTTTAACCATTTATAACGAAGTTTTAAATTTATTTTGAATATATACCAAATTAATCTTAAAGCAGAGTGAGTTAATGTTTTTTAAAGAAAACCTCACTCTAAACAATATTCTATCAAATGATAAAAAAAAGATATATTATAGTAGCCATTGTATTTTTAATCTCACTACACTTTCATGCTCAGATTACCTTACTTGGTGATAATTTACCACACCAGAATATAAATGATGGAAATTTTGAAACTGTACAGGGATATTGGCGTCAAGCTAAACAATCTCCTTTCTGGGTAACAAAAAGTATACAGGGAACAAAAGATAATCTCATGGGTTTGCATTATGGTGTACTATATAGCAACGCTGATATTGGGGTCGCAGAATCCAAATTATTAAATACTAATCCCGAATACCAGAAGCCAACTCTAGAAGACCGTATTAAATGGAGTTTTGATGCTGACTTAGAATATAAAAGTAATGGAAGTATTACATTTAGTATCGTTTTTGGAACACACGAACGTATCTTAAAAAACAAACAACCACTTATTGGTTCTGATAAAAAATTTGAGCATTTTGAAGGCATCTATACAATTACTGCCGAGGATGTAACTGCAGGACTGCCTTCTGTACGAGTGACTCTATATTCTGAAGATGGTATAAAAATATATCTAGATAATGTGAATATAAGTGTAATCCATCCTGAAAAAATGGGTCCTAAAAAACTTACTACAAAAGTAGTGCCTGAAGGTATTGAGTTATCCTGGACAAAAAACACAAAGACTTTTACAGTATACCGCAGTAGCCATAAGAATAAAGAATATGAATTAATAGCATCAAATCTAAAGAGCAATACCTTTACAGATACTACTATTATTTCTGGTGTTACCTATTATTATGTAGTAACACAAAACCTAGCAAAGGAATCTGGCCCATCTCCCATAGCCATAGCACGTAAAACAGATACAAAAGCTCCAACGCCACCAACAAACCTAACAACCAAAATTGAGGATACTGAAGTTATACTTACCTGGAAAAAAAGTACAGATAACGATATAGAAAGTTATTCTATTTTCAGAAAAGATACTGAGAAAGGTGATTTTAAAGAAATTGCAAAAGGCTTAAAAAACAACTCTTATCAAGATTTTTCTCCAAGAAAAAGTATTGACAATATGTATGTAGTATATGCACATGACTACAGTGGTAATACCAGTATTGCTTCTACTGCAGTAAAAGCAAAGGTTAAAACGATTATGGGCGCATCTTTTTATGATTTGATTTTACCAATGCCTATAACTAAAAAACTTACTGCCGATACTTGGGGAACCGAAAAAGTTATCCCTCGGGATACTAGTAATGGAATGGAACATCCTGATTGGTCTTATTGGGGAGGGCATCCTATAAAAGGGGAGGATAAAAAATACCATATGCATATTACGAGATGGTCAGAAAGTTCTATAAAAGGACATTGGGAATGGCCTAATTCTACAGTAACTCACGTAGTTTCGGATATCCCTACAGGACCGTATAAAGTAAAAGAAGAAACCTCTTATTCATTCCATAAAGGTTTAGGACATAATCCAGACGTGACCAAACTCAATGATGGACGCTATATGTTATATTCTTTGATAAACTGGAAAAGCTATATATTCACTTCCAATTCCATAAATGGCCCCTGGAATGTAGAAGGTACAATCACCGTTGAGTATGATACTACAGCTACTAATGACTCCAGGACATATCAATATTATAGGAATCTATCTGCTGTACATCGTAAAGATGGAAGTATGCTTATGGTATCCAAATTTGGTAGTATGATGCTTAGTACAACTGGGCTATTAGGGCCTTATAAGGTACTCACTAAAACAATTAATCATAACCAGACTATCCCCAAAAAATACCGAAAATCAGTTTATGAAGACCCAACCATATGGCGCGATGAGATACAATATCATATGCTTATAAATGCATTTCTTGATAAAAGGGCTATTTATCTACGTTCTCCAGATGGTATTCATTGGACATTTGACCCTGGTATTGCTTATGATCCAACGATTACCTCTTATGAAGATGGTACAAAAACACATTGGTATAAGTTAGAACGTCCACATATACTACAAGATGAATATGGCCGAGCAACACACTTATCTCTAGCCGTATTAGATGTTCCAAAAGCGGATGACTTGTCCAATGATAATCACAACTCAAAGAATATTATCGTTCCTCTTACAGTACATAAGCGCATCAAAATTTTAAATACAGAAAAGATCCATAAAGACACCAAAAACATACAGATTCTTATCCTATCAGAAGAAGGATTTGATGCGCAAAACCAAGTAGAGGTATCCTCCTTACGTTTTGGAGCATCACAAGAAGTAAATTTTGGTCGCGGCAGTATTGCCGTAAAATCATACCCTCAAGGAAAAGATTTGGTGGTAGAATTTGAAGGAAAAGGCAATGGTATTACTGAGAAAAATTTTGCCGGAAAATTAATCGGTAAAACAAAAGATGGTAAATTAATTATTGGTTTTTCTATGTTAAAAACGCAATAAAATAGATACTCAAAGTATCCTCTTTTGTTTTTTGTTGCAAGCCCACCTTTAATGAGTAAATAAGCAACTTAAGGAATTGTTAAAGGCGGATTGATATATCAATCCGCCTTTATTTATATTATTAGACATCAATTGCAAAATCAGCTCTTACCCCTCTAATTTCTATATCATATCTATAACTATTCTTTATCTTGGATCACTTCCATCAGTAGGGTTTCCTTCTACCATGGTAAAAAATGATTTCCTACTTTCATCACCATTAGGTCTAATTACAGTACAACGTACTTCCATATTATTATTTCCGTTAGGCGTGGCCTGAGAACCAATATTAAATGTAACTGAAGCATTTCGACCATTTAGTATATTTATCCAGCTTTGAGAGCCTGCATATTTTACCTGCCATAGAAAACTATTACTAGAATTATTTGCTGAAGTTGAGTAACTTATAGGTTCACCAACAAAGCCATATTGAGGACCTGTTATGGTTTGATTGAAATCAGATACAAAAGGACCAGGATAAACTTGTTTCAAGGCAATTTCATCGTTTGTAGTAAAAACACCTTGTGAAGCCAAACCGGTTGCATTCATTACCGAATATCTATCATACAATGCAGTGCCTTGAATTTGTGTACCATCAAAACCTGCTATATTATTTATGTAATTTGTTTTATGGGCGGCATTATCAAACACATGCTCAAAGCCCATATTATGACCCATTTCATGCATCAGAAGAGCCACTTTTTGAGATAATGTAAAATTAGCAGTTCTCATAGGATCAACATGAATATGCGTACCAGGTTTTCTATATGTCCTTAAATTACTATGGATAGTTCTTTGGGGCAGCTCAGCTTTTGCTAAAAAATTTCCAGATAAGTTTTTATATGATATATGGGAGTGTGAGCTTCCTGTAGTATAACTCATTTGCACTCTACATTCGTTTACCTCATTATATCTTGCTATAGCAATATTCAGAGCAGAGAGCCATTGTCCTCGCATATTAGAGGTCATAGAAAATTTTACACGATTATTATATTCATTACTAACCCTGCCTCCATAAAATGTATGTTTGCGATATAATGCCTGTTTAGCTCGTAGCTGGGGTTTAACTTCTTTGTGATTTTCAAGAATATAAGCGATATTCATACTGATATCGCCTTCGATAACAACGAATTCATCATCAATAATTGCATTATGGGTATTAAAACCTTCTTCCTTGAGAATTTGTAAGACTTTTTTTCCATCTTCTTCAATTTGGTTTTCTGTTGTATTTTCTTTTATTTCATCTACTGAGCAAGCGCATAATAAAATTGATAAAATAGTTCCTAAGATTTTTTTCATTGTAATTAATTTTAAAGATTAAACTGCATGTTTGTAAAATAGTAATGTACAAAATGACTAGTGTTTACCTGAAATTAATGCTAATACTGGGGCGTATGTAAGATCTCATTTTATTCTAAAAGCATACAAATCAAGGTATCGCTTCGAGCAAGTACATCTTTCCTAGTTTTATAAGCTAACCTACCTTTGTTGCAAACAATTATTAGGTTTATGACAAATAATGATACTGCATCCCAGATGCGTAAGTTAGTAAAACAGTTTAAGGATTCTGGTCAGAGTCAGAAGGAATTTGCTTCGGATCACGGATTGAAAGAAGGTAAATTGTATTATTGGATTCGTAAATTATCAAAACCCCAGCACTCGGTTCCTCCATTAATTGAGCTTCCCCCCATGTTTAGGACAAAAAACTAGTTATTTATAATGGTTAACATAATGTTAAAAGAGGGAAGTTCTAGGGGGAGACTCATAACTTCCCACTTTTGTTGATAACCCTGATTTATCCTTTATTTTCATTAGGCTGCCTTT
>CANLRN010000041.1 GCA_947493495.1 uncultured Aquimarina sp.
AAGAAAATCAATCATTTACATCATTATTAACTTTGTTAAAGAATCTCTATGTGAATAACTATGCTAAACTAAGGGCTAGCGCGAGCAAAACTAAGTGACAGCTAGCGCGAGCGTCTCGCTCGTGCCGTCAAAGATTGGCAAATAACAGTAAGAAATAATAACAACAGCCACAATCTATTTTATTGATAGGTTGTGGTTTTGTTTTTATGCAGAATACGCTTTTTTAGCATTAAAATCACGTATTAGCGCATCTATGGTAATATAGATATGCTCTTTTTCTTTTTGAGACCCGATCTCCGAAGAGTGATTAACTAAAAACGAAATGCTGCGCGAACGTCTCCCGACTTCGTGCCATCAAAGACGAGAAGTTAAAATATTATAATAGCGATAATTTATTTTATTGATAACCTGAGTTCGATTGTTAAAACAGACAGATTTGGTTTGTATTTTGAGTTTGAAATCTAATTTGAGGTTTTTTAGGCAGGAAACTATATGCAATTAACCGCTACCGATCGCGCAATGTCATTAAGTTAAGGTTTTTTCATATTGTATCTTTCTAATTTTTAGTTATTTTAAGTTTTATTCTAGATCTATATTTTCCTGAATTCCGCTCAAATTTTCTATCAGGTCTACTCTAAGATAAAAACTAAAAGAAAATAAGAAAGTTAAGCTTATCTTGTATTTTTGTTAACTTGCGCAACAAGCACACCGTATAAAAATAATACGTAGTTTAGTACTTAATAGAAAGTTCAGTTCTCTGAATTCCCGTACTAACCAGATCCCTTAACGAACATTGGAGAAACTAAATTCTGATGAAGTAACTAATGAAAAACTTTTTACTCAAAATAATAGATTCGGGATATTTTATTTTCAAAAATATTATCCCACTTAAAACATATAGGTATGCTGTTTGCGGTGGTAGTAATTTAATTTTGGATACTTTTCTATATTTTATCTGCTTTCATTTCATCTTTCATAAAGACAATATTGATTTAATTATTGTCGTATTAAGCCCACACATTGCATCATTGCTTTTTGTATTTCCTATAACCTTCGTTATCGGCTTTTTACTTAATAGATTCATAGTGTTTTCTGAATCGGAATTATCAATGAAAACTCAATTTTTGAGATATTTAACTGTTGGAATAATCACTTTACTCATTAGTTATTTTTCAATGAAATTACTTGTAGATGTTCTTCTTTTTTACCCAACTCCGTCACGTATATTGACAATTCTTATAGCTATTTTATTTAGTTACATAATGCAAAGTAAATTTAGTTTTAAAGTTCAAAAACCTGTAAATAAATTTGTTAGTTTAAAAGAAAATAAAGAATAATTGGAATAAAAACGTATTACAACACCCCTGATACCGTTAGTATGCGCTTTCCCGTATACGTTCAAAATCCTTTTCACTTAGGTCAAGATTCAATGGATACAATTTCTTTGTTTTAGATAAAGAAGAATATACCCTTAGCTTAATTGGATATAGTCCATTCTTTTTGGACCTCCTCCTATCTTGAAAGTATAATTGATAACTATTTTTCTTTAAGCTAAGAAAATCCATTTGCACAAAAAATAGAGAGATAAACAAATACTATCAATTCATATCCATTAATATATTTTAACTACCTAATAATCATAATTTTTATAAATAAACCTACTAAAACTAATATCTAATATTTTTGAGTGGCAGTCAAGAGGTCGTGGGTTCGAGTCTCATCTTCTCCACTATACATTAACAGCTATAAATTACTATAGTATAGCTGTTTTTTTGTGACGTACTTTCTAGGTCATTGGATCAATTGACGTCCTATTTTTTTCCAAACTCTTATCAGCAATACCCCTGCAGTAATTGTTAAAGTAGCTAGTATTACCGATTCTGTTACATTCCCATATATCAAGTGCCCTGTAGTAAATAAGACTCCATAGACCAAACAGCAACCTAATATCATAGCGAGAATTCCTAATGGCACAGTCCAGGGAGCTGTATCTGTGATGATATCTATATGTTTGGTAGTTGCTTTTTCTACTACAACACGCCAACCAGGGCCTCCAGGCTGTATTTTTTTGTAGAAATCAAATAATTTTTCATCTGTATCAGGGCGAGTTATAAAAGTAACAACTATCCATATAATAGTAGTGATCAATACTACAAAAGGAATACTAAACCATACTGGAAAAACACCTATTTCATTGCCAAATAGAAATTCATCTATACTAGGTATTGTAATTAATAATGAAATAATTCCAGATGAAAACATAGCAGAAATCTCACTCCAAGCATTAATTCTCCACCAAAACCATCTAAGTATAAATATCAACCCAGTTCCTGCTCCAAACATAATAATGTATGTGAATATCTGCGTAGCATTAGTTAATGCTAATGCTAATAAAACACTAAGAGCCATAAGTACCACAGTAGATAGCTTACCGACATTTACCAATTCTTTTTGGGATACTGTTCGTTTTATAAGCTGGCGATATACATCATTTACCATATAAGAAGCACCCCAATTAAGGTGGGTGGAGATGCTAGACATATAGGCGGCTATTAATGAGGCGACTACAACCCCTAAAAGACCACTTGGTAACTTGGTAAGCATCGCGGGATATGCCAAATCGTGGCCTAATTTATCTGCCGTAACATCAGGAAAGGCTTCTTGGATACTCACCAAATCAGGAAATACAACTAAAGAAGCTAGCGCAACCAATATCCACGGCCATGGACGCAAGGCATAATGCATAATATTAAAAAAGAAAGTAGCCCCTATAGCGTGATTTTCATTTTTGGCAGCTAGCATACGCTGAGCTACATACCCACCACCACCTGGCTCAGATCCTGGATACCACGAACTCCACCACTGTACAGCTAATGGGATTACTAATAATGTTATCAAGGCTTCTGTATCATTTAGATCAGGGAGTAAAGATATTTTGCCCACAACATTAGGATGTGTTATTAAATTTTCTAAGCCGTTCACCTCTGGCAAATTTATACAGTAATATGCCGCTCCAATGGCTCCTGCCATCGCTACAAAAAACAATAAAAAATCAGAATAAACAACTCCTTTAAAACCGCCTAGAGCACTAAATATGACAGTTACCACTGCTGCATAGCCAACAGTTTCTATAGCTGTTAACCCAAGCATTACTTGACCAATTTTGATAGCAGCTAGCGTAATACCAGACATTGCCAATACATTAAAAATAAGCCCTAAATACACAGATCTAAAAATTCTCAAAAACCGCGCTGCCTTACCAGAGTATCTTAATTCATAGAACTCCATATCCGTAGCTACATTAGAGCGTCTCCATAAGCGCGCATATATGAAAACAGTTAGTAAACCCGTAAGTAAAAATGCCCACCATACCCAATTACCAGCCACTCCATTCTGCCGTACAAGATCTGTCACCAGATTAGGGGTGTCAGTAGAAAAAGTGGTAGCTACCATAGAAAATCCTAGTAACCACCAAGGCATATTTCTGCCTGATAAAAAATATTCTGCAGTGTTTTTTCCAGACTTTTTTGCTACAAACACTCCTATAAAAAGGGTTGTTAGGAAAAAAAGGATAATTATTGAGTAATCGAGAGTGCTTAATACCATAAAATGTAGTTATATAATAGCCATAGCAATATAGTAAATACTCTGTATAAATAAAGGCAATCCATAACTGCTCTTACAAGTGTATAGTGTTTGCCATAAAACATTGATTGTCAATACGTATTTGTATACAACGTTGCTTTTTTGTTAATAAAACGTAATAAAAATATTTTTTTAATAGTACGCGGACGCATAAATTTATAGCTCTATTTTAGGATATATAAATATCAGGATACCTCAATTTATGGTTATTTAGATATTATGTTTTATGAATTACTTTTGGGGAAAAGTACTTATAGAAAGATAAACAGAATGCGAATCAAAACTTGTAATTATGCAGTATAGAGTAATTGATACTAAAAGCCATCATTATGGACGAGTATTAGATTTTAAATCTTGTTCTGATATGAAAGATTTAGGAGGGGTTATATTAAAAATAGATGAAGAAACATATTCATTATTTAGATTTAATGAAGTGGAAAAAATAGAATCGATTCTAGCCTCATAAAAATCATATCAATAGTTTTTATTTTAATTCAGCAATTCTTTTCACATATTTGCCGATTACGTCAAACTCTAGATTGACAATAGTTCCTATTGTTAATGTATTAAAATTAGTATGCTCATACGTATAAGGGATGATGGCTACACTAAATTCATTTCGCTGAGAATTTACTACCGTAAGACTAACACCATGTACAGTAATAGAACCTTTTTCTATCGTAATATTATCAAGAGAAGAGTCATACTCAAAAGTAAAATACCAACTCCCATCAGTCTCTTTAATATTTTTACAAACAGCCGTTTGATCTACATGGCCCTGCACGATATGCCCATCTAGGCGATCCCCTAATTTCATGCCTCGTTCTAGGTTTATTAGTTCTCCTACTTTTAGACTAGTAAGACTTGTTTTTTCTAATGTTTCTTTTATGGCTGTAACAGTATAGTTATCAGCATCAATACTAATAACTGTAAGACATACTCCATTATGAGAAACACTCTGGTCTATCTTTAATTCTGAAGTAAAATTAGAACGGATGGTAATATGTAGATTCTCTTGTTCAGTTTCTAAACTAATAATTGTTCCTATTTCTTCAATAATCCCCGTAAACATAAATGCAAAATATTTAATTAAATTTGTGATCTTAAAATTTGAGATTCGTTTTGGGTTTCAAAAATACTTATAAAGTAGGTTATAATGAAGCAAGAAGAAAAAATAAGAGTAGGCATATCTATTGGAGACCTTAATGGGATAGGAAGCGAAGTAGTTCTAAAAACTTTTGAAGATGCTCGTATGCTTGATTTTTGTACTCCAGTAATTTTTGCATCTATTAAGATTCTTTCTTTTCTAAAAAAACAATATCATATCGAATCCAATCTGCATGCTATTGATAAAACAACTCAAATCACTGACGGCAAAATAAATGTGTTTAATGTATGGAAGGAAGCAGTAGCTATTAATTTTGGAGAAGAAGATGAAAAAATAGGCGAATATGCAATTAAATCTTTAAAAGCAGCTACCAATGCACTAAAAAATCAAGAAATCGATGTGTTGGTCACAGCCCCAATTAATAAACATAGTATCCAATCAGAAGAATTTAATTTTCCAGGACACACGGATTACTTAAATCAGGAATTGGAAGGAAATAGCCTAATGTTTATGATTACAGACACACTAAAAGTAGGATTACTTACTGATCATGTAGCTGTAAAAGATATTGCAGATACCATTACTCCAGCATTAATAGAGCAGAAAACAAACACTATTTATAATGCGCTAAAACAAGATTTTGGTATTAGCAAGCCTAAAATAGCCGTATTAGGAATCAATCCTCATAGTGGCGATAATGGAGTTATAGGAAAAGAAGATGAAGAGATCTTAAAACCCACAATTAAAAAAATCAATGAATCCGGTAAATTAGTATATGGTCCATATGCTGCCGATAGTTTTTTTGGGTCAGACGGGTATAAAGCATTTGATGCAATTATTGCATCATATCATGATCAAGGATTAATTCCTTTTAAAACACTTTCTTTTGGTAAGGGAGTTAATTATACAGCGGGATTACATAAAGTACGTACATCTCCTGATCACGGAACGGCTTTCGAGATTGCAGGAAAAAATAAAGCTGACAATGGATCTTTTAAGGAAGCTGTTTTTGCCGCACTAAAAATTTACAAACATAGAAAAGAGTATAATGAGCTTACCAAAAATCCTTTAAAAAAACAAGCGCGAAAACCGCAGAAAAGAAACAAAAAATAATATACAGAGATAAGTACCTTAATACGAATTATGCGCTAAAAACACTTCAAGAAATACCTAGCTAGCAGGAAGGTTCTTTTTTTTGATGTAATTTTAATTTACAAAACTCGTTTCGTACTATTTTTTTGTTATCTTTGCACCCGCCTTTATCAGATTGATAAAGCCTTGAACATGAATGATGAAATGAAACAACTAAAAGAGTATACGATCCCTTTTGTTGGACTGAAGCAAGGATTACACCAGTTTGAGTATGAAATTGAGAATACGTTCTTTGAACATTTTGAGTATGATGAATTTAATGCATCTACAATTAAAGTTACTCTAGAGTTCACAAAAAAAACAACTATGTTCGAGCTGCAGTTTATAGCTGATGGAACAGTAAATGTAAATTGTGATGTGACCAATGAGCCTTTTGATTTGCCAATAAAGAATGAACTATTCTTAGTGGTCAAATTTGGAGATACATATAATGACGAAAATGAAGAACTGTTAATAATACCACACGGGGAGTATGAGATCAATATACAGCAATATATATATGAGTTGGTTGTATTAGGAGTTCCTACGAAACGGCTACATCCTGGAGTAGTAGACGGCACATTAAAATCTGACATACTCGAAAAACTAGAAGAATTAAGTCCAAGAGAAAAAACATTAGAAAATAACAATGAGGAAACAGATCCTCGTTGGGATAAATTAAAAAACTTATTAAACGATAAATAATAGCTAAGCAATGGCACATCCTAAGAGAAAAATCTCCAAAACGAGAAGAGATAAGAGAAGAACACATTACAAAGCTTCTGTACCACAAATAGCTACAGACCCTACTACAGGAGAAGCACATTTATATCATAGAGCCCATTGGTTCGAAGGTAAATTATATTACCGTGGTCAAGTAGTTATTGATAATACTGAAGTAGAAGTAGCATAAACATAAGTGTTAAAAAAATAAAGAACTCTCACAAAAGTGAGAGTTTTTTTGTTTTTAGTTGATTATGTTTCAAAATCCAATTATTTTGCGCCATATTTACATAGAATTTGTGTATTTTCATCGCCATTTTAAGTAGTATTGCTCCAAAAGTTCGTGAAAAGAGCCAAATAATTTATTTGATGTCAATATTTCTTATGTAGATCATCATAGAAAGTATTGACAAATTCCATCTAAATTATTGTGTAACAATGATAATTCGGATGAAACTAAAATCAAGATATGAGTAAAATCACAGCCGCTATCACAGCTGTAGGTGCATATGTGCCAGACTACGTGTTAACTAATGATATATTAGCAACTATAGTTGACACCAACGATGAATGGATTACCACTCGTACAGGTATCAAAGAACGTAGAATATTAAAAGATCCAGAAAAAGGAACTTCTTTTTTAGGGATTAAAGCTGCTGAAGATCTAATTTCTAAAAGAAATCTAGACCCCAAAGAGATAGATATGGTGATTTTTGCTACAGCAACTCCCGATCTTCCAGTTGCCGCAACAGCAGCATATGTTGCTTCAGAAATAGGAGCTACTAATGCTTTTTCTTATGATCTGCAAGCAGCGTGTTCTAGTTTTTTATATGGGATGTCTACCGCTGCTAGTTATATAGAAGCAGGGCGATATAAAAAAATAATAGTAATAGGAGCGGATAAAATGTCTTCTATTATAGATTATACAGATCGTACTACCTGTATTATTTTTGGAGATGGTGCAGGAGCAGCACTTTTTGAGCCTAATCAAGAAGGATTAGGATTACAAGATGAATATTTGCGTAGTGATGGAGTTGGGAGAGAGTTTTTAAGAATTGAAGCAGGTGGTTCTATTCTGCCTCCAACCGAAGAAACAGTAGCAAACAGGCAGCACTTTGTAAAACAAGACGGAAAAACAGTTTTTAAATATGCAGTCTCTAATATGGCAGATGCCAGCTCTAAAATTATGGAGCGTAATAATCTCTCGGGAGAAGATGTAGATTGGTTGATAGCCCATCAAGCTAACAAACGAATTATTGATGCTACAGCAAATAGAATGGAACTGGATACGAATAAAGTACTTATGAATATTCATAGATATGGTAATACAACTTCAGCCACATTACCATTATTATTAAGCGATTACGAAAAACAACTCAAAAAAGGTGATAATATAGTATTTGCCTCATTTGGGGGTGGATTTACATGGGGCTCTATTTTCTTAAAATGGGCCTATAATTCTTAAAAATAATTAAACACACAATACCCGATATTATGGATTTAAAAGAAATTCAGAACTTAATTAAATTCGTAGCCAAATCTGGAGCTAGCGAAGTGAAGTTAGAGATGGAAGATGTAAAAATCACAATCAAAACAACTTCTGAAGAAAATAGAGAAACAACTATTCTACAACAAATACCTGTAAGCAACTCGGTAACTCCCCAACCACCAGTAGTTCCTCAGGTTCAAGACACAGCTCCAACAATAGTACAACCCGTAAAAACAGATGCTGCAGATGATAATTCTAAATATATTACCATAAAATCTCCAATTATTGGTACATTCTACAGAAAACCTTCTCCAGATAAATCAAATTTTGTAGAAATCGGAGATAGTATTAAAGAAGGTGATGTATTGTGTATCATAGAAGCAATGAAACTTTTTAACGAAATAGAAAGCGAAGTATCTGGTAAGGTAGTTAAAGTATTAGTAGACGAATCTTCTCCTGTAGAATTTGATCAACCTTTGTTTTTAATAGACCCATCATAACCCAATTTTAAAATTCCAATAACAAAATCAAAACTCTATGATAGAGAATTTTGCAACTTGGAATTTGAGATTTTTAAATTTCGAAAGTTATGTTTAAAAAAATCCTAATTGCTAATAGAGGTGAGATTGCCATGCGTGTAATCAGAACCTGCAAAGAAATGGGAATCAAGACAGTTGCAGTATATTCTACAGCAGATGCTGATAGTTTACACGTGCGTTTTGCAGATGAAGCCGTATGTATTGGCCCAGCCCCTAGTGCCGAATCCTATTTAAAAATGGCTAATATTATAGCAGCAGCAGAAATCACTAATGCAGATGCGATTCACCCTGGATATGGGTTTTTATCAGAAAATGCAAAGTTTTCTAAAATATGCGAAGAGCATGAAATAAAATTCATTGGTGCCAGTCCAGAAATGATTGACAGAATGGGCGATAAAGCATCCGCTAAATCTACTATGATCGAAGCAGGCGTGCCTTGTGTGCCTGGAAGCGAAGGCATCATTCCAGATTTTAAAACATGTTTAAAAACAGCAAAAAAAACAGGATATCCAGTCATGCTCAAAGCCAGTGCTGGTGGAGGCGGAAAAGGAATGCGAGCTGTCTGGAAAGAGGAAGACCTGCAAGGCGCCTGGGAATCTGCTAGACAGGAAAGTAAAGCCGCATTCGGTAATGATGATATGTATATGGAAAAGCTTATAGAAGAACCCCGCCATATAGAAATACAAATAGTAGGAGATAGTAATGGTCGTGCCTGCCATTTATCAGAACGCGACTGTTCTGTACAACGAAGACACCAAAAACTTACCGAAGAAACCCCCTCTCCATTTATGACAGATGATCTTCGTGAGAAAATGGGAAAAGCTGCCGTGAAAGCAGCAGAATATATCAAATATGAAGGAGCAGGTACCGTAGAGTTTTTGGTAGATAAACACCGCAATTTCTATTTTATGGAGATGAATACCCGGATACAGGTAGAACATCCTATTACAGAGCAGGTAGTAGACTACGATCTAATTAGAGAACAAATTCTAGTTGCGGCTGGAGTGCCAATTTCAGGAAAAAATTATGTACCTCAACTACATTCTATAGAATGTAGAATCAATGCAGAAGACCCATACAAGGATTTTCGACCATCACCAGGTAAAATTACTAACCTACATCTTCCTGGCGGGCATGGTGTTCGCATAGATACACATGTATACAGTGGATATATAATTCCGCCTAATTATGATTCGATGATTGCTAAACTCATCACTACTGCTCAGACACGAGAAGAGGCCATCAATAAAATGAAAAGAGCATTGGACGAGTTTGTGGTAGAAGGCATCAAAACTACAGTACCATTTCATAGACAATTGATGGAGCATCCAGATTATGTTGCTGGAAATTATACCACTAAATTTATGGAAGATTTCAAAATGAAAACAACGGAATAATAACTAAACAAAAAAGCCTCACTACCGAGGCTTTTTTTTATGAATTTAAGCTATTGGGAATATAAAACATGGGTATCCGATATTGATTTTACAATTATCGGTAGTGGAATTGTTGGACTCAGTGCTGCACTTCGATTAAAAAAGAAATTCCCAAAAGCTAAGATTCTGATTGTAGATAGAGGGATATTACCCAATGGAGCGAGTACCAAAAATGCGGGTTTTGCCTGCTTCGGAAGCCTTTCGGAAATAATAGATGATCTTCGTTCTCACTCTGAAGAGGAAGTGCTGCAACTGATTAAAAAAAGGAATTTGGGATTACAAATGTTGCGAAAAAATATAGGTGATACTGCTATAGATTATATGCAATTTGGAGGCTATGAATTGTTTACTTTAGATGATAGCCCTCTGTATGAAGAATGCCTCCTAAAAAGAGAGCAGATCAATAAGCTATTATATCCTATATTTAAGGATGATGTATTTCTACAAAAAGAAAATATATTCAATTTTAAACATATCCATAATCAATATATTTTAAATCGTTTTGAGGGACAGATCGATACCGGAAAAATGATGCAGGCACTTCTTAAAAACGTACACACCCAAGGTATTAACATCCTGAATAATTGTACTGTACAAGAGATCAATGATCTTAACACTTTTGTAGAAATAAAAACAGATCAATTTACGTTTTCTTCCAATAAGGTATTAATTGCTACTAATGGTTTTGCAGCTCAATTCGGTATTAAGAAGGTGAAGCCCGCTCGTGCGCAAGTATTTATTACTAAACCTATAGAAAACCTGCATATTAAAGGAACTTTTCATTTGGATAGAGGGTATTATTACTTTAGAAATGTAAATAATAGAATCCTTTTTGGAGGTGGTAGAAATCTAGATTTTAAGACAGAAGAAACAACGGAATTGGGGCAAACCAAATTAGTACAAGAAAAACTAGAAGAGATTTTACAAAAAATAATTCTTCCTGATTTAGATTTCGAAATAGAACATCGCTGGAGTGGGATTATGGGTATTGGGAACCAAAAAAAATCTATCGTTACTCAAATTTCTAATCATGTATTCTGTGGAGTTCGACTAGGAGGAATGGGCATCGCAATTGGGAGTCTTATTGGGACAGAATTAGCAGATCTTTTATAGAAACGATCCATAATGATGAAAAAAGTTTTCAGAGTTTTGATAAAAACCTGCCTTTGGTTTTTTACACTTAGCGTTCTATGGGTTGTAACCTATAAATGGATGGATGTCCGCACCACGCCATTAATGTGGATTAGACACATACAATCAGAAGGAGAAATACATAACAAACATCAATGGGTTCCACTTAAAAAAATATCAAAAAACCTCCAATTAGCAGTAATCTGTAGCGAAGATCAAAAATTTGTTTCTCATAATGGTTTTGATACCAAAGCCATAAAGAGAGTCATAGAAAAATACAGCTCTGAAAAACGTATCCGTGGTGCAAGTACTATCTCACAACAAACAGCAAAAAATGTATTTTTATGGCCTCGACGTAGTTGGATTCGAAAAGGATTAGAAGTATACTTTACATTTTTAATCGAAACATTTTGGAGTAAAGAACGTATTCTGGAAGTATATCTAAATAGTATCGAAATGGGTAATGGTATTTATGGAGCCGAAGCGGCATCACAATTTTGGTATAGTAAAACCGCAGAAAATCTTACTGAAGATCAAGCTGCTGCTATCGCAGCCATTTTGCCAAATCCTAGAAAATATCTGGCTGATCCACCTTCTAATTATATTCAGAAACGAAAAAAATGGATACGTAAGCAGATGTATAATTATGGCAGTGTAGTATTCAAAAAAAAGAATACTACTATTCCAAAGTTAAAATAGGATACATTAAAATTGAATATGAGGAAAGCATCTTTCGAAGATAAAGAAAAAATAATTCAGATTTTACATGCTACTTTTATCACTGAAACATTTCCTAATTCCATAAATTTTGTACTCAAAAAGGATGGGAACAGATCGGATACTATGCATCAGTTAATGGAGTATCAAGTTAAAATGGCACTTCGTTTTGGAGCTATTTTTTTCAGTGATAATGAGCAAAGTTGTATTCTATTTTTGGATCCTGAAAGAAAAAGGATGACCTTAAAAAGGCTTTTGTGGAGTGTACAATTAGTGAGAAGATGTATAGGGTATAGAAATATTTTCAAGGTATTGAAAAGAGAAACAATAATAGCTAAGCACCACCCTAAGGTTCCTTATTTGCATTTATGGCTTATGGGTACTGCTCCTAAGTATAAAGGTAAAGGAATTGGAACTATATTATTAAAAGAAGTACTTGATTATTATGGCAATTCAAAACCTATATATTTAGAAACAACTACAGCGCTTAATAGAAATTTCTATAAAAAAGCAGGCTTTAGGATATTTAGAGAAACACACATGTTAGAATACCCTCTTTATTTTCTTATAAAAGATGCTGTGGATTAAAACTGTACTATCAATGAATTCAGATCACCTAAAAAAAGCCTTATTACTTAAATGTCACGAATATGTAGATCAAAGATTACAACGGATTAAAGACATTATTGCTACTATCCAAGAATCGCTATCTTCTGAAACAAAAAGCTCTGCGGGAGACAAACATGAAACAGGACGAGCAATGCTACAATTAGAAAGAGAAAAAGCTGGGAAGCAACTAGCAGAAGTGCAGAAATTAAAAGAAATCTTAGCTAAAATTGAGATTTCTACCTCTTCGGGCGTCATTAGATTGGGAAGTATTGTCTATACTTCTAGAGGCATTTATTTTTTATCCATTTCTGTTGGTAAAATTGATTTTTCTGACACCTCCTATTTTGCTATTGCAACTGATACGCCTATAGGCAAGCTATTATTAGGAAAGAAAGTTGGAGATCGATTTAGTTTTCAAAACAAGGAGTATAGTATTGACAAGCTACTATGAACATATATTCAAGTACACGCGCAAAGGTTACATGTATTTTTTTTGTAATGAGTAGTATAGAAAAAGGATTTTAAGTAAATTGCTTACCTACTAATTATGATGATGATGAGATTTTTTGTATTACTTTTTATTGGAGTATGTATGTTTGGTTGCAAACCCTATCAAAGTGTAAAAATGCGCAAAGGGCAAATTACCTATACTGAGTTTAGAGAACAACAACGTTCTTTCTCCAGTAAAGATGGGATTATAAAATATATAGATAAAGGGGAAGGACCAGCAATTGTATTAGTACACGGGGTGCCTACATCTGGATGGTTATACAGAAAAATGATTGATCCATTAGTAGCTGGAGGGTATAGAGTTATTGTCCCAGATATGTTGGGATATGGATCTAGTGATTCTCCTGATGGCTATGATATATATAATGAAAAAAACCATGCCAAACGGTTATTAGCGCTAATGGATAGCCTTGATATCGAATACTGGTCCCATGTAATGCACGATGCAGGCGGTTTATGGACTTGGGAATTGATAAAACAAGCCCCTAAAAGGATTGAAGAACTGATTGTATTAAACACCTTACTATTTGAAGAAGGGTTTCATCCTCCAATTCGTTTTAGGCCAGGACCTATAGCTAAGACTGCTATGTGGTCTTATCGTAATGGATTTACTACCAATACCTTGCTAAAAAGTCTTTTTAAAGAAGGTCTAAAAGAGAATACACTAAATGAATTGGATGTAGAAGGCTATAAAACACCACTATTAGAAGGTAAAACCAAAGGAATGTATTATTTCTTTACCAGAACCTGTAATTTGTTTCCTGACTATTCGTTACTTTTTGAAAGCATGGAAACTCCTGTGGCTATTGTATGGGGGATCCATGATACCATGTTACAGTGGACACCACAAAAAACAAAAGTAGCTAATGCTTTAAAGGTAAGTGAAGAAGATATACATCTTATTGATGAAAAACATTTTATACAAGAAACCAAGGCAGAGGAAGTAGCTTATAAAATTTTAGACTTCCTGAAATAATTCTGTAGCACTTAGTTAAGACTTGAGGACATAATCCAATGTTTTAATTCTAGTTTAAAAATAGTGCCCGTTATCAATTCGTGTATTTGCTCTAGTTCTTCTTTACTAACAGCGATATCTATTTTATCAGAAGGAGTTCTAAGCAATAAAGACCTACAGGTTTTATGCATACTACATTGACCACAACACTGCGTTTCTTTGGCAATACGACAGGCTTCAGAAAAATCTTTTAATTCATTTACTGTTAGTAAAAATCCAGTATCTTTAAAAACCACCTGAATTTTGGGAAGCATAGTATTGTTTTCTTTTTTCCAAAAAAATGAAATCCCTACTTCATTACTGTAAATTCGATCAATAGCATTCATCATGAGTATAATTTAAATCAAAAATACTAAATTATTTATAATTAATCTAAATAAAAATAATGCTACTTGATATCCTTTAATTTAAGTTGAAGCGATATTTTATGATTCCATTCATTCTCATCTATTGTATACACAATTTTAAAACGTTGTTTATCAGTAACCAACCCATGTTTTAACCCAAGGTTGAATCCAATAGCATTCATTATTATATTATTTTTTTGAATAGCACATTTCAGATGTTTTTCATCCACCCCTACACATTTTGCATAGCCAGTATCAATCACATTTTCTGTCATAAAAACAGGATGCATATTACCAGGCCCAAAAGGTCCAAATTGTTTAAGAATTCTAAAGAATTTTGAAGTAATCTGATCAAGTTCCAGTATAGTATCTATCTGAATCTCTGGTGTCAATAATTTTTTATCGATGCTAGTAGCTACTACTTCTTCGAATTTTTGCTTAAAAACGCCATACTGCTCTTCTTTTAGTGTCAATCCTGCTGCATATTTATGCCCTCCAAATTGTTCTATATGGTCAGCGCAACTATGTAGTGCATTATACACGTCAAAACCTTTAACAGATCTGGCAGAAGCAGCTAGTTTTTCTCCACTCTTTGTAAAAACTAATGTAGGGCGATAATAGGTTTCAGTAAGTCGCGATGCTACAATACCTATAACTCCTTTATGCCAATCTTCTTGATATACTACAGAGGTATATCTATCTTCTTCTTTATGCTCAATAATTTGATCTAGTGCTTGCTGGGTAATCGTTTTATCGGCTTCTTTTCTATCACTATTATAGGCCTCTATCTCTGATGCATATTGTAATGCAATGTCCGTATTTGTTTCTTTAAGGAGGTTCACAGCGTGCAACCCATGTTTCATTCTTCCTGCGGCATTGATCCTTGGTGCGATTATAAATACAATATCTGTAATGGTTAATGCCTCTTTTTTTAAGTTTGCTATTAGGGCTTTAATTCCTATTCTGGGCTGTTGATTAATTTGCTGTAAACCATAATATGCTAGCACACGATTTTCTCCGGTGATTGGTACAATATCTGCAGCAATTGCTGTTGTAACTAGATCTAAATATATAGTGAGGTCATTAATACACAACCCTTGATTACTAGCAATAGCTTGGATTAGTTTAAATCCAACTCCACAACCGCATAATTCTTTATAGGGGTACTCACAATCTGCGCGTTTAGGGTCCAATACGGCCACAGCATCCGGAATCTGATCTCCTGGGCGGTGATGATCGCAGATAATAAAGTCTATTCCTTTGGTTCGTGCATATGCAACTTTATCAATAGCTTTTATACCACAATCTAGAGCAATGATCAGAGAAATATCATTATCAGAGGCATAATCGATTCCTTGATAAGAAATTCCATACCCTTCTTCATATCGATCTGGGATATAAGTGGTAATGCTAGAAGATTGTGTTTCTAGATAAGAAGATACTAATGCTACAGAAGTAGTCCCATCTACATCATAATCTCCATATACCATTATATTTTCTTGAGATCTAATAGCCTTTTCAATTCTGGTCACTGCCAGTTTCATATCTTTCATCAAGAAGGGATCATGAAGATCTTCTAAGGAGGGTCTGAAGAATTTTTTTGCCTGATCATAGGTTTCGATACCTCTTTGGACTAATAATGAAGCAATAATTGTATCTACGTTTAGCTGCTTAGCAAGTGAATGAACTACAGATAGTTCTGGTTTTGGTTTTAGGGTCCATCTCATGCAATAGGTAATTCCAAATTATTAAAAAACCAAAGTACAAAAAACATCTTGTTTTATTATTAGTTTTGTATTTTGAGCTACTATATTTAAGTTAAAAAAAATAAAAAAATAAAACATTCTTATGCCATTAGTTACACCATTATCAGCAGATCATGATCAAGAAACAAAAGAATTAGCCGCATTCTTTAATGAAACTCTAGGGTTCTGTCCTAATTCGGTTTTAACCATGCAGCGCAGACCAGCAATTTCTAAAGCTTTTATAAATCTTAATAAAGCAGTAATGGCTAATGAAGGTCGTGTGACCTCTGCTCTTAAACGTATGATCGCTTGGGTGAGTAGTAATGCTACTGGATGTAGATATTGTCAGGCACACGCTATCAGAGCTGCAGAGCGTTATGGAGCAGAACAAGAACAATTAGATAATATCTGGGAATATAAAACACATCCTTCTTTTAGTGCTGCAGAGCGAGCAGCTTTAGATTTCTCATTAGCAGCCTCAGTAATTCCTAATGCAGTAAATGATACTATCCAACAAGAACTTCATAAGCATTGGGATGAAGGAGAGATTGTAGAGATGTTAGGGGTAATATCCTTATTCGGATATTTAAATAGATGGAATGACTCCATGGGTACTATGGTAGAAGAAGGAGCAATAGAATCAGGCGAGAAATATCTGGGAAAACATGGTTGGGAAAAAGGAAAACACGTTTAAAATTTTTTGACGAAAGAAAAAGCCCGCCAAATAAATTTGATGGGCTTTATTAATTCATATAGCTATTGCTTTTTTATGTATTAGCTCTGCATGTTTTTAGCTTCAATACTTAATGTCGCATGAGGCACCAATTTTAAACGTTCAGGATTGATTAGCTTCCCCGTCACACGACAGATGCCGTATGTTTTATTTTCAATACGCAACAGTGCATTTTTTAGATCCCGCACAAATTTTTCTTGCCTAATAGCCAATTGCGTATTTGCCTCTTTGGACATGGTTTCACTGCCTTCTTCAAAGGCTTTAAATGTTGGTGAGGTATCATCTGTACCATTATTACCATCATTTTTGTAAGCACTTTGTAGCAATTCCAAATCTTTTTTAGCTTTTTCTACTTTTTCAAGGATAATCTCTTTGAACATCGCCAAGTCTGAGTCGCTATACCTTACTTTTACATCTTCTGCCATATTCTTATTGTTTTTTAATTACCAATTGAGTTGCAATATCATCAAATACAATTTCTGTACCATTTTTGATACTTGTTGCAAATTCAATAGTTTCGGTTAAGGTTTCATTTTTGATGTATTCTTCGTTAGTTGCTATAGCATCTTGTATTGTTTTGTTTTGTTTAATAACTACTCCAATACGATCTGTTACCTCTAAACCACTTTCCTTTCGGATGTTTTGAATTCTATTAATTAATTCTCTAGCAATTCCTTCTTTTCTCAACTCAGCAGATATCGTTATATCCAATGCTACAGTAAGAGATCCAGAGTTAGCAACTAACCAACCCTCAATATCCTGAGAGCTAATTTCTACATCATTAGTTTCTAAAGTAATAATTTTCTCGTTAATTTCTATATCAAAACTACCTGTTTGTTCAATAATTTTAATAGTTTCTTGGTCGAAATCTTGTATCTTACTGGCAATCAATTTCATGTCTTTTCCAAAACGAGGACCTAAATTTTTGAAATTTGGTTTGATTTGCTTCACTAGAATTCCTGATGCATCATCAATGAGTTCAATTTCTTTAACATTTACCTCACTTTTAATTAAATCTGCAATATCATTGATCTCTATTTTCTCAGCTTCATTGAGCACAGGAATCATGATTCTATGTAGTGGTTGGCGAACTTTAATTTTTTCTTTTTGGCGTAAGGATAACACTAAAGAAGAGATCGTTTGCGCCTTTTGCATTTTACGTTCTAGTCCTTTATCTACAAATGATTCTTTGTATTCTGGAAAATGTGAAAGGTGTACACTTTCATGAGATTCTTTTGTCGAATTGGAGATTAAGTCTTTATATAAGCGATCCATAAAAAATGGTGCGACAGGAGCACTAAGTTTTGCTACTGTAAGCATACATGTATATAATGTCTGATATGCTGATATTTTATCTTTTTGGTAATCGCCTTTCCAAAATCTTCTTCTACTTAGTCGGACAAACCAGTTACTTAAATTTTCTTGTACAAAATCAGAAATGGCTCTTGTAGCTTTTGTAGGTTCATACTCTTTATAATATTGATCTACATGCTGGATTAACGTATGTAATTCGCTTAAGATCCATCGATCGATTTCTGGACGTTCTGCTAAGGGAATATCAGCTTCTGCATAGGTGAAATTATCGATATTGGCATATAGCGTAAAGAATGAATAGGTATTGTACAATGTACCAAAGAATTTACGACGTACTTCGGCAATACCTTCTATATCAAATTTCAGGTTATCCCAAGGATTGGCATTACTAATCATATACCATCTGGTAGCATCAGGTCCATACTTTTTTAGTGTCTCGAATGGGTCAGCTGCGTTTCCTAAGCGCTTAGACATTTTTTGTCCATTTTTATCTAGAACGAGTCCATTAGAGACTACATTTTTATAGGCAACATCATCAAAAATCATGGTTCCAATTGCGTGTAAGGTATAGAACCACCCTCTTGTTTGATCTACGCCTTCTGCAATAAAATCTGCTTTTCGTTCTCCAGATTCAACCTTTTCTTTATTCTCGAATGGATAGTGCCATTGTGCATACGGCATAGATCCAGAATCAAACCAAACGTCGATCAAATCGCTTTCGCGCTTCATAGGTTTTCCGGTATCAGAAACTAAAGTGATTTTGTCTACAACGTTCTTATGAAGATCTATTTTGTCATAGTTATTTTCACTCATATCTCCCACAACAAAATCAGCAAAGATATCCGCTTCTAGTAGACCAGCATCGACGGCTTTACTCATTTCATTTTTTAATTCTTCTACAGATCCTATGATCATTTCTTCTTTACCATCTTCTGTACGCCATATAGGCAATGGGATTCCCCAGAAACGAGATCTAGATAAGTTCCAGTCATTAGCATTAGCCAACCAGTTACCAAAACGTCCTTCTCCTGTAGATTTGGGTTTCCAGTTGATCCCTAAATTTAACTCGTGCATGCGATCTTTAAAGTCTGTCACCTTGATAAACCATGAGTCTAACGGATAATAAAGAATAGGTTTATCGGTACGCCAGCAGTTAGGGTAGCTATGTACATATTTTTCTACCTTAAAGGCTTTATTCTCTATTTTTAGTTTGATAGCAATTTCTACATCTACAGATTTTTCTGGCGCTTCACCATCATTGTAATATTGATTTTTTACATATTTACCTCCAAACTCTCCTACATGTTTTGTGAACTTGCCTTGTAAGTCAACTAGTGGTACTAAATTATCATTGTCATCCTTAACTAGCAAAGGAGGAACTTCTGGAGTAGCCTGTTTGGCTACCATAGCATCATCAGCACCAAAGGTAGGTGCTGTATGTACGATACCAGTACCGTCTTCTGTAGTTACAAAATCCCCAGAAATTACTCTAAATGCATGTTCTGGGTGATCATAGGGCTGTACATAATCGAGTAACTGTTCGTATCTAATTTCTACAAGATCCAATCCTTTACAAGCTACTATAATCTGATAAGGAATCTTTTTGTCTCCTTTCTTAAAGGTATCAAAATCATCTTTGTTTTCTGATATGAAAAACTTACTAGAAAATTGTTTTTCTACTAATTTTTTAGCTAGGATTACATGAATAGGCTCGAAAGTATATTGATTAAATGTTTTTACAACCACATACTCAATTTTCGGCCCTACAGTTAGTGCTGTATTAGATGGCAATGTCCACGGTGTAGTGGTCCAAGCCAAGAAATAAATATCACTCGCTATATCGGTTAAGAATGAAGGTAATGTCTCTTTTTTAGTTTTAAATTGTGCAACAACTGTTGTATCCGTAACATCCTGATACGTGCCCGGTTGATTAAGTTCGTGTGAACTTAATCCAGTTCCCGCTTTAGGAGAATAGGGTTGTATCGTATATCCTTTGTATAATAATCCTTTCTTATAGATTTCAGCAAGTAACCACCATACCGTTTCCATATATTTGGCCTTATAGGTGATGTATGGATCTTCCATATTTACCCAATATCCTATTTTTTGCGTAAGATCGTTCCAGATATCTGTATAGCGCATTACCGCTTTTTTACAAGCTTCATTATACTCAGAAACACTTATTTTCTTGCCAATATCCTCTTTGGTAATTCCTAATTCTTTTTCTACACCTAATTCTATTGGTAGTCCATGAGTATCCCATCCAGCTTTACGTTGTACCTGATATCCTTTTTGAGTTTTATAACGACAAAAAATATCTTTAATCGCACGTGCCATGACATGATGAATACCTGGTAACCCATTTGCAGATGGTGGTCCTTCAAAAAAGATAAAAGGAGTTGCATCTTCTCGCTCAGAAATACTCTTTTCGAAGATATCATGCTGCTGCCAGAATTCTAGTATATCATCTGCCACTTTTGGCAAGTCAAGTCCTTTATATTCAGGAAACTTAGTGCTCATTGGATCGGTCTTTCTATTAGGTCTGCGAAAATAATGATTTTATTGAAAATAGTGAGGAGAAATCATGTTATGATATGAAATAATTAGTACAGTAAGATAAATTTTTTAACAAAAGTTATGTTTTTACAACTAATTCATACCTAAGATTACTCATTATAGAGGTTTTTTAAATCTGATTAAAGTCAGCTAAAAGCAAATAGTTTTAACTATTCCTGAGACCAATAAAGAATAAAACGTAGCTGCGGCTATGCTTGATTTTTAGTTTTCGCCTAGAACAAAAACTTCAATTTTATTTTTGAACACTTTTATATCAGAAGCGGTATAAATGGAACAATATTCCCTGTAATTGGAACAATATTCATACTGATTGTCACCTGAATAAAGTTTCTTTGAAAAGTAGACATATATCTTGGATGTCTTTAAATGTTCAAGAAAATTTATCAAAATCAAAACACACAATTATGTTAAAAAACATTTTAAAAATTGAAGGACTTCAAAAACTAAACAAAACTGCACAAAAATCACTACAAGGAGGAGAAGGCTTTGGGAGTGGAAGTTCGTGCTATTATCAAAGTGGACTTTGCTGTGCATCATTTGGCCCATCCGGGGTCCTCTGTGAACCAGGAAGATGTACCTCGAATGGATGCTTGTGGTATTAATTTTTGCTGATTTTAACATATCCAAGCTAAAGAAAATTTGATTAGAATTAAGAGAATACAGATGTACTCTCTTAATTCTATCTTGAGATAAATCAAAATTACATCTATTAAAATATATAAAAAATGCTGAAGAATATTCTGATAATACATGGTGTCAAAAAATTGAATAAATACGAACAATACAAGGTGCGAGCTGGTCGAGAAGATACAGAAGGTTGTTATCAGCAAGGAAACCTATGTTGTGTACTATCCTCTAGAGGGGAAGTTTGTAGAGAGGGAGCTATATGCAATAGAGGAATTGTATGTACTACACATCATTTACCAAGATAATTTGTAAAGACATATATCTTGAGTGTCTATAAATGTTCAAGAAAATCTATTAAAATCAAAACACGTAATTATGTTAAAAAACATTTTAAATGTAACCGGAGTAAAGAAATTGAACAAAAAAGATCAGAAAGCATTGCAAGGAGGAATCGGCGATGGGTATTGTTATATGTCTTTTGAGGATTGTTGCTGCTATTTCGAAGATAGACGGGATTTTATTTGTGCTCCAGGAAAACGCCAATTAAACAGCTGTGTATATATTTAGTGAATAGAATTTCCATAGAGGCTGACTTGGGTATCCTGTCAAATCATCTACTGCTTGCAAGGAATCAAGAACAAGAGACCAGAACTAAGGCTCGTTCATTTTCTTGTAACACAATTGGTCTTGATACTGATACCCTGACTCTGCCTCCTTTAAATTCTATAATCTACAAGCATTAATTCATTCATTTCGTATAATTACTATATTTTAGGGTTTTCCATTTTTAATGAAGGATAAATATTAAAATAAAATACGCCGTTATCCAAGTGAATTTTATTAATTTTAGCTAATGAATACTTCATTAAAACTTGCCTTAATCCAATCCCATCTAGCTTGGGAAAATCCAATCCAAAATAGAGCAGTTTTTGAACAAAAAATTAATTCTATTGACAGGGAGATTGATCTTATCATTTTACCCGAAATGTTCACTACTGGTTTTACGATGAATGTGGGCGAAGTAGCAGAGACGATGGATGGGAATACAATCAATTGGCTAAAGAAATTGGCTAAAGAAAAAGATGTTGCAATTGCAGGAAGTATAATCATAATCGAAGATAGAAAGTATTATAATCGATTTTTATTTATAACTCCAGATGGTGTAATCCAGAAATATGATAAACACCAATTGTTTACATTGGCTAAGGAAGAAGCTGTTTTTACTGCTGGACAAGAAGAGGTGATTATCAAATTTAGAGGTTGGAAAATCAAACCGCAGATATGTTATGATCTTAGATTTCCTGTTTGGGCTCGTAATACATCAGGTTATGACATCTTAGTATATGTGGCAAGTTGGCCAAAACCTAGAATACATGCTTGGGATACATTATTACAGGCTCGAGCCATTGAAAATATGTGTTACTGTATTGGAGTAAACAGAGTAGGATTGGATGGTAAGGGCTACGAATATAATGGGCATTCTGGTATTTATAATGTACTAGGAGATGCTGTCTTAGAAGACAATCCGATTGAAAAGGAAGTAATTGTATATGCTACTTTAGACAAAGCTCATCTCAAAATGACTCGTGAGAAATTACCTTTTTTACATGATGCAGATCTTTTTAAGATTATTCCAAAATAAAGGTTTGTTTAAGTTCCCAATTAGCTCTTACCTCAATTTCTTCTGGATAATAGTTTACTTTTTCTGCCTGGATTCCTTGTAAGAAATTACCAGTATCCCATTTCCCATTTTGATTACTATCTGTGATAACTCTTACATCGTATTTTCCAGGAGTAAGATTATCAAAAATAATAGTCTGTTCACTACTTATAATTTTTTCACTAATCATTTTTCCTTGATTATCAATCACCTGGATTATAAGAGGATACTCTTTAGCATTTTGTACAGTAAAGAAAATAGTACCGTAATCTGCTAGTTTTTTTGTATTGAATCTAAAATCTATAGTGTCATTTACATTACCAATAAAATCTTGAACACTTTCTGGTAAGAGTTGCATGGTGTAATTATTACTTTCAGTTTTGTCGAAGGTAAATACAATCTCATTTTTAACGGTATCTAGAATTGCTTTAAAAGGCACATCAGTTGTATCTTGATCTATTATTGAGATATAATTTTCATTGATAGTCTCCATTGGAGTATTGGCATAAATAGTAAAATCTTGGTTAAATGCTAAACTACCTTTGGCATTAGTGGATAATAATAGTGAATCTTTATATTGATCTTTAAACCGGCCGATCAGAGTATCTTTAAAATTTTTAGTATTAGCGACTTCAAAAATCAAAGAGTCTGCTTCAAAAAAAGGCCTAAACCAATAATGCAGCGTATCTTTTTCTTTATCTTTAAAAATCTTGGCCTCATAGGTTTCGGGAGTAACACTTAGTATATTAATTTTCATTTCATCTGCATCTCCTTCATAGCCAAAAATGAATTCATTTTTAGAAACTTGTTTTGGCTTTAATGCTCTAAAATCCAATACTTCTTTAAATAAAGTAATATTAAATATTTTTGCAGTATCTGCAGGGAGTGTGACAATCTCTTCATAAAACCCTATTTTATCTTGTTTAGCTTCATAGGTATAATTAGTAGCTGCATCCTTTAATGCGATAAGTTTATAGGTGCCTTCTCTTAAATTATTTAAATTAAAATTTATACTATCTAATGTATTCGTAATATATCTAGGAACTTCTTTAAAGACTAAAGAATCGGTATATTTTTCATTAATTTCATAGAGAGCAACAGTAATAAAAGGATCTGCTTTTTTTTCTATAGCATCATTAACAATTCCTTTTATGTATAACGAATCAAGGGCGTCGCCTGTAGAAAAAACATAGCTAAAAAAAGGATTTGGATTTCCTTCATTATTGTCTACAATACTTTCTCCAAAATTAATACTGTAGGTAGTATTTTCTAGTAGTGTGTCCAAAAATTTAATCTTCACATACTTACTAGCTGCTCCCAGAGGAGTAATAGTAGGTTTAGGATCCATTGGTGGAGAAACTATAATTTGTTTTTGAGGGTCTTTAAGTTTTATATACTCATCAAAATAGATACGAATTTCGTTTTTACTAAAATTAGTAGAAAAATTTGGAGGAAATGCTTTTACAAATTTTGGTGGAATTTCATCTTTCTCCCCTCCTGTAATAGTTCCTTTTTTAGCACATCCAATAATTAGGATACATAAAATGATAGTAAGTATGAGTGTATAGGATCTTTTATACATAGCTCCGTAACAATTTTTTTTGACACACAAAGAAACGACTATTTATAACAAACAAAAAATCTATATTGTCATTGCCATAGTTGCCATGCTTATTTTTATGCCAGGGATATGTTTTAGTGTATTCGCGCAAGCTTCTAATGTAGCACCAGTAGTGACAATGTCATCAACTAGTAATATATGTTTGTTTGCTAATAAGGACTCATTCTGAACACTAAATGTTTCAGAAGTGTTTTTCCAGCGTGTAAATCTCCCATGTTTTGATTGTTTTTTATTGTAGGATTTTTTTTTCAAAGCAGAATCTAGGTATTTTGCACCTATTTCTTTGGCAATCTCTATCCCAAATTTTTCAACTTGATTGAACCCCCTCTCTCGTAATCTTCGTGGGTGCAAAGGAACAGGAATAACTATTTCAATTAATTGATATTCAGGTAATTGACTAAGTTCTTTGCCAAGCCATTTCCCCAATTCTATTCCTATTTCTTCTCGCCCGCGATACTTTAGATTATGAATAAGATTTTGCACTAAACTATCCTTTTCAAAAAGGAATAAAGAGGTGATGTTTTCTATCTTGACACGCCCATAAAATACTTTTTTAATCTTTTCAGCGTTAACCTTATGAAAATTACCCAAAGGAAGCTGGTGCCTACAAGATGTGCATAGCGTCCTTTCGTTCTTATATAAGGCATTGTCACAAGCTGCGCAGCTTATGGGATAAAATAAATAAGCTAAGTCTCTTAGCATTTACTTAATAAATTAACATTAATTATTATATTTACTATTAACAAATAACCATCAAATAAAATATAAATTTATTATGACAGCTCAAAACAATAACTTGACTCTTAAGATACTAATCGGTGTTCTTGGCGCTCTATTATTAATTCTTGGGATCTTCACGTATAAATTTTACAACGAAGAAAAGAGAGAAAAAGCACAATTGCAAGAAGAAAAAGATCTTATCGAAAGTGAATTAGGAGAATTAATAACAAAATATGATAATGCCATTGCATTAAATGAAGTAATGGATGATCATTTATTGAAAGAAAAACAGCGTGTTGTTGTACTACTAGATAGTCTTAAAGATAATGAGGCTAATGTGGCCTTGATTATTAAATACAGAAAACAAGTAGGTAGACTTAAAAAAGAACGAGAGAGATTATTTAAACTAGCTGATAGTTTAACTACTGCTAATACTCGGTTAGCTACAGATTTAGATAGTACTTCTACAGCACTAACAGAAAGAATCGTATTTTCAGATTCTTTAGCCAGTCAGAATACAAAACTTGCAGAAATCGTAGAAAGAGGATCTGCATTAACAACATCCGATGTGAGAGCAGAAGGGGTACGTGTACGTAACAGTGGGAAAATCGTTAAAACATCTAGATCAAGCAGAGCAGAAAAAGTAAATGTTTGTTTTACACTTTCTCCTAATAAATTAACAGAGAAAGGGGATAAAGAACTTTTTGTACAAGTGATCAATCCAGAAAATAATCTGATAGGAGATAAAATTTCTGTAAACTTTGATGATGCTGTTCTTACATACAGTGGTAGAAATAAAATATTTTATGAAAACGATGCCTTAGATGTATGTATCCTAGTGGATGCAATAGATGGAGAGTTAGTAAAAGGAAATTATGTAGTAAACGTATTTTCTGGACCAAGGATGATATCCAATACACAGTTTGAACTAAAATAAATTTGTATAAAGAAAACATAAAAATCCACCATATAGGCATATGGTGGATTTTTATGTTTCTATCATTAATTAAATAAATTCGTTTTCAGTTCATGGAAATTCAATTATTTTTGCGAGATGGCAAATAAAGAAGATAAATTTAAGAAAGTAATTGCCCATGCTAAGGAGTATGGGTATATTTTTGGTTCTAGTGAGATCTATGATGGATTAAGTGCAGTATATGATTATGGTCAGAATGGGGCAGAGCTAAAAAAGAATATTAGAGAATATTGGTGGAAGAGTATGGTGTATATGCATCAGAATATTGTAGGCCTAGATGCTGCTATATTTATGCATCCTACTACCTGGAAAGCATCAGGTCACGTAGATGCTTTTAATGATCCGCTGATCGATAATAAAGATTCTAAAAAAAGATACAGAGCCGATGTATTAGTAGAAGATTATGCCGAAAAGCAATATCAAAAAGCTCAAAAAGAAATTGCTAAAGCTAAAAAACGTTTTGGAGACTCTTTTGATGAAGAACAATTCGTTATCACCAACCCTAGAGTAGTAAAATATCTTTCTGAGCAGGATCGAGTGCTAAAACGTATGGCAAAATCTCTCGAAAACGAAGACCTAGCTGATGTTAAAGCATTGATAGAAGAATTAGGTATTGCCGATCCAGATACCGGATCAAAAAACTGGACAGATGTAAGACAATTTAACCTGATGTTTGGGACTAAATTAGGAGCTTCTGCAGAATCGGCTACCGATTTGTTTTTAAGACCAGAAACTGCGCAAGGGATTTTTGTTAATTTCTTAAATGTACAAAAAACTGGACGCATGAAAATTCCTTTTGGGATTGCACAGACTGGTAAAGCCTTTAGAAATGAAATTGTAGCACGACAGTTTATCTTCAGAATGCGAGAGTTTGAGCAAATGGAAATGCAATTCTTTGTTCGTCCAGGAGAAGAAATGAAATGGTATGAGTACTGGAAAGAAACACGTCTTAATTGGCACTTGTCGCTAGGATTAGGAAAAGAGAATTATCGATTCCATGACCACGACAAGCTGGCGCATTATGCCAATGCTGCTGCGGATATTGAATTTAATTTTCCTTTTGGTTTTAAGGAGTTAGAAGGAATTCACTCTAGAACAGATTTTGATCTAAAAGCACACGAAGAATATTCGGGTAAAAAACTACAATTCTTTGATCCCGAACTTAAGGAAAGCTACGTGCCCTATGTTGTAGAAACTTCTATAGGCTTAGATAGAATGTTTTTGGCCGTATTTTCTACAGCATTGCAAGAAGAACAGTTAGAAGATGGATCTAGTAGAGTTTTGTTAAAACTACCAGCTGTAGTAGCACCAGTCAAAGCAGCAATATTACCATTAGTTAAAAAAGATGGACTGCCAGAAGTAGCTCAAAAAATTGTAGAAGATCTAAAATGGAAGTATAATGTTATATATGACGAAAAAGATGCTATTGGTCGTCGTTACAGGAGACAAGATGCCAATGGAACTCCTTTTTGTATTACTATAGATCATGACACTTTACAAGATCAAACCGTTACTATTAGAGATAGGGATACTATGGAGCAGAAACGTGTTTCGATTTCTGATTTAAAATCAATTATTTCAGAAAAGGTAGATGCCGAGTCCTGGTTAAAATGATGAACAGACCAACATGGTTGAGGTTAGTTTCTTTCGAGTATTACATCTTATAAGAAAACTATTCTTGTGTGTAAATCTATCTTGGTTGCTTGTAGATACAATAAAGGCTAAAAATTTATGCATAAAAAGTAATCTGTAGGGTATTAGGGTATATATTTTAGAAAATAAAAAGTAATACCAAACGTTATTCTTATTAATATTAAAATATACAATACTTATTTTTTTTGATATAGTTTGTAAATAAAGAGGATATTGATGTGGTAAAAAAAGAAATATATACTGCTATTTACTTCTATATCGATAAAATAAAAATTAGGAAAATCGTCTATTTACGACTAAGCACTTATTAGTAAAATATAAAATTGTTGTATTTTAGTAGCTACGAAAAAATTATATATAATAAAAAATACGCATATGGCACTGAAAAGGATTCTTTTCTTTTCTTTCTTTATTTATAGTTGCATTGGTTTTTCTCAAGAGAAAATTACCAAGAAAGCAACTTTAGTTACCTCTTCCAGTAGGATGAAGCAGGTAGGATCGCTAGTTGGTAGAAAATTAGCTCCAGAAGTGTCTAGACAAGGTGAGATTAACCCTAAGCGCACTGGTGTAAATAAAATAGTCCCAGGAAAAGGTTTGCCAAAAGGGCAAGATGAATTATTGATAAAACAAAAAAGTCAAGTAAACCTAAGAAAAAGTGCACCTCCTGCATTAATTTTTGAGGCTAATTCTAGTTCTGTATCACCAAGTGATCCTACAGGAGCTATAGGACCCAATCATTATGTTAGCTCTAAAAATTTTGCGTTTGCTATCCATGATAGAAATGGTAATGTTTTAGTCCCATCAACATCATTAGCTAATATTTTTCCAGGAGAAACAAAAGGAGATCCTATTGTTTTTTATGATAGTTTTGCAGATCGCTTTGTAATTACCCAATTTAGTGATACTCCTAATGGGTTTCTGGTTGCTGTTTGTAGAGGTCCTGACCCTGTTAATGATGGTTGGTTTACATACCGTTTTAATACAGGAAGTTTTCCAGATTATACCAAGTTTTCTATCTGGTCAGATGGATATTATATCACTGCAAATAAAGACCAAAGACAACAACAAACAAGTGAAGTAGTATATGCAATCGATAGAACAGCAATGTTATCAGGTGCTACTACTGCACAAATGGTTGGGTTTCCATTACCAGGAGCAAGAATTTCGGGATTTTACAGTCCAGCTTCTTTCAATGCTATTGGAGAAACACCTCCTCCTGTAGGAAATGCTAAAATTATATACTACCAAGATGATGCGTGGCAAGATGTATCAGAAGATGCCTTAAAATTATGGACCATTAATGTAGACTGGATTACACCATCACTATCAACTATAACTGAAGCAGAAGAACTAACAGTAAGCAATGGAAATATAACTCCATTCGATGCTACTTTTGATGGGGGATCATTTGGTAATTTACCACAACCAGGAACAGATGGGGATGATATAGATGTTCTGCAAGGTGCAATTATGTATGCTACTAATTACAGAAGGTTTTGTGATTATAATGCTGTGGTATTAAACTTTGCTGTAGATATCGATAATCGCCCTAATACCGATAATGTTTCTGCAATTCGTTGGTATGAGTTACGGCAAAATGGAGATGGACAACCTTGGAGCGTATTCCAAGAAGGGACATACACCGCTCCCAATGGGAAAAGTGCATGGTGTGGCAGTATGGCTATGGATATTTCTGGAAATATAGGAATGGGATATACAACCATAGGAACCGTAGATAATGGTGCTAATACAGACAGTTTTGCATCCATACATTATACTGGTAGATTGGCTAATGATCCGCTAGGTACAATGACATTTCAAGAAGAAACAATAGCTATAGGTACGGATATAGATAGAAGTACTCAAAACCGATATGGAGACTACGCACAGATTACTGTTGATCCCATAGATGATCAAACATTTTGGCATATCGCAGAATATTTTGAAGACTCTGGTGATAATGCCAGAAATATAGTTGGAGTTTTTAAAATAGCGAATAATACAGCAAGTGATGTAGGGGTAATTAGTATCGATGCCCCAAATGATGCAACTTTTTCGAACTCAGAAACGATAACAGTTACGATCAAAAATTTTGGAAGCACCACTCTAAATAATATACCAATCAGTTATTCAATAAATGGAGGACCTTCGGTTGATGAAATTTTTACGGGATCATTGGCAGGTGGTCAATCAGCATCTTTTTCTTTTACTACTTCGGCAGATTTAGCTACAGGAGATAGTGCCTTTATCACTGTAGAAACGAACCTTGCTGCAGATATTTTTTCTGATAATGATTGTACAACAAAAGAAGTGTTTAATTTATTACCAAATGACGTAGGAATCACGGCATTAGCTTCTCCTGTTACTGGAGGAGGGCTTTCTGCTACAGAAAGCATTACGGTCACTATTAGGAATTATGGAGGTCTCCCACAATCTAATATTCCTATTTTTTATACACTAAACGGAGATGCTGTAAATGAAGTGTTTACAGGAACAATAGAAGCAAATGAATCTATCGATTATACGTTTACTGCTACGGCAAACCTTATTGAATTTGGCACGTACAATTTTGAGCTAGGTACAGAGTTGATTAATGATGCAGATACTACTAATGATATTATCACTAGGACGATCGAACACAGTTTGTGTTCTCCTACTTCTGACTGTAAAAGATTCGGAGACGGAATCACTTCTTTTATATTATCTAATGTCGTCAATACAGGTATTTCATGTGATACTGGGTATGAAAATTTTACAAATCTTACGATTAACTTAGATAAGGCTATAAGCATTTACATATTAACAATACAGGCAGGTTTTGCTAATGGAGATGCAGAACAAGTATCATTATGGATTGATTTTAATGATAATGCTGTTTTCGAAGATGAAGAATTATTAATAAGTAATGAGGTGATTACCGAAGAAAATGTTGACCAGAACTTGGCCATTTCTTTAGGTGATCAAGCCACATTAGGAACTCATTTACTAAGAATACGAGCAGGGGATACACAAACGAATGACGGGGAAAGATTGAATAATCCATGTGGGTCAATGCAATTTGGCACCACACACGATTATACAGTAGAAATAGGAGAAAATACAAACCCTAACTCAGAGCTGATAGTTGTTAGTGAGCCCAATAATCAATTTGTAATTACAATGAGTGATTCTAATGCAGATGATATTCTGAGTCTTAGAATTTTTGATGTTACTGGTCAAACAATATTTACTAATAATAGAGTGACTAAAGATCCTAATGGTAGATTCTTAGAGAATATCGATATGTCGTTTGCCTCAGAAGGGATTTACTTCGTTAAATTAGGAAGAGGCAATACAGAGAAGTCTACCAAGTTTATTGTCCAGTAATAATTTTTAGGAATCCTCCCTTTTCATAATTTCTGTGATAGAAATAGGTCTCCCTTCACTGCATCTATTATTCATTCTTAGATTGCTATATTTTACCCATACCTTTTCTGGGATATCTGATTTAAAAAACTCTTGGAGATTAATAGGATCCATCGTATCTGGATATTTTTCTACAGTGAGGATATAAGAACACTCTTTGTTTTTACTAGCAGTAATGGTTCCTTTCTCATAGCCCTTTTCTTTCATTTGTTCATCCGCTATTTTTTTCGAGCTACTTTTATTATGAGTTCCTTTGGTAGTCATACAGCTATACAGACTAATGGATAGTACTGCAAAAATTATTTTTATAAATGTATACATAATGTTTATAATTATAATAAAGATAGGTAAAGTACCGCTGATTTTTTTAAAAATATGCTCTAAGTTGGACACTCCCCGTATGAATGGTTTTTGTGTTTTTACTCGTACGGCCTGAATATGTAAGATTAAGATCAAGATATTTGGTTAATTTTTTTTGAGCAATCATAGACCAGGTATAATTATCACCAGGTTGTAATCCATTAAGTAATTGATAGCCTACGGGAGAAAAAGCATTGCCTGTAAAATCATTATTAAAATAATTAAACTCACTACTTATAGATATTTGTTGCTTATTAGCATAAGAAAAGGAAGCCCCTAATTTTTGCTGGGTTATTTTTTCTTCTCCAGATGTATTATCTTGATCATTTAACAGATAAAAAACGCTAAATTGAGTTTGAGGAGACAATAAATAAGAAAGCTTAGGTTCTATTCGATATCCATCTAGAAGGTAGTTTCTATTCATAAAATTTTCTGCTATGCTCTCGGTAGTAATGAATTCATTTTTAAGTTCTAACAGCCAGGTTTTTGCCATTTTATGAGCAAAAGTAAATTGATGATTTTTTACGCTATTCTGTAGTAAGCCAGTTACTTGAAGATTTGTGTTTTTTGATGATAAATAGGTGTATGATGTGGTATATCGCTGTTTTCCTCTATTAAAAAATAAGCTGTTCCTAAAACTTAAGTTCAATGCCAACTCATTATCACTTTCTTTAAAAGGGTTGATATTAAAAGAGCTTCCGTCTCTCCTATTTTTACGATCTACAATATAAGAGGTTTGGTTATAAAAGTGAGATGCAATTTTTTTGAATCTATTTTCGGATCCTGACCAAGAGAGAGGGTTTAGTGTAATGATTTGACTTAGTCGATTCTGATGCGTGCTTATAAAGAGCTGGTTAGGCAGCAAAACTCTAAGATAAATAGCCTCATCGGTAAATTGCGCAATTTCAAACTCTTCTAATTCTTGGGTTCCATTGTTATTATAATCATTCCAGGTATACGTACCTTGCCCAGGGTCTACCTGTACATAGGTAAATTCTTGCTGTGGTAATGTGCCACTATTTGTTTCGAAGACAGTATTCCAATTGATCATACTTCCCAGAAATCGTTGATTGTATAGGAGTCTAGAATTTAGAGATGTTTCCTTTTCTTCGTTAGGATCTGTATTCGCTAAAGTTCTATAGTTTACAAATAATGATAGTTGTGTGCTTTTAGTATTTAGGAGATTAGACTTTAGGTAATACGTATTAGAAGTATTTACCTTGTCGAGCAAGTTATTTCTCACACTATCATTAATACGATGTCTGTATCCTATCTCTGCATAAATTTTGGTACTATCTCCAACACCAGTATAAAGTTCATAGGACTTAAAGCGTTGTGTGTTGGCAGTAAATATTTGATCGGTCAGGTCGATTTCTTTGTTTTCTTCTGTGGCAAATTTTACACCGATCCAATTTTTTGTAAATCCATATTGGATACCACTATACATTCTAAAAAAACGAGAATCAATGGTCGCATTTTTACTGCTAAGCAAACTAGAATGCACGGCAACCCTTAGTGCATTTAACTGAAGTTCGGTGTCGAGAAGATGGCGATTGCCATTATAATTTTCAGAAAAATTGAGATGCTGAAAAGAATAGCGTGTAGCCCCTTTTTTTGGATGAAGAAGTTCAAATCCCGAAGTAAAAAACTGTTGATCTCCAAGAGGATTGTTCAGGTTCCAATCTCTATTAAACTCTACATTGTAGATACGCTCAATACTCTTAAACTGATCTTGTATAAAATCCCCATTGGCAAACGCATTCATAGTCCAACTACTATCATTGGTAAAAATACGTTGCTGTACTTGTAGCCTCCCCGCGACTCCATCATTATCATCATCACCTATATCAGAAAATAAATTAAGGTCGTTTTTACTCCCTGATACTTCGAATCCAATATTTGTTTTTTTAGTAGGTGTATAAGAACCTTGAACTACTGCTGTTTGCAATTTTGTTGGGGCTTCTAACCTAATCACAGGCGCATAATTTCCTTGAGGGATTCCGTTTACAGGTGCTATGTATTCATAAATTCTGCTAATAGTGGATATATTACCTAAAATGTAATTCCCCTGGTTATCTCCTACTAATGTAAAACGAACATTAAACAATTCATCTTCTGGATTATTAGAGAAAACAAATACCTCCTGCCCATCAATTATATCTCTCCTGTATAATATTTTATTCTCACTAAAAGTATCTGGGACAACTGATGGCGATATCATTTGACTCATATCATCTCCTGCATTGGATAAGATTTCTTTTTGTGGATCACTTAGGTTTTGTTGCAGGGATTGATTTTTAGCATCATTTTCGGAATACACAAAAGCACCTATTTTTAATTTTTCGCTTTCATAATCTCCTCCTCCATAAGCTATAATTCTAGAGTAATTACGTTCTGTAGTCTGATATTCTATAGAGATCCTCATAGCAGAAGTAATGGGATAGGTAGCATTAAAACGTACCTCCCCAGCATTATAGTCGATAATATAATCCTTGTTTTCTCCACGTTCTAACAGAATACCATTCACATATACTCTCTCACTACCAGATACAATTAGAATAAACAATTCTCCATTAGACCCTGTTAATTTATAAGGTCCTTGGTTACCCTCCTGCCCTGTAAATTGACTTCGGGTAAATACTCCTCTTACCAATGCGCCAGCAGCAAACAAACCAGTTTTAGAATCTGGGTGTTCTAAGGTTCCATTGATAGAAATTCCTTGTACATTTTTGGTAAACCGATTAAAATAACTACTGGTATTTTGTAATTGTACGTCTCCAGCTCTCACATTCCAGTTTTTACTATAAAGCTCTATAAAAACCTGATCAAACTCGTCTAGATTTTGAGAATATCCACTCTGCTGTATGGGTACATTGGCATCTTGGATAGAAGCTCTTAAGGATATGGTATTACTTATTTTTCCTGAGATCTGTAAGTCTAATTCAGAATTTAATACCGTATTCTGATTACTCCCTACAGTCACCCCTCTAGAGATACTCCCATTGGTAGTAAGTCCATCGAAGGGTGTGAATTCTTTTTTTGTAGTAGTTTGTGAGAGGCTGTATAATTTTTGCAAATTATCATTTTGTTCTATGATCAGAGACGGATCAAATTCAAAATATTTTTTAGTTAAAAAATCAGGATAGCTATAATATTGGATAGCTATAGAATCGTGTTGGGATTGTAGCTGAGGTGACAACAGTAAAGATGCTTTCTCATAATTGATGCGATATAGTGTGCTATCAATAGGGTTCCCTTTTTTGGTAAGTATTTTAAATCGAAATGAGTTGATGCTTACAGAATCAATCCGAATCGTGTCAGTAACAGGTACGATTATCTTCCTGAAATTTGTTCCAGAGATTTCCTGACTCCATATATTGGTACTCAAGGATAATAAAAAACCTACAATAACAACAATACGCATAAAGACAAAACTAATTTTTTTAGGTTTTATTGACAGCCTAAAAAACACTTAAAAACTATAATTCTTGCAACAAGTTATGATTGGATAGGTTTGTAAGGTTGTAAAATAACGATAAAAACTAGATTTAGTTTCATCCTTTTTACATTATTATTTATTAGTGTGTACGATATAACTAACCAAAAATATATAGGTGTACTATTATAGGGCAATTTTTAAGTTCTTTTGTGATATCAATCTGTTTAATCTGGTATTTTGCCTTTTTATGAGTTTGATTATTGGATTTATGTGGAGTTTGATACTATTTAGTACGATAGGTATTTGGGTAGGTTTGCAGGGTTTTAAGGGTTTTAAAAAAGAAGAATTCTACCTCTATGCTAATTTAGGACTTACCAAAAAGGAATTGATCATCAAGGTGTTTTTAATGAATATGGCGCTAAGCACACCAATTATTTTTTTAGTCTTTATTTCCTAAAAAATACGATACTATGAATGGATTGCTCATTACGAATCTCACAAAATCATTTGGTACAAAAAATATACTTTCTAACATATCATTACATTGTACTATTGGCGAAATCGTTGGTGTTTTTGGGAGAAACGGCACTGGAAAGTCAACCTTGCTGCAGTGTGTTTTTGGTACACTAAGATCAGATAGTATCCAGATACAAATTGATTATGAGCAAATAACACCCAAAGAAATAATTCCTGGCAGAAAGATAGGATATTTACCACAAGATTCTTTCTTACCTAAAGAAAAGAAAGTACGAGATGTCATACCAATATTGTTCCCTGATGGAGAAGATCAGGATACTATTTTTTATACCAAAGGGATTTATGAACTAGAAACCCGAAAAGTGGGCGCCTTATCATTAGGGGAGCTGCGCTACTTAGAGGTAGTGTTACTGTGTCATTTAGCACATCCGTTTCTAATGCTCGATGAACCATTTTCGATGATTCAACCCGCTTACAAAGAATTAATCAAAGAATTACTATTGCACATAAAAAGCAAAAAAGGAATTATTGTTACCGATCACTATTATGAAGATGTACTGAGTGTTACCGATAGAAATCTTCTTATAAAAGAAGGGAACATACTATCGATTAAAGATAGTAATGATCTGGTGAGCTTGGGATATCTTAGGGGATAATACTATTTTAAATATCTTAGCAATCGTTTTTAATATATACCCATGCATACTCATAAACTCATTCTAGCATTTTTGCTATACAGTATTCTCGGATTTTCTCAAACCGAAACGGTAAATGACACCATTTTAGCTTCTCAATATTTTAAGAAAGCAGATTCTTTATTAACCGATCGTAAGTTAGATAGTTCGATTGTGTATTTTAAGAAGGCATTGCCTCTTTATAAAAAAGCAAAAGCTTGGGAGCGAGTTGCTAGATGTTATAACACGATTTCAGAAAGTCAAATTCGTAATTCAAAATATAGAAAAGCTCTTTTGAGTGCTAAAAAAGCTTTAGAAATATGTGAAAAAAATCTGTCTAAAAATCATGAGGAAGAAGCAACTGCCTATAATTATATAGGTGTTAGTTACGAAGAGATGTCTGATTATGAAAATGCTCTTAAAAATCATTTTAAATCCTTAGAAATAAAACAAAAAATATTTCCAAGTATACATAAAAATATAGCAGTATCATATAGCAATATTGGAAATTTATATAGACTTATATCAAAATATAAAAATCTGTAAGCTTTCTTAAGAAAGCTCTAGCTATGGATATCAAAATTTTTGGAGAAGAGCATACAAGAACTGGAAATGATTATGCAAACTTAGGAAACACCTATCTAGCACTGGAAAAATACTCTTTAGCTCTTGAATGTTTTGAAAAAGATTTAAAAATAACTATTAAAAATAAAGGAGGAAATCATCTTTCTACAGGTTATAGTTATTATAGCCTTGGAAGCTACTTTTATAATTTGAAACAATACGAAAATAGTTTGGACTACAATCAAAAAGCCTTAACTATTTTTAATGATAATGGGAGTTTATACCCAATATTTGCAACATATTCTAGTATTGGGCTTCTTTTAACTGATATTGGGCAGTATGATAAAGCCTTACAATACTATAAAAAGAGCCTGAATATTACCAATAAAATATTTGATCAAAATAGTCTCAATGCAGGTTTTTGCTATTGGAATATTGGACTTGTCTATGAAGGAAAAGAAAACTATAAAGAAGCTCTTACTAATTATACTAAAGCTTTACAAATTTGTCAAAAGTTTTATACTGAAAGCCATAGAGATATTGCTGATCTAAATAGAAACATAGGAAACGTATACGTTAGTACTAAGGAATATAAAAAAGCTTCGCAATATTTTGATAAGGCTTTAAAGATCGATAAAAATGTTTTTGAAAAGGATAACCCGAAGCATTCTAATTCTTACATCAGTCTCTCAAAACTTAATTTAGAGCAACAAAAATATGAGGATGCACTTCTATATGCCAGAAAAGCTTTACACCTTGTAAAGGACGCATATGGTAATAAAAGTTCACTTACTATTGATGCATTAAATCAAAATGGTGATGTCTATTTAAAACAAGGAAATTATGAAAATGCACTTCTTTTTTTTGATAAGGCTGTAGAAGTGAATATTAAAAATAAGGAGGAGTCTAAAGATTCTTCTAATCAATATTATAATTTAAAAATGTTGTTAGAAAGCTATCAAGGAAAAGCTAAAACATTAGTATTAAAATATCAAAAAAATAAACTTCAAAACGATCTTGATCTTAGCCTAAAGATTTATCATCATTTAGATGCACTTATAGAACAAGCTCGACATACTTTTACCAATTATCAAGACAAGGTAAGTTTTGCTAAAAAAGCAAAAGAAACGTATCAAGCAGCCATCACGACTGGATTAGTTAACTACAAACAGAACAAAGACTTAAAGGATTTAGGCCAATCCTTCTATTACTCAGAAAAAAGTAAAGCAAATACTTTAAAAGATCTCTTAAACAATGCTAATGCCAAAAGCTTTTCTGGTATTCCTGATGATCTTATTCAACTGGAAAAAAGCCTAAGAATCGATAAGGCTTTTTACAAGTCTAAAATCAACGAAGAGTTTTCTAAAAAGGAAAGAGATCCCGTAAAATTTACTACTTACGAAAGCAAACTCTTTGCTATCTCCAGAAAACAAGATTCTCTTACAC
>CANLRN010000042.1 GCA_947493495.1 uncultured Aquimarina sp.
AATGCAAAATATAAATCCCCGAGAATGGCTAGAAAACACCCTACAACAAATACCAGATCATAGCATACAAAAACTAGGGGAACTCTTGCCGGGATATCAAGAAAAAACTACAGTGTAGTTGCTCGTAGGCATACTTATTGTGCATATTTATATCTACTCAATATTGGAAACTCAATAATCACCACAGTACCTTTATCATCTTTACGATCATATATTTGAATATTTACATCGCCAGCGTAATTTTTCTTTAATAAATTTAGTCTTTTACTAATATTGATAGAAGATATTGATCTTTTATTAAATGGGAATTGTTTTTGTATTTCCCTAGCCTTTACTCTGCCTATTCCATTATCTTCTACAATTAATCTGAGTTTATCTTCTTCTTTGTCTATTTTGAGTTTTACATACCCACCTTCATCTTTATTACTAATTCCATGAATGATAGAGTTTTCGATGATAGGTTGTAACATTAATGTGGGAATTAAAAACGTATCTAATTCTGCATCTGTTTTAATCTCTAAGAAGAAAGTCAATCTTTTGCCAAATCTCATTTGTTCTAATGCTACATAATCTTTTATAAACTCTATTTCTTTTTTTAGGGTAATGAAATCTTGTTCTGATTCATCAAGAATAAATCGTATGGATTTAGAAAACCTAGTTAGTTGTTTATATGCAGTAATTTTGTCTTCATTAATTACATAACTTTGTATAGCATTTAGAGTATTAAATATGAAATGAGGATTCATTTGAGTCCTTAGCGCTCTAAGTCTAAAAGAGGATATTTGCTTTTCATTTTTAGCTAGATTATGTAAGTATAATAGTATAATTAGAAATACAAAAATGATAAAAATAATTATAACCAAATTTCTTTCAGATTTGGTTAAGTTCATTTGCTTTTTCAACTTATCTTCTTGTTCTTTAAAATTTAGTTTCTGATTTTTTAATTTTTCACTTGTTTTAATAGATACAATCAAATCTGATAAAGCTGAGTTTTCTTCCTTTTGCATCAAAAAAAGATTTTGTTCTAAATAGTGTAATGCATTTTTGTTATCATTTGTAGTTTTATAAAGGGAATATAAATCTTTATAATTGTCTATTTTTAATGAACTTATTTTATTTTTTGTAGCTAAGTGTAAGCTTTTTTTAAGGTATCTTTCTGCATTATCAAAGTCTGCTAATTTTATGTAAATCCGTCCTATCGAATTAAAAGTATAAGCTTGTTTTCTGTTAAAAATAGTATTTTCGTTAGTAAATAGATTATTTGCTTTGAAAACGTATTTTAGAGCATTTATATAGTCTTTTTTTAGATAAAAACATTCTGAAATAGTATTTAGACAAGTAATCCTGAAATCAATAAAATCAGCACCAATAAATTTGTTGTTGTTTAGGTTTTTCTTCAATAAATCTATTGCTTCATCATATTTTTTTTCGATTTTCAGATATTTTCCTTCATTAAAATGAAACCATGATTCTAAAGAAGACATATTCGTTTTTTTAGATAATTCTAAGCCTTTATCTAAATAAAATCTGGCCTCCTTTAATAGACCTATTTTCAAAAAATAGGTTGTAGATTTTAAGTAAATAGTCCCATTTATATAGTGATCATCTCGATATATTGCATATTGCTGAGCAGCTTTTAATTCTTCTAAAGCAATGTCAAGATTTCCTTGTATAGCGCGTACGTCACTTATATTTAGTTTAAGATATGGATAATAAGAAGAGTCTTTGGTTTTTTCTATTATCCCCATAGCTTTTTTGAAATTATCTAATGCGATATCATACTTCCCATGTAGATAATATAATTCTCCAAGAGTTCGATAACTAATACATAGTTGTTTTAAATTACCATATTTCAGAGCTAAATCAATACTTTTATTTGTATAAAAATATGAAGAATCCATATTAGACTTTTTGAATAGTTGCGATAATTCAAAATAAGAATTGAAGACATATTCTTCATTCACTTCCTTTAAAGTCAGTTTTTTAACACTATCAATTTTTTTGAAATGATCACTTGTTAATTTTTGTGCATAAAACACCTTACCTGATAATAGTACAGTTATAAAAATTATAATTGTATAAATAGAGTAAGTGCATTTTTTAGCAATCATTGTAATTAAAATAGATGTTATATATTAAACTCATTTAACTGTTTTTAATTTGCTAAAAATAGCTTTTTTTTACTCGTTTTTTTCTTTTCATACTATTGTAACCTAGTTATCCAGCTAAAAAACTCTTAGCAGGTTTTAAAATTTCAGATTTCAGCTTCCATCTAAAAAGTCTAAATAATTTGATTTTTTTAGTAAAATTTTATATTCATTTCAGATGTAGATGTTTATACCAAATAAATAAAAAATAAATCAAAATTTTAAAAAAAGACACAAGTTAGAGTTTGTTGTATTTCTGATTAGGTATTAACATACGTAGATCTTTAGTACATATAGCAACCTGCATCCGCTTTCCCAGAACGTCTCGGATTACCTAAAAGATCTAGTGGTACAATATATCGCGGTTCGTCATTACAGAACCCTCTTGCTGGAGCTGTATTTTTTAACCGAAAGTTATTCGCTTGCCAATTTATGAAATTTTGATCAAGACGGGTAGTCTCTAAGTTATTACTTAGATAATCTACAAAGGACTTATCTTTGATGATATTTGCTCTTACAGGCTTGTTTCTTCCATCTACCAATAGATTCGCATAAATTGAAACATAAGCTCTTTTTAAAACACTGTTAATTCTTATGGCACTAACATAGGTGTCATCAGATATTCCTCCAGGTAAAAGAACAATAGTGTTGAACTTAATATCAATGGAATTCATCAGATTATTTATATTAATATTCTCTCTAGTCTGGGTTTCTAAATGTATAACTCCAGCTCTATTATTTTGCATTGAGGTATACATCAAATTATTCTGAATAATGACCGTGTTCCATCCAGTATCTGGTGTGCCTTTAAGATCTTTTGGGCTATAAGAAATTGCATTATTTCCTTCTTCTGACCACTTAAAAGTACAGCTAACTACTCTAGCAGAGCTTCTAATATTAATCATATGACCAGCATTGTATACTGTATTGTTAAATTCACAATCTTTGATAGTAACATTAGGACATTTTGCGTAGATAGCATGATAAAAACCTCTGTTAGCAATATTGGATACTGTAGTTCCATTTTGAGCCCATCCTTGAAAATAACATCCTTCAAATTTTACATTTTTATGTAAAACTCTATCGGCGATAATATCATCTCTAGAAATATTCACATTATCATATCTGGCACCCAAGAAATTACAATCGTTAAACGATATATTACTAGTGTCATCAGAATCAAGTTCTTTTCTAAATCTAACTCCATACCCCCGTGGATTTGTGAAAGTGCAATTTATGAATTTAATATTATTGGTATTGAAAATTTTAACACCTCCATTAAAAGTGATATTTCTAAATACTCGATTTCTGTATGTGTTATCGATATCTTGAGTAGTCGTATAATATCTTCCATTTTCTATTTTAGAAGTATCCTGTTTAGCGTCATATATTTGATTATTTTTTATATTAACTTCTATATAGGATTCTTCATCTGTATTGCAGGAAGAAATAGAAAGACAGCTGAAGAATATGTAAATTATGAAGCGTATTGATTTTGATATATTCATTTTGTGGTAATCTTTATATTATGACTAATTTTATAAAGGGAATCTTATTTAAAAATAGTGACCGATTAGAAATATCCGCCTGTAATCTATTTATCTTAGAAAAAAACTAAAAATGAATGCCTTTATATGCTTCATTTTATGGTTAAATTGGGATTGTATATAGAATTATATTCTCGATACATTCTCATCTTTTCTAGTTCATTAATTAAAACAGAACTTGAAAAATAGGATGGATGTTTTTTCTTTACTACATCAATATCTCCTTGACTTAGCCATTTTCGCTGAATATTATATGAGTTTCTTTTTTTAGCTCTAAAAAGTTTTTTAGCAACCATAATCGTAGGTGATACGATAAGTATTGAAAAACAATTTACCCCCATAGATAAGTTTTCACAAGTCTACTAGGATTAAAATTAAGCAAAGTAAGAGGTAATTTAACTTCCTATTTTGTAATTAAAGGATTTGTTTTTACGAAATAACTAGTTCGATTTGTAATCGACTAATTCTGTTCTGCATGTTTGATACCTGAACAATTTAGTTATGGAGTCCTAACACAAAGGATGATATAGTTACTATTGGTATTTATGTTAAACCAAAAGTTTTAAAAACATCATTCTTTTTTGATGCTGATATGGTAAGCTTTTTATCGTTTTTCATGACTACAAAACCACCATCAGATTTATAAATCTTTTTAACAAAATTTTTATTGATAAGGCTAGAATTATGGATTCGAATAAATTCTGATGCCGCTGTCATTTGTTCAAAAAACTTTAAGTTTTTAGAAGAGATAATTTTTCTGCCTTCAATTAAAAAAACATTAGTATAACTTCCATTTGCTGTAAAATAATAAATCTCTGTAGTAGAGATAATTTCATATCCACTAGTACTCGCAATTGCTATCTTTTCTGTTGATTTATCTTTTAAGTTTTCCATCAAAAATTTTGATGCGGTATATGACTCTACATTCTTCATTTTCTTTTGTTGAGCTTTATAAATCGCTTTGTGCAATAGATTGATATCAATTGGTTTTAATAGATAGTCAACAGCATCAAACTGAAATGCTTGTAAAGCATGATTGTAAGCAGAAATAAAAATTATTGAAAAATAAATTGGTGAAATACTTTCGAGAAACTCAAAAATATTTTTAGTACCAAATTGAACATCTAAAAATGCCAAATCTATTTCTGTATGTTCTAATAGTTTTTTTGCAGATTCAAAATGATTAGCAGTGCCTAATATTGTTATTTGTGGGTGATACTCGGAAAGAAGAAATTTTAGGTTTGATATACTAGATTCTTCATCATCAACTATGATAGTTTTAAAGTTTTGTGTCATATGTCAGGGGGTACGATAAAAATTATTTTTTAATAAAATTCATTGCATCCATACATTAATTCCCAGACACTTCAAAAAGATTGTTTAAGTAGTCTTTTTTATTAAAAATATCAAGTAATACACTTTGAAATATTAATATATATTTCGGGTTGCGCACACCTAATACGAGTAGTTGTTTTTCCTATTCAAAGATATAATAAATTATGTAAATAAATGATTAAATTATGTATTAGCGAAACTCGATTTTGAGAAATCTGTATAATATACCCAAAATTGTAAGTTGAATTTACTTGTTTTTAGAAGGCTTATCTTGCCATTAAATGAACTAGCAAGATCTTGATTTCTTACTTTGGCCTTTGAGGCTGATACCTTTTATTGTGTACAAGACTTAGTTGGGGCTAATACTTTTATGTACTCATTTTAACTTTCTATAGGTGGTCTAGGATACGTTCTAATTTCATTCCTCTGGATCCTTTTATAAGAATAGTTGCTTTTGTTTTTAGAACAAAATCACTTTGTTCCAGTTCTTTAAAAGACAGATATTTTCGGATACGATTATCAGTAGTTTTGGTGTTGAAAAAATGAGCACCTATTAGGTAAATAGCATTACAAGATGTACTTATGATTTGATTCACTATTTTTTGATGTTCTTCTGCAGCAACGTCACCTAACTCGAACATATCTCCAAGAAAAACCACTTTGTGATTATGAGAAAATTGCTCAAAATTATCTATAGCAATACTCATGCTAGAAGGGTTAGCATTGTATGCGTCTAAGATAATAGTATGTTCGTTTTTTTCGATTATTTGCGATCTATTGTTAGAAGGAGTGTAAGATTCAATGGCATTTTTGATATGATTCGTATCAATCTTAAAATAATTTCCAATAGCTATTGCCACAGAAATGTTAGTAAAATTATAAGTACCTATCAATTTACTTTTTATGAGGGTGTCATTATATAGTACTTCTACCATTGGATTGACTTGGTGTAACTTAATTGTAGTGTCTGATTGATTTGTAGTTGAAAAAGTATGAGTTTGAATTCCTTTTGCTGCTTCAGATAATGTATTGTCTTCAGTATTTAAGAAAATAAGTTTGTTGTTTTTTTTAAGATGCTTGTATAATTCAGTTTTTCCTTTTAGAACACCTTCAATACTTCCAAAACCTTCTAAGTGAGCCTTTCCAATATTTGTAATATATCCATAATTTGGATGTGTAATATTAGATAAAAAATCAATCTCTTTAAGGTGATTTGCACCCATTTCTACAATGCCAACCTCCGTATCTTTGTTCATAGATAATAAAGTAAGCGGTACTCCAATATGGTTGTTTAAATTGCCTGTGGTAGCTACTGTATTGTATTTTGCAGAGAGGACACATTTAATTAATTCTTTGGTAGTAGTTTTTCCATTACTACCAGTAAGTGCTATGATAGGAATGCCTAAGTATTTTCGATGATAAGAAGCTAAGTTCTGCAATGTGTTTAGTGAGTTGTTTACTAGGATACATTGCTCAGATATTTTGTGTTTTTTTTCATCTATTATAGCATAAGAAGCTCCATTGCTAATTGCTTGTTGTGCATATTGATTACCATTAAAATTAGTTCCTTTTAAGGCAAAAAAAATGGTATTAGGTTTGATTTTTCGTGTATCTGTACAGATGCCATTACTTTTTAAAAACAATTCATGTAATTTTGATATGTCCATGTGCGTGAAGTGATTGTATTAAAAAGCCCCGTACTTACAATACAGGGCTAATTTTATTACGAACTATATAAATTATATTATCTAGGTTTTTTATGTTTTGGTGTTTTTTTGGTTTTTGATTTTTCACCAACACGAGACATAGCATTTCTAAATCCTATATAGTCAGTAGCCATATCTTGTGGAAAAAATCTTCTCTGAGCTGGATCTAGCCAATAAGCTCTATCTTTCCAAGATCCACCTTTATATACTCGTTTATCATCACCAATTAATGTGGTTCTTTTGCTAGATTCGTCATATCTACGGTCTAATTTTGTGCTATCTTCAGAATTAGGTCCTACTTGGTGGATAGGGTCATTATACATTCTTCTGTTAGGGATGTTTTCATCTTGGAATCCTTCATAATATCTAGATGAGCTTTTATCTCCATCTCTAAAATTGATATTATCACTCTTATTAAAATTAGTTCTCAGATATGTTTCATTTTCATCAACAGGAGTCTGTAATATACCTCCAGGTAACACCCTCGCTACTATCTTACCATTACTTAATGTATCATAAATTATAGAATCTGTTGTTACAATTTTTACAGTCCCATCAGGATTCATAGCATTTTTTGTATACACATTACCTCTGTAGTAATTAAAATCATTGTATTCATCGTCAACAATAGGTCGATAAATATCGGCTACCCATTCTGCTACATTTCCAGCCATATCGTATAATCCATAATCATTAGGATTGTAAGATGCAACAGGAGCAGTAATATCAGCGCCATCATCACTCCATCCAGCGATTCCACCATAATCTCCATCTCCTTGCTTAAAATTGGCCAACTGATCTCCTTGAGTTCTTCTTTTTCCAGAACGTGTATATTGTCCTTTCCAAGGATATTTTTTTCGTCCACGGTATATATTATAATTTCTAAGCTCTACTAATCCTAGTGCAGCATATTCCCATTCTGCTTCTGTAGGGAGTCTATATTGCGGTAATAATAAACCATCTTTACGCTGTATATATAAACCTGTAGAATCGTTGTTTTTTTCGTATTTCTCTGAAGATTTTCCTCCTCTGGTTGCTTCATCGTTTCCTCCATAAGTTTGAGAAGGAGCATTTAGATACGTTTCTGTATTAAATGTACTTTCTGCAGAAACATCTTCAAAAGGAGCATTTTGTTTAATTACTCTTTCTTCTTCTAATATTCTTTCATTAACACGATCTGTTCTCCATTTACTGAATTCAACTGCTTGAATCCAATTAACACCCACTACAGGATAATTAGCATATGCAGGATGACGTAAGTAATTATTTGTCATCATTTCATTGAATCCTAAGCGATTTCTCCACACTAAAGTATCAGGTAAGGCTCCGTGATAAATATTTTTATATTTAGGTTCTGTAGGTGGATAAACACCTTTTAACCAATCGAGATACTCTAAATACATGATATTAGTTACCTCGGTTTCGTCCATATAAAAAGATTGTACATGCTGTTGCGTAGGTGTATTATTCCAATCATGCATAACATCATCTTGGACACGTCCCATAGTAAAAGTACCACCTTCGACAAAAACTAAACCAGGTCCAGTTTCTTGTTCTTTGTAGTTTGTATTTACCTGAAAACCACCATCTTTGGAGTTGTATTTCCAACCTGTAGCTCTGGAATTACTGCCATAATCAGTCTGATTACAGCTTACTAATAGAAAACTAATGGTAAGGACCATTAGAGACTTAAAAACTAACGCGTTTTTCATAATCTTAAGTTCGTTAAAGTAGAAATTAGGGCTTGCAATATAATAATAACGTTAAATTTACCCTAATTTTTTTTAAAATAATATCAAATTTTAAAAAAAGATGATTTTACAATTGACTTTGGTTTAACGTAATATTTTTACGTTTATTATTATTTTTGTTGAAAAACTAGAATTTTGGAAGCACTAAAATAGTGTTAAACCCGTTGTACACTATGATGAAGAAAATTATAATTTTATGTGTGTTATTAATTTCGATAACTACTTTAGCACAGCAAAAGGTAAGTTTTGCAATTAATTGGAAAGATGTAGAGATAAATACAGCCTCTTCTACATTCACTATTCCAGGTTTTAATGAAGAAAATCTTGATTACAAAGATGATCAAGGTATTTTTTATACAAATACTTGGAAAGAACCAGAAACTATTAATTCTGCAACAGCTCGTATAGAGAATGTCGTTTATGAGAATATCCCTAAATCAGAATTAAAAAACCTAAATATAAATGCGATTCCTGTAGAAATTGAGTATACAGTTAGCTCTACAAGAGCAAGAAATGTAACATCAGGTTTTGTCAGTATTACACCGATCATAAAAAAAGGGACTACTTTTAGAAAAATAATATCGTTTGATATTACTTATCAAAAAGGAAACACTACGCGAGCATATCAAGCTAAGAAATTTCCAATCAGTAATTCTGTATTAGCATCAGGAGATTGGTATCGATTTTATGTTGATAAAACTGGAATTTTTAGAATAACTCCTGCTTTTTTAAGTAGTTTAGGGATGGATCTGTCTTCTGTTGATCCTAATACTATAAAGATTTATGGTAATGGAGGAAAAATGTTACCACTGGTTAATCAAGAAAACACAGAATTTGATTTAAGAGAGAATACGATTCAATTAGTAGGGGGTGAAGATGGAAATTTTTCTGGAGATGATTTTATTTTATTTTATGGAGAAGGTACAACAGGGTACAGTGAAGAAAATTTAACAAATTTGAATCTATTTGCTGATAAATCATATTATTATGTAACAGCAGGAGGAACTAACGGGAAGAGGATATCTAATTACACAGAACCTTCTGGAGCGGCGACAACGCAAATTAATTCTTTTACGGAGTATCAGTTTTATGAGGTAGATGAAGAAAATATAGCAAAAATAGGAAGACGTTGGTTTGGTGATAGGTTTGATGTGCAGAGCAATCGAACTTATACTTTTAACTTTCCTAATTTAATAACAACAGAACCGATAGAGCTAAGAGTATTAGGAGCTGCTGTTTCATCATCGCCATCAGTGATGAATATATTATTGAATGGAACACAAGTGGGGGCGCTTAATTTTTCGCAATTAGTAGGGGCTTCTCTTGGTTCTGAAAGAGAAACTGTAGAAGCTGTATCTGCTACTACTGATCAAATAAACATAGGATTGAGTTATAATAATAATGGAAATCCATCTGCTGTAGCGTATCTTGATTTTATTAGCCTAAAAGCGCAGAGAGCGCTTATCGGAACAAACTCGCAAATGAATTTTTATTACGAGGCCGCGGCTACATCAGTAGGGATCGGACAATATAATGTGTCGAATGCAAGTACTATATCTCAGATATGGGATGTAACTAACCCCGTTAATATATCGGCAATAACCAATGGAAACAGTTCTTCGCAAATTAGTTTTAAGGCTAATCTAGGAGAGACACGGCGATATATAACAGTAGTTCCTACAGATTTTTTTAATCCACTAAATGACCAAAACACTCGAGTAGATAATCAAGATATTAAAGGAACGATTTTTTCTAATGAACAAGGTCAGTTTCAGGATATAGATTATGTGATAGTAGCCAAAAGAGAATTCCTTCCTGCTGCCAATAGATTAGCACAGCACCATAGAGATTTAAACGGATATAATGTAAAAGTTGTCCCACTAGATAAGATATACCAAGAATTCAGTAGCGGAAAACAAGATATTGTTGCTATTAGAAATTTAATAAAATATATATATGATAATGCTTCTGCTCCATCAGAGCGACTAAAATATGTGTGTTTATTTGGAGATGCATCTATAGATTACAAAAATAGATTAGTAGCACAAAACTGTAAAGATTCTAATATCGTTCCAACTTTTGAGAGTTTGAATAGTTTTTCATTAGTTAGCTCTTTTGCTACAGATGACTTTTTTGGGTCTTTAGATCCGACAGAAGGAAGGATGGTAGCTAGTGATCAGTTAGATCTTGCAGTTGGTAGAATTTTGGCAGATACTCCACAATTGGCAGATGCTATGGTTACTAAAACGATCAATTATGATGATGAAAAGTCCTTTGGTCGGTGGCGAAATTCAATACTACTCATAGCAGATGATGTAGATGTCGATTGGGAAGAAACTATACAACGTAATCTAGATGAACTTGGAGATGATTTAAACCAAAGAAAACCTTTCGTTAACTTAACCAAAATATATGCAGATGCTTTTCAGCAAGAGTCTTCTGCGTCAGGGAGCAGGTACCCTAGAGTAAATGAAGCCATTTCTAATGCCATTGAGGCTGGGGCGGTAGCAATAGATTATTTTGGGCACGGAGGAGAAGATGGACTGGCAAAAGAGTTTATATTCAATAAATCGGATGCGACAGCATTAAAAAATGAATTCAAACTTCCAATTTTTATTACAGTTACCTGTGAATTCACAAAATTTGATAACCCCTGTAGAGATACAGCAGGAGAACTGATGTATTGGAACCCAGAGGGAGGAGCTGTAGGTTTAATAAGTACAACTAGAGATGTAGTGGTAACTCTAGGGATTTCTGTAAATGATAGGTTGTCCGAGTTTTTATTTCCTGATGGATCCGATTATCCTTCAGTCGCTGAAGCTGTAAGAAGAATGAAAAATAGTTTTACTACCAATAATAGGAGAGTAGTCTTCTTTTTTGGAGATCCAGCAATGAAGATGGTAATCCCGAAGCCTAATATTCGACTAACAAGAATAAATGATGTTCCAGTAACACAAGAAGTAGCTGTTTTACAAGCATTGAGTAGAATTAAGATTACGGGAGAAGTTGTTAATGAATCAGGCAATTTACTATCTGATTATAACGGTATAGTATTTACTACCATATATGATAAAGAAATTGCTAGAACAACTTTAGCAAATGATAACACAACAAGTAATAGTGGTGAGCTTATTAAGTTAGAGTATTCATCTCTTGGAGAAATTATTTTTAGAGGGAGAGCCTCTGTTACTAATGGAGTATTCGATTTTGAGTTTGTAGTGCCTAGAGATATTGGTATTCCGGTAGACAATGGAAGGATTAGTTTTTACTCGGCTAGAGAAGGTGTTTTAGAAAATCAATCAGGTGCAGATCAGACGATTAGAGTAGGCGGGGTGAATGAAAATGCTCCTGAAGACAATACAGGACCAGAGATAGAATTATTTATGAACGATGAGAATTTTGTGTCTGGAGGGAGTACTAATAATGCTCCTATATTAATTGCCAAGCTTCAGGATGAAAATGGTATTAATACAGCTAGTGGTATTGGACACGATATTTCTGCAATATTAGATGGTGATGATTCGAATCCATTTATAATGAATGATTTTTATGAGACAGAAGTGGATGATTTTACAAAAGGAGTAGTAAACTTCAAATTTAGAGACCTTGAACCAGGTTTGCATACACTTACCTTCAAGGGGTGGGATGTATACAATAATTCTTCGACACAAGAAATACAATTTGTTGTAGAAGAATCTTCTGGATTTGTTATAAATAATGTGCTTAATTATCCTAATCCTTTTGTAAGTCAAACAGAATTTTGGTTTGAGCATTCTGGTGCAGTTAGTGACTTGCTAGAGGTCCAAGTTCAGGTATTCACTGTTTCTGGAAAAGTACTATGGACCACGAATCAATCTTTATCTGGTAAGACTAGTTATAGAGAGGAAATTCAATGGGGAGGGAGAGATGATTTTGGAAATAAAATAGGAAAAGGAGTATATGTATATAAGATTTCTGTAAAATCAACGTTAACAAATCAGCGAGTTGAAAAATTCGAAAAGCTTGTAAAGCTATAATTATTGAACTAAGAACTAAATAACTTATTATAAAAAATTAATTTTTAACATGAGAAAGATCATAATCATTGGACTTATTTTTTTAACATCGTCAAATTTTAAGGTTCAAGCACAAGAACAGAATAGAGCTATAACTACGGCAGTACCTTTTTTATTAATTGCTGCTGATGCAAGAGCTGCTGGATTAGGAGATCAAGGGGTGTCAACAACTCCTGATGCATTTTCGCAACAATGGAACCCTGCAAAATATGCTTTTGTAAAAAAACAGCAAGGAGTTGGAGTTAATTATACTCCATATTTGAGTAGCTTAGTAAATGATATAGGCTTGGGAAACCTTACATATTACAACAGATTTAATGAAAGAAGTGCAGTAGCTGCAAGTTTTAAATATTTTAGCCTTGGAGAAATTGAATTTAGAGAAAATGCAAATGATCTTGGGTTGATCCAAAAACCAAATGAATTAACTATAGATGTTACATATGCGTTGCAATTAGCCCCTAATTTCTCTATGGGAGTTACAGGACGTTATTTGCGATCTGATCTAAAACTTGACCAGGTTTCTGAAGCTGAAGCAGCTAGTAGTTTTGGTGTAGATGTTTCTGCATATTATCAGAGTGAAGAGATTGCATACAATTCTTTTAATGGTAGATGGAGAGCTGGTTTGAATATTTCTAACATTGGACCTAAGATAAGGTATGATGACGCTGGGCAAGAAGATTTTATTCCTACCACATTTAGAGTTGGTACAGGGTTTGATTTCTTGTTAGATGAATATAATAGAATAACACCAACGTTAGAGATTTCAAAATTATTAGTACCTACCCCTCCAGATCTTGATATCAATGGAGATGGTATAATCAATGGTGATGATGATAGTGCAGAGCAAGATAGAAGATTATTGGATGTACAGAATACTAGTGCGTTCGGAGCAATATTCTCATCTTGGGGAGATGCGCCAGATGGATTTAGTGAAGAATTAAAAGAATTTACCTGGGCGTTGGGAGCAGAATATGTATATAAAGATGTATTCTCATTTAGAGGAGGATATTTTAACGAAGCTATAGAAAAAGGAGCACGTAAATTTGTTTCTCTAGGAGCAGGTTTTAAGTATACGATAGTAAATATTGATTTATCATATTTATTTTCTACATCATCTGTTAGTAGTCCATTAGAAGGGACATTGCGTTTTGGACTTTCTTTCAACTTCGGAGATGATTATTATGATAGATAAAAAATGAAGATATAGAAGTATTTTGAGTCTATTTAACTTTAAATACTGTATAGAAAATGGAAAAAAGAGTATCGGATCTGTAGTTTGATACTCTTTTTTTTGTAATAAATTCAAGGAATATTGTAAGTTGAATTACAAATAGTATTATGAAGTGCTTTACACTACTTCTATATTAAATCATAAATTGTATGAAAGAATTAAAGATCAAATCTACACTACAAGTATATGAATCTTTAGATAAATTGCCAGATGAGGTGCAAGAATTGATGCATCAATCTTTTAAGATTAGAGATAAAGCCTATGCACCCTACTCAAGATTTTTAGTAGGGGCAGCGTTAGTATTAGAAAATGGAGAAGTCGTTTTAGGTAATAATCAAGAGAATGCTAGTTATCCCTCTGGATTATGTGCAGAACGTACAGCAATCTATTATGCAGGAGCTCATTTTCCAGACATACCTATTGTAAGAATGGCATTATCAGCTAAATCATTAAAACATCAGTTGATCACGCCTACACCTCCTTGTGGTGCCTGTAGGCAAGCAATAGCAGAATATGAGCTAAAGCAAAATAAGCCTATAGAAATTTTTTTTATGGGAGAGCTAGGAAAAGTGATTAGATCATATTCATTAGCCAATTTACTACCTCTTATTTTTGATAAATCGTATTTATAACGTTTTCGTAAGTTTTTATACGAAATCTACTTTCTCCTTAGTAATGAATATATTATTTTTGTTTTTCGCTTAATTGATAGTTAAACAGAAAAATTCTGTAAGTATTAGGCAAGGTTGATGATTAAATTGACTTTATTTTTACATATCATTACATTTTTTTTAAATGAAAAAAGTAACCAAAGAAGTATACCTTAAGTGGTATGAAGACATGCTTTTCTGGAGAAAGTTTGAAGATAAACTTGCTCAAGTATATATCCAGCAAAAAGTAAGAGGTTTTTTACATTTATATAATGGTCAAGAAGCTATATTAGCAGGGGCATTACATGCAATGGATCTTACAAAAGACAGGATGATTACAGCTTATCGAAATCATGTACAACCCATAGGTATGGGAGAAGATCCTAAACGAGTAATGGCCGAACTATTTGGTAAAGGTACAGGCACTTCTCAAGGCCTAGGAGGTTCAATGCATATTTTTTCTAAAGAACATCGTTTTTATGGAGGCCATGGGATTGTAGGAGGACAAATACCTCTTGGTGCTGGATTAGCATTTGCAGATAAATATCACAAAAGAGATGCAGTAACTTTAACTTTTATGGGAGATGGTGCTACTAGACAAGGATCATTACATGAATCTTTCAATCTGGCTATGCTATGGAACCTCCCAGTAGTGTTTTGTGTAGAGAATAATGGATATGCAATGGGTACTTCTGTAGAGCGAACTGCAAATCATACAGATATATATAAATTAGGATTGGGGTATGAGATGCCTTGCGGGCCTGTAGACGCCATGAATCCAATCAAAGTAGCTGAAGCTATGGATGAGGCTATTACAAGAGCACGAAAAGGCGGAGGTCCCACATTTTTAGAATTAAAAACATATCGGTATAGAGGACACTCTATGAGTGATGCGCAAAAGTATCGTACCAAGGAAGAAGTCGCAGAATATCAAAAAATTGATCCGATTACTCAAGTTCTTGATATAATTAAAAATAAAAAATACGCAACTGATGATGAGATAGCTGCAATCGATAAATCTGTAAAAGATAGGGTAGCAGAATGTCAGAAGTTTGCAGAAGAATCAGCATTCCCAGAAAAGAATATTATGTATGATGTTGTTTATGAACAAGATAATTATCCATTTTTATCACACAAACCACAATAAGTTATGGCTACAGTAATTAATATGCCGCGATTGAGCGATACCATGGAAGAAGGAGTTGTTGCAAAATGGCTTGTTAAAAAAGGAGATAAGATCAGTGAAGGGGATATCCTTGCCGAAATCGAAACTGATAAGGCTACCATGGAGTTCGAGTCCTTCTATGATGGAGTACTATTATATGTGGGTATAGAAGAAGGTGAAACTGCTCCTGTAGATAAACTATTAGCCATTATTGGTGATGAAGGAGAAGATATTTCTGCGTTATTGAATGGAAATACTGCATCTCAGACAACACCTCCAAAAGAAGACAAAGTAGAAAAAGAACCTGCAATCACTACCAAAACTTCAATACCCGAAGGAGTAGAAATGATCACAATGCCCCGACTTAGTGATACGATGGAAGAGGGTACAGTAGCTACTTGGCTTAAAAAAGTGGGAGATACTGTAGAAGAAGGTGATATTCTTGCCGAAATCGAAACTGATAAAGCTACCATGGAATTCGAATCCTTTTATAATGGGACTTTATTGCATATTGGTATAGAAGAAGGACAGACCGCTCCTGTAGATGCTTTATTAGCAATTATAGGCCCATCTGGAACAGATGTGTCTGGTCTTAAAAACGGTATACCTGCTTCTACTACGACTGTAGCTAAAGAAGCAACACCTGCCAAAGAAGAAAAAACAACTACAACTTCAGTTACTTCTACTACTAATAGTGCTACCAAGAATGGTAGAATATTTGCTTCTCCTCTGGCTAAAAAAATAGCAGTAGATAAAGGTATAGACCTATCTCTGGTGCAAGGAACTGGAGAGAATGGAAGGATTATAAAAAAAGATGTCGAATCCTTCACGCCTTCTGTCACAACTAGTAATCAAGCAGACAATACTAATGCGATAACTACTTCAGCTATCCAAACATTCACACCTGCAGGAGAAGAGAATTTCGAAGAAGTGAAAAATTCTCAGATGCGCAAAGCTATTGCCAGAAGTCTTTCTGCTTCAAAATTTACAGCACCACATTATTACCTAACCATTGAGGTGGGTATGGATAATGCAATAGCATCTCGTAAGTTGATTAATGCATTGCCAGATACAAAAGTGTCTTTTAATGATATGATTGTAAAAGCATGTGCAATGGCACTCAGAAAACATCCACGAGTTAATACTAGCTGGAAAGACGATGTAACTGTCTATAATAAACACATTAGTGTAGGGGTAGCCGTTGCGGTGCCAGATGGATTAGTGGTACCAGTATTACCATTTACGGACCATATGAATATTATGGAGATTGATATAAAGGTGCGTGATCTGGCGACAAGAGCTAGAGATAAAAAATTAACACCACAAGAGATGAGTGGTAGTACCTTTACAGTTTCTAATCTAGGAATGTTTGGGATACAAGAGTTTACTTCTATCATCAATCAACCTAATTCTTCGATCCTATCTGTAGGAGCTATTGTAGAAAAACCAATAGTAAAAGAGGGTCAAGTTGTTATAGGTAATACTATGAAATTAACATTAGCTTGTGATCATAGAACTGTAGATGGAGCAACAGGAGCACAATTTTTACAGACACTAAGACAATATTTGGAAAACCCTGTAACTATGTTAGCATAATTACAGAAATGTAAAAAGTAAAATGACATAAATCCCGCTTCTTTTTTTTTGAAGGGGGATTTTTAGTTTATAAAGCTGTCCCGTCCTAAAATAGCGATACACTAAGTTTTAGTATAGTACCTCTATGGTGAAACTTTAAAATGTAGTGAAACGCTATATTTTGCAGTAGTTTCAGTACAGAATAGATTTTCCAATGCATAAATTGGGTTTAAATTAACTAGTGATAAAAAGCAAATTTTAATTGGAGATTTTAAACCAGAATGATATAAAAAGTAGTACGGATACTTCATTGCGTATATCAGACATTTCTTTTTAAGTATCTTTGGCAAAAAAAATAATGCATTACTCAAGAAAATATTGCAACATGAGACAATTATTTTATCTTATTAGTATACTCTTATTTATTAACTGTAAAGATAGCGCAAAAGCGCAATCTTCAGTAGCTGATATTGCAGTATCTGATGTTAAGGAGATTATGAGTTTTTTAGCTAGTGATGAACTTGCCGGGAGAGATACGGGGAGCGAAGGATTAGAGAAAGCTGCAAAATTTATTGAAAAGAGATTTAAAAACTCTGAAATTCAACCTTACTTTGACTCTTATCTAAATACATTCGACGCCAAAGGAACCGAAACCTATAATGTAGTAGGATATCTAGAAGGAACGGACCCAGAGTTGGCGAATCAATTTATAATTATAGGAGCACATTATGATCATATCGGAACCAGTAAAGAAGTGAATGGAGATACAATTGCTAATGGAGCTAACGATAATGCAGCCGGAAGTACTGCAGTAATTACATTAGCAAAACATTTTGCTTCTTTAAAAAATAACAAAAGAAGTGTTTTATTTGTGCTATTTGGAGCAGAAGAAAGAGGATTATTAGGGTCAAAACATTTGGCAAAAGTACTTAAAGATAAAAACTTGGATTTGTATATGATGCTCAATTTTGAGATGATTGGAGTACCTCTTCAGGCTAATACTTACAAAGCTTATATTACAGGGTATGAAGGATCGAATATGGCAGAAAAAATAAATGAATATTTAGGTCGTGAATTTATAGGTTTTTTGCCCAAAGCAAAAGAATTTCAATTGTTTAGAAGAAGTGATAATTATCCGTTTTATGAAAAGTTTCATGTGCCCTGCCAGACAATCTCTACTTTTGATTTCACCAATTATGAGTATTATCACCATGTAGATGATGAGGTGTCTGAAATCAATTTTGAGTTCATGGCAGAATTGATAAATGACTGTGTTCCGGTGATTACTAAGATTTTAAATACATCAACAAAAGAAATTAAATTACATTGATATAAACAGTTTTTTGATATTCAAAGTTTTATACAAACCAATATAAAATAAACATAACAATTATGTGGATACCCATCGATATGATTATATGGCGATTCCATCTGACGATTAAAAGACAATACATATAAACAGATGAAAAACATCATCATTACAGGAACTAGTAGAGGAATTGGTTATGAGATGGCTAAGCAATTTGCACAAGATGGGTATCAAGTGTTAGCATTGTCCAGAAATGAGAAGCCAATAGTGGCACTGAGACATCAAAATATTAAAGCACTTTCTTGTGATCTGAGTGATCCATATGACCTTGCCAAAGTAGTCGATTATGTATCTCAAAACTGGGAAAAAGTCGATATCCTGATTAATAATGCAGGTAAATTGATACATAAGCCTTTTCATGAAACGACAAACCAAGACTTTGAAGAAGTATATAAGGTAAATGTTTTTGGAGTTGCAGAAACTATCAGATTGATATTACCTTTTATGAGTAGTGGAAGCCATGTAGTTACTGTAAGTAGTATGGGTGGGATTCAAGGGAGTATGAAATTTGCAGGCTTAGCAGCTTATAGTTCTAGTAAAGGTGCAGTAATTACACTGAACGAGCTATTGGCTGAAGAGTACAAAGAAAGCAGAATAGCTTTTAATGTTCTAGCATTGGGAGCTGTTCAGACCGAAATGTTAGAAGAAGCTTTCCCAGGATATCAGGCTTCCATTAATGCAATAGAAATGGCAACTTATATCAAAGATTTTTCACTATCAGGGGACAAATTTTATAATGGGAAAGTACTTCAGGTATCAAACAGTACTCCTTAGTTAGGGATATATCAATTATTGTTTGAATTTACTGTGAACTCATTTAAGGTTTTTTGATTGAAGCGAAAAAATCGATGAATAGAAAAGGAAAGGATTAGCATATGAGATGCAAATCTGCATATCAAAGCATTCTCAAAATGATTCATTAAGTAAAAAAAATAAATTTTGTAGAGCTTATACGTTAATTAAGACCGCTTATCTTTAAATATTTATAGTATTGATGAACTGTAAGTAGTTTTTTAAATTCTCGATTCTGAAAATATACAATGGTACTCAGATCTTTTGTTTTTTGTCTTTCGGGGAGATTGGATTGCAAAACTTTATTGGCTTTTTTAGAATACTTAACAATAGCTTCTAGCACCTTGTAACTTATGTAGTTGTCTAGGTTGAGCTCTTTTTGTAATTCTGTTGCTCGTTGCTCAGCCATAGCGCGTAATACCTTATCTTCTGATTGTTGGCGTTCTTCTTCTTTTTTTAATTCTTCTTTTAAAGTTTGTTTTGTGCTGATGCTATCATTCTCAATTTCGATATTATCTTGAGCTATACCTATAGAACTCAATAATAATGTGGCTATGATTATAAATTTATTCATTTTACTATATCTATATGTTTGTTTCCAATAGTAAACCTAATGATACTACAGGAAAATATTCTTATTTTAGAATAAACTCAAAACTTGATACATTTCACTCTTTTAAAGGTATATGCAAGATGAGTATTTCAAAATTAAATAGTGTTAAAACAAAATCGAAATTATATCGATAGTATCGAAAAAACTTTTTATAAAATTCTAACTATACAAATGAGGTTAGTATTGTGATAACAAAAATAACAGTATAAAGTCAAACACAATAAAAAACAATATAAAATTTTATAGTAAACGACAAAAAGTAAATTTAATCGATAAAAAACAAATCATTAAAATTTTATACTACTAATAAAGATAGGTAATTATATATTATTTTCATTCATAAATGTTTTTTTTAACACTGTGATGTACAATGATAATAGTTTTTATAAATTTATTTATTGTAAGAAATAATTACAAAAGTTATAGAATTGTTAAAAAACTATTTTTGAATCATTGATGCTTCTATTTGATCGCATTTTTATTTTTTAAAAAGTAAAAGTGATTTATTTTTTTTTCAATTCGCTGTAAAGATATTCTTTAACACTCAATTTTTTACTTTTTCTTATTTCATGATCTTACAATGAAGTACAAAAGACATTTTACATTGATCAAAAAATAATTAGTCCTTCTCTACAATGGTAGGCAGACTCGTTAGAATAAGAAAGTTTACATTACGTAATAATGAAAAATTGGTTTTCATGTATTTTATGTTAGGTCATTTCTAAATAGATTTTCTAATTCGCTAAACGAGTTGAATGCTCTCAATATTTTGTATTTTTACAGCCATGGAGAAAATACTGGCTAGATATATACCAGAAAGAGCTGTAAAAGCAACATTTGGTCTTATTGTAGAATGTAATGTCCATCTGAAAATAGTAAATGAACGTGTTACACGACATGGGGATTATCGCAAAATGGCGGATGGCAGACATCAGATTACGGTGAATGCCTCTCTCAATAAATACAGATTTCTAATTACACTCATACATGAAATAGCACATTTAGTTGCTTTTGAGAAATATGGACATTTTATAAAACCCCACGGGCTCGAATGGAAACAAACTTTTAAACAATTGATGTTGCCATATATTAATCCTGATATATTCCCTGTTAGGTTATTACCAGTTATTGCCAATCATTTTAAGAATCCAAGAGCAAGTAGTGATACAGACGAAAAATTATCACTTGCACTCAAACAATTTGACCCAGAAAACGATAAAAATTATATCTTTGAGATACCCTTGGGGAGCAGATTCAGATTGTATAATGGCAAAATATTTCAAAAAGGAAATAAACGTGTAAAAAGATATGAATGTGTAGAGATTAACACAGGTAGAATATATTTATTTAACCCAAATGCAGAGGTTGAATTACTTACTTAACTATGAACAAAAATTATTACGCTATATTAATGGCAGGTGGGGTTGGATCAAGGTTCTGGCCAGTTAGTACTAGAGAATTTCCAAAACAATTCCACGATATGTTGGGGACAGGAGAAACTCTAATTCAACGTACGTTTAGTCGGTTGTCTAAGAGTATTCCTATAGAAAATATTTTTATACTCACTAATGAGCGATATTTTGACTTAGTATTGGATCAATTACCAGAAGTAGAACAACGACAAGTGGTGACAGAACCAGCTATGCGTAATACTGCTCCTTGTATATTATATGCATCACTCAAGATACAGAAAGAGAACCCTGATGCGGTAATGGTAGTTGCACCAAGTGATCACTGGATAGAGGATGAAAAAGCATTTTCTGAAAATCTAAAAATGAGTTTTGATGCGTGTTCATCCCAAGATATTTTGATGACATTAGGGATCACACCTACTTTTCCTAATACTGGCTATGGGTATATAGAATATACTAGAGAAGAAAATACCATTAAAAAAGTAATGCAATTTACAGAAAAGCCTGATTACACTACGGCGCAGAAATTTTTAGAACAAGGGAACTACCTATGGAATGGAGGAATCTTTATCTGGAGTGTTAAGAGTATTATCAGTGCTTTTACAAAATTTCAGAAAGAAATGACTGCTTTGTTCGAAAAAGGGTTAATTAACTATAATACAGAACAGGAAAACGATTTTATCGCTAAAAATTATCCACTTGCAGAGAATATCTCTATAGATTATGCTATCTTAGAAAAAGCAGCTAATGTATATGTCTTACCAGCTACTTTTGATTGGAATGACTTAGGCACGTGGGGCTCATTATATGATAAATTAGATAAGACATCAGATCAAAATGCTGTCATAAATGCCAAGATATTAGCAGAAGACTCATCTGGAAATATGATCAGAACAACTACAGATAAAATTGTAGTAATTGATGGGCTAAAGGATTATATTGTAGTGGATAAAGAAGAAGTACTATTAATATACCCGAAAGATAAAGAACAAAATATTAAACAAATACTCACTAAGGTAAAAGAGACATACGGAGAAAAATACGGATGATATGGCAGAAAATACTCAAGAATCAAGTGATCAAATACAAGACAAAAAAGTAGAAGAACAAAAAGAAGCAGTAAAACAAGATGCAAAAGGACTGTTTAAAAGCGCTTCTTCTTTTTTAAAAGAACTACTGGATTTTCGTCACGATACAGATAGAGAAAGCACTATCGAACTTATCAAAGCAGATATCCCATTTAAAGGTGCTACCGCTTGGATCCTCATATGCTCAATATTTATAGCTTCTATAGGACTCAATGCTAATTCTATTCCTGTAGTGATTGGAGCGATGTTAATTTCTCCATTAATGGGGCCTATATTGGGTATGGGAATGTCTATAGCAGTCAATGATATCGATACATTGCGTAAATCATTGATCAATTTTAGTGTTATGGTTGTCTTAAGTGTCTTTACAGCCTGGTTATTTTTCTTTTTATTTCCTTTAAAAGAAGAATCATCAGAATTACTAGCCAGAACTAAACCAGATATCAGAGATGTATTGATTGCTTTTTTTGGAGGATTAGCTTTGATTATTGCTAGAACTAAAAAAGGAACCATTGCCAGTGTTATATTTGGAGTTGCTATAGCAACTGCTCTGATGCCTCCATTATGTACAGTGGGGTTTGGATTAGCAATTGGTAAATATGAGTATGCTTGGGGCGCAATGTACTTATTTACTATAAATACAATTTTTATTGCATTAGCTACATTTATTGTGCTTAAGGTGTTAAAATTTCCGATGCTTCGGTATGCGAATTCTGCGAAACGAAAACGTATTGCTAGGATTGCATCTTTTGTAGCTTTATTGGTAATGATCCCTGCTATATGGACATTTTGGATCACATTGAATGAGAGTCAAGCAAAAGGAGATTATGATAAATTTATGGCAGATGAGATAGAAGGAAATGAAAATCTATATTTGCGCAAGGACATCTATAATTACAAGAATAAAACCTTAAAACTATTCTTTGATGGTGAGATTACAGATGCTACTGCTAGTGATTTACAAAACGAAATTCTAAAATATGAGCATATCAAAGAATTTGAGCTATCAGTACGAGGAAACAAAGCAAGAGGTATTGATCAGGTGTCAAAAGCCTATGATAGAGCTATTGTCGAGATTGATAGATTGCAAAACACAAATGAAGCGTTAAATACTCAGATTATAGAATTAAAAACCAAAATCAATGAATTAGATACACAAGTAAAAGATGCTAATCAGAGTGTTTCTGCCTCATTTTCGTTTAATACTATCGCAAAAGATGCCAAAATAAGTTTCCCTAACCTCTTAGAATTGGGATATGGGAAAGTATTGCAATCTAACTTTAAGAAGGTAGATACTATAAGTGTAATTTTTCCAAAATGGAAAGTGAAATTAGCAGATAGTGTACAAGCCGCTAAAACGAATGCGCTTAGAATATGGATTACTAAAGAACTTAAAGCAGATACCTTGTTAGTACGATGAGCGAAAGCTTAGCATCCTTGGTTTTTTGATAAATGACTAGAAAAAATAAGGAGTAATACGATTTACAGATGAGAATTTCGTAAAAATAATGGCAAGGATTTTTCGCTAGATTGATGAATCAAATTAAAGAAATAGCCATAGCTATTGTTTCATTTTATGAAGAAAATATAGTAGAAAAAGAATGTCATTAGATGCGAAATTTTTATTCGTAAATCGTATAAGAGCTATAAAACAAGCCTCACTAAAATTAGCAAGGCTTGTTCAACTAATACATTTATTTTGGCAAAAATAAAAATATGTTCGATCTATTCTTTTGGCATCATTACACCATCAATAGTATGTATGTAACCATTAGCAGTCTTTACATCTGTAGTGATCAGTCGACCGCCATTTCCTTGTTTATCAATTAAGAATATTGTATTTCTTTTAAGTGTAGCAATTAATTTAGTATCTCCCAAAGTTTTTAGATGCACACTACCTTTATTTGTTTTGATCGCTTCTTTGATCGCTTCTTCACTAATTTGATCTGGAATGATGTGACAATTCAAAATTTTTGATAATCGTTCTGTATCACCATTATCGATTAATTTTTGGATAGTAGCCTTTGGAAACTTGTTGAAAGCTGTATTTATTGGTGCAAATATGGTAAAGGGTTTGCTGGTATCAAATGTTTCTATAAAGTTAGTAGATTCTACAATGGATTTCAGTGTAGAAAATCCTATATCTCCAGCGATTACTTCTTCTATCGTACTCTCTTCAATTGATGATCCGGGGACTACAGATGCTTGTGCGAGAAGATGCTCTTGATATTCTTGTCTTTTGTCTTCTTTCTCCACAATGCAAGATGACAATGACAGTATTAGTGTGGTAATAATTAAAATACGTAAAGGGGCTTTACTCTTCATTCCTAATTTTTTTATTTCGACTTACTTTTTATATATAACACATCTTTTAATTAGATAGTATTACTTATAAAGCTAAATCTATGATAAGAATTGTTAACGGATGTTAATAAATGAGTATTCGTGGAGAACTAAATAGTAATCGTAGTATTTGATATATTTAGAAATTTAAATTCTCTTTCTTATACTAGAAAACACATTAAAAAGTTAGCTGTACACTATCTTTTACTATTTTGTCATTATGATATTTTAGACAGTTAGCATCTGCCATAGTTTATCTTTAAGCTCTTGCAATCCCTGTTGCGTAATAGAAGAAATAAGTAAATATGGGACATTTAATTGCTTATCTAATTCGGATTGTAATTCTGATGTAAGCTCATCATCGAGCATATCACTTTTAGATATAGCAATTAATCGTTCTTTATCTAGTAAATCAGGATTGTAACGTCGCAGTTCGTCTAATAAAATATCGTATTGTTCCTTTATATCCTTAGCATCTACCGGAATTAAAAACAGTAATGTAGAGTTACGCTCTATGTGTCTTAAGAAACGATGTCCTATGCCTTTTCCTTCTGCAGCTCCTTCTATAATTCCTGGGATATCTGCCATCACAAAGGTTTGATAATCCCGATACTCTACAATTCCTAGATTAGGTTTTAGGGTTGTAAATTCATAATCTGCAATTTTTGGTTTTGCAGATGTAACAACAGACAATAAGGTAGATTTTCCTGCATTAGGAAACCCTACTAATCCTACATCTGCCAGTACCTTTAATTCTAAGGTAATATCATATTGCTGTCCTTCTACACCAGGTTGTGCATATCTTGGGGTTTGATTAACAGAATTCTTAAAATGCCAATTCCCTCGACCTCCCATTCCGCCGCGGGCAATAATAACTTCTTGCCCTTGTTCTGTTATCTCGTGTAATATGTTTTGTGTTTCGGTATCTCTTACGACTGTTCCTAGCGGGACATCTAAGTATACGTCATTACCGTCTGCTCCCGTACTTCTGCTTTTGCTTCCGTGTCCTCCATGTTCTGCTTTGAGATGACGTTTAAATTTAAGGTGGAGTAAGGTCCACATATTAGAATTAGCTCGTAAGATGATATGACCTCCACGACCTCCATCCCCTCCATCGGGACCACCTTTGGTAATATATTTTTCTCTATGTAAGTGTACAGAACCTTTTCCTCCATTTCCAGAAGTTACATGTAACTTTACATAATCCACAAAGTTTCCTTCTGTCATATATCAACTCTTTTATAATGCGATACAGAAATGTATCAATTTATCTTTTATGTAATCTATAAATAGTATGAATATTTTCTGAAAATTTATAAGGTATTGATTACATCACTTAATCGTTGTGTGATTTCATTTTCAGTACCCACACCATCAACTCCAAAATATTTTTTTTGTTTTTGGTAATACTTCTTAAGGATTGCAGTCTCGTCATAATAGACTTTGATTCTATTACGGATAACATTTTCATCTGCATCATCAGGTCTTCCAGAGGTTTCTCCTCTTTTTAGTAATCGATGCACTAATATCTCATCATCAACATCCAGTGCTACCATAGCACTCACCTCGGTATCTTTAGAGTTTAGCAATACGGCCAATGCATCTGCTTGTGCTTCAGTTCTAGGGAATCCATCAAATATAAAGCCTTTAGCTTCTGGGTTTTTATCAACTTCTGCATGTAGCATGTTTATAGTTACTTCATCAGGTACAAGTTGCCCTTTATCTATATATGATTTTGCTAATGTGCCCAATTCTGTGGCATTTTTTATATTGTACCTAAACACATCTCCTGTAGAGATATGTACTAAATTATACTTTTGTTTTAATACCGTTGCTTGTGTTCCTTTTCCTGCTCCTGGGGGGCCAAATAACACTAAATTTGTCATGGTTTTTTGTTTTAATTGATAAATGTCTGTAAGATTACGTCCCAAACCTTTGTAATCTAAGCCATAACCGATTATGAATTGATTAGAAATCTCTATTCCTTTATACTCTATATCAAACTCTTTAGTATACGATTGCGGTTTAAAAAATAAGGTAGCTACCTTAATAGCTTTACATTTTTGATCTTTAAATATATTATGTAATTTTTCGACTGTATTTCCTGTATCTATGATGTCTTCGAGAATTACTACTGTTCTATTTTTTACATCTTGTTGTAAACCAATTAGTTCTTTTACTTGCGAGGTGGTTTCTGTCCCGTCATACGAAGCTACTTTTACAAAACTAACCTCACAATCATAATCAAATCGTTTCACAATTTCTGAGGCAAACATAAATGCACCATTAAGAACCCCAATAAATAAAGGTTTCTTATCTGATAGATCATTATTCAGTCTATAAGATAATTGGTCTATTGCCTTAATTATTTTCTTTTCAGAAAGATATGGGGTAAACTGTAAATCGTGCAATGTAATCATTACATCATGAATCTGTTTGATGTTATTTATTTTTTGAAATGGCAAAGATAGTGATTACAACAAGATTTATTCTAGTTATCTATTGCATTTACGCTCTATTATTGCGGTTTTTACTACAAAAAAATTACTTTTGCTCTTGTAATACTTTATTTCAGACTAACAATGACGAATTATTTTTCATCAGATTTTAAACTTGGTATATTAGGAGGGGGACAATTAGGCAAGATGATGCTTTATGAAACCCGAAAATATGATATATGTACATATATATTAGACCCTAACCCTGATGCTCCATGTAGAATTGCATGTGATCATTTTTATCAAGGAGATCTTATGGATTATGATACCGTTTATAAGTTTGGTAAGCAGGTCGATGTACTCACTATTGAAATTGAGAGTGTAAATATCAAAGCTCTTGAGCAATTAGAGGATGAAGGGAAAAAAGTATATCCTAATGCTAAGACTTTACAAAAAATACAAAATAAAGGACAACAAAAACTTTTTTATACACAAAAAAAAATCCCTACAGCTAATTTTAAGAGGTTTTCTAATAAAGCTCGTTTAATAGAAGGAATTACTACTAATAAAGTAAAATTACCTTTTGTATGGAAGAGTACCCAAGGAGGGTATGATGGTAAAGGAGTTTCGATCATAAGGTCTGGAGCAGATATTACAAAAATTATTGATACAGAATGTATAGCAGAAGAGTTAATAGATTTTAAAACAGAATTGGCTGTAATTGTTGCACGCACACCGAGAAATGAGATAAAAACATATCCAGTAGTAGAAATGGAGTTTCATCCAGAAGCTAACCAGGTAGAATATGTAATCTGTCCTGCTAGAATTGATGAAAAATTAGCAAGAAAAGCACGTGAAATTGCAGAAAAAGTATCTCAAGCTTTTGAGCATGTTGGGATATTTGCGGTAGAGATGTTCTTAACTAAAGATGATCAGATTATTGTTAATGAAGTAGCACCGAGACCTCATAATAGTGGTCATTATAGTATAGAAGCGAGTTATACCAATCAATTTGAACAACATATAAGAGCAATATTAGACCTCCCCCTCGGTTCCACAGATAATAAAGTAAGTAGTATTATGGTTAATCTTGTTGGGGCAGAAGGATACTTAGGAAATGTGATTTATAAAAATATTGATACGATTATGAGAATGGAGGGCGTAACTCCTCATATATATGGAAAAAAGAAAACACACTCTTATAGAAAAATGGGACATGTGACTATTATAAATAAAGATATTGCTAAAGCAAGAAAAATAGCCGAAAAAGTAAAAAAGACTATTAAGGTAATTAGTGAGTAAGAATACTTGATTGATACTAATGCCTTATACTATTCTAACAAACAAGAAAAATCTCTTATAATTATATAAACCATAAGAAATTAACAATACGATGAGTAAAGTAGGAATAATCATGGGGAGTACAAGTGATTTACCCATAATGGAAAAAGCTATAGAAGTTTTAAAAAATTTTGATATCGAAATAGAAGTAGATATTGTATCTGCGCATCGTACACCAGAAAAATTATTTGATTATGGTAAAAATGCCCATACCAGAGGAATATCAGTAATTATTGCAGGGGCTGGAGGTGCAGCTCATTTACCAGGTATGGTGGCTTCTTTGTCTCCGTTGCCTGTTATTGGTGTTCCTGTAAAATCAAAAAACTCTATTGATGGTTGGGACTCTGTATTATCGATTCTACAAATGCCAGGTGGTGTACCTGTAGCCACAGTTGCATTAGATGGAGCACTTAATGCAGGAATTCTTGCTGCTCAAATCATAGGATCCGCTGATCAACAGGTATTAGAAAAAGTAATATCTTATAAAGAAAGTCTAAAACAAAAAGTTATAGAAGGGGCTAAGCAACTGACTAAATAATAAACTTTACTTCTATAAATTACTTCAAAGCACAAGAAAGAACAAATAGCATAAAAAAAGAGCCACTTTTCAGTGACTCTTTTCAAATATAAGGTCTTACAATAGAATATAACAATATTTATTAACCAACTTAAATATATTACACAAAAAATTCAATTTATAAGACCTACTCTTAAAACCTACGGTAAAGGTAAAACCTTACTTGGATTACGCAATACATCTAGGCAAAAACTTATTAACAATTTGGTTAAAAAGTGACTTTTTTTAGATAAAAAGCATATTTTTCTTTTTTTCGACCAATTTTTAGTCTTAAAATCATACATTTTTTTCTTTTTTTTTCTTTAAAATGTCAAAAAAAAGGGGAAATTACGTCTTAATCTTAAGTTAAAATATCCGAAATGATAAGCTATATAGCTAAACAATCATTGAATGGATGTTGTTTTTTTGCTACAAGAATTAATTAGAACTATCAATTTTTACGTTAGAAAAGATGAGAAACATAAAAAAGAGCTACAAATTGTAACTCTTTTTATTTTGGCCTATACAAAATTAATTATTGATATCCATACCCTTAATAACAATAATAGTAATTGTTTTGTACAGACCATTACTAATAAACCTATGACAAAAGTATTTATAGTATAGATTTTATACCGAAATACGATATTATAAAAATTGTATTTTTCGATAAGAGACAAAATTTTCCGATAAAAATTGATTTAAGAACGGTAAATTCCCTAAACAGATAGATGCATGACATGGTTATCTAAAAAAAATAAATACTACCTATGCTTCTGAGCAGATATTGATGTGTATACCTAAATTAAAAATAAAAAAGAGTTACATTCATTGTAACTCTTTTTAATATATTTGATCTTCACTAAAATCGATTATTGTACCATACCCCTATAGCAATAATGTATTATATTTTAAGCTTGGATCATTACTAATAAACCTAGTATAAATGTATAAGTATTTAATCTAGCCTATTCAAAAGAGAATGTCATTAAAAATAGTTTTTCGATTAAAAACATGCTTTTTCGACAAAAGAATAAAAACACACAAAAAATAATTCACCGATTATGAATAACCCATTAGTAGAACAATTTGATCTGTCTCCTTTTTCTAAAATAAAATCAACTCATTTTTTACCAGCTATCAAAAATGCTATAGCTTTAGCAAGGCAAGAAATTGATGCTATAGTAGGTAATCCTGATGCGCCTACTTTTAAAAATACAGTCGAGGCCTTAGAGTATAGTGGAGAATTATTAGCAAGAGTTACAAGTATTTTTTTCAACCTCAATAGTGCCGAAACTAATGAAGAAATACAAAAGATAGCACAAGAAGTCTCTCCTTTACTTTCAGAATTTAGAAATGACATTACTTTGAATACAGCTCTTTTTAAAAAAATTGAAACTGTATATCTAGAGAAAGAAAAACTAAAACTTACTGTAGAGCAAGAAACTCTGTTGGATAAGAATTATAAATCATTTTCTAGAAATGGAGCTAATCTAGCTGCCGATAAAAAAGAAAAATTAAGAAAAATTGATAAAGAACTCTCACAACTTAACTTAAAATTCGGAGAGAATGTATTAGCTGAAACCAATAAGTTCGAAATGTTGTTAACTAACCAGTCTGATATTGATGGATTACCAGATGGAGCAAAAGAAGCTGCAAAAGCACTAGCCAGTGCTAAGGGTAAAGAAGGTTGGATAATTACTTTGGATTATCCAAGTTACATCCCGTTTATGACCTATGCGACGAATAGAGAGTTACGCAAAAAAATGGCAATAGCTTTTGGTTCTAGATCTTTTAAAAATGATGCGCTAGACAATCAGGATATCATTCTTAAAATTGCTCAATTGCGTTATGAGCGGGCACAATTATTAGGATACGACACACACGCGCATTATGTATTAGAAGAGCGAATGGCAGAAACACCAGAGGCAGTATATTCTTTTTTAAACGAAATACTCGAAAAAGCGAAACCAGCAGCACAAAGAGAGTACACACAACTAGAAAGTTTTGCAAAAAAAATAGATGGTATAGATCAATTACAAAAATGGGATGGAGCATATTATTCTGAAAAACTAAAAAAACAACTTTTTAATTTAGATGATGAGAAACTAAAACCTTATTTCAAGCTAGAAAATGTAATCGATGGAGTTTTTCAGGTTGCTTCTAATTTGTTCGGATTACAGTTTGAGCAGACTGATACAATAGATACGTACCATGAAGAAGTAAAAACGTATAATGTTTATGATGTCGGTGGTAGTTTCATTGCTGTTCTCTATGCAGACTTTCATCCTAGACCTGGCAAACGGAATGGAGCTTGGATGACTTCTTATAAAACACAAATGAAAAAAGAAGAGCAAAATAGTAGACCTCATATATCTATCGTGTGCAATTTTACCAAACCAACTCCTAGTAAACCTTCATTGTTAACTTTTAATGAAGTGACTACATTATTTCATGAGTTTGGGCATGCCTTGCACGGTATGCTCGCTAATACTACCTACCCAGGATTATCAGGAACTAATGTGTATTGGGATTTTGTAGAGCTACCTAGTCAAGTATTAGAGAATTGGTGTTATGAACAAGAAGCACTATCATTATTTGCGAGGCATTATGAAACAGATGAGGTAATTCCTATGGAGTATATCACTAAGATTAAAGAGTCCGCTACTTTTATGGAAGGAATGACTACCATGAGGCAACTTAGCTTTGGTTTATTAGATATGGCTTGGCACGCTCAGAATCCAAGTGCTATCAAAAATGTAAAAAACTATGAGGAGCAAGTTTTTAAGGATACATCTTTATACCCATATGTAGCTTCTACTTGTATGAGCACGGCATTTTCTCATATTTTTCAAGGAGGATATTCTGCGGGTTATTATTCTTATAAATGGGCAGAAGTGTTAGATGCCGATGCCTTTGAATATTTTAAAGAGAATGGAATCTTTAACAAAGAAATAGCTACAAAATTTATGGAGCATGTATTATCCAAAGGTGGTACCGAAAAGCCCATGACGCTCTATAAACGTTTTAGAGGGCAAAAACCGAAACCAGAAGCTTTGCTAAAACGTGCTGGCTTGATTGAGTAAGATTCTATGAGGAGTTCTTAAGATTCTAAATATAAGATAGTAGTAGTACGGTTTATTAATGAAACTCAGATTTGAAAAGTTGCACAGCAATACCTTCAAATTATATAGTTGAACTAATTCCGTTGTGTACTGAACTCGTTTCAGCATCTAGTGGGATCTCAGGTCTAATATCTTTAAGTTTGCTCCGAGGTAGTTTACTTTTATTCTGAAACTAAGATAAAAAAGATGTTATTTCAGTGAATTTAAAAGATAGTTAAACCCGCTTTATGCTATAGAAGGTTGTCATGAACCTTGTAGATGCAAGAAATACTAGTGTTTTCTTAATTTTTGCATAGCACCGCATCTAGTGGGATCTCAGGTCTAATATCTTTAAGTTTGCTCCGAGGTAGTTTACTTTTATTCTGAAACTAAGATAAAAAAGATGTTATTTCAGTGAATTTAAAAGATAGCTAAACCCGCTTTATGCTATAGAAGGTTGTCATGAACCTTGTAGATGCAAGAAATACTAGTGTTTTCTTAATTTTTGCATAGCACCGCTATGGTGAAATTAAAAAACGCAGTGCAGCGTTAGTATTTGCGGTAGCTACAAGATGTAATAAATTTTCTATAGCATAAAGCGGGTTAAATAAGTATGGTGATACGTATGAACGTAAATTAAAAGGCATTCTTACATAAAGTGAGAATGCCTTTTAGGTATTTAAATAAAATTGATCTCTTAAGCTAAGAAGTTGTGTTTTAGGTTATCTAAATATACTGCTTTAGCGTTGTTTTTATCGTCTCGATATAGTAAATCCATCTACAGCAAATGCAAGTCTTGCTCCACAATTAAACCTAACTCTATCCGGACCTTTATTATCATCAGTTTGTGGATTTGAATAATTAGCTACATCTGATACATTAACAAGTTGGTTATTGGATATCTGAGATTGATAGCTTTCTGTATTTCGGAACAAAGGTCGTGGAGTGCCTATACATTCAATGATATTATTTTTAATGGATATAGTACTAAAATCATTATCGGGATTCAATCCAAAAAGCCCATCGGTTCTAGGGGTAACTGTAGTATTTGTAACAATATGATTATTAGCAATAGTAATATTGTTATAAATTCCTCTTGCCCAGAAAATACCTCTTCCAGGGTTTTTAACAAAATTATCATGAAAATTGGTAGCTCCTGGAGAAGGTGCGTCCCCAAAACTTGTAATTAGATTGCCTGCATCTAAATTCGTAGAAAAATCAAATAAGTTGTGGTCAATTTCAACTCCGTTTCTTGCCCATTCTAAAGAATAAGAAGATCTAAAATAATTATGATGTATATGGTATGTATAACCTCCATCAGGAACAGCTCCTCCTCCTGCTTTTGGTATAGAAACAGTCCCTGTAAGATAATTACGATCAATTTCTACAAAACTATCATTATCGAAAGGAAATTCAATAGAAAAATTAACAGTTATCGTATTTCTAAAAATACGAGAGTTTCTAATTACACGTCCTTTGATACCATAAAAATCACGTTCACTCCCTGAAGTTTCTCTAATTACGTTCTCATAGAAATTAGAAGTTCCTGTAAACGTGGCAAAAATTGCAGCACCAGTAGCTGTTGGACCATTCGGTCTTGAATGTCTATCTCCTGCATCAATAAAGCTACATCTAAATATTCTTCCATTATCTAATCGAAACGTACGGATGCCACTCCATAAAAAATCTCTTATCGTTGAATTAAATACTCTTAGTCCATCACTATCATTACCATATATAGCGCCGTGAAGCTTAGGTGCTGTAAGAGTTAAAGATGATATGGATACATCGTTAGTAGAGTTGCCTAAATCTATTAGATAAGCTCCAGTATTTACAGAACTATTATCAGTAGCATTATCTGGTAGATCATCAGTTCCTGGATCCCAAGAATCAACTGCTGTAATAATGGTTTTACTTCTAATAGCACCAGTGATTGTCATTCCGTTTTTAGGTTGTAATGGTTCTGTGAGTCTATAAGTCCCTGCTGCAATACAGATTCTATCTCCTTCGTTTCCATTGTTTACAGCATCCATGAGCTCTGCAACTGTTGATACCATCGGTGAACAGGCAGCACGAAACTGTTCTATATCATTTTCTGTTCCTTCTGTACTGATTTCATCAAAAGATGAAGTTTCTGTACAGCTATAAATAGCTAATGTTCCTATAATAAACAGAATCGATTTTTGTATACTTTTCATGAGGTAAGGCTTTAAAAGTTAGTTTTTTTAAAAAATAGCATGACTACTATCTGAATAGTTTAATGGTAAATTTAGTACTCCTAGATATATTGTAGTGATTGATTCTTATGCATAAGAATCGAAAACGATGATTTTTACAAAAAAAATAGTAGTACATGACAAAAAACGACTATGAATGTTTGTTGTATTAAAAATCAAAGCCTTGTGTTCGAATATTTTTGTTAAACCTCATAAGTTTTAAAAATCTGTGGGGTTCTGATAGTAAATTGTCTACATAGATATTAATCACAAACAAGCATTAAAATATAAACCTCTTATGGGAAGTAGTGAGAAATAATAATTATCGGATATAAATAAATTTTACTTGTAAATTTACGTATAGTTTAGTGGTTTTTTTGAGTACATGTGCTCAAAAATAGCATATCGCAGTAGTTTTAATTAGGAATTGTTATGATTATTTCGGATATTTAAGATGGTCAATGAATGCAAAAAACTGATGATCTCCACCTCATTTAATTCTATAAAAGGTTACTTATATACTAGTATACTTTTCATTACTTCGGTTTATCTACACGGACAAGAAAATAAGGGCATTATTCGGATTAATGATAGTTTAGTTTATGAACTTTCTAAAAAAAATACGGTCAAAGAAAAGGTTGACATCTGTTATGCATTAATTAAGTTACATGGAGGAACATCTACAGAAAAAGGTACAAAATGGATTCACAGAGCTAAAAGAATTGCAAAAGAATGGAATGACCCTTCACTACTAGCAAGAATAAACTCTAGTCTAATTACGAAATATGCTAGAGAAAGATCTATTAGTAAGATTGAAGACTTGATTGCAGAAATAGAAACTGATAATAAAAAATATAATACGGATACAAATAAAGGGCTTGTAGAATTAGGACGCGGAAATTTGAGTATGCTTAATTATAAATTAGAAGAAGCTAAAAAACATTTTAAAAAATGCCTAGAATACTTAGAATCTTCTGAAGCTGAAGCTATTCATGTATCAGCGGTTAGTCATTTAACCATTGGTTTTATATATATGAGGCAATATAATTATAAACTAACTTTAGAGCATTACCTAAAAGCGGATGAGTTTTATAGTAAAACAAAAGACCCATACCTAATGGCTTTTTCGCAATATACGATAGCATCAGTATATGGTACCATTAAGGATTATAAGAAATCGCAAGAATATATATTAAAATCTTGGGAAGTATTAAAGAAAAATGACAAATCAACAAATTATACAAAAGCTGTAACTATATTAATTACTAGTTATATAGGATTAAAACAATATGAAGAAGCTGAAAAACTGCTCCATTCTGTAGAAAACCACTTTAAGGATAGTGATTCAAAGAAATACATATATTTTTTAGATATGAAAGCACAACTACATATATCTAAAAAAGAGTACCATCGTAGTTTAGAATTTTTAAATAGAACATATGCTATAATGAAAAAAAACCCTGATAACTATTATGGTAATTTTGCAATTATCATTCATAGTATTGCTCTAAATCATTATCGTTTGGGGAATTATAAAAAATCAAGAAATTTTGCAAAACAGATAACTATGCTAGATGTTAAGCATCGTACAGCAAAAAAAATAATGGATTCGCATGAGATTCTCTATAAGTTGGATTCTATTGAAGGTAATTTCGAGAGTTCACTTAAAAATTATAAAGCGTATAAATTTATATCAGATAGTCTCTCTAATGTCAATGATGAAGTAGCCATTTCTGAATTACAGTCTAAGTATGAAACAAAAGAAAAAGATTATGAAATTGCTCAATTAGAACTAAAAAATAAAGAACAGGAAATTGCTAGTAGAAAGCAAAAAACAGGACTTATGCTTATAGGTTTATTACTACTTACTTTTATGAGCATAGCCTTTTTCTTATATAAAAATTACAAAACCAAGGTAAAGAATAATCTAAAACTGAGAGAGAATCAAGCAAAGCTTAACAATGCATTGATGGATAAAGAGTTGCTTATAAAAGAGATTCATCATCGGGTTAAAAATAATTTACAATTTATTATAAGTCTATTGACCATTCAAGCGGATTCTATAAAGAGGAAGAGTCAAGAAATAAGAGATTATCTAGAAAAGACAGAATCACGTATTTACTCGATGGCTATTTTACATGAGATTTTATATGAGTCTGAGTTACATCAAATTGATTTTAAAGAATATTTACAGAAATTGATCTTAACGATAAAAAACACGCATCCAGCACCTCATATCGATTATCTAGTTAATCTTCAACCTATTTTTTTAAGTATTGAGAATTCGATTACTTTAGGCTTTGTTGCTCATGAAATAATACTGAATGCTCTAAAGCACGCTTTTATAAACACAAAAAAAGGAGAAATTATAGTCGACCTTACGGATAATAATGGAGCCGTGGAGTTAATTGTTACAGATACAGGTAATGGATTCTTAGAAGAACATTTAAACACAAACAATAATTCATTTGGAGGTTTAGAATTAGTTGCTCTCTTAGCAGAACAATTAAATGCTACAATAACAAAGAGTAATGAATTAGGACATACCTTTAGACTTACTTTTATTCCGAATACTATACCCACCCCAACCTATGAAACCAAAGAAAATTTTATTATTAGAGGATGAAATAATAATTGCCAAACACATCGAACTTGTGTTAAAAGATTCTGGCTATCAATCAATACGTGCCAACAGTATAGAGGATTTTAAAAATTCGGTAGAAGTTGAGTCTCCTGATTTGGCTATTGTTGATATCAATGTAGAAACAAAACATGGAGGCATCTGTGTAGGTAATTGGCTAAAAGAAAAAGATATAATGCCATTTATTTATCTTACTTCATATACCGATTCATATACAGTAAGTAGGGCTATTGATACGAATCCTAAGAGTTATCTTGTAAAACCTTTTAGAGAAAAAGAGCTGTTGTTTAATGTAGCTTTAGCGATTAAGAATTATGTGTATAAGGAGATTGAGAGCCCATATAATAGAAATGGGCATATTTCTGTAGTTCCATATAAATTAAAGAAAGCCTTAAACCATATAGAAGAAAACATAGGAGCAAAGATCTCATTAACAGAGCTGGCAGAAATCACAGGATGGAGCAAACCACATTTTAATAAAAACTTTAAAGATTATCTAAAAATATCACCCTATCAATTTATATTAGAGCGAAAAATGGAAAGAGCTAAAGAGGTTGTGTTACTATCTAACACTTCTATAATAGATATTTCATTTTCCTTAGGATTTTCTAGTCATAGCAATTTTAATAAGGCGTTCACTAAATTTTTTGGAATTACAGCAAATGAATACCGAAAGATACATAGTATAAAAAAACAATCTTATTCTGAATAAATGGAGGTACAATACATCTAACCAAACCAATGCTTGTGTTATTTGTTGTTTTATGATATGTTTCATAATTGAAATTGACTAAAACTTTGAGGATGATAAATTTTCTTCCTTGTTCGTATCCTATGACTTAAGCAAAAAACTTGTTTTTTTCATTAAACTCAGATTATGCGTTAGAACCTCGTTATGAGTCAATGATATATAATAAATACTAGTGTTTTCTTAATTTTAGCATAGCTATGGTTAAATTAAAAATACAGTTTACGTTAGTATTTTCAGTACATTATAGACGTAATAGATTTTTTAATGAATTCCATCTAACTAAATTTTAATAAGCTGATTGTAAGGTTGTTTCACAATCTTCTTTTTCTTTTTTTCATT
>CANLRN010000043.1 GCA_947493495.1 uncultured Aquimarina sp.
GAAAGGTTATAATCAAAATATTTTAACCTATGAATTTTGAAATTATTTTTCAAAAACACAAAATTCTGGATAAACTCTATAAAACAGCTATATCATATAGCTGTTTTTTTTATTAAGGCTCTTTTCTAGTTTAATTCTAATATCATTTCTATTATAAGCTTAAAAAAAATGAATTATTAGCTTTTAATCAACTTTAAGACTTCTTTATCTTCAACTCTTAAAAGATATAACCCTTTTGATAAAATTGAAGTATCAATACTTTCTTTAAAAGTTCCTTCTGTAACCATCTTTCCTAAAACATTATATATTTTATAAGACTTTCCTTTTAAGTTTTTACTAAATCTCAATATGTTGTTAACTGGGTTGGGAAAAATAGTTGATACATTATTTTCTACATCAGGAGTAGATAATACATCTTCTTCGTTTAAACGTAAAAACTCGGTATGAATAGTGTTTACAGGATTAGCTCCTTCCCAATTTAACTTTATCGCTGCTTCTCCAGTAGTGTGCGCATATTCTATTACAATTTTATATAATTGACCTTGAGTTAAAGTTATTGATTCTGTTAAATCTGTTCCACTCATAATGATCGCATCATTAAGCCAAACTGTAGCGGTGCCATTCTTCTTATCTAAAGAAAGTGTGTATGCTCCGTTTCTCTGACCTATTAACTGTCCTTCCCAACGTACACTAAATCCATCTTCTGGAATAGAAGCACCAGGGCTTTCCATATCCCAATCAAAAGATATCATTGGGTCTTTTCTTATTATTGGGCTTCCGGTAAAATCATTCGTTGGATAATAAGAAGCTTTTAATCCTTTATTTTTTTGAAAATCTTCTACAGAAATACCTTTTCCGTGAAATTCATACCAATTAACATTTCCTAAACTATTTCCTCCTTCTGGTCTTGTAAAAACTACAAAAACTTCGTGCGCTCCTCCTGGATTATCTATTGTTGTAGTGAAATAGTCATAATCTTGCCATCCACCAGTAATTGGCAATCTTCTTTTGGCAATAATAGGACCATCAGGAGCATCGATATGTACCTCCATCATAGATTCTTTATTCAAAGCTGCCCAACGAATAGTCATATAATTTATACTTTCAAAATTCATTGGGGTATAGCTCAAATAAGAACCATCATTAATAAAACCTACATTTCCGCCGCCGCCCATAAAATCTGAAGTATTCTCTACACTTGCGTCAGAAATTCCTTGAAAATGTTCTGCTTGTTTCGTCTTAGTTTGTAATACACTAACTGTTCTTCCCCTTAAAGGAACATCCACATCACCCCCAAGGTCGGTATAATCAGCACTAAAAACATAAAATATATTATCGGGACCGTCTCCGTGAGTCTGTGTTATAAATTCTCCTTCACAATTATCTATAGGACCTGTACCGTGAGAATGATCGTCGTGACCTATAGATGGTTCTACTACAACATCTAAGCAGTCTATAGATCCATCTACAATGGAACCATCTTCTTCATCAACTACAGATACCTTATAACGGATGGTTTCTTCTTCTTTAAAAAAACCTCCATTCAAAGGGAAATCAATAGAAACTATAGGAACTGTATTACCTACAACGATATTAACCTGTGCCACTGATGTTAAGCCTTCTTGATCAGAAACCGTTAACGTAGCGATATATTCTCCGTTAGTGTTAAATACGAAATTAGCATTCTCTGTGGATGCATCTGTTATACCATCTCCATTAAAATCCCAGGCATAGCTAAGCACATCTCCCACATTTGCATCATTAGATTCATTACCAAAGAAGTTTACACTTAATGGAGCTTGTCCATTATTTATTGACGCAGTAGCAACGGCATTAGGTGCGCTGTTAGTAAGTGATGAATTATATGCTATTTTAATAATTCTGGCATCATCGTTTCCACCAGAAAACCCAGTCCCCCACTCTATTACATACAACGCTCCATCTGGACCAAAATGCATATCAATCGGGCGAATCAAATCTTCTTTTACAGGATTTATCTGCAATAAATTACCATTTTCGTCAAACCGAACTTCTTTTATCCAGTTCCTTGACCACTCCATAATAAATAAAGTATTATCATAATACTCAGGAAATCCTACTCCAGAAGTATTACTAGCATCATATTTATAATATTCCCCTGCCATTGCTGCTCGTCCACCGTTTCCAAGTTCAGGACGGTCTGGATTCACTTCATAAGGGTATGAAATCCAAGCTGGTACTGCATCTGGCAAATTTGTAATTCCAGTATTATTTGGAGAATTATTTACCAAATTATTCGGATCAAAGACTACACCACTAGTAGTATTAGCAAAATTATAATCTACATATGCCCTATTATCTGCAATCACATATGGCCATCCAAAATTACCTGAAGTAGAAGTTCGATTATATTCATCATATCCTCTGGGACCTCTATTTGCATTATTATTTCTGGCATCTGGACCTATATCACCCCAAACAATCTCATTATTGACTGTGTTTACAGCAACTCTAAAAGGGTTTCTGGTACCCATTATATATATTTCTGGTTTACCTTGGTTAATATCTGTAAATAAATTTCCGGTAGGAATGGTATAAGTACCATTTGATTCTGGATGGATTCGAAGTATTTTCCCTCTTAAGTCTTGCGTATTTCCTGATGTACCTTGAGCATCATAAGCGGATCTTCCAGAACGCTCATCAATAGGTGCAAAACCATCTGATTGAAATGGATTTATGTTATCGCCAACTGTGATATACAAATTGCCATTACCATCAAATTCTAAATCTCCGCCAGAATGACAACACTGTTGTCTTTGTGTTGGTATTCGTAATAAAATAGTTTCTGAAGCAAGGTTTATTGTTTTATTTATCATTTCGAATCTAGATACTCTATTTTCACTTACATCATTTGGTGAATAAAATAAATACAACCAATTGTTTGTTTCAAAATCTGGATCCAAAACAATTCCTATAAGTCCATCTTCGCGACCAGCATCTACATTAAGGGTAGCTATTGTAGTAACTAAATCAGTATCAACATCTTTTAGTTTAATGGCACCTTCACGTTCAATATATACCACACTAAGATCTGGAAGTACTGTGAGTTGCATTGGGTTTACAGGATCATCATCTACCACTTGTACTGTAAATTTTGAATCTACAGTAGGATCAAAATCACCAACTACTTCTCCGGTCGCATATAAAATTCCTCCTAAAACATGAGTAAGAAAATCTGGATTAGAAAAACTTTCTCTTGTATGGCCTAAACCCGTATACCAAGCTCTACCTCCATCATAGGTATGGCACCAAGCAATTGGATGATCATACCCCATATCGCCACCATTATATGTACTTTCATCTAAAGTTGCCAATACATGCACATTACCTCTTGGATTGTTTCTAAAATTATACCACTCATCAGTACGTTGCCAATATTCTGGTAACGATTCTGTAGACGGATGTAATTTATCAGCTATCTGTATTGTTGCATTCTGTATTGCGGGATGATCCTTAAAATACGCACCTACCAATTCTCCATACCACGGCCAAGAGTATTCCGTATCAGAAGCGGCATGAATTCCTACATAACCACCTCCAGCTTGTATATATTTTTCGAATTCAGCTTGTTGAGCAGCATTAAGAATATCTCCAGTAGTATGCAAAAATATAACAGCATCATATCGTTGTAGATTTAATAATGTAAACACGGAGGCATTTACTGTATCATCTACCTCAAAGTCATTATCGATACCCAATTGTTTTATCGCAGCGATTCCATCAGGAATAGAAGCGTGTGTAAATCCTTCCGTTTTGGAAAACACCAATACTCTAAAACTTTGAGCAATGGTTGATGAACCAATTAGTAAGGCCATCAAGATTAGAGTTATTTTTAATTTTATAAACATTTTTAATTGATTAGCTAAATTTTTCTTTTACTTGTTAGATATTCTTTTACATTCATATCATATGAATACTATTATGATAATCCCTGCTAAAAGATCATAACAATAAGGTCTATTTGTAACACAAACTCGTTGAAATTAGCAAGTATTATATTCCGTGTTAGAATACATTACATTTTAAATTATAACGATTTTTTTTCTGAAATATTAGTTATCTTTAAATCCTATGAAAAATTTTCTAAAAAAGATACTATTATTTGCTATTATAATAACTTTTACCTTCTGTAATTCGAAGAAAAGCACTCCCGAATTAATTGTTGAAAAAAGAGAAGACTCTCTTATTACTAAGAAAGAGGTAACAGACCCTAAAGAAACCGAAGTCTGGAACCCAGAACCTAAAGCAGTTTCTTTTAATGATGCGAATGTACCTTCAGATGCTATCGTACTTTTTAGTGGAAATGATTTAGACCAATGGATCTCTACAAAAGATAGTACAGCAGCGGCGTGGACTATCAATCCTGATAAAAGCATGACGGTAAGCCCAGGTACTGGCGATATACAAACTAAGGAAAATTTTGGCAGTGTACAACTGCATTTAGAATGGAGCGCTCCTGATATTGTAGAAGGAAAAGGACAAGGTAGAGGAAATAGCGGTATTTTTTTTCAAAATAGATATGAAGTACAGATTCTGGATAGCTATAAAAATCGTACCTATGCTAATGGTCAAGCTACAGCAATCTATAAGCAGTATAGTCCATTAGCAAATGCTACAAAAGCTCCTGATCAGTGGCAAACGTATGATATCATTTTTCACGCTCCAGAATTTGATACTACGGGTAAAAAGAGCAAGTCTGGATATTGTACTGTACTCCACAATGGAGTTTTAGTGCAAGATCATGTAGAGATTCTGGGAACAACAGAATATATTGGTCTACCTAAAAATGCCCCACATGGTAAAGGCCCAATCAAATTACAAGATCACAATAATCCAGTACAGTATAGAAATATATGGGTGAGGGAATTATAGGTTAATAGTTAATATATCAGTTATCGAATAACTTCTAATGTATTACTTCCTTTAGGTTTATGTAGGTATAAGGTGTGAAAGATATACGCTTTCATTTTTTCTTCTCCTTGTTCTATCTCTTGTATCGAAATTAATGCCGATTCTCCTTTGTGTTCTAAACTTTCTAATCCAATAATTCTTCCATTACCATAAAAAACCACTTTATAATTCTCTATCGGGAGTACATCTAGATATGCTGTTTCAAAACTAGAAGAATAAGAGGCTACTCTTTTTTTCATATCGTCTTTGGTGGCATAGATCATCTGAGCGATCTCTGTTTCTTTAGACAGAAATTTACGTTGCCATTCTTTATGATTTCTTTCTTTTATAATTCTATGTATATCTTTATAATATGTAAGTACTTCTGTTTCGATACCTTTCTGATCTACAATCAGCTGTGATTCACTCCATCCTGTACTATGATACGGGACTTCTACATCTAAAGTAAATGTATCTTCATAGATAGGGATTCCAGTGTTTTTAAAACTACCTCCTTTCTCTCCTGTAGTTGTTGGAGCAATATATTCTGCAACTAAGTCATACTCTAACCCTTCCCAGGGAACTTGTTTATCTCTTTTAAAAATTATTAGTTCAAACCCAGTATTTTCTTCTAGAGTTGTATACTCTTTATCCTCTATAGTACCTAGAGCCATTAACTTTATCTTTACTTCTATTGGACCACTTTTTAATATGGTTGGATTTATTGTAATAGCATGATTTGCTTGTTGTACATTTTCATATTGACTATATACTAGGCAATCATTTACATATATCTCGTAATGACATTCTTGTTGATATGCTTCAACATAATATTCTGGTTCACTATTATAGTGTATTACGTTTTTATATAGATTTTTTATATCATCTAAATACTCCTTCATTTTTGATTTATTTTATCTTAGTCGTTAGTTATGAAAGCATTACTCAATAATATAACTCCACGTACTATCTGAATTCAATGGTACAAAAAAATTATGTATAGCTATCAAGTGTTCTTTCAGGTCTAGGGTCAAATAGTTTATCTTTGGTTTTAAACACATCGAATAGATGAATTTTTAGAAAACTTCCTGATATTCCTTTATACAATTGTAATTCTTTATCTTTAGCTTCTTTTTTTATCAGTTTTACACCCACAGTATTTGCCTGTACTTTATACGAATATTTTAATTTTATTTCATCTAGAAATACTATAAAGTCTAAGTACGGTCCCTTATCATCTATTCCAAATTTTAAAGTAACCCCTACTCCTGCTCCAATTATTCCATCTATCTCTGCTCTGGCATGCACAGGTATAATATTAAGTATAACACGACTGGTAGAAACTACACCAGAAGCAATTGCTTTAACACCTATTCTACCACCTATTGCAACTAGATCTCCATCTTTTAGATCACGATTTCCGCCCGTTTTTTGATGTTTTGCATTATCATTAAGCGTAAACTTTTTGGTTAATGTATTATAACTAATATTGTAATCATAAGTTATTTTTCCTCCTAGTTGCAATAGAAGTCTCAATTCTTTAAGTATACGAGAATTTCTAAGAAGTTTGTCTGGAATAAATGGGTAATTAGCATAAATCTCTATAAATGGACTCGCTTTTATTGTAAAATCAATAATAGTTCCAATTTTACCAAATTCTGGGTATTGTTGTTCTCTTCGAATTCCAAAATTAGCACTTATTCTAGGCGTTAGAATCGTAGCACTGTTTGCTTTCTTAAAATTATTTATAGCCTTTTTTGCTTGTTTAATTTTTTTTAGTGTTTTGGCAACTTTACCAAGTTTTCCAGCCCCTCCTGTAAGAAGTATCATTAATACATCGATAGCTAAGGAAAACATAACCATCTGATATATTATATAATGCAATTGAATTCTAAAAGGATCAATTTTTGCATAGTTTATAATTTTAGAATTATCATATTTTGCATGAAAACCAAATGCTACATCTCTTAAACTTACATAATCATATCCTTTTAATTTATATTGTATTTTATTCCATTTCTTTTTCAAGGCAGGAGTATTTATATGATCTATAATAAAATCTTCTACAAAAGGTCTAAGTTTATCATTTACCCATAACGCTGTTTTTATAATATAAGACATATAATCAGGATGCCCTTTAACTAATGCTACTTCTTCATTTTTATAGTACAATATCGTATCTGGATCATAATTTAAGTGTACAGCCCACTCTATATCTGGATATATCATAAATTTTGGCGTACGTACATATCGACAACTATTAATAGATATATCTATAGGAACAGGATCAATCTGGAATGTTAGATATGCAAACAAAAAAGTATGCGGACTAGCAGCTCGATAGGGATATCCTGCTTTAAATTTTAACTGAGTATCTGTTTTATCAACTTCTGAAAAAGCAAATATGGGAGAAAACATATTTTTATGTGTTGTAATACTCTTATTCTTATTTGCATCCTGAGTATTAAAGACATGGTTATCAGGATGAAATATATCGTTGCTAAATTTATCGTTTTCACAGTGTTTTACATCAAGACCACCAACATCAATCGTGATCTCTTTTCTGTTTTCATCATTTCCTGCTACGAATTGATAGAAAGGGGTTTTATTATCTTCTTGTAATGATCCATCAGCACCTTCTTTTAGTAAGATAAATTGAGTGTCCTCATATGTCAATTTTATCTCTGTGTATTTACATAACTCAAAAGATTGACTTACTAAGGGAGGTTGTTTAATTTTTACTACCTGTGCTACATATTGGGGTTCATGAACATCAAAACTAAAACTACCTTTATAATTCACTCTAAAAGTCACTTTTCTCTCTAATGGTTGTATTGTTTTTCCATATTTTCTTTTAGGATGTAATACCAATAATAGAGTATAAATTTTTATGGAATCTTCATTGTTTTTTCCTTCTTTATGTCCACTCTGATCAGCCCATCTCAGGTCGACTAATAGGTCTTCTAAAATATTAATATTATATCGAGATGATGGGTTTTTAGAATTATAAAGTGATCGCAAACTAATAGTCTCTCTAGATGAGCCCATCTTTTTATTCTTATCATACACATCTACAGTAGCATAATCATACTGCTCAGAAATGTTATGTAATCCCAGATGGAGTTGTAAATAATCTCCGTAAATAAGTGTTTGTTCTACCTCTTCTGTATCTTCTTGTGTATAGGCCCCAAACTCATTAATTATTTCTTGCAATACTGATTCTGTACCTACTTTTTTTTCTACATAGAAAAAAAATATCTGTGGTTCTCCTACAGCTATGATAAAAGCACCTTGACTATTATGCTCTGGCCTATAATTTATACCTTCTACCCAAAAACCTACTCCCGCTTTATGTTGAAAATTTAAACTACCCCTATTTTCTGTAAAGACAGTATAGTTCTTACCTACGAACCCTGTATCCTCTGCTGTATATTTTGGACCATGTTTATACGGACTGTTTTTATTAAGTTCATTGAGCAATTCGTGGAGTGGATCTCTTTCCTCTTGTTCAATTACAACCCCTCTTTCATCTATATATTCCCACTCCCACCATTTTGATGTTTTAAATTGATAGTCAGCTTGTGCCACCCAATATACATTACGTTCTGTAGCTTCCGTATTGGTAGCGTAATTTACTTTCAAACGAAATACAGCTTTTTTATTATGCTTTACAATAAAAAACTTATATCCATCATGAATTCTTTCTATAACAGTACTTTCGCTTCTTGATTTATCTACCACAATTTCTTTCTGATAGCGCCCATTGCTCCTTAGTAATTCTCCCAAATTTATATTAGTAAGTTTAAAATCACTCATTGTATATATCCTTTAATTTCAGACTCTTTGTATATATGCTTTAATTTTTGATTCTCTGTATGGTTCTTCCTTAGGTTTAGCTAATGGATTTAGTTGACTATGGGTTTCTTCATCAGTCTGATCGACCAGTCCTTTTGTTGGAGTTGCCGTTTGCCCATGAAATGTTATCTCTACACAAGGAGTTCCTGCAATGGCACATACTGCTTTACTTTTTTCTGTGAGAATTTGCCCTTGATTACTTAATGTTACTTTTTCATAAAAATCTTTCCATTCTACAATACTAGGTGTACAAGAACTAGATTGTAGCTTACAGTTACCAAAATTACCTGCTTCAAACGGAACTCCTATATCCATTGTCGTTGCAATCATTTTAGTACTTCCTTCTATTTCATTTACATACTCTTTATGAGTACTTATTACCTTAAGCGAATCAGAAGTACTTCCGTGTTTACACGCACAACTCGCTCCCTGACATACAATTGCTATATCACTCATTATTTATTATTTTTATAAAAAGGTTAAATCCAGTTTATAGTAATTTATAGAATAGCTTCTATGCTTTCTTTATTTTGTATATTTCTTTCACGTTCTTTGAGTTCGGTTATTTTAAATACAATTTGTTTTTTATTATTTGCTGCAGTATACATTCCTCTAACTTTATGGACAGTAAAATCATTCTTATCAATACTATGTTCAATTTCTACCACGTTACCTTCATAATTTTTACCTCTATATTTAAAAATCATCTTAGTATCTTTTATATGGATTCGTTGATTTCCATAAAACTCAGAAAGTTTTCTATAAGGCATAATTGGTAATTGATATCCAACATCTCTCTTTATATGCTCTTTAACAAAAAGTGTTTCCATTTTAAAGAAATGAAGGGTGTATAGCATTTCATTTTTAAGTGCTTTAAAAAAAGTATTTTCGTCTGATAGACTTTGATTAATTTGTTCAAAATATCGATCTGCATACGTTCCACTATACTCTTTTTTAATATCCTTTACTGACTCTTTCCAACGTTCTCTTAAGGTCTTAAAATTAAAAACACCAGTAATCCCATTAAAAGGATGTACCCTAAAATCTATTGGATATATTGCATTCATGCATCGTTCTGCTAATACATCCAGTATCCTAACGGGTTGTACCCCATTGACAAAAAATTGTTTTCTACCAATTCTACAATGGTATTCTTCATCTATTGAAGTGATGTATGCTATACTGTATATATATCGTATCTCAATCTCTTCTGGGAGATATGTAATTTCTATCCCATAGAATTTTTCAATACCATCCATTCTTTTTTTAATCGGATGTTCAAAAGATATTTCATGTTCGGTATGCATATAGTATTACTATGTGTTTTCTATTCTATTTTTTAAAAACATTATTTTCGAAAACAATAAACTCAACATCTTCTAGAGTTGTTTTTACAGAGGGTGCAGACTCAGGGTTTCCAAAAAAGACACCTTGATTTGCTGTTTCATTTACGTTAGCTCCAGCATAAGTATTGATATTTTTACTGAAGTAATTGATATCTTTATCTGCAATATCCGTCATCGTTCCCTTAGCTATTTTAATAATTTGTCCTTTCTCGCTCATCTCTAAAATACATTACCTTGTTCTCCGCTATTATTATTTACTTTTTGATCTGCTTGTTTATTTACATTTCCATTTACACTAGAAACATTCATCTCTTCAATTGCCTGCCTGATGATTTTTTCTCCTTGACTTTTCATGTCTTTAGAAGCCACTTCAAAAATATTAGAAGCTGTAAGTTTATAGTCTCCAGTAATTTGTTCGGTTTTATTTTTTCCTGCCGTAATTTTTATATCTTCTAATGCCCTGATTTCCATATTCTTTGATTGTAAAATCAAGTTTTCTGGTGTGGAAATCATTATCGAACTTTTGGCAGTATCAAAATGAATAATATTACTATTCTTATCACTGATGACTATCATTTCCCCTCCTTTTGTATCATTGAGTTCTATTGTATGACCGCTACGGGTACGAATTGCTTTGATATTATTGGCATCAGTTTGCCAGCTATCTGGTTTTGCTGGACCATTATAGATAGCTCCTGCTACAAAAGGTTTTTCTGCATTACCTCCTTCAAAATCTACAACTACCTCTTCTTTTAGTTCTGGAATAAAGTGAAATCCCTTATCAGCTCCAGCGTGAGGTGTCATTACACGTAACCACGGGGTTATTTCTCCTAAGGGTATTTGCCATGAAAATTGTACTTTGACTCTTCCTAGTCCTTCTGGGTCGTTATTTTCTTTTACTGTTGCAACTTGTATATCACTTTTAGGATATTGATTCATATCCATTTTAGGATATCCCATAAAATTTGCATCTACTGCTTCAAAATTATTAATATATGCTCCTCCTTCTATATTGGTATGTGTAATTTTAATAACCCTAAACGAGCCATGTCCTGATATTTTAACTATTCCCCCCAGAGTAATCCCTGGATTATCACTACTGCCTCTGGCAATTACTTGCTGCATTACTCTTGCTTTAGTATATTGATCAGCCTGTCTATCAAACCTAAGTTTCATAGAAGCAACTGTAGACAACTCATTAAGAACATTTGTTTGAGTAGGAAATAATTCGTTTGATTTCTTATTGGTAAATCCATGATACCCTTCAGAAGGTATTGTAATATCCTTACTACTTTTTTGAAGTACTTCGCCAGTAAGATAATTATTAGTAAGATAATTAAAAGAAGTAGGAATAGAATTCAGTTCTATAGAAAAAGTTTGTAAATCAACACCATATCTAAGCTCTATTTCTTCTGTACTAGGTGTTCCAAAGATTAATGTTTTACCATCATAATAAAACCATTCATTATAGTATGACGCTAACCTACTCGCATAACTAAAGGCGCTCTGATTATGCTGTACCGAATATTGAATAGTATCTGAAGAAGCAGGAGAAAATTTAGTCTGTAACTTCCCTTTATCAAAGTCACGAAAGGTTTTTTGTATTATTTCTGAAAGACTTACATCATTATGAGATGCATAATGTGGACCACCATCTGATAGTATAGAAGTACTCTTAGCGTGTAAGGTCACTATATCTCCACTAGGTTGATGAAATCCTTTTGTTCCTTGGATCTTAACAATCACTCCTTTAAACTCTAATTCTTTATATCCTTCAAAACTGGTAATTGCTTTAATTTTAATGGTTATAGTACTCCCTAGATGGTTTTTACTCTCGCCTATCAATTCTTGCGATATTTTTTCTAAAACATCTGTACGAAAAGTTATTTCTAGGTCATGATGAGCATCAATTTCTTGAGTTAATTTCAGGTTTTTATAAGATGGAATCTGTGTTCCAGATATAAATATTTGAGTATTTGTTTGTAGTGACATATTCCGTGTAAATGGTTAAATTAATATCTTAAAATCTGTAATGCATTTTATATATAAGTGATGCAAAAAATATAGTTTGATATGTATATACTATATTAGTATTACTTAGAGATGTTAAATCCATCTACTGAATAAACAAGTTTAGCTCCACAATTAAATTCAATGGCATCTATTGGTCCACGAGGCGCTCCTGTTACGTCATTTTTATAATTATCAGCATCAGAAACATTTATGAGTTCATTATTGCTTATGACTGCCAAAAAACTTTCTGTATTGCGTACTAAGGGTCGAAGGGTTCCTATACACTCTATAATATTATCTTTAATCTTGATTGTACAGAAATCACTAGCTGTATTAAAGCCAAAGAGTCCTTCAGTTCTCGGAGTAATTGTAGTATTAGTAATTACATGATTGTTATAGAAACTATAATTATTATACACTCCTCTAGCCCAAAAAATTCCCCTGCCTGGATTTTTAATTAAATTATCATGAAAAACAGTAGGCCCCACGGAGGTCTCATCGCCAAAGCTTGTGATTAAATTTCCTGCATCTGAATTGACAGAAAAATCAAATAAATTATGATCTATTTCAACACCATTTCTCGACCACTCCATAGCATAAGAAGATGCAAAATAATTATGATGAATACGGTATGTTACACCACTATCTGGAATTCCTCCACCTCCAGATTTTGGTATGGATACAGTTCCTACCATATAGTTATGATCAATTTCCATATCACTATCATTATCAAAAGGAAATTCTATAGAAAAATTAACATTGATTGTATTTTGATAGATATGGCAATTACGAGCATTTCGCCCTTTTATTCCATAGAACTTACGTTCTGTATTGCCAGAAGCCATAAAAACATTGTCATAAAAATCAGAATTACTGGTAAAAGTGACAAAAATCCCGCCTCCAGTACCCCCTTGGTAATTTCCTCCTGCATCGATAAAAATAGTATCATATATTGCTCCATCATCTAAGCGAAAGGTACGGATACCGCTCCATAAAAAATCTTCTATTTTTGTGTTATACACTTCTAATCCATCACTATTATTCCCATATATAGCACCGTGGAGTTGAGGGCCTGTAAGGGTCAATTTTGATATAGAAACTCCTGTTATGTCATTTGCCAAATTAATCAAATATGCACTAGAATTAACAGTAGTATGGTCTGTATCTCTATCGGGTAAGCCTGCTGTACCTAGATTCCAAGAGGACGCTCCAGTTATGATGGTCGTATCTCTTTCTGTGCCTTTGAGAACCATATTATTTTTAGGAAGTAGTGATGTAGTAATTTCATAGGTTCCTGGTAAGATGCATATGACATCTCCCTCGTTACCATTATTAACTGCATCCATAAGCTCTGCCGCAGTGGATACTGTGACCATACAATCATCATCCACAGCTATTGGATCTTCAATTATTTCTTCACCTGCTGCTTCTACCAAAGAAGAGTCTTGGCTACAACTATACATTGATAAAACTACTAAAAGTATAGATATGTAGTTTGGTAGGAGTTTTAAAGACATATTTTAGGTTTTAAGAGTAGATAGGTTATATATAAAATTACTCTTTTATCTAATAGACGATATATCGAATCTTATGCATTTATATCGAAAACAATGATCATTTTTAGATATAAAAAATCATTTTATATAAATCTATAACATTTATAATTCTAAAATAGTACAACTGTTTAGATAAAATTAATAAGTAGCAATAAATACATACTACTCAATATCAATGATTTAACATTAGGTTAGAGTATGATTACAAGGAGTATAATGGGGTAATCTCTATACAATAAAGTTTTAGCATTATTACTTTTATGATTTATGCTTGTTAACATAAATTTATATGTATATATAGGAAGTACTCATCTATAAGTTATTCAAGTCTATAGCAAATGCTAAAATTTAAAGCAACTTCTGTTTATCCAAAAAACCCTGTACCTCATCATCAGAGAAAACAGGGTTCGCACCTTCACTACCTGCTACCATTGCACCTATAGCACAGGCGTAATCTATTGATAATTGTGGTTTATTTCCTTGTAATAGCTTAGAGAGTAAGGTTGCCAAAAAAGAATCTCCTGCTCCTACACTATCTACTACTTTAATCTTATACCCGTTATTATGATAAAAAGATTTTTTATCATACAAAGTAGCTCCTTTTCCTCCCTTAGTAATACAAATTTGGGAAGTATTAGTATATGAGGCAATTGATTTTATCTGTTCCTCTAAAGTTGAATCTTTTATTCCAAAATGAGTACAAATTTCATCTAACTCTTCATCATTACATTTTATAAAATCTGCTTTCTCCATTAATTCTATAAGCAACTGAAAATTATAATGAGGTGGTCTAAGGTTAATATCCAAAACTTTAAATTTAGCTATATTCAATAACTGAAATAAAGTAGTTCTAGAAACTTCATTACGGCTGGCTAAACTCCCAAAAATGATAGCATCAGATACTGAGGCTTCTATAGTAGCTTCTTCAGTACTCGTAATAAAATCCCAAGCTACAGGTCGACTAATTTCGTAAGAAGCTGTGCCCTCACTATCAAGAGATACTATAACCTCTCCAGTAGCATAATGATTACTTTTTTGGATTGTTTCTATGGATAATCCCACTCCTTTTATATGTGTTATAATAGCATCTCCTAAAACATCATTCCCTATTTTAGTAATAACAGAAGATTGAATCCCCATTGTATGTAATCTCAAAGCTACATTTAAAGGTGCTCCTCCAATCTTTTTATGAGTAGGAAAGATATCCCATAAAACTTCTCCAAAACAAGTGACTTTCATGGTTTTAAAAATTTTATCTGCTACTATGTTCCGACTATAAGCTAAGAGTCCATGCTAAAAAACTAAACTTGTTCTAATTTATCTTTTATATGTTGCAGGCATAAATTATTAATACTGCCGATATGGCTATGTTTTGTGTTTTTTTCTGGTTTATAGCTTCCTTTTTCAATATCAAGCCCTATTTTGACATATGCATCTCTAAATGACATGCCCTGCATTACCAATTCATTTAAGGTATCTACACTAAAAAGGTAATCATATTTATCATCTTCAAGGATTGTATTATTTACGGTTACACTTTTTAATGCATAGATTACCATTTCTAAAGATGCCTTCAAATCCTGGATAGCTGGTACAATACCTTCTTTTAACAATTGTAAGTCTCTGTGATAGCCACTAGGTAAATTATTGGTCAATAGACTTAATTCATAAGGTAATGCTTGTATTTTATTACATTTCCCTCTAATGAGCTCAAAAACATCGGGATTCTTTTTATGAGGCATAATACTAGATCCTGTTGTTAGCTCTGAGGGAATACTCATAAAATTAAAATTCTGACTCATATACAGACAGACATCCATAGCCAGTTTAGAAAGGGTTCCAGCTACACTACTCATCGCAAAGGCTGTAGATTTTTCGGATTTACCCCTACTCATCTGAGCCGCTACTACGTTATATTTTAAGGTTTCAAAACCGAGTTCTGTAGTTGTAAATTCTCTATCAATAGGAAATGAGCTCCCATAACCTGCTGCACTCCCTAATGGGTTTTGATCTACAACTTTTAATGCCGCATTCACAAAATACAAATCATCGACAAAACTCTCTGCATAGGCAGAAAACCACAAACCAAAGGATGATGGCATGGCAATCTGTAGATGTGTATAGCCTGGTAATAAAACGTCTTTATATTTCTCTGCACTAGCTAATAGGTTTTCAGATAACTCTTTAACCTGAGATTTGATCAATAGTAATTCATCTTTAAGATACAAGTGCATCGCTACCAAAACTTGGTCATTTCTTGACCTTGCCGTGTGTATGCGTTTACCAGCATCTCCTATCTTTTTTGTTAATTCGAATTCTATTTTAGAATGTACATCTTCAAATTGGTCTTCAATTACAAAAGTTCCTTGATCAATTTGTTCTGATAGTACTTTTAATTCTTTTTCAATTGCAAAAATATCAGCATCAGAAAGCAATTTAATTTTATGTAGCATTTTGGCATGTGCCAGTGTTGCTTTTATATCATAACTGGCTATTACCAAATCTAATTGCCTGTCATTACCTACAGTAAACATATCTATCTTCTGATCTGTTGGTAACCCTTTATCCCAAAGTTTCATAATTGTTTTGTATTACGTAATTAGAATTGAGTAGTAAAGTAATCATTACTTAAAATTACACGATGCATATTCAAGACTTTTTTTGTTTTCCACTTTACATTTTTCATGAAGTGGTTTAAACTTTTTTGATTTAAGTGAAAAATAGTGGTTTTGTGTTCAAATAAAGCAATTTTTTAGTTGCATAGCAATGCTACGGAAGTCAAAAATTGTGAAATAGGGACACAAAAAGACATTTTTTTTAGCAAATTGAAAAAAGTTTAAACCACTTCCATTTCTTATTTTACATTTTATACGATTCCTTCTAAAATTTTTATATAAAGATCCACTCCTTCTCTAATCTCATCCACATAGATAAATTCATCTGCAGAATGAGATCTGGTAGAATCTCCAGGTCCTAGTTTTAAGGAAGGGCAACTTAAAACGGATTGATCTGATAAAGTAGGAGAACCATAGGTTGTTCTCCCCAAATCAATTCCTGATTTTACAATGGAATGCTCTTTTGGTATAGAGGATGATCCCAGATGTAATGATCTAGGTTGCACTTCAACATTCTTCGGCATTGCCTTTTTTACAATTTCTAAAACTTCTTCATTCTTATACTTATCATTTACCCTAATATCTACGACTATATCACAATGAGAAGGCACTACATTATGTTGGTTCCCAGCATTAATTTGGGTAACGGTCATTTTTACTTTACCTAAGGTTTCAGAACTCTTTTCGAACTCATATTCTTTAAACCATTTAATAACAGCTAATGTATTATATATAGAATTATCGGTATTAGGGTGTGCTGCGTGACTTGCTGTCCCTTTTATAGAAACATCTAGTACTAACAAGCCTTTTTCTGCAATTGCCAGTTGCATTAATGTAGGTTCACCAACAATAGCAAATTCTACATTCTTCAAGTACTTTAGTATACTTTTTAACCCTAAAGGGCCACTACTTTCCTCTTCTGCAGAAGCTGCAATGACAAAGTTATATTTTAAGTCTTTTCTTTCGTAAAAATAGGTAAATGTAGCTATCAGAGATACTAAACATCCTCCTGCATCATTACTTCCCAATCCATACAATTTACCATCTTCTACGAATGCTTTAAATGGATCGTTAGTATAATTCCCATTAGGTTTTACGGTATCATGATGAGAGTTTAGTAGAACAGTAGGTTTTGCTTTATCAAAATGTTTATTATAAGCCCAGATATTATGATTTTCCCTTTCAAAAGGAATGTTATAGTGATCAAACCAATTTTCAATTATCGAAGCAGTTCCTTCTTCTTCTGACGAAAAAGATTGGGTTTCTATTAGCTTGCGTAAAAGCTCTATAGCCTGATCTGTTAGTTCTTTTATCATTATTTATAGGCTTAGGGTCGTGTGCTTAGTAGTGTTATCTTTTATAAACTCAGCATTTGCGATATGTACTTTGCTCACATTTTTCTGTAAAGCCTCAAAACAATTCTGAAGCTTGGGCAGCATTCCATCTGCAATAACTCCTGTATCTCTTAATTCTGAATATTTTTTTAAATTAATATGTTCGATTACAGAATTCTTATCTTCAATATTTTCCAATACTCCTTTTAACTCAAAACAGTAAAAAAGAGAAACATCAAATAATTCTCCCATAGCTGATGCAATTTCTGAAGCTATTGTATCTGCATTGGTATTAAATAGCTGACCATTTTTATCGTGAGTCACTGCACAAAAAACAGGGGTAATACCCAGTTCTAGAAATCCTTTAATGGTTGTATTATTTACTTTAGTAACATCTCCTACATATCCATAATCTATAAATTGTACTGGTCTCTTATCTGCTATAATCACATTCGCATCAGCTCCTGTTAATCCTAGTGCATTACAATCGTGTTTTTGTAAACCAGCAACTATCGTTTTATTCAATAATCCAGCATAGGTCATCACTACAATATCCAGGTTCTCTGCAGAAGTAATTCTTCGCCCATCAATCATCTCTGTCGTAACTCCTAATCTAGACGCTAATGTTGTAGCTGACTTCCCTCCTCCATGAATTAGAATTTTTGGATCTTCCACCTTCGAGAAATCCTCTAAAAAAGAGCCCAAAGCTTCTTGATTTCCAATAATATTCCCGCCAATTTTTGCAACTAACAGTTTTTGTTTTGTATTCATCCTTCTAGCCCTTTTAGAATTTTTTTTAGTACTAGTTGAGCGGCGTAGGTCCTATTGCTAGCTTGTTCGATCACAATCGAGTTTTTACTATCAATAACAGCATCATCTACGACTACATTTCTTCTCACGGGTAAGCAATGCATGAATTTTGCAGTATTGGTCAATTGCATTTTTTGCGCTGTTATTCTCCAGCTATTGTCTTTTAATATGTTACCATAGTCATTATAAGAACTCCAATTCTTTACATAAATAAAATCTGCATCTTTAAATGCATTTTCCTGGTTGTAATCAATGGGCACTTTTTTGGTAATCTGACTGGCTAATTCAAATCCCACTGGGTGGGTAATTACAAAATCTGCATCCATATATTGCATCATCTCTACAAAAGAATTTGCAACTGCCTGTGGTAAGGCTTTAGGATGCGGTGCCCATGATAGTACAACCTTTGGCTTATCAATTATTTTATGTTCTGTTATGGTGATAGCATCTGTTAATGCTTGTAAAGGGTGCCCAGTAGCGCTTTCCATATTAATTACAGGAATGGTCGCATACTGTATAAAACTGTTTAATACTTTCTCATTATAATCATCTTCTCTATTCTCTAGTTTTGCAAAAGCTCTTATAGCGAGTACATCACAATATTGCGAAACTACCTGTGCAGCTTCTTTTACATGCTCAGAAGTCCCTTGATCCATTACAGTACCATCTCCATATTCTAGAGACCATCCTTCTCCTGCAAAATTCATGACAATGACATTCATCCCCAAATTTAAAGCTGCTTTTTGAGTACTTAAACGCGTACGCAAACTAGGATTAAAAAATAATAAACCTATAGTTTTGTCTACTCCTAAAGTCTTATCAGACAATGGATTCTTCTTCATCTCAATAGCTTCATTTACCCAATTAGCAAGGGAATCAATATCTTGTATAGAAAAATAATTATTCATTTGTATCATTTTTTAAAGTATAGAAAACATCGTAAAAACTTGTTAGAGTCTGTTTAAAAGCGAGTCATCATTCTGTTGAACGCTACTAATATATGCTCTAAACTTTCTAATTTTTTATTACTATATCTTTTCTATGTTCTCTTTTTCAGGTTTAACTCTGGTAAAAGGAACTTTGTCATTAATTGCATTGCTCATAAAATCATCTTCTAATCCATTTACAACCCAGGTTTCAATACCAGCATGCTGCGCAATTTTTGCTGCTTGTACTTTAGATTTCATTCCTCCTGTACCATGAGTAGAAATCTCCTCAACGATCTCTTCGTCTAATACATTAATATCTATCACTTCGCTAATCGTCTGAAAGGTTTTATTTTCTACAGATTCTTTAGTACATATTCCATTTGTATTCGTTGCTATTATTAACAAATCTGCTTTTAGTAAAGATGCCGTTAATCCTGCTAACTTATCATTATCTCCAAACTGGATTTCATCAGTTGCTACTGTGTCGTTTTCATTAATAATAGGAATATAGTTATTCGCTATTAGCACATTAATAGTATTTACGATATTCTTTTTGGATTGCTCTCTTTCGAAATCTGAATACGACAATAAACACTGCGACGTTAATAATCCCAGATCTCTGTAGCTTTCCTGAAAAATTCTCATTAAATGAGGCTGACCAATAGATGCTAATGCTTGTTTTACAGTTATGGCTATTCCATTACTCTCCAGATTTACAAACTGTTTGGCAACTGCAATTGCTCCAGAGCTTACAATTACAAACTCATAGATATCTTGCAACGCTACTATCTGTCTACCAATATCTTCAATCTTGCCTCTGGAGATATGATCCGTTCCTTTCGTAAGTACATTGGACCCTATCTTGAGTACAATTCTCTTTTTATCTGATCTGCCCATCCCCATGTATATACCATTTATTTGTTACCAAATGCTGTAAACCGATAGGACCTCTTTGATGCAATTTATCTGTACTAATCGCTAGTTCTCCTCCTAATCCTAATTGAAAACCATCTGTAAATCTTGAGGAAGCATTATGGTAAACTGCTGCACAATCTACCTCAGACATAAAGGTATCTGCTTCAGTCTGATTTTTGGTGATAATTACAGCAGAATGTCCTCCGCTGTACATATTTATCTTCGAGATTGCCTCTGGTGTATTTTCTGCTTCTCCGATTACAATTTTATAATCCAAAAATTCTTCTTGCCATATATTATCATTTGATATAGGTTTTACTTGATTATATTTTGATAAATGCGTGTCCCCCAATATTTCTACCTTATGATTTGTAAGATTAGTAATCAGGTCTTGTACAAAATCTTCTTTGTCAGGAAGGTTCTTATCTATCAACACTTTATCTACCGCATTACAAGCTGAAATCTTATCTGTTTTCCCATTGATTATGTTCTCTAAAGCTATTCTTTTGTCTGCTTCGTTATGAACATATACAAAGTTATTCCCTCTACCACTTACTATTACAGGGCAAGTAGCATGTTCTTTTACAAAGGCGATTAATCTTTCTCCTCCTCTAGGAACAATTAGATCTACTTTTTGAGTTGGCTTTTCTAAAAATGCCTGAGTTTTATTTCTATTATAATTCAGATACTCCACCCAGCCTGTAGTAATGTTATAATCAGATAATGCCTGATGCCAAAGTTTTACGATTTCGAGATTAGAATTCAAGGATTCTTTTCCTCCTTTTAATAAAATTTTATTTCCGGATTTGAATGCAATCCCTGCGGCTTCAATAGTAACATCGGGTCTGGATTCGTAAATAATTAATACCGTACCAAAAGATGCTGTTTTATTATACACCTGCATTCCATTCTCATGGGTAAACCGAAATCGCTCTACGCCTATTGGATCTTCTTGACTTGCCAATTGCTGGAGCGCTTCAATCATACCTTCAATTTTACATTGATCCACTTTTAAGCGATCTCTCATGGCAAGATCTTCTCCTTCATAAGATTCCAGATCTTTTATATTTGCTTTTATAATCGTTTCTCGCTGTTGATCTACCAATACTGCCATTTTTTGCAATACTGAATTTCTTTGAGATATATTTAATACTTGACTCATATCTTATGCTTTTTCTGCTACTAAAACATTGTTTAATGCTTTAACAAATCGATCTATTTCTGACTTTCCGATAGTTAATGGAGGTAGTATTCTTAACAACTTTTTATTCATAGCACCTCCAGTAAAAATATGCTCATCATAGATTATTTTTTTACGTAGATCACCTACTTCAAAATCAAATTCTAATCCTAACATCAATCCTCTTCCTTTTACCTTTTGCACACCTGGCAGGGTATTCACTTGAGACAAGAAATATTCTCCTGTCATTCTCGCATTGTCAATTAAATTTTCTGCTTCAATTACTTCCAAAACTGCCAGTGCAGCTACGCACGCCAGATGGTTTCCTCCAAAAGTGGTTCCTAGCATACCATAGGTAGGTTTTATATGAGGTGCAATCATAATTCCTCCTATAGGAAAACCATTTCCCATCCCTTTGGCTATAGAAATTATATCTGGTTTTATAGTATGATACTGATGTGCAAAAAACTGTCCACTTCTACCAAATCCTGCTTGTACCTCATCCAGAATCAATAGTGTATTATTGTCTTTACATAATTTCTCTAATCCCTGAAAAAAATCAGTTGTCCCCTCATCTAAGCCTCCAACTCCCTGAATAGGTTCAATAATTACAGCACATACGTCACCTTTTTCTAACTCATTTTGGACTAATTCTAATTTGTTTAGTGGTAAAAAGGTGACGTCTTGCTGTTTATTTAGTGGAGCATTGATCTTAGGGTTATCCGTTGCTGCAACCGCAGCAGATGTTCTTCCATGAAAACCATTATCAAAGGCTACTACTCTGGTTTTACCCGTATAAAAAGATGCTAATTTTAGAGCATTTTCGTTAGCTTCAGCTCCAGAATTACATAAAAATAACTGGTATTGATCATATCCAGATAATTTTCCTAGTTTCTCTGCCAATTCTGATTGTAAACTATTTTGAACAGCATTAGAATAGAAACCAATCTTTTCTACTTGTTCTTTTATTCTTTTGACATAATGTGGATGTGAGTGACCGATAGATATTACCGCATGACCTCCATAAAGATCTAGATATTCAATTCCATTCTTATCGACAACGGTACTATCGTAGGCCTTTACTGGCTCCACATCATATAACGGATATACATCGAATAGTTTCATTTTTTTTTAAAGTATTAAGCACTTAATATAGCGTAGTAAGAATGATCTAATTACCTATTTCTCTGTACTAATTTCTATTTTATAGTATTTATTTTTTCGTAAGAAGCCATCACTCCTTTTATCACCGATGAGCTTAACCCTTGATGCTCCATTTCATTTAAGCCTTCTATGGTACATCCTTGTGGGGTTGTCACTTTATCTATTTCACGTTCTGGATGTGTTCCATTTTCTGCTACTAGGGTTGCTGCTCCAATAGCTGTTTGCACCGCTATAATCTGAGCTTCATGAGGATGAAACCCCATCTGAATTCCTCCTTGTATCATTGCTCTAAGGAATCTCAGAAAAAAAGCTATTCCACTTGCTCCCAAAACAGTAGCTGCTTGCATCAATCGTTCTTCAATGATTAACGTTTCTCCAATGGTATCAAACATTTTTTCTACTGTCGATAACTCTTCTTTTACATCTTCATTAGCAGCTATACAAGTCATCGATAATTTCTTTGCGGCTCCTGTATTAGGCATCACACGTACTACTTTATTAGTAGGAACTACAGCATTAATCTCTGCAATGGAAGTTCCTGTTACTGTAGAGATCAATATTTGATCATTGGTTACAATCCCCTTAATTTCTTGCAAAACAGCATCTAATTGCCTGGGTTGTACACAAAGAATAATCCATTTTACACCTTTTATAGATGTCGGAATATCCTGCGAAGTAACTACTCCTAATTTTTCTTCTACTTGTTGTAGATTGTATTTTGATTTATCTACAACTGTTATATTCTGAGCTTCGAAGAGGTCGCTAGCTGCTAATCCAGAAATGATAGATTTTCCTAAATTGCCTCCTCCTATGATTGTTATTTTATTCATTTTTAAAATGCACTTGCTTTTAATTCTAATCCTGTTCTTTCATTCAATCCAAACATCAGATTCATATTATGAATTGCTTGTCCGGATGCTCCTTTTATCAAATTATCAATTACTGATGTAATCAATAACATTCCATCTTTTTTACTAATATGAAGAATACATTTATTGGTATTCACTACCTGTTTTAGATGAATTTCTTCATCAGATAACACGGTGAACTGAGCATCCTTGTAGTAAGATGTATATAGTTCTTTTGCTTCTGATTCTGTACCTTTATATTTTGTATACATGGTGGCATAAATACCTTTACTAAAATTCCCTCTATTAGGGATAAAGAAAATCGGAGCGTCGAAATTATCTTGTAGTTGTTGTACACTTTGATTAATTTCTCCCAGATGCTGATGTGTAAATACCTTATAACTAGAGAAGTTATTATCTCTCCAACTAAAATGAGTAGTTCCTCCTGGCATTACACCAGCTCCCGTACTTCCTGTTGTCGCATTAACGTGTACTGTATCATTCAATTGTTCAGCAGCAGCTAGTGGTAATAATCCCAATTGAATTGCAGTGGCAAAACATCCTGGATTTGCAATATTCTGTGCTGATTGGATTTTATCTTTTTGCAATTCTGGTAATCCGTATACAAAATCTCTACCTAGAAAATTTTTATCATTTTCTAATCTAAAGTCATTCCCTAAATCGATTACTTTTGTCGCAGCAGAAAATGTATTATTTTCTATAAATGTTCGTGATCTTCCGTGCCCCAAACATAAAAAAACTACGTCTACATCAGGATTGATCGTATCTGTAAATGCAAGATCAATCTCTCCTATTAGATCTGTATGCTGTTTACTAATAGAGACACCAGAATTAGTAGTACTATATACAAAATCCAATTTCACTTCTGGGTGATGTACTAATAATCGCAACAGCTCTCCGGCTGTATATCCTGATCCTCCAATAATTCCTACACTAATCATAATTCATTTGGGTTAACGTTATGATATATTTTATTAGCATTGCCATAAATTTTTATAAAACCTTTGGCATCATCTGATGTCCAGGAGTTATTCATCTCTCCATATTGACCAAAATCTGATTTCATCATATCAAATGCTGATTTGATTCCTTCTAAGGTAAAATGGTACGGTTTCAATTTTACTATTACATCTCCAGTAACAGATTTCTGAGAGTCATCAAGGAATACCTCTATATTACGCATCACAGGATCTAAGTAATTGCCTTCGTGTAATAACATGCCATACCAATTCGCTAATTGTTCTTTCCAATATTGCTGCCACTTGGTCAGTACATGTTTTTCCAGCAAATGATGTGCTTTAATAATAACTAGTGGCGCAGCAGCTTCAAAACCAACTCTTCCTTTAATACCTATAATTGTATCTCCAACGTGAATATCTCTTCCTATAGCAAAGGCACTTGCTAATTCTTCTAGTTTCTGAATATTTTTAACAGGGGTATCTTTTACTCCATCCAATCCGATTAATTCTCCTTTTTCAAAATTTAAAGTAATCGTTTCTTCATTCTCTTTTTGGAGTTGGCTCGGATATGCATTAGCGGGTAAAGCACTATGAGAGGTTAAAGTTTCTTTTCCTCCTACACTGGTACCCCAAATCCCTTTATTGATGGAATACTGAGCTTTCTCCCAGCTATAATGTACGTCGTGTTTTTCGAGAAATTCAACTTCTTCTTGTCGTGATAGTTTTAGATCTCTAATGGGAGTAATAATTTCTATTTCTGGAGCTAGTGTCTGAAAAATAACATCAAATCTAATTTGATCATTCCCAGCTCCCGTACTTCCGTGTGCGATATATTTTGCTCCTACTTGTTTGGCATAATTAATTACCTCAATAGCTTGAAAAATTCTTTCTGCACTTACAGAAAGAGGGTATGTATTATTTTTAAGAACATTACCAAAAATCAGGTATTTAATTGCTTTTTGATAAAACTCATCTAATATTGTTTTATTTACATGAGAAGTACTACCCAGCTCATAGGCTCTCTTTTCTGTTTGCTCTAATTCTTTATCAGAAAAACCTCCGGTATTAACTAGTATGGTATGTACTTCCAGATTTTGTTCGTGAATTAGATATTTCACACAATACGAGGTATCTAAACCTCCACTATATGCTACTACTACTTTTTCCATAACAACAATTGTTTATTGTTTGCAAGCATTGTCTGCTTAATTTTTTTTAATCTTTTTATTATTTTTTTATCAAACCACTTTTCTTTTGTTTCGGTTTGTTTTTCTGGGTCATATAACATTCCTGTGCATAAACACATCTTATGATCCTTAGCTGTAAGAATATCATAATTAGTACAGGTTTTACATCCTGCCCAAAACTTAGGGTCATCTGTTAATTCAGAAAATGTAACTGGCTTATACCCCAGATCCGAATTGATTTTCATTACTGCCAGCCCTGTTGTTATTCCAAAAACTTTTGATGAGGGATATTTTTCTAAAGAATAGTTAAAGGTAAATTCCTTTATTTTCTTTGCCAAACCTTGGTTTCTATAATCAGGGTGAACTATAAGTCCAGAATGTGCCACATATTTTTCGTGCCCCCAAACTTCTATATAACAGAATCCTGCAAAATCACCTTCACACAAAGCAATGATGGCATTACCGCTTTTCATTTTAGCTTGTATGTATTCTGGAGTACGTTTTGCAATACCAGTTCCTCTAACCTTTGCTGAGTCCGATATTACATTACATATTTCAGAGGCGTACTGAAAATGATCCTGTGTAGCTATATTAATTTTTATTTTTTTCATCTGTTTTTTTCTATCTTCTATTCAAAGTCAGATGTAATTCTATAGTGTAATTCTTGTACTTTATCAATGTAATTGTGATAATCCAATAGTAACTGAACTATTTTTTTAACAAGTCGTAAAATTATTTTCTTAGATGTTATTCCTGATGCGGTATTTCTAGAATTCTATATATTATCAAAACAAAAATGTTATTTCTATAAAGAATGAAATGTAATTAGGAATATTAATAGGGGAAGCAGGACACACCCGCTTCATATAAAGCTTAAACCCCCAAGGGGCGACGAAAGCGGCTTAGCAGTATTGAAGGATTAACCGATATGTTTTGATATCGAACTATAATTTCTGTATGTGTATTTTTTGCAGTTTTCATAATAGTAACTCTAAATCGTCGGCCGTAGCCCCTTTCGTTAACTAGATGCTACAATATTACATAAAATTAATAGTGGAGAAGCATTATAGCTTTATTTTGTTTAAATTTTTATCATTTTCTCAATATTCTATAGATAAAATAATTGATATGCTATTTTTAGCTGCTAAATCCTTACTTTATGAATATGAAAAATCATTGAATACTGTATGATAAAAATATCTATTGATCAAATTTGTTCAGTAGATCGTCAACTGCTTGAGAAATATTTTCATAATGAAAATGAAATCCATTTTGGATAATTTTAGTACTACATACTCTCTGGCTAGAGAATAGTAGTATATGCATTTCACCCAATATCATTTTCATTACAAATTTAGGTACATTGGGGAGTCTTATCTTTTTATCTAATTTTCTTGCTATACAATGAGTCAATTTATGATTAGAAACTGCATTAGGTGCTACGGCATTATATATTCCTTCTAATTCTTCTTCGACTACAAATATAAATAAGCGAGCTAGATCTAATATATGTATCCAACTTTGCCATTGTTTTCCGTTACCAAAAACAGCTCCAATACCTAGCTGAATAGGTTTTGTAATTTTAAGGAATACCCCTCCATTCTCAGAAAGTACTACACCTATTCGTAATAGGCATACTTCGACACCTATTTTTTTAAATGTTAACACCTCAGTTTCCCACTTATTCACTACGTCTGCCAAAAAACTTGTATCCATATCTTTATTATCCTCTTCCATATAATAATTCTTAAAAGAGTCTTTATAAACACCTATTGCACTGGCAGATACAACCTGACGTACTGAATGCGTAATTTTTTCGAGGGATTCGATAAGTAGTTTAGTCGTGAGAACTCTGCTATCTATAATCTCTTTCTTATATGCATTGGTCCATCGTTTAGCAACCGTAGCTCCAGCCAGATGTATAATAACCTCTACACCATTAAAACAATTAGTATCTATAAAACCCGATACTGGGTCCCATAAAAAACCTGTATAATTCCTTTCGGATTTTAGTTTGGTTTTATTGGTAGTAAGATAATGGACGTCATAGTTAGCGTTATGGCAAAGCTTTATAATCTCTTGACCAATAAGACCAGTTGCACCCGTGATTAAAACCTTCATAGATAGTATTGTTTAAATGCAAAATACTATCCCTCTATATGAAAACCTATCCCTTTATTATAGCTTTAACAGTACTATCTTAAAAATATGATTTCAATTAAGCCTAATTTACACTTGTCGAATTTGTAACAAAAAAATGCTTTTTATTTACGTTTCAAGATAACAATTACCCATACTAAAGTGGTACTATCTTTTTATTTACTAGTTACCAAATAAATTCACGTTCTTGCATCAAAATAACAATTGATTGTCTTTTACAGTAGATTTTAAAAACATAAACAAGATTATTGTTTCGTTGCTCTAAGCATTTCTCGTTTTCCTGGAGGCCCAGGCAATCGTTCAACAACAAAACCCACTTTTTGCATAGCTCTTCTTACGCTCCCTTTTGCAGCATAGGTAACTAATACTCCATAGAGATGAAGCGCATCGTACATTTTTTGGAAAATATCTTGTGACCATAATTCAGGTTGAACCCTAGCACCGAATGCATCAAAATAAATCAAATCAAAACTATCAGTATCGGTAATATCTTGAAAAAACTGCTTCTTTTTGATTAATGAAAATAGTGGCGATATTTTATTTTCTATCTCCCAGTCTACTCGATGTAATTCTTTAAAAGCAGTAGTATTTGGTTTTTCTGATAAAATATCCACATAATTAAGTAATCTTATTTCTTCTTCTTTGATTGGATATGCTTCTATACCTGTATAGGTAACATATTGGTTGTTTTTTTGTGTTTCTAAATAGGTTAAAAATGCATTAAGCCCCGTGCCAAAACCAATCTCTAGAATATGTACTACTGGATATGTTTTAGAGTTCAATATATGATTCAACCCATGTTTTATAAACACGTGATTTGCTTCATTTATGGCACCATGCTTAGAATGATACTGTTCATTTATCTCCGGAAAATGAATTGTAGTAGAGCCGTCTGAAGTCTTAATTATTTCACGCTTTAGAGTAGTGTTCATCATTTTTTTATCAATACCCCATCTGCAATAAATGAATAGACTCTTTTTGGAGAAGTAATCGCAGCAATCTCATCTGCAGATTTCCCAGCATCGTTAGCCAAATGCTTGAGCTCGTCTACTGATGTTTCGGAAACATAGGCTCTCCCCTGAACAATGACAGAATCTTTAGCAGTATCTGTAGGAACAAAGAACTCATAGTTCTTAAATTTAACCATCGCCTCTTTCTGGTTTCCAATATCAATTTTCATCCAGCAGCCTTTAGCCTGGCAAACATTAGTAACTCTTCCTGTAAATGTAATATCAATAGTATCGTTTTCTTTTATATTTTTATATTTTTCTGTCATTGCATTTATGTCATATATCTGATCAGATATAACTTCTGCTCCATAAGCATTATATTCTTGCAGAGAGATATTGGCCATAGAAAAAGATGTTTTCATTTTTTGATCAAACTTGCAGCTTATTATCATACAAAACATTAATACTGTATAAAAGAGTATGTTTTTTTTCATAACGCATTATAATTTGTAGTGTTCTCCAAAATTAAGCATTTTAAAAATTGAAGTGGTTTAAACTTTTTTCAATTTGCTAAAAAAATGTCTTTTTGTGTCCGTGTTTCACAATTTTTGACTTCCGTAGCTCTGCAACTAAAAAATTGCTTTATCTGAACACGAAACCACTATTTTTCACTTAAATCAAAAAAGTTTAAACCACTTCATTCTTAATTTACCAGAAAAAAGTATTTTTGTTTGAAATTTGGATTAAAGTAGATCTGCTTATAATAATATCTGCTGTAATTCATAAATTTTTAACCTTATAAATGACTAATGGATGAGAAATGCAGTTCCACAAGAGATTAAAATCACAAAAACAACTACATCTAAAATCACTAAAGTAGATTTTAAAAATCTAAACTTTGGTAAGGTTTTTACAGATCATATGTTTGTCTGTGATTATGTCAATGGATCATGGCAAACACCTAAAATTATCCCTTATGGACCTCTCACATTAGATCCATCTGCTCGTGTTTTTCATTATGGGCAAGCTGTTTTTGAAGGTATGAAAGCCTATAAGGATGATCGTGGAGATACATTTTTATTTCGACCTGATGAAAATTTTATACGTATCAATAAGTCTGCAGAGAGATTAGCTATACCAGAATTCCCTGAGGAATACTTTTTTAATGGATTAAACACACTTCTTACATTAGATAACGAGTGGATCAAACCTGGTTTTGGTAATTCATTATACATAAGACCTTTTGTAATTGCTACACAACCAAGTGTATCCGCATCAGAGGCAGACGAATATCGTTTTATGATCATATGCTCTCCTGCTCAATCATATTATAGTGGAGATGTTAGCGTATTGGTTGCTGAGAAATTTAGTCGTTCTGCAAATGGAGGGTTCGGATATGCAAAAGCTGCTGGTAATTATGCGGGGCAGTTTTATCCTACTAAACTTGCAAAAGAACAAGGATACCAACAGGTTATCTGGACCGATTCTAATACACATCAATATATTGAAGAGGCTGGAACAATGAATGTGTTTTTTAGGATAAATGATACATTAATTACAGCACCTACAAGCGATCGTATCTTAGATGGGATTACTCGTAAAAGTTTAATTGCTTTAGCAGAAAAACAAGGATATAACATAGATGTTCGTCCTATTAAAGTAAGTGAAATCGTAGATGCAGCTAAAAATGGAAGTCTTAAGGAAATATTCGGCGCTGGTACTGCTGCAGTCGTAAGCCCCGTAAAAGCATTTGGCTATCAAGGAGCACATTATGAAATTGAGAATCTAGAGAACTCTTATGCCTCTCATTTTAAGAAAGCGTTAATGGATATCCAATATAATAAAGCCGAAGATTCTTTTGGATGGAGAGTGAAAGTCTAATTTTTGAACTGAATAAAAATTAAGAATTAGAATTTGAGTTCAAATACTACTATAAAAAATCCGGAAAAATTTCCGGATTTTATTTTTCTAGTGATCAAGAATTTCTTTGATGTTAGGTTTAAAATAGTTAGGCCCCTTAAGTACTTTGCCATCTTCTCTATATATAGGTTTTCCATCCTCACCTAGCTTACTCATATTGCTACGCTGAATTTCTTCGAATACCTGTTCTATTTTATGTTGCATTCCGTGTTCGATAATTGTCCCACATAAAATGTATAACATATCACCCAGTGCATCTGCTACTTCGACTAGGTCATTGTTCTGAGCTGCTTCAAAATATTCTTCATTTTCTTCTTTCATTAAATTAAACCGTAGGGTATTTTTAGCTTCTCCTAAATCCGCTATAGGTTTATTTTTATATCCTATTTTGAAAGCGGTATGAAACTCTTGTACGGCTGCAATTTTATCTTTCATGTATTTCTTTTATAAGTTATATTTGCTGCTAAAATAACATAAATTATGTTTAGTACAGGCCAGTGGATATTTGCAGGGTGTTTTGTGGTAGCTTTTGTCATTTTAATGATTATTAGCTACCGGAAAGATCTAAAACTACATCGTAAGTACTACAAAGGCAGTATTTTTATTCTGATAGGTTTTATTGTGTTTGTAGGGCTTTTGTTTGTATTGAAATCGTATTTGCATCCTTAGGTTTTTTTTTACTCAAAATTATCTAAGCTGATAAATTTTTAGAAATTACATTAAAAAAACCAGATTTCTATTGTTAGAAACTTGGTTTTTTTAATCAGTATTATTTGGTCTAATTCACCTCTGGTAAAAAACTATAATTCTTACTGTACCATAACATCTGTTCTTCAAAGGTTTTAGGCTGGAAAATCTCAAAACTCGAAATTTCGCCCGATTCATCTGTTTTAGGCACCAAGACTGGATTCACAAAACCACTATAAGGAGCCGATGTAAATTGTTCATTCCTTTTCAGAACTTCTGCATGAATAGCTTGATCAACTTTTACTCCATATCCTTCTACCAATGCTTCTGCTGCATTATAATCTCCTTCAGATTTTATACGTTGTGTTTCTCTTAATAACAGACCAAAGATTTCGCGTAGTTTCTGATAATCATTGATATTAAAATAGGTTTCTCCATCTCTAGTCACTTTTTCGATCACCTTGTCTTTAGCTCCTTGTTCAAAAGCCCAGGCACTCACCCACTGACGATTACGCATATGTGCTTCTTCTACATCATCACCTAGATTAAGACGTATTAACTGAGTCATTAATCCATTACGTATATAACCATCATAGGCTGCCTTCCCTACTTTTTTCCAATCGTCTACTAATCCTAATTCTTGGAGCTTTGGATCCATTAAGTAATACAACCCTACCAAATCAGCACGTCCTTCTTCCATAGTAGAGGCATAATTTTTTAATGTTTCTTTGGTTTCTCCTACTCCTGGATTTAATTGTCCAGATGCATGTCCTACTACTTCATGTAATGCTGTATGTAATTTATCCGCCAATTGCCCATATTTCTCTTCTAATTCGTATTCTTCGTCATCGTGCACAAATTCTTTTAGACGACTCGAGCCGCCTGCATTATTGTACGCATTGATAATATTTCCTAGAGAAACAGACTTAGATCCTACTGCTGCTCTTATCCAGTTCGCATTAGGAAGATTAACTCCAATAGGTGTGCTAGGCGAAGCATCTCCTGCCTCTCCTGCAACTGTAACAACTTTATAACTAACCCCTACTACATTTTTTTTCTTATGTGTATCCATTAATGGAGAATGATCTTCAAACCACTGAGCGTTCTCAGATAAAACAGCCATTTTCTTAGACATATCAAAATCTTTAATCTGAACAATATTTTCATAAGATCCTCTGTATCCTAGTGGATCATTATATACTTCAATAAAACTATTGATGTAATCAATATTCCCTTCTGTAGCGGCTGTCCAAGCAACGTTATAATCATCCCAGATTTGTAAATCTCCTGTTTTGTAATATTGTATTAGCAATCCTAAGGCATCTCCTTGTGCTTTATTTTCTGCAACAGCTTGTGCTTTTTCTAGCCATTTGATAATTTGGTCAATTGCTTCACCATATAGTCCTCCAGATTTATATACGCGTTCTTTAAGCACTCCATTTTCCTTTACTAATTGGGAATTTAAACCATAAGACAACGGCTTTGTAGAATCTGGGGATTTCATTTTACCATAAAAAGACTCTATATCCTTATTTGTAACACCAGAACCATAAAAATTAACTGCTGATAAAGCGACATTATCAATTCCTTTGGCTTGATTTACTTTTTTTGCATCATTCTCATCGAAGATAACGTCAATAGCATCCTGAGATACATCAGTTTTGGTTTCTGTTAAAAGTGTAGTCAAGTATTCTTTTGTGAATTCTGGTCTAATTTTATCATTGCTGTAATGATGGTGAATCCCATTAGAGAACCATACTCTTTTTACATATGTTACAAAAGATTTCCAATCATTACTAGTTTTATCACCCGAAAAAGAAGTGTACACTTTTTCCAAAGTCTTACGGATTTTGAGATTATGGCGATAGTTCTGATCCCACATAATGTCTCTACCGCTAAGTCCTGCTTGTGTAAGATAATATACGAGTTTTTGTTCTTTTAATGAAAGTTTATCCCATCCCGGAATTTGGTATCTCAGTATTTTAATATCTGCAAACTGCTCTACAAGATAATCGAACTTTACTTCGGGTTCTTTCTGTTCTGTTTCCTGTTTATTGATCTGATCCTGTATACTAGGATCCTTTTTACATGCAATTAGTAATGTGGCAATAGCCAAATAACCAACTATTAGATTGAGTTTCATCTGTTATTAGTTTATAATTTTAATTTGTGATCGTTATTTATGATTCTTTTACAGGAAAAAAATCATGATTATTCTTTACTAGTATAAGTACAATTATTCAATTGCCACTAAACATATTGCAACAAATGTAAGCAAACCGATACAATTAAATACAGCTAACTATTAATCACTTTACTAACCAAAACCTGATTTCTTTATTAAATTCGCAATACACAGACGCAAAATAACATTAATAATCAATATTCACTTATTGAATCCATATATAATCAATTAATATCAGTGTAAGAATAATAGCTGCTTAAACTATCTAAATCAAATCTCTAAAATTATGTAGATTTTCTATTCTCAATCGTGGATTGAAACTAAAACCTGAAGTTTTTAGATCTGCTGAAAGCTTTGTTGATACACACAGCTGAGTTACAAAAGAACATAAGATAAAATGATACGAAAAAGTATGAACATTTCTAACTTAGGATGGTATACTTAAAAAGGCTGAATAAGTTCCGTATTTAAAATCTATAATGAGGGTAAAAAAATTGAGTATATTAGCTTTGCAAACATTTTAAACTAACAAGCAATGAAAATCATAAAATATTTATTTTTTCTACTATTGGTACTCGTTATAGGAGCAGCAGCCTATATTGCTACTATAGACGGTAAATTCCAAATAGAAGAAAGCAGGATTATAGATGCCCCTGATGAATTATTGTTTACTACTGTAAATGAATTTAAGACATGGGAAAAATGGGGTCCTTGGATGGATGATTCTGATGATATGGTATTAGAATATGCAAATCAAACCAGCGGAGATGGTGCATCTTATAGTTGGAAAAGCGAAATACAAGGTGATGGCAATATGAAAACTATAAAAACTATACCATTTACGACCATAGATCAATCTATAACATTTTTCCCTCCTGTGGTTGGAGAAACTACTAGTGATGTATCTTGGACGTTCGAAAAAATAGAAGGTAAAAAAACTAAAGTTACTTGGAGTATGAAAGGAGAGCAAGGCTTTATGGAAAAAATGTTTTGGATGACTCAGGATAGTACTTTATCACAAAACGTAACACCGATGTATAAAGAAGGTCTCGAAAAATTAGATGCATATGTTACTGAAAAAATGAAAGAGCATACCATCAATGTCGATGGTGCTACAGAACACGGAGGTGGGTTTTATATGTATAGTGCTACAGCATCTTCTATAGCAGCTATCCCGCAAAAAACAGGAGAAATGTTACTAGCGGTTAAGGCGTATATACAACAAAACGCTCTTCCTCAAACAGGTATGCCTTTTACCCTATATAATGAGTTTAACGAAGACCAAAGAACAGCAATCTACTCTGCAGGAATCCCTGTGAGAGAAAAAGTAATTACACCCGCAGATAGTAATATATTATGTGGTTTTTTACCAAGACAAAAAGTAATAAAAACAACGCTAAAAGGTGATTATATTCACTTAAAAAAAGCATGGGAAACAGGATATAAATATATTGCTGGTAATGGTTTAGAGCTTAATACCGAATCTCCAGCTTTTGAAGTATACAAAACAGACCCAGAATTACAACCAAATCCAGCAGAATGGATTACAGAAATATACATTCCAATTAAATAATAAATGATTATTAGAGATTTATTTTTTAAAACCATTCTTGTTTTAATGATATCAGAATGAAACAAATGCTACTCGTATTTATTGGAGGTGGTACCGGCAGTGTTGCTCGGTATCTTATCAGTAAATACTTAAATGACTCCTATCATACTATTCCTTACGGAACGTTTTTGGTAAACATTTTAGGGAGTTTTTTGATTGGAATCATTTTAGGATTAGTATTAAAAACTAATGTAATCTCGCAATCAACTGTATTAGTATTAGCTACAGGTTTTTGTGGTGGTTTTACTACATTTTCTACATTTGCATACGAAAGTCACTTATTCCTGAGAACTGGAGATTATATAAGCTTTTTTGTATATACCCTTTCTTCCTTAATAATTGGATTTCTTTTGGTATTTTTAGGTATGTGGTTGATCAAATAAATATTATTGAAATACTTTCTAAACAACAGTATAAAAAACATGAAAAAAATTGAAGCTATCATAAGAAAATCAAAGTTTAGTGATGTCAAAAAAGCATTACATGAAATAGAAGTGAATTTTTTTACGTATTGGGATGTAACAGGTGTAGGAAACGAAAAAAAGGGTCACGTATACAGAGGAATTAGTTATAGTACTGCCGATATACAAAGAAGATACTTATCTATTGTGGTTTCTGATGAGTTTGAAGAAAAAACGGTACAAGCAATAATCGATGCTTCCAAAACTGGAGAAGTGGGAGATGGAAAGATTTTTGTGTCAGAAATTCAAAATACGTATAGAATTAGAACAGGCGAACATGGAAATCAAGCTTTAAATTAGATGATAAGAATATAATATGTGATACATATTGTAGGGTTAGCAATAATTAACAAGAAACATCTTGACCAAAGAAAAACACCTTTCCCGAATTTTATTTCTTGCCTCAATATTTCTATTGTTGTTTAACGATTTATACCTGAAATTTGAATACCACAATTATCTGACTGGAAAACTATCAGATTTTGTTGGGCTTTTTGCCTTTCCATATTTTTTCAGTTCTTTCTTTCCTAAAAAGATAAAGTCTATCTACATTTTAAGCGGAATTTTATTCGCGCTTTGGAAATCGGAATTTTCTCAACCTATATTTAATTTTGCTCACTCAATAGGAATAGGAATAAATCGAACGATAGACTATTCTGATTTAATCGCTTTATTAGTTCTTCCAATTTCTTATTTGTATTGGAATTCGAGATCTAAAGAATTATTTAAACCAAAGAGGATTTTAAAACCAATAATTATTGGAATAAGTTCTTTTGCATTTGTTGCAACTTCCTTACCCAAACATTACGAACGATTATCTATGAAATCGGAATTTTCGACTATTGTTAATTCTAATAAGCAATCTGCAAGAGCACAACTTAATATATACAAAGAAGGAATGTTTAACCAAGATAACTATCGAATTGAAATATCTGGAAAAAATGCTCATATCTTAACATCTATTAAAGTAGATTCTATTAGTGAAAAGACCACAAAAATTGCTTTAGATAGTATTTTAAGTTTTACTGTTGAGGGAAATGGATTTATATTTAGCAACGGAATTGACAAAAATGATGTGGAATATATTCGAAAATTAAGTAAAAAGGAAATTGAGCAACTTTTTTCAAAACAAATAAAAAACGAATTTGAGAATAAATAACTATTGCCAACAAAGATTTGTATATTACATATGGCTCCCTTCGGGAATCAAACGTACCATAAAAGAGCCGTTAGTCAGAATGCCGAAAATAATATCTTGAATGATTTTAATAATCCTATTCGCAACATTAGTACTAATTATTTCTTATTCAATAATCGGGTATAAAATTTATAAAGCCTTTCGAAAAAATGATAAGCGAAAATTATATACGTTAACTACATTTCTTATAATTCTGATTCTAGTTCCTGGATTTTTTTTGAAAATACTTTCTAGTTCTGATTTCTTTTTGGAACCAGTAGAAATAGTCCAAGAAAAAAACTATAACCAACAACTTACAGGCTTTAATTTTAATGACGGAGAAAAAATATACGAATTCGAAACTGAACGGTCATTTAATGGAGATGGATATTCAATATGGATCTATAAAATTGATGATTCGACAGCCAATTATTTTAAAAACCCGAACAGTGAGTTTTTTGTCAAATACCCTAAAACAGAATTTAAAAATCATTGGAAATCTGAACTTTGGAAAAAAACACCTTTTGACAAAAAAGAACAGGAATTTTTAGACTTCGCCTATACAAAATTAGACAAACTGGATTTTGAATTAGAAGATTTGTTAAACGAAGAAGGGAATTATTATTCTTATGAATATTTTATGCACGACTTTAATGATGGAACTGTATTAATTGGAGATATTGAATTTTATATAATTTGTCCCGAAAGAAAAATTATAGTTAAAATAAACCACAATACCTGAGCTTCCCCCCATGTTTAGGACAAAAAACTAGTTATTTATAATGGTTAACATAATGTTAAAAGAGGGGGTTCTAGGGGGAGACTCATAACTTCCCACTTTTGTTGATAACCCTGATTTATCCTTTATTTTCATTAGGCTGCCTTT
>CANLRN010000044.1 GCA_947493495.1 uncultured Aquimarina sp.
TTTTGTCTCAAATTATAACTTGAAAAAGTGTAAACTATGTCCCTTTAACTTTGTAAACTATGTGCCTTTAACGTACCTAATGAAACATAACGTTTAATATATGTGTGGTAGCTGCATAAAATGTTACAAGCCTTTGGCATTTTCTGCGCATTGGTTGCTAACTTTTTCATTCTGCAAGCATTGCGCCATATCAAAAATACAACAACCATTCGATTGATCACTTTGCTGCTATGATCACATAATAGTGTTATGCATTGTTTTTAAATTCCATTTACTAATAAATTTGAGTATTTTTCAGTATCAACATTAATAGTGATTTTCCAATAGCATGAGCCTCCGTCATATACTTCGTAAAACTCATTTTTCCAATGTTCCATTTTTTGATCTTCTAAAGTTGGTATTGCTAAAATGTCACAAGATACGTTTAAGAGTATTATTCGGTTATCATTCTTATCAATGTATGGTATATATTGTTTAAATAGATTATTATTTATGTTTTCAAGAATAGGTTTCTTTATAAAATTAAATTTTTTATCAGCAATAGCTTTTTTCAAGACTTTATTTACGATTTCTAGATCACTTTTTTTTGGATTCCAAACAAGGTAACCGTATTCAGATTTTAACCGTTTATTATATTCAGAATTCAAAAGTATAGTTGATCTTTCATTATTTAATTCTCCACAAGAAAAAAAAATGGAGAAAATGAAGATTATAAGATTAAATTTCGAATTCATATTTGATAATGCACAACACAAATATATAGTTACTCATTTAAGATTTCTTGTAGGACATATATGTTTTCTTCTCCGTGAATAAAAACACCAGTTAATTGCTCCTTATTTTCGATTTTTGCAACTAATTCATCGCATAGATTTCCACAGTTAATGATTATATTAGAATTGATGATAGAAAAATTACCAGCATCATTAGTTATCCAATTGGTAAAATCTCCATTGCGATTGTTCGTCGTCAATTGAATAGTAAACGTAGTTTCGGGAGGAACTGCTGTTTTGGACACAACCTCTAGCACCGTAGCAACAATGCTAGAACCGTCGGCCAGCGGGTTTTCTATACTCATAACTTGTACTTTAAGATCTTGAATAAAACCCTGCTCGAACTCAAAATTTTCTATAGGATACGGGTATGAATTAAATTTTCGATCACTTCCGATATCACTTCCTTCCTGAACGGTTATTTCGACTCCTAAATTCGTATCAAAAGAATAAAAGATAGCCGTACTCTTATAGTGATTTACTCTAAGGTCACCAATGAATAGTACAGGTCTATCATCACCATCATCTCCATTAGGAATATAACAAGATGAAAATGATAGCAGTATAACAGATACAATGAAAAGTAGGGTTCTCATGGCTGTTGTTTATTTAAACCCGCTTTATGCAATAGAAGCTTGTCAAGAAGCTTGTAGATGCAAGAAATACTAGTGTTTTCTTAATTTTTGCATAGCACGGCTATGGTGAAATTAAAAAACGCAGTGAAGCGTTAGTATTTGCGGTAGCTACAAGATGTAATAAATTTTCTATTGCATAAAGCGGGTTAAAGATAAAAAAAAACCTGAAGGGTTGCTTCAGGTTTTAAAGATTAACATTTTATATCCGGCTATATTTATTCTTGTATCAATACCCATTCTCCTTTTTCTATCAGAGGAATCGCTTGCTTGTATTTCATAGTTTTGTTCTCTCCACTCATTACATGTTTGATGGTAACTCTATCGTTTCGACCGATTTTAGGTTGTTCTCTTACGATTGTCTCAGTTACTTGAGGGCGTTGCTGCTGTGTTTGTCCTGCGGCTCTACTCTGAGCAGCACGCTCATCCATATTGGGGATTTCTTCTTTAGATGTTTCTAGATTATCTTTTCTACGTACTTGTCGTGCTTCAGAGATATCCTGTGTATTACCTGTAGGCAATTCTCCTTTAAATAAAAACGAAATTACATCTTTATTTACCTCTTCTATCATGACTTTAAACAATTCAAAAGCTTCGAACTTATATATCAGTAAAGGATCTTTCTGTTCGTGGACTGCCAATTGAACACTTTGTTTTAACTCATCCATTTTTCGTAGATGTGTTTTCCATGCATCGTCAATAATCGCTAATGTGATATTTTTTTCAAAATCTGTGATTAACTGCTTTCCTTGACTCTCATATGCTTTTTCTAAATTGGTTGCAACATTTAAGCTTTTTACTCCATCTGTAAAAGGAACTAGAATACGCTCATATTTACTAGATGGATCTTCATATACTTGTTTAATTACTGGATATGCAGCTTCTGCATTACGCTTCATTTTATCCTGATAATGCACATATGCAGCTTTATACACCTCTCCCGCAATTGTTGGGATATCCATTTTTTCAAAATCATCTGCACTCACAGGGCTACTCATAGAAAAATAACGGATCAATTCGAATTCAAAATTCTTATAATCAATTGTGTCTTTATTACCCTGAGTAATTACTTCTGCGGTATCATAAATCATATTCGCTAGATCTACACGTAACCGTTCTCCGAATAACGCATGGTAACGGCGTTTGTATACTACTTCACGCTGTGCATTCATCACATCATCATATTCTAATAACCGCTTACGAACACCAAAATTGTTTTCTTCTACTTTTTTCTGTGCACGTTCGATAGATTTAGAGATCATTGAATGTTGGATAACTTCCCCTTCTTTTAATCCCATTCTATCCATCATCTTAGCAATACGTTCTGATCCAAATAAACGCATCAGATTATCCTCTAGTGATACATAGAAGTTAGAACTTCCAGGATCTCCCTGGCGGCCTGCACGACCACGTAACTGTCTGTCTACTCGACGAGAATCATGTCGCTCTGTACCAATAATAGCCAAACCACCTGCCGCTTTTACTTCATCAGATAGTTTGATATCTGTTCCACGACCTGCCATATTGGTTGCTATAGTTACTACTCCAGCATTACCTGCTTCAGCTACTATATCTGCTTCTTTTTTGTGTAGTTTTGCATTGAGGACATTATGTGGTACTTTTCTGATGGTAAGCATTCTTCCTAATAATTCAGAAATTTCTACAGAAGTAGTACCAATGAGTACAGGTCTCCCAGCATGAGATAATTCAGTAACTTCTTCAATAACGGCATTGTACTTTTCGCGCTTGGTTTTATATACCAAATCTTCTTTGTCTTTTCGGGCAATGGGTCTATTTGTAGGGATTTCTACCACATCTAGTTTGTAAATTTCCCAAAGTTCTCCTGCTTCTGTAACAGCTGTACCCGTCATACCTGATAGTTTATTGTACATACGGAAGTAATTTTGAAGCGTTACTGTAGCAAATGTTTGGGTAGCATCCTCAATCTTTACATTTTCTTTGGCTTCAATGGCCTGATGTAATCCATCACTATAGCGACGGCCATCCATAATACGACCAGTCTGCTCATCGACAATTTTCACCTTATTGTCCATCACTACATATTCTACATCTTTCTCGAATAATGAATAGGCTTTTAGTAGTTGACGAAGCGTATGGATTCGTTCACTTTTTACACTATATTCTCTAAATAGCTCTTCTTTCTTTTCTGCTTCTTTTTCTTTAGATAATCCTAAGTCTTCAATTTTAGCGATCTCCATACCTATTTGCGGTAACACGAAGAAATCAGGAGCATCTTTTCCTGATAAATAATCTACCCCTTTATCCGTAAGATCAATTTGATTGTTTTTTTCTTCAATTACATAGTACAGATCGGCATCAATTTTATGCATCTCTCTGTTATTATCTTGCATATAGAAGTTTTCTGTTTTCTGAAGTAACAATTTTACACCTTCTTCACTTAAGAATTTGATAAGGGCTTTATTTTTTGGAATACCTCTATAAACTTGTAATAATTTAAAACCACCTTCTTTGGAATCACCTTCTTTAATTAATTTCTTTGCTTCAGCAAGTACAGTAGTAAGGTATTTCTGTTGTACCGAGACAATATCAGCGATTTTTGGTTTTAATTCATCAAATTCGTGAATATCTCCTTTAGGAATTGGCCCAGAAATAATCAATGGTGTACGTGCATCATCAATTAATACAGAATCTACCTCATCAATAATAGCATAATTATGTGGTCTCTGTACCAGATCCTCTGGCGCGTGAGACATATTATCACGGAGGTAGTCAAAACCAAATTCATTATTCGTACCATAAGTAATATCTGCATTGTATGCGGCTCTACGCTCTTCAGAATTAGGTCTGTGATTATCGATACAATCAACCGTTAATCCGTGGAATTGAAAGATAGGAGCCATCCATTCACTATCTCGACGTGCTAGGTAATCATTTACTGTAACTAGATGCACACCATTACCCGATAATGCATTTAAATATACTGGTAGCGTGGCGACTAATGTTTTTCCTTCTCCTGTTTGCATCTCGGCAACTTTACCTTCGTGTAATGCAATACCACCCACTAATTGTACATCGTAATGTACCATATCCCACTTTACTTCTTTTCCTGCGGCATCCCAACTTGTAGACCAAATTGCTTTTTCTCCATCTAAAGTAATGTGTTCTTTAGAACCAGATAATTCACGGTCATATGCAGTTGCTGTTACTGTAATAGTTTCATTATTAGCAAATCGTTTTGCTGTTTCTTTTACAACGGCAAAGGCTTCTGGCAAGATATCATTTAATACTTTCTCTGTTACCTCATACGATTCCTTTTTTAACGCATCAATTTCTGTATAGATTTCTTCTTTTCTATCAATATCTTCAGTGGTATCAGCTTCTTGGGTAAGAGTATCTATTTTAGCATTAATTTCAGAACGGGCATCTTCTACACTTTTTTTGAATTCTACTGTCTTAGCTCGAAGTTCATTATCAGAAAGTGCAGCAATACCTTGCTCAGCTTTTTTGATCAATTCAACTTTTGGTTGAATTTCTTTTATATCTTTTTTGGATTTATCTCCAACAAATACTTTTAATACAGAATCTAAAATTCCCATAATTTATGGTTGTGTGTTTTACTTATAGCGTATTTCATCCTAGGACGAAATTGTCTATTTTTAATAAATATAGTAGCGATATGATCTGGTATATCGCTCCTTGTTATTATCAGCTATTATACAATATTTCCTGGTTTTGGTCATGCCCCAAGAATCGACGTAATTTACGCAAAAAAAAAGCCTCTCCCGAGACTTTTAATGCTATTTAAATACTTTTTTAATACTCATCCTCATTCCAAAGATAATCTTCATCAGTAGGATAATCTGGCCATATCTCTTCTATAGAATCGTACGAGTCTCCTTCATCTTCGATAGACTGTAGGTTCTCTACAACCTCTAATGGTGCTCCTGTACGGATTGCATAGTCAATTAACTCATCTTTGGTTGCTGGCCATGGTGCATCACTTAAATAGGATGCTAATTCTAAAGTCCAATACATACATTTACTGGTTTTAATTTTTGCAAAAATAATTTTTTAGTTTAAAAAGTCAAGAAAAAAATTAATTATTTAAACAATAATTATAAGAACGTGATTTTCAGATTTAATTTACTTACTTTTTTTGTACTACTGATAAAACTAAGAATTTTTTTGCGGAATCCATTTGATTTCATCAGCTTGTAAGTCTTTGGACAACTTTCGTGCCAGTACAAATAGATAGTCAGATAGTCGGTTGAGGTATTGTAGAGTTGTTTCTTCAAAAGGCTCTATATCATACAAGGCAGTAGCTATACGCTCGGCTCTTCTACATACACAACGAGCAATGTGACAGAATGACACAGTTTGATGTCCTCCAGGTAATACGAAATGTGTCATAGGGGGTAATATTTGGTTCATTCGATCCATTTCTTTTTCTAATAATTCGATGTCATCTGTAGCGATAGTAGGAATATTAAGCCGTTTTTGCCCGTTTTTTAAAATGGCTTTTTTTGGATCTGTGGCTAAAATAGCACCGACAGTGAATAATTTATCCTGGATATTGACCAATACATTTTTACTTAACTCATCAATTTGCTGATCTCTAATTAAACCAATATGCGAGTTTAATTCATCTACTGTACCATAACTATCAATGCGTATGTGATGCTTAGGGACTCTAGTACCTCCAAATAAGGCAGTAGTACCTTTATCTCCAGTCTTCGTATATATTTTCATTACTCTTTTGCTTATTTATGATAAAATAGTGTTGTCAATTTTCTTCAGATTTTATAATTATAAACCCCTTCAATAATTAGAGTCTTTGATATTACTCACTTTTTTTCTTTAGATAATTTTTTCTAAAATCTCTTTTATCACGATTATATAGTTTTCTTTTATTTCGCCCAGAATTCCAACGTACAATAAAAAATAATAGCGCTATTCCTATAATAACTACTACTAATTGAGTTTCTTCAGAAAATACATCAAACATGATTTTTTATTTAAGTGTAAAAATAATAAAATAAAAAGGGAGTCTGTAGGGGTGAATTCAGAAGAATATGGAGGGATTTAAATTGAGGGATATACAACAGTTTTTTTTATTAAAACGACAAAAAGGCTTATCTAACTGCGTAAAATGAGTAATTAATTACAACTTTTCTGATTTAATTCACCTGTTGGTGTGTATACTCTCAACCAATCAATTCTCATCTTAGTATTTTCACCTGTTTTGATATCTGAACTATTCCAAAAATTATCTACGCTTCCGTAACGCCAATCTTGAGCAGCATGGCTAATGAGCATATGCATTTCTCTAGTAATTCCTTCTCCACATTTAGTATACCCTTGGGGATCTATACCATCTTCGACATTAAGTCCTTCAACAACCTTCACTAATTTACCATCAATAAAGTATTCTAATCGAGAAGGGCTTACCCATTTTACTCCAAAATAATGAAAATCTTCACTCCAAACTACGTCATTATCCCGACTACAATTACCTTCACTCTTTTTTCGAGACATCCAAGTTTGTTTTTTTGGTTGATAATCCAGTCGTATGCCATTTTGAGTATCAAAAGTATGATGACTTAGGTGAATACGATTTGTAAAATATTCTCGTTCTGCACGCTCTCCATCAGCTCGAATTCTAGGACCATAAGCTTCGACATTATCTATTTCTTCTGTTGTGCCAGGGTCGCTACTCAACATCCAAACTGCATTTGCCAATTGAGAATTACTAATTTTTACTTTAGCTTCTTGAAACAAGGGATAACTACTTTTCGCCCAAGTAGAGATCATACCGCAGAGTAGTCTCCTATCTGCATCAACCCCCGTTTCTCTTGCTTCCAACACTAATATCCCGTTATTTTCTATTGAGACCTGTTCTCCTGTCCATATTGTAGGTATTGGTCCTGTAAAATTATTTACAAATCCTAGTTTCCATTTATTCCTAAATGCTTCTGAGGAGACTCCATTATCATAATTAAATTCATCTGATAGCGCATCTACAAGCTTCCAAGTTCGCATACCAAATTTAGAACGGTCCACAGCTTCTAAATTGGTAATAACAGGAGTGTCAAACAGATTGCTATCGCCTTGAGGGCAGTTGGATACAATTCCTCCTATGCCAAATTGAGCAGCAGAATCGCTATCATTGCCTTCTTCTTGGTTGTTATTATGCACAACATTTACCTCAGAATCAGAGCCACTACAACTTAAAAATAATGTATGCAAAATTACTGTTATTACTAATTTAATTTCCTTCATAATTGTTTTTTATTGGCCTCAGTAATAGTTAAACCCATTTTATTCATCAGGAAATCCTTGTCTAACAGGCTAGGTAGATATTTTATCTTTTTAACTACTGAAAACACTACCGCTACATTAAAAAAAACATCAGTGTATATTAGATTTAAAAGCCTCTTGACGAAGTCCGAACGTATAAATTAGATTAAAATTATGTACTTTAGTGTATTTCGTTTTAGTTACTATAAACTGTTGAACATTTATAATTACTAAAAGCTGATATTTGCATAGCTGACTATACTCAAATTTAAAAAATCTATAGACTCAAAGTCCATAGAATTATATATAGTAATATAGGATTTTTTCGTAAAAAAAAATATACTTTTTGAATCTATTTTTTCTTTTTCTGTAGTTTATTATATTACTCAAAAATCTCTTTGTATAAAAGCTAAATCACTTCATAACTAAAAACGTTTGGATCACGTTGATAATAAAAAATTAGAAGTAATGATTAACAAGTTATAAATAAACTAATGGATATAGATATTTATGGCAGAACTTATTAAAAACTAATATACTCTCATAATAATCCACTCAAAAACTATTACATTTGTAATGTATGGAATTTTCTTCGAAGTTATTAGAAAATGCAGTGTATGAGATGTCACAACTACCAGGCATAGGTAAACGAACAGCATTACGATTGGTATTACATTTATTAAGACAGCCAGAAACACAAACACAACATCTAGTAAAGGCTTTACAGGTATTACGAGAAGATATTAAGTTTTGCAAAAAATGTCATGGCATCAGTGATATAGAAATGTGTAATATCTGTAGCAATGTTAATAGGACTCAGGATACAATATGTGTTGTAGAAGATATTAGAGATGTTATGGCTATAGAAAGTACGGGTCAATATAAGGGTTTATATCACGTTTTGGGTGGAAAAATAAGTCCGATGGATGGAATTGGACCTCAAGATCTTAAAATTAATACATTAATAGAAAGAGTAAAATCTGGAACTATAAAAGAATTAATCTTTGCTTTAAGTGCTACCATGGAGGGAGATACTACTAATTTTTACATTTATAAACAATTGGAAGGATTAGCTATAAAAATTGCTACAATAGCAAGAGGAATAGGTGTTAATGATGAGTTAGAGTATACAGATGAGGTAACTCTTGGAAGAAGTATTATTAATCGAATACCTTTTGTACACGCCTTAAAAAGTTCTTAAAATTAAACAATAACTACACTACTTCCTTTGAAATTATCTGTTATCATCCTTAATTATAATGTACGTTACTTTTTAAAGCTATGTATTCTTAGCGTACAAAAAGCGATAGAACCTTTGGATGCTGAGATTATAGTTATCGACAATAATTCATCAGATGATAGTTGTGCGATGGTAAAGGATCGTTTTCCTACTATATCCTTGATTGAAAATAAAAAAAATGTCGGCTTTGCTAAAGCTAATAATCAAGGTGTTCAGTTAGCGAAAGGAGAATATTTATGTATTCTTAATCCAGATACTGTTGTAGCAGAAAATACTTTTGTAGAGATCTTAAAAGTTGTAGAAGAGCTTCCTAATCTGGGAATAGCTGGGCCAAGGTTGATAAGTGGTACAGGACGGTATCATCCAGAGAGTAAGCGTAATATTCCATCTCCATTGACCTCATTCGGGAGGCTTTTTAGAATACGATTAGGAAAAGTAAAAAACTATTATGCCGATCATATCCCGATAGAAGAAACAGGAGCAGTTGATATATTGGTAGGAGCTTTTATGTGGGTTAAGAAAGAACATTATCTATCTGTACATGGATTTGATGAAGATTATTTTATGTATGGAGAAGATGTAGATTTATCGTATAAAATAAAAAAGAAAGGCTTACAGAATTATTATTTAGGCAGTTTTCCTGTGATCCATTATAAAGGAGAGAGCACAGATCGCAATGCAGTATATATCAAAAGGTTTTATAGTGCAATGCGTTTATTCTACAGTAAACATTTTAGAAGTAATTGGATATTAGATACGATAGTCACTATTGGTATTTATAGCATCTCTTTTGTGCAATCTCTAAAGAAACATAAAAAAGAAATAAGGAATATAGATCAGTATTATTTAGTCTCTAAAGATGAAGAATTAAGAGATAAATTATCAGTAATATTAAAAAAAGAGGTGAAAATAACTTCATTAGAATCGATACAAAATTTTGGAGATCTCAATATTGAACTTATTTTTGATACTGCATGTATTACTTTTGAAGAAATAATTACTATAATGCAACGACTAAAAAAATCAAATTATACGTATAAGATTAAGCCTCCTAAATGTGATTATATTGTAGGTAGTGATTTTAAAGATGGAAAAGGAGAGGTAATTTTATTTTGAAAAAATAATGTGAAAAATATAATTTAAGAATTTAACTTTTATTAATTTCGCAAAAAATATAACTAATAAACACTTTTAATTAGGAATATGGCAAAATTTGAACTTAAACTTCCAAAGATGGGTGAGAGTGTTGCAGAAGCAACAGTAACTACTTGGTTAAAAGAAGTAGGAGATACTATCGAGATGGATGATCCAGTATTAGAGATTGCTACAGATAAAGTAGATAGTGAAGTGCCTAGCGAAGTTGAAGGAGTACTAGTTGAAAAACTTTTTGGAATTGATGATGTTGTAAAAGTTGGTCAAACTATTGCTATTATCGAAACTGAAGGAGAAGATACTTCGACCGTAGTGTCAGATGAGAAGAATGAAATAACAGAAGAAGCACCAGAGACAGTAGCAATCATCGAAGAGCAAGTAGCTGCTACTACTGAAGCAATATCTATTTCAGGGGATTTTTCAGAAAGTTCAAAATTTTATTCTCCTTTAGTTAAAAATATTGCTGCTACAGAAGGAATTTCTTTGCAAGAGTTGGATAGTATACCTGGGACAGGAAAAGATAATAGAATCACTAAGAATGACATACTACACTATGTAAAAAATCGTACATCTGCTAAGACTACTGTTCAACCTATTACAAAAAGTAACGTAGAAAATCAGATTGAACCACCTGTACCTAAAAAGACCGAAACATCAGCTACGATTCCAGTAGCTTCTGGAGAAGATGAAATTATAGAAATGACCAGGATGGGCAAACTAATAGCACATCATATGGTCGCATCTGTACAAACATCAGCTCATGTACAATCTTTTATTGAAGCAGATGTGACCAATATGTGGAACTGGAGAAAAAAGGTGAAAGGAGAATTTATGAAGAGAGAAGGGGAGAATCTTACGTTTACGCCTATCTTCATGGAAGCAGTTGCAAAAGCAATCAGAGATTTTCCGATGATCAATATCTCTATTGATGGAGATACAATTATCAAAAAGAAAAATATCAATCTAGGTATGGCAGCGGCACTAGCTGATGGTAATCTGATTGTTCCTGTGATAAAAAATGCAGATCAGTTAAATTTGGTAGGGATGACCAAAGCTGTAAATGATTTAGCAAGTCGTGCAAGAAATAATGCTTTAAAACCGGATGATATACAAGATGGAACGTATACAGTGACCAATGTAGGTACTTTTGGTAGTATTATGGGAACTCCAATTATTAATCAACCTCAAGTGGCTATTCTGGCATTAGGAGCAATTCGCAAGGTTCCTGCAGTCATCGAAACTCCAGATGGAGATTTTATAGGTATCCGGTATAAAATGTTTTTATCACATTCTTACGATCATAGAGTAGTTAATGGTGCGCTTGGAGGACAATTTGTACAGCGTGTAAAAGACTACTTAGAAGCTTTTGATATAGATAGAGAGATATAAAATAGATAAGTTTCTTATTTTAATATAAAATAAATGTGGAAGTATATCCTTTTAAAGCTATACTTCCACATTATAATGTAGTAGGTATACTAATACCTTATCATTTTTCTATTGTTTAAGTACCGGGAGAGCCTTTTGATTATTTACTTTAATAAAATATATCCCAGTAGTAAGCCCTGCTAAATCAATTTCTTGAGTTGTAGATTGGGCTACAGTTGTAGTTATAGTTCTTCCTAGGCTATCTACAAGTGTAATTATACTGCCTTCACTAATATTATCAACAGTGATTATACTTGTTGCCGGGTTCGGATAGATACTAGTTTCAGTATTTTTAATAACATCATCAAAAGATCGTGTGCTAATGATATTTACATCAAAACGCTCAAACCTTCCAATGTTAGGTCTATTACAATTCATAGGTTCTCTACCATCTTCACTACTTATATATTGATTGTTATTGCCTCTTAAAGTCACTTTTCCATTGTTGATTCCCCAAGTAAATTTTTCCCACATACCAATACGATTCCGGTTACAATTTATTGGTTTTGTTCCATTTTCACTACTTACATATCTACCATTATTACCTTTTAGGGCAATTTTTCCTTCTCCAGCATCTACTACGGTGAATCGTTCCCAGGCAAATACTTGATCTCTATTGCAATTCATAGGTGCATTACCATTTTCACTACTTACATATTTACCATTATTGCCTCTTAAACTAATCACTGAGCCAATAGGTGCTGTATTTGTATTGGGAGTACTAGGCAAATTACGAAGCCTTGTTATTTTCAACCTATTAACCGTCCAGTTGATATCTGAACCACCATTGTCCGAAAATTCTATTGCTAATTTTCCATTCCTAACTTCAACGTCAAATCTTCTATTTAAAAACTGACCTGCATTTGTATTTAAATTGTTTACTCTTGCTCTTGGATCACCTTGTGCTTTTACAACCATTCTATCATGAGCAAAATTTCTATCTCCAAAGGTGATAAGTGCTTGCCACACTCCGTTTCTAAGGTTAACCTCAAAAGTTCTTGGCTGAGATGAAAAAATAAAATCTCTATTTAAAGCATTATCTCCAGATGCTCCTCCTCTATCTGCTGAACGTAATTGTGAAGTATTAGTCCATCTATAATCATTATTATTTGTTGTGTTAGTCACTCTTATTGCATCATTAAATACAGGTGAAGTTGAAGTTCCAAAATCAAATGTTGCTTCATTTGAATTACGATCATATCCTACACCTTGTGATACATATACTGCACCGAAATCGGTTTTTCCACTTGTATCAAATACAGTATAATGAAAGAAATCACGATTAGATATCCCTGAAGAGGGTGGAGTGTATTGTAATTGATTTCTACCTCCAGGGCCTGTGCCTTGCGAGAGACTTATTCTACCTCCTAAAAAGCTAGTTCTATCAAGGAGTCTTACATCCAGTACATCATTATTAATATCATAATCGTTTGCAATAACATCAATAAGAATTGAAGATTGTGATGGATTAATTTCAACTTCGTCATAAACACCAAAGGGATTTGTACTTTGCGGATTTGCGATTCTTTCTGCAAAACTTCTTTTAGAATTTTTTGTATTGGTTACAGTTCTAGCTTCTTGAAAAGCCATTCTTCCTATATTATGTCTTCCTCTTCCATCCATAATACTTACAAAAAACTCATCACCTCCTGTACTATTAGAGCCTGAGTTATTGCGTGGCTTTGCTTCATAAAAGAAACCAGAATCATTTACATGTCGTAAACCAAATGAATGTCCTACTTCGTGAGCTGCTGTACCATTAGCCCAGCTAGTAGCACCATTTCCACCCATAGTGGCATATCTATTTCTGGTATTTGTTACGCCATTGAGCCATGCAAGTCCTGAAGGGCGTGCTGCCACATGGTATACAGCAATATCATGAGTATTTCCTACTTCGTTAGGGTTGTTATTCCAATAATCTCCAAAAGCACGTAAGCTGCTAGTTCCATTTGTAGCGCCTCCTGTAGCTGTTACAAGGTTTCTTAAAGGATCTGTACTAGCATTAGTACGTATAATAACAGTTCCTAACCTAAAACGTACTCCAGCAGCACTTAAGAATCTAGAATTTAAATTTCCTACAATAGATTGCGCAGAAGCCTGTGCAGTGGATAAGTTTCCGTTATAAGCCGTAGTAGAAAAAAATGATCTGGATCCTATTTCTACACCAATTTCAAATTCACGCACTTCCATGACTGTTGTAGGTCTTAGTGTAGCAGCAAAGTATGGAGTTGCAATCTCTTCTGGAGTATAAGTACTAGAAAAAACAGGAGCAATTGATGGTTGCGGTTGCATATCAGAAGAGCTTTGGGAATGTGTACTAGAACCTTTTGATGATTCATGGGTATCCTCTTTAGGTGCAGTACAATCATATGTCTCTACAACCTCTCTAATCTGATGCATTTTATTATTAGCTTGAGATGGAGTTATTTCAATGGAGGATTGATTAGGTCTATAGATGTTAGCAATAATACCTCTATCTGTTAGTACTGCGTTCACAGAATATTCTTTGTTTTCGGCAATGGTTCCTATGTAGTTACGTTCTACATTCATAGGAACTTCTATCAATTTTCCAGTACCATCATCAATTAAGCATCGGGTGTTTTTGCCAAAAACACTTGTTTTTTCTAAAACCATAGATAAGGTTTCCCCAGCATAATTAATAGGTACAATCATTTTATTAGGCACATCATCAGGAAGTGTTTTGATGGCAATTTGATGTGTTTTTGACTGCTCTTTATTTTGCGGAATAGTTAATTCTTGAGCTGATGTAGTATTTGCTATTGAAAAAAGAATCAATAATGAATACAAAAGGTAGTTAAAGACTTTAGTTTTCATAATGGAGTAATTTAATTGGTTAAAATAATTTATTAAGTGTTTGTGTTATATTTTACAATAAAAATGGTTGTTTTTTCATGTAAAATAACTTTTAAAATACTGATTACGAAGGTAATTAATTTTTTATTTATATAATTTTAATTTTGAAAACATATAAATAAAATGCCGTTTTAGTTGATGCTACTTCAATCTTTTAGGTTAATTTTTTCCTAATTAGTTTTTTATTTGTTTGGGTATCATTTTAATTTAACACCTAATTGATTGTATTCTGGAATACAAATGAATAGTATACTAAAAATAATTCTCTATCAAAATAATGAAGAAATGCCAACTAATTATTCTGTTGCTCGTACCCACTATTGTATTATTTTCTCAGGTAAAGGTGTATCAGGGTAAAGAGGTAATACCAACATATGCTCTAGGAGAAAATGAGGTAAGTCCTATTTTTTATACAGGAAAAGGTGTGCAAGGAGCAGAAGGAAGAGTATATCCATATGCAGCGCAAACTAATTTAAGCGATTCTCTGGTAGATGTTACTTATGATATGGTATATTTAGAGAATGAGTATGTAAAGGTTAGCATTTTACCTGCTTTTGGGGGTAGATTATTTTCTGCAATAGATAAAACAAACGGGCATGAATTATTTCATACAAATAGTACTATAAAACCAGATCTAATAGGTACTCTGGGAGCTTGGGTTTCTGGCGGTATTGAATGGTGTTTTCCGCATCATCATAGAACGACTACAATGACAGCTAGTGATTATATAATGATCACGAATGAAGATGGCAGTGCAACCGTATGGATTGGAGAAACCGAGAAGACAATGCGACTTAGAGGAGTGGTAGGTATTACATTACGACCTGAATCTTCTTATATAGAAACTGATTATCGTATTAATAATACGAATACACTTACCAAAACATTTCTTTTTTGGGCAAATGTTGCTATAACTGCCGATAAGAATTTTAGAACATTTTGGCCTCCTAGTCAAGAGATTGGGGTAGGACATAATAATGCTGCATATACAGAATGGCCTATTTCTAATCAAAAGTATTGGAGGACGGATTATACAGATGGAGTTGATCTTACTTGGTGGAAAAATCATCCTAATCCAGTATCATTCTTTTTTTGGAAAGCTAAAGAAGGTTTTATTGGAGGGTATGATTATGGTAAGAAAGCGGGCACTGTTCACGTAGGTGATATTTACGAAAATAAGACTTCTAAATTATGGCAATTCGGACCTGGGTTAGCAGGACAAAATGCAAGACGTAAATTGACTGATGATAATAAGGCATATGTAGAGTTAATGACAGGGACCTTTTCTAATAATCAACCAGACTATAGCTGGATCGCTCCACACTCAGTAAAAGATGCAAAAAATTATTGGTATCCCTTGCGAGATATCGAAGTTGTAAAGAATGCAAATGTAGATGCATCTGTAACACTGCAATTGAAAGATAAAAAAACTGTTTTTTATGGTTTTAACACTACCAAAGTTTTTAAGAACGCTACAGTAGAATTAACATATAAAGAAAAGGTATTAAGCTCTAAGGTTATAGATATTGGCCCTGCTACTCCTTTTTCATCCTACTATAAAAGCAAGAAAGATATAGAAGAATCTGAATTAAGTGTAGCAATAAAGGATACTAATGGGAATAGCATTATAGCCTACACTCCTTATATCCCTACAGAAAAAATCACCTTGCCGCAACGACAGCAAAGACCTAAGAAGCATACAGAAATAGACTCAGTAGAAGACTTATATCTAACTGGTAGGTTTGTGGAACAGTCTTTTAAGCCTTGGTATGATCCAGATGATTACTATTTGGCAGCATTACAGAAATCCCCAAATGACTCTAGAGTGCTCATTGCATTAGGGATAAGACGCCTCCATCAATATAAGTATGAACAAGCTTTACAATATTTTAAGAACGCTTCAGATAAATTACAAATAGAGTATTATCAACCTAAAGAAGGAGAATTGTATTACTATATGGCTCTTGCTCAGAAAAAATTAGGGAAATTAGAAGCAGCATATAAAAATTTTTCTCAAGCAACCTGGTATTATGCATGGCATTCTTCGGGATATTATGAATTAGCTTTATTAGAAAGTAATTTTGGTAATTATACCAAAGCATTAGAGTACATACAAAATGCATATAGTACTAACACAAAAGATGGTAGGATTGTTTGGTTATACAGTGCATTATTAAGAAAATTAAAAAAATATAAAAAAGCAAATGAATTGTTGGACGGACTATTAGCGTATGACCCACTAAATTTTGCAGCCTATTATGAAAAAAATCAATTAGCGGGTTCTCCTTCACTAAAAAAGTGGCATCAGAATATGCAGGACATCACGCATAATTATTTAGAAATTACTACACAATACATGAATGCCGGATTTATAAAAGACGGGATTGATTTATTATCTTCAATAGAAAACCCCACCAATCCATTGATAGACTATTATTTAGCTTGGTTTTATGAGAAAAAAGGAGATCAACTGTTAACCACAAAATTTTTGAAACGTGCTAGAAATAAATCAATAGTGTATTGTTTTCCGTATAGAGAGGAAACAGAAATTGTTCTTAGAAAAGCCATAGAAATAGATAATTCTGATGCGGTGGCATATTATCTTCTCGGAAATTTATTATATGATACACGTCCTGAAGAAGCTATAGCTGCTTGGAAACAGGCAAGTGTATTAGCGCATGATATTCCTATGATATGGAGAAATCTAGCATTCGGAGCTTTTTATCATCAATCAGATGCAGATGCAGCAGTAGCCTATATGATAAAAGCAATGGATAAGAAGAGAGATATTCCTTTATGGTATACAGAATTAGCAAAATATTATGATCTGTCTAGTAGGGATATCAAAGAGTGTATAGGTTTTTTTCAAGAGTACCTACCTATTGTAAAAAAAGGGTTGGATGCGCCTAGAGCACTCGTTAAGATGTATACATTAAATGGAGATTATGATAAGGCTATAAAATTGTTAGAGAATCATCATTTTAGGACATGGGAAGGAAAAAGAGATGTGTACTGGAATTATGTAGATGTCCACGTATTACAAGCTAAGAAATTAATGAAACAAAAAGAGTTTGATAAAGCTAAACAAGTGCTAGAAAATGCATTAAAATTTCCTAAAAACCTTGAGGTAGGTAAAGGTGCTGATGATGGAAAAAATGCATTAATTTATTATCATATGGGTTTGATAGCTAAGAATCTGTCTGAAAAAGAAGAAGCTATTGCATATTTTAAGAAAAGTAAAGCTTCTGTAGACGCAAGAAATATGGCAGATATGTTATATTTTAAAGGAAAATCTATGGAAGAATTAGGCAATAAGGAAGAAGCAAAAAAACTATTTAAAGAACTTATCGAAAAAGGAAATCGGCAAATACGCAAAGGAATAGAAAACTCTGGCATAGCTGTAGAAGATGGTGCAGTAGGAAAAAATATCGTACAATCTAAAGCACATTATTTAGTTGCTTTAGGCTATAAAGGTTTAGGCGATGCTAAAAAATCTGAAGAGTTATTCGTAACTGCATTAGAAGAATATAAGAATAACCTATGGGCAAAAGAAATGAAAAAGAATTGATAAAGAGGTTATTTATAGATATACAAGGCTATTATTTCCACTTCTTTTCTGTAGAATTGATGTTAACACCTACCTTAAGTTATTAAGGGAGGTGTTTCAACCCGTTTTATTCATTAGGAAATCTATTCCATCTTTCAACTGCTGCAAACACTACCGTTTCACTATGTTTTTTAATGTAACCGTAGCGATGCTACGCTGAAATGAAGAAAACATCAGTGTTTATTGCACTTGAAAGCATCTTGACGAAGTCCTAACGCATAAACCGGGTTCAAAGTAGACTCTTTTTTTCTTATAATTTATTTTGGTTAAAGAATAAAAAGTAGTGACACCATTAGCCTTTGTAGTGACTTTAGTGTGTAAAAAATATCTGCTAAGTTCGTTAGAAAGAGATTTTTCTAAGACATAGGGGTTCAGGTGAGTATTGTTTTCTTAGAAAAAATACCAACGTCTATTTGATTTTTTGTAATATCCTCAAGAGTTTCAGCCTTCCGGATAAGATGCGCTTCATTAGCATGCCAGAGTACTTCTGCAGGGCGATATCTAGAATTGTAATTACTAGCCATAGAAAAACAATATGCTCCAGCATTTTTAAAGGCTAAGATATCATCTTCATTGATTTCATTGATTCTTCTATTTGTTGCAAAAGTATCTGTTTCACAGATATACCCAACTACCGAGTAAAAACGTTCTCTGCCAGTAGGATTAGAAACATTTATAATATCATGGTATGAATTATAAAACATAGGTCTGATCAAATGATTAAGTCCACTATCAATTCCTGCAAAAACGGTCGATGTTGTTTGTTTTACCACATTCACTTTCGCTAAGAAATATCCTGCTTCACTTACCAAAAATTTTCCAGGTTCAAAACCAAGTATTAATTCCTTACCATAGTTTTTACAAAAGGTATTGAATCGTTTGGTTAGTTTCTCTCCAAATTCTTCAATATTAGTTTCGATATCACCTTCTTTATAAGGTACTTTAAATCCACTACCAAAATCTATGAAATCAAGATTCTTGAAATTTTTGGCAGTTTCAAATAAGATTTCACTGGCATATAAAAATACATCAATATCTAATATGTCACTGCCTGTATGCATATGTATACCGTTGATATTCATCCCCGTATTTTCGACAATTCTTATAATGTGTGGAATTTGATGAATAGAAATACCAAATTTACTATCAATATGACCTACTGATATTTTACTATTACCTCCTGCCATAACATGAGGATTCACTCTAATACATACAGGAACTTTAGGATGTTTAGTACCAAACTGTTCTAGAATAGAAAGATTATCAATATTTATTTGCACTCCCATTTTAGAAACTTCTTCAATTTCTGCTAGCGATACTCCATTGGGGGTGTATATAATATTTTTGGGATCTACACCGGCAAGAATACCTAGTTGGACTTCTTGTATGGACACAGTATCTAATCCTGCTCCTAGAGAATTCATTAGCTTAAGTATCGCAAGATTAGATAGTGCTTTGACAGCATAATTTATCTTCACCTGTTTTACATTCTTAAAAGCATCAGTTAATCGTTTGTATTGTGAAACAATTTTGGCGGAGTCATAGACGTAAACTGGACTCCCAAACTGAGCTGCGATGGCTAATAAATTCGAGTTTTCCATGATGTTTTTAATTTAAGGCTACGAAATTATTAATAAAATTATAGATAGAAGCCTTTCTTATAAGAAAATCTACTACAATAATAGATTTTATTTTTTTAACTTGTGTTTAATAGCTACCCGATAGGTTTATTAGTACTTTTAAAACAAAAATGCTCCCATTATTTCCATTAGAATTAGTAGTGTATCCAGGGGAGACACTCTCATTACATATTTTTGAAAAGAGATATCAGCAATTGATAAAAGATTGCGAGAACGATGGAGTTTCATTTGGTGTTCCTACGTATATTGATAAAAAATTAGAGTATGGAACTGAGGTAACTTTACGCAAAATAGAAAAAAAATACCCTGATGGAGAGAGTGATATTATATGTATTGGAAAGCGAGTATTTAGGATCACGAATTTTTATCCAAAATTACCAAATAAATTATATGCAGGAGGAGAAGTAATCTATTTAGAAGATAATGATAGAACTGCAACAGAACTCCAAGAAGAGTTATTAAGAAATATTGCAATTCTATACCTAGAACTTACTATAGATAGACCACCTATATTTGATATTCCTTTTATAAGTTATCAGGTTGCCCATAAAGTAGGTTTGGCATTGCACCAAGAATATCATTTGCTTACACTAAGAAGTGAGTTAGAGCGTCTTAATTATCTTATAGGACATCTAAAAATAACAATTCCAGTAGTAAGAGAGATGAATAGAACGAAAGAAGTCATTAAAATGAATGGTCATTTTAAGAACTTTGACCCATTAGATTTTGAAGATTTTGAGCTATGATGGATGGGATTTACTCAACTTTTAAGCTGATTTTGCGCTATTGATTTTTGAGTAAGTTTTTTACTGTAAAAGATTGGCACAGTATATACACTTTTGTTATTTTTGGAATTCCTATTTTAAAGGCAAAAAAAAATACTATGAATTTACACGAATATCAGGGTAAAGAGATATTAAACAGTTTTGGCGTACGTATCCAAAGAGGTATTGTAGCACAAAATGCTAAAGAAGCAGTAGCTGCTGCAAAACAATTAACCGCAGAAACAGGTACTGGGTGGCATGTGATAAAAGCACAGGTACATGCAGGAGGGCGTGGAAAAGGTGGAGGCGTAAAGCTAGCCAAAAACCTTCAGGAAGTAGAGGAGCTTGCAGGTCAGATTATAGGAATGAATCTAATTACTCCCCAAACTTCTGCAGAAGGTAAAAAAGTGCATCAAGTGCTGATAGCAGAAGATGTATATTATCCTGGAGATAATGAACCAGATGAGTACTATATGTCTGTTTTATTAAATCGTACTAGTGGTCGTAATATGATTATGTATTCTACAGAAGGTGGTATGGATATAGAAGCAGTAGCAGAAGAAACACCGCATTTAATTTTTACAGAAGAGATAGATCCTTCTGTTGGATTATTACCTTTTCAGGCGAGAAGAATAGCTTTTAATTTGGGATTAAGCGGTGGCGCTTTTAAAGAAATGACCAAATTTGTAATGGCACTATATACGGCTTATGTAAAATCAGATTCTTCGTTATTCGAAATTAATCCAGTATTAAAAACTAGTGATGATAAGATTATGGCAGTAGATGCCAAAGTGACTATAGATGATAATGCATTGTATCGCCATAAAAATTATGTTGATATGCGTGACATACGCGAAGAAAACCCTATCGAGGTAGAAGCGAATGAAGTAGGACTTAATTATGTAGATCTTGACGGAAACGTAGGGTGTATGGTTAATGGAGCGGGTCTAGCAATGGCTACAATGGATCTAATTAAGCAAGCAGGAGGAGAACCAGCAAATTTCTTAGATGTAGGAGGTACAGCAGATGCGAAGAGAGTAGAAGAAGCATTCAGGATTATTCTAAAAGACGATAATGTAAAAGCAATATTGATCAATATCTTTGGAGGGATCGTTCGTTGTGATCGAGTAGCTCAGGGAGTAGTAGATGCCTATAAAAATATGGGTGATGCGATTAAGGTGCCTATTATTGTTCGCTTACAAGGAACAAATGCAGATATTGCAAAAGAATTAATAGATTCTAGTGGACTTGATGTACAGAGTGCAGTAGAGTTTCAAGAAGCAGCGGATAAAGTACAAGCTGTATTGGCATAAACCAATTCGTAAACGTAGAAAAGCGATTTGTAATTTTATACAAATCGCTTTTTTGTTTTATAGCTATTATGAATAATGAATATAGGCTTAAATCATTAATGCATTGCTCTCTTAGGATACGGAGGTCTTTTGTATTCCTTAGGAGGGTTTTTTTGTAATTCTTTTAAAGCAATTTCTATCGCTTTTTCTAACTGAGGGTCGTTTCCTTTGATTACTTCTGATGGCAGTTGTTCAATTTCTACATCAGGAGCTACTCCGACATTTTCTACAATAAACCCATCTTCTGTCCATATAGCCACATTAGGAGCAGTGACGCTAGCTCCATCAATAAACTCTGGAAACCCTAATACGCCCACAAGACCACCCCAGGTTCTTTTACCTACGAGCGTTCCAACTTTAAATTTCCGAAACATCCAAGGAAGCATATCTCCACCAGATCCAGCAGTCTCATCGATAAGCATAACTTTAGGTCCTTGTATAGAAGCACTAGGAGTTTTTAGATCCTTTCCATACCTAAAATTCCAATGGGATTGATACGGATTAAGTAATAGGTTTATATAATAATCAGCAATCTGTCCTCCTCCATTAAAGCGCTCATCAATAATAATTGCTTTTTTATTTGCTTGCGGAAAAAAATATCTTTTAAAATATTCATGTCCAGCTCCAGCAGTATTGGGGACATATACATAAGCTACCTGTCCATTGGTAGCTTTGTGCACCTTTTTTAGGTTGCCTTCTACCCAATCTCTATTACGCAAAGTAGATTCGCTAGTGATTGGGGTAACTTGTACTATTCTAGAGTCGTTATTCGATGGAGTGGCACTTACTGTTAATTCGACAATTTTATTCGCAGTATTTTCGAAAAAACTAAAGAGGTTATCATTTTCTTTGATAGTTTTTCCATTAACAGCTATAAGATAATCACCCTCAGCTATATTAATACCAGGTTCGGTAAGAGGAGATCGTAAGTTGGGATTCCAATTTAGGCCCCCATATATTTTTTTAAACTGATATTTTCCATTAGTTATCTCAAAATCTGCTCCAAGAAGACCACCAGGAATTCTTTTAGGGATATGTAATCGTTCTCCTCTTCCTTGTAGTCTATGATGTCCTACACCTAATTCACTACACATCCATTGTATTACTCTGTTTAGATCATTTCTAGAAGAAAGATGAGGTAAAAATACTTCATACTTTTTTTTCATTGCTTTCCAGTCTGATCCGTGCATACCTGGATCATAAAAATAATCCCTGTTGACTCTCCAAGCCTCATTAAAAATATTTCTCCATTCTTCTATTGGATTTATTTTTACCTGAATGGCATTAGTTTTTAAAACTCCTTTTCCAGCTGTTGGTTTTTTTCCTGTTTCGGTAATACCATATGTATTATCCTTTTGATAAGCTGTTTTTTTACCATCTGATGATATAACATAATCATCTAATGCCATTACTTCGGTATCTTTACGCTCCTTGATGTCGTACTGATGGAGCATTGCATCTGTATCTGGTTTAGTTGGATCAAAAGAAATGTAGAAAATCTTGTCAGAGGGTACAGCATCTAGTTTGTAATAGCTTCCAGGTGCTATGGGGAGATCTATAATTCTACCTTGGATTCCATCTAGATCTATTTTTAATTTTTTTTCTTTTTTTGTAGTGTTGTCTTTACTTTCAGAAGTGTCTTCGGTCTTTTCTTTTTTTGGTTCTTCTTCGTCACTTTCTTTAAAAAAAGGGGAAATAATATCTTTTTGTAAAGTAGTAAGGTATATTGAATTGGTAGCGATCATATCCTGATTGGATTGGTCAAACCAATTTACTACAGGTCCTGCATCTGTCGATGCAAAGAAGTAGATGTACTTTCCTTCTGGATCAAAAACAGGACTTGTGGCATTGCTCAGTCCATCGCTTATAGGATATGAAATATTATTTTTTACAGAATATAAAAATATTTGTTCGAAATTAGAATCTATAATTTTAGAGTATACCATCCAATTAGAATCCGAAGACCAGTCTCCGAACAAACCTCTAAAAGCTCCAGGGAAATAATACTCATCATTAGCAATTTTTGTTATTGTTGTAGAAGCAACATCGAGAATATATAAATTACGTCCATTGTCTACAAAGCTTATTTTCTTACTATCTGGTGACCAAGTAGTATGTGCATAAAATCCAGTACCAGATAATTTTATTTTTTTGGTAGTTCCTTTTCCATCCTGCGACTTGATATGCAATTGATACTCTCCTGAAGCATCAGAGAAAAAGGCTATGCGCTTGCCGTCTGGAGACCAAGCAGGATATTTTTCGTGTACTCCACTACTGTTAGTGATATTTCTAGGGTCACCTTTGTCTTCTGGGACCGTTATGATTTCTCCTCTATAATCAAAAACCACTCTTTTTCCACTAGGTGATATAGCCATTGAACGAATATGATTACTGCCTTTTACATAACGTTCTCTTAGTTCCAAAAGATCTGTAGTAATTCCTACTGAGAGTTTTTTATGTGTGTTTTGTGTGATGTCATAGGTATGTAAATGCCCTTTTTGTTCGAAAATGATAGTGTTTTTTCCGATAGAGGCATTTGTAATCGGAAAATCTTTAAATTGAGTAAGTTGATTGATCTCTTTAGAAGTTACATTGTAAGAAAATAAGTTAAACTCTCCATTTCTATCACTAAGAAAAAAAATTGTAGCATCAATCCACATGGGTTGAACATCATTACTCCCTCCTTTTGGTTGCGGTATTTTTACAATTGATTTGTCCTCAAAAGAAAATATCCAGATATTAGCAGTGGTTCCCCCTCTATAATTTTTCCATTGATGAAACCTATCTGCTATGGGTGTATATGCCATATACTTACTGTCAGGACTATAAGTAGCGTGCCAGGCATTGGGGATTTCTAACGTTTTAGGGAAACCACCATCAATAGATACTTCATATAATTTAGCATATCTATTAGTATGTGTAGCTCTCTGTGAAAGAAATAATACTCTTTTACCATCTTTAGAGAAGCCTAATGATCTATCTGCAATAGGATGATACGTTAAGCGTTTTGGGATACCTCCCTGAACCGGAATTGTAAATACATCGATATTACCATCGTATTCTGCGGTAAATGTAATCAGCGATCCATCAGGAGAAAAAGCAGGACGCGATTCAATACCATTATCTACAGTAAGCCTTCTGGGATGTTTGCCATCTCTATCGGCAACCCAAAGATCATCTGCATATATAAAAGCAATATTAGAGTCGCTGATTGCTGGTTGATGTAACATTTTGGTATCTGTAGGATCTGTGGCATACGATTTTATGGTCAATAAGAATAGGATCATGTATATCTTATAGAATCTAGCATATAATGATTTCATAATTTGAGTGATTGATAATTATTTTCTTGAATTGAATTTTAAATATCTGTGAAAATACATTTTTAGGATTCAGTTTTTGTTAATCATATTCTAAAAAAAGTAACTTATTTGATGTCTTTTTTTTCAGTTTTTTAATTCATTTACAGGATGTTATAAAATGAATTTAAAACCTTAAACTATTGATTTTTAGATTTTTAATATTTATTAAAACAGTTTTAAAATGTAACAAAATGAACTCTAAGAAGTTTATAAGCATGAATCAATAAATTAACAAATCAATAAAATGAAAAATTAAATTTTATGCTAGTAGCTGTAGCAATTGCAATCTGTAGCGTTGCAAGCGCACACGAAATTACTGAGCCTACAAAACCCGAAACTAATCTTGCAAAAGAGATGGAATTATTGCTGCAAAAACCTACTTTTGATGTCAAAGAAGATATAAAACATATGTGTCCTTTACGCTTAATAATAACGATGAGATTGTAGTATTTTCTGTAGATTCTGAGAGTCTTGTAGTAGATAATTTTGTGAAGTCTCGATTGAATTACAAGAAAGTAAAAACTAAACTTTCGCCAAATATTAAGTAGTATAATGTGACTGTTTGCTTAGTGAAAACAGAGTAAGCTTAGTGATTGTATATGATAGTAAAGAATCCCGGACTCATCATCCGAGATTTTTGTATTACCAATAGTGATGTACTTGTTTTCTAATATGAGAATCATAGATATCTCGTATGCTTTTCATTTCTTCTTTAGAGATATTTTCTATAGTACTCGCAGAGATATTAGCAGTTAATTGTTCAGTATTAGATGCTCCTGGAATAATACAGCTTACTTCTGGATGTTGTAAGATCCATTTCAAGGCCAATTGAGATAATGCCATATCTGGAAATTTTTGCTTTAACAATTCCACGGCTTGTAATCCTAAATTATAGTTTACACCAGAGAATGTTTCTCCTTTATCAAAAGCCTCTCCATTTCTGTTAAACGACCGATGATCTTCTTTTCCGAACAATGTTTTTTTGGAATATGTACCAGTAAGTAATCCACTAGCTAGCGGTACTCTCACAATAATTCCAATATTTTTTTTCTGTGCTTGTTCAAAAAATAATTCATTAGGACGCTGCCTGAACATATTAAAAATAATCTGTACAGTACTAACATTAGGATATTCTATAGCTTTTAAGCCTTCTTCAATTTTTTCTACGCTAACGCCGAGAGCTCCTATTTTTCCTTCGTCTATAAGTTTGTCGAACTCTTCGAATATCTCTGGTCGATAGTATACTTCTGGTGGAGGGCAATGAAGCTGAATCAAATCTAATTTTTCTACTCCTAGATTGCTAAGACTTTTTTCTACATATCCTCTTAACGCTTGTGGCGTATAGTTCTCATTTGTATGAGGATTGATAAAACGACCGCATTTAGTGGCGACATAAATTTTTTCGGATCTTGATTTTATCAGTTTTCCTACTGCTTTTTCGCTCTCTCGATCACTATATACATCTGCGGTGTCTATAAAATTTATTCCGTTGTCGATAGCAGTATTTAAAATACGTTCCGCATTATTTGGATCAAAAGGAGATCCCCATTTGCCTCCAACTTGCCAGGTGCCTAAACTAATTTCAGAAATAGAATATCCCGTTTTTCCAAGTGTCCTATATTTCATATGTTTTGTTTTTTTAGGAACTAATATTTATAAATTATGCGATTCATTTTTGTTTTGTGTTGTCTTTTGTAGGCATAGGCCCTCTGAGGTGAATGATCAATCCATTGAGGAAATTACGTAGTATTTGATCGCCACACTCCATATATTTTGGATGGTTTTCATTTCTAAAAAAAGCTCCAAGCTCACTTTTAGAAACTTTAAAATCAACTAAAGCACATATTTTTACGATATCATCATCTCGCAATTTATGTGCAACTCTTAGTTTTTTAAAAATGTCATTGTTTGTTAGACCCATTTGACAAATGTACTTTTTTAAAACATATAGATATCAATTTTATAATTAATTTGATAAGCAGAGAAAATAGCTTCCTTATTTTTTTTGATCAACAGTTTACATGATATTCGTAGATTTGAGGTCGTTAAACTATAAAAAATTAAAAGTAATTACATATGTATAGTAAACCAGAAAAGCTTAGTTTACTTTCTGAAATGATAGAATTTGCAAAAAGCGATAATAAAATAAAGGATGAAGAATATAATTTTATTCTTGCGGTAGCTTCACAATTAGAGATCACTGAAGAAGAAATTGGACATCTTGTAAGGGATCAACCAGAAAAGAAAACTCTAATTCCTGAGTCACAACGTATATTACAGTTCCATCGATTGGTGTTGTTGATGAACGTGGATCAAGAGGCATCTCCACCTGAGCTTCATAAGATTAAAGAGATGGGATTGCAAATGGGACTACGACCAGAGGCTATAGATACAGTACTTAAAGAAATGCACAACTATCCAAATAAGGTTATTCCTTCTCAAGAATTGATAAAAATCTTTACTACTTTCTATAATTAGGGATATGAAATCATGCCCATTTTGGCGTAATAAAATCAAAATATGCCATTTTGTCTTTTGTTTTAAGTATTTTAATGTCAAAATGACATATTTTTATCAATGGAACTTAAATTGTTATAGACTTATCAAATTAGAATTTTAAATAACTTAAAAAACAATATGATGAGTAAAATAAAAAGAACAGATAGATTGCCTTTAATCTTAGAAGATATTTTTAATACAGATTGGTTTGGAGGTATAACCAATTCGGTTAGTAAAATAGGATTTAATACACCAGCAGTAAATATTGTAGAGTCAGCTAATGATTTTACATTGCGATTAGCTGCTCCTGGATTGTCTAAAGAAGATTTTAATATCGAATTAAATAATGATGTATTAACAATTTCATCAGAAATAAAGAAAGAGGTAAAAGAAGAAAAAGAAAATTATACAAGAAAAGAATTTAGCTATAGCGCATTTAAACGGTCATTTAACTTACCTGATACTGTAGATAACACAGAGATATTAGCTTCTTATGAAAGTGGAGTTTTATCAGTAAAATTACCTAAAAGAGAAGAGGCTAAAGTACAGCCTAAAAGATCAATAACTATTTCGTAATTGATCCTTAGTTTATTGATGTAAAGAAAAACGTCTTTCAGAAATGAAAGACGTTTTTTTCATGATTTTTTAAAAATTTGATTTATTTTTTGTATCATTGTGATATCAAAATGATATTATTATGAAAAAAGAAAAAAATATAAGAGCTAGAAGTGGTTACTTGATGTTATTTGTGTTGCTATTAACAATAGTTGGATTAGCTTGGGGATTGGTTAGTACTAGAGATCCTAAGCTATTAGTGTTACTAATTCCAGTAATTCTTCTCATAAAAGGTTTCTTTATCGTGAATCCAAATAGTTCTAAAGTATTGGTTTTGTTTGGTGAATATAAAGGGACAGTTAAAAAAAATGGATTTTTATGGGCAAACCCTTTTTATAAGAAACAGAGAATTTCTTTAAGAGCTAGAAATTTTTATAGCGAAAAAGTAAAAGTAAATGACAAAATAGGCAATCCGATTTTGATTAATGTAATTTTAGTATGGAAAGTACACGACACATACAAAGCAGCATTTGATGTAGATCAGTATGAAGATTTTGTTAGGATTCAGACTGACGCTGCAGTTAGAAAACTTGCGGGCTCATATCCTTATGATAATTTTGCTGATGGAAAATCAGAAGTAACATTGCTTTCTGGTATGGATGAAGTCAATGAGGCATTAGAAAATGAAATTACAGAGCGATTAACAATCGCAGGTATAGAAGTTACAGAGGCAAGAATAGGGTATTTGGCGTATGCTCCAGAAATAGCAAACGCTATGCTAAAAAGGCAACAAGCGGTAGCTATTGTAGCTGCACGAAAAAAGATAGTAGAAGGGGCTGTTAGTATGGTTGAAGATGCATTAACGCAGTTATCCGAAGATAAAATAATAGATTTTGATGAAGATAAAAAAGCATCAATGGTAAGTAATTTAATGGTAGTTTTGTGCGGTGATAAAGAAGCAACTCCTGTAATTAATGCCGGGACATTACATTCATAATTTATGAGTAAGAAAAAATCATTTGTTCTTAGAATATCCCCAGAAACTTTTGGACTCATTGAGAAATGGGCAGAGGATGAGTTTCGTAGTGTAAATGGTCAATTAGAATGGATGATTCATAGCTGTCTTAAAGATGCAAAAAGATTAAAAACTAAAACTAAAACTAAAAAAAATGATTCTTCTAGCACTGAAGAATAAGATATGACCATCTTTGGATAGTGTTTTTATAGATGAATTAGATATTACTGATCTATTTTTTTAGAATCTGTAAAAATCGTCACCTCTCCTTCAAAGGTTTGAACAAAATTATAGGCTTGAGTATAAAATCCATAATTTCACATAGAATTACCGTAATAACCATCTTTAGCTAGTGCTTTAGAATAGCTAGTCTTGGTTTTTAAATCCATTACCAAATAGTTTTTTTTCTTTATCGATATTTCTAGAACATCTTGTTTCCAGTTTATTTTAATGTCTTTAGATGATAAATCATTAATGTAACTGTATTCATTAGCATACTCTGCCGTTAATGGAGTAGCATTTCCGTTAATTGTAGCTTCTTTAGGACCAATGTCTAAAGTACTTGGATCTACTATTGAGCATAAGTAACCATCAAAATCAATACCTTGAAAATCTGGTTTTAATACATATACCCATACAGAGTAATCATCTTCTTCTATCATAATAGTTCTACCTGAAGGTTTGTCTGTAGAAGTAATGAAAATTTTGTCGGTAGTATTTTTTGATTTTGTTTTGTCGGTGTCTACAGAAAAAATTCCTGTAAAAAGAGATAGTAAAATTGGCTTCATTAGGATTGTTTTCTTAATATTATTGTATTGCTACTAAACTTGTTTTAAAATTAGCTGAGCTTTAATTAAGAATATTTCCTTTGGAATAAGATGATGCATATCCAACTATGCATATGAATGAAAGTGTGTGATTACAAAAATATGGAATTAATTCATAAGTTGTATCTAATTGAAGTACAATATTTTGTAAGATTATTCTGCCTAGAACTCTTCGATTTGCCTGTTTTTATATACTGAAGTGGTTTATTTTTTTTGATTTAAAAAGAAACTATTTTTAAGGGTAATTTCAAAGTCAAAAAGGTATAAGATAGATTTATGCATACTTTCAATTAATTGTTTGATAGCAAAAAACAAGATTAAGAAAGCAAATTATACATGTAAATTCAAAAGAAACGACGCTATTTTACGGTTTATCAGTTGTAATGATGTGGGTTATTGATATTTGTAATAAATTATTAATAAAACACACAATGATCTTGCATTGTTTTACGTTGATCGTTATTTACAGTTTTATTTATGGGGCTTTTTATAAGTATAGAAAATGTGGTTAAGAATGAATTCATGGATAGTCAATTACATGACATCGCTTATCTTATTCAATTTAAGGATAGTATAAATACTAAAGTATCTAAAGTACCAATATCTTGGCATCTTGATCATAGCCTTAAGGTTATCAATATAACACATGATATTCTAAGGAGTTCTAATCCAGATGTTTATAAAAAACACTTTAGCCTAACTCGCACTGTTTCTTTTAATTTGGGGTACATCCCACGAGGAAAAGTAAATTCGCCGACATCGGTATTACCTCCAGACTCTATACAAACAAAAGACGTATTATCTCAATTAGACCTAGCTAGAGAAAACCTTCAGGACTTAGATAATATAGATGACAATGCTAATTTTATGCATCCTATATTTGGTCAATTAAATAAAAAACAAACGAAACGTTTTCTAAAAGTACATACGCAACATCACCTAAAAATAATAGCCGATATTCTTAAGAACGACTAAGTAATATTTTACTTGCGCTTTATTATTTTAGTAACAATATACTGTGCGACAACAAGATTAGGAACCCAACACAACCAGACTACAATTCTATAGACTGTTATAAAATCTCCAAACAAAATAATGAGAATAGGTAACCAAACCCTTAGTGTAACTGCATAGAAGCAAGCAGCAAAGCTATAATACATAAGTACTTGATGTTTTAAGACTTCTCCTTTTTTTGCTTATAGATACGCTAATACGATTTGTGATTAAAAAATTCGCATCTAATGACATTCTTTTTCTACTATATTTTCTTCATAAAATGAAACAATAGCTATGGCTATTCTTTAATTTGATTCATCAATCTAGCGAAAAATCCTTGCCATTATTTTTACGAAATTCTCATCCGTAAATCGTATAAATCACTGAAATTCAACTAATCAGAACAGAAACGATATACACCTTGCCTAAAGCTCTGTGTAATGTTAACTTGTTTATTTTTTATAAAAAAGAGACTGACTTTTCAGACAGTCTCTTTTTTTGAGTACTATTAATATGGTTTTAATTATTGTCTCATTATTTTCTTATTAGATATTATTTTTTTATTAGTATCTGTTAATTGTAAAATATAAGCTCCTTTAGGGAGTTGTGTAGTTTTGAGAATGATATTCCCATTCACAATATTAAAATCTTCTTCAGTATATACCAATTGACCTAGCATATTAAACAGAGTAGCGCTCAACTCTTGATTCGAATCATTTTCTATAGTAATAAAAGATACGCTATCTGTAATCGGATTAGGGTACACCTTAACAGTGAATAACTCAGTTGTAGTTTGCTCAGGAATAACTTCGAAAGCTACGGTAATTGATCCGATGATAGGGCCTAAACCTCTTCGTGATCGATGAACATTCGCAGTGATGGTATTAGTTCCTGGAATAAAGGTTACTGGAGTTGAAGAATTTCTAGGACCTCCAGCTAGAGCATAAGGCGCAATATTTTCAACCTGAAACCTGGAAACTCCATTGAAATCAAAAACGATACTTCTAAAATTAGATAGCTTGGTCTCTGCATGTACACTAAGTGGAGTGGCTACATAATCATTAAGATCTAATGTATCACCGCTTGATAAAGCTCGAATGACTTCATTTGTATCTGCATTGACCAGGTTCAACATTTCTGTTCCAGTAATTACATTAAAGTTTATGGTGTCTGCCACACCAGGATTACCACCTCCTCTTGCTTCAGAAAATGGAGTAGCAGTAATGGTATTAGGCCCTATGTCGAATATGAATGGTCTAAAATCTCCATTTCGATCTCCTCCAATAGCATAGGGAGCTACATTTTCTGTAGAAAAACCTTCTTCGCCATTATAATCAAAAACAACACTACCTACTACTGCATCATTAACATTAGCTACAATATTAAGTCGATCGGTTCCAATCTCGTATAGATTTACCACATCACCATCATTTAGAGGACCAATCTCTGTATCAGTAATGGCATTAACTAGTGTAAATCCTGTAACTTCTGGAATAGCATTAACAGTCAGTTCTATATCTGATGTGCTAGTTGATTTGTCGGGAGCATTACTAGAAACAACTAATTGATCTAGATACTTTCCGGGGATTAAATTTGTAGCATCTAATGTTACTGATAATGTTCTAGACCCACCAGCAGGAATCACTCCAGAAGTGTTGCTGATATCACTAATAAAATCAACATTAGCAACATCAGGAGGCATAAATCGTACAGCTAAACCATTTTTTATGTATGGTGTATTAAAGGCTACTTGTGCACCATCTGTACCATCCGCGTTTTCGATACCTACAGTACCTTGCGCATTAAAAGAAGCATCATCTACATCATCATAATAGATCTCGATGGTATTATTTGGATACAAAAGAATCTTAAAACTAACAGTGTCATCTTCACTTCCTAGAAAAAGCTGTGCATTAGACCACTGAATAACCATAACGTCATCAGAAGTAGCTACATGCACTGAACCATTTCCTTCTTGTGGTTCAATGTCAGTCCAGAACCCAGCAATTAAATTATTGGCAAAATCATTAGAAGGGATCTGAGAATTGATAAAAGTGAGAGGTGTTGCCTGAAAGGAAACCAGGCCATTAGCATTAACAAAGATACTTTCATAAACAGTGCCATAAAAAGCAAATGGGAATGGAAGCTCAATTTCCACTGAACTATCACCTCCGGTAAGCTCTGTGACTTCTGTTCCTTCAGTACTAATATCAAAAGGTACATACACAGGTCCTCCATCTTCATCACTATCGATCCAACTATAACCAAACTGTACATCAGTTCCTATACTAAATTCCACTAAGTGGCCTTGTCGTTGATCTAAGAAACCTTTTTGCTGATTTGGGTTGAAACCATCAAATGTAATTAATGAAGTATCATTCAATTGTACATCTGGATCAGCTAATATATTTGCAGCAGCTATTTCTGGAAATGAAAAAATTAGAGGAGCCTCTCCATCATTCCTTAGTGTTACCTCTGTCTCTATTGTAGTACCTTCATCTGTACTTTCAAAAATTTCTTCTGGAGTAAGTACAGCAATTGGTGGAGATACTCCAACTCCATTAACAATTATTTCTGAGAATGTCGAGTTAGAACCATCACTTGTAATAGAAATGATACCGTTTATATTTCCTGTCGTGGTAGGCGCAAAAGATACGGTTACCTCTATTTCATCTCCAGCTTGGATTATAGCAGAATCAGAGGAGACAGTAAAATCAGGATTATCAGAAGCAATATCACTTACAGTAAGCACTCCAAGACCATTATTAATGATCGTAAATGTGCGTTCAGTTGTGTTTCCAATAAAAACATTATCAAATAATAATAGCTCTTCAGTGACTTCAATTTCATTAACTTGTCCAGAAACTTCAAAAGTAGTAGCTACGTTTGCAGTAGGGGTAATGGGATCATTACTATTTATCAAAATATTAGTACTATGAGTTCCATTAGCCAAGTTAGTTCCATCAAAAGTTACTTCTACATCTATAGATTCTCCAGGTGCAATGCTTCCTGATGAAGGTTCTAATGTGATGAATGGATCTTCTATTGCGCCACTTAATGCTCTTGTTAAAAAAATAAAATTATTAAGATTAGTAAATGTAGCTCCTCCATCAGTACTAAAGAAATAAGTATTTGGACGAACATTAGATGTATCATCATCTTGCCCTTGTGGGAAAGTGATTGTATCTGGATATTTATGTACGATCCAAAAAACATCTCCAGGAACAAATACTTGTGGAGTTGTTAGCTGTACTACATCAAAAATCCCGGTTTCACTTAAGGTAGTTATTGTTTGCTGTGATAGTAACTCAGCATTAGATGGGTCAGTTCCTCCACGATAAATTTCTAATATAATGGATACATCTATCTGTGTTTCAGTTCGATAAGCATTTCTTACTGCTGTAAGTGTAAAATCTCTATCTACATCATATCTTACTGCTGTTGTTAATGCTGATCCATCGACTCCTCCAAAACTATCAGGAAAACTAATTCCAGTATCATAAAAAATAGAATCCGTAAGTGTAGTCGCTTTTTCTTGAATTTCTAAGCTTTTTGATTTAATTTTTAGCCTATTAATTTTCTTTTTAGAAGTAACATAGATTCCTTTTTCGGTATTTCCAACCCCATAGTGTTTCATATCTAAATCAGCAATAGATTTTTTTGCTGCTAAAGAAGTAGGAGGTGTAAATACAGTTGGACCTGGAATCGCAGAAAAATCGAGAGGACTCTCACCGCTGTTACTTATTGTAAAAGTTCGGTTTGCTACTGGAGGGATATCGGTTATCACATCTACTGACGCGCTAAGAGAATCAGGAGCTACAGTAATTGTAGGAGGAATTGTAACTGTTAGATTTACAGGTACATCAATCGCTGGGTTTTCAGGATCATCGCTAAGAATATTAATAGTCGCATTATACGCACCTGGTGCTAATGTACGTGTGTCAAAAAGGACCTGTAATGTCTGATCATCACCTTCATCAATAGTTCCGCTAATGGGAGATACAGATAAAAAGAAAGCATTTTCATCTCCATCGATAACTTCGATAGTATCAGTATCAAATATTGAACCAGCTGTTGCATTATCAGATAATAAAACAATTTGATCTATACTGCTAGCAAAACCTGTACCACTATAAATTAAATTGTCATCCAGAAATACATTAATCCTAGAATTATCTCGATCAACAATAAGACGTATCTCGAAATAACCCTCAGGAGTAGTTGCTCCTGTAGATTCGAATGCCGAACTAGCAGCGTCTAATACATCGATGCTCCCATCTGCATTAAAACGAACTCGAGTAACTACAGAACCATCTACAGTTGATTGTGGAATAAATTCAAAATTAGATCCTGTAGTCTGAATACTCAGTCGTGCAGTTGCTACTGTAAAAGGATCGTTTCCTTGAGTAATTAATGGAGAAAAAGCTAATCCCAAAACTCCAGAGCCATCAGATACCCCCCTGATGTGTTGAGCCTCTTCAAATGCATTAGTGTCTGAGATAACATTGAAACCAACCGGAGCGGATCCCCAACCTTCTTGCATATTTAATTCTCCAAGGTTAAATTCTTCAAAACCTGTAGCGTAAATAGTACTAACTAGTTTATTGACAAGTCTGTCTTTTTTAAGTATAGCAGACGCTAATCCATTGTTAGAGGATGTAAATAGTTTTTCAGATTTAAAACCATTTTCTGTAATAGCAGTTTTAGTTAAAGCGACTCTATTTTTAAAAGTGCTTTGGTTTTCACCATTGATAGTAATGTTATAGTTTAATTCATCATCACCTACATTTTCTAGAGTTAGATTTCTTGTAACTAAAAGGAATTGGTCTAATGTTTCGTCAAAAGATTCTGGATTGATAACTATAGAAGGTGCTTCTGTTCCATCTAATACTCTAATGGAAACAGGGATGTTTAATGTTCTATCAAAATCTGAGACATTAAATTCTATATTGTCCTCATAGACACCTTTAGGGATACCTACAGTACTTAACTCGATGGTAATTATTTCTGAAGTACCAGCTGCGATTTCTAATGAGCTAGGACTAATGTTACTTACAATAGTAAAAGGATCAGTTGGTTGAAATACCTCTAAGGTACTTGCGGTATCTGATATATTAGTAACTGTAATTTCTCGAGTCACAGTTTGCTCGATAAGGATTTCTTCATTTATAGTAGATGGAGAAAATGTTATTGGAGATTGTGATGCGATTTGCCACCCCATATCACTAAAATGTCCTCTTGTAATAGGACCGATATCAAAATTAGACTCTGATGGGCCAACCTGCGGAGTCATTAGCGAATTGATATCTCCAGCAGGGAATGTAGCTTCATCCCAATGAGCAATACTAGACCCCCCTTGAAAAGGATTAGGAGCAAAAAGTTCTGCAAGATTTCCTCCTAGTGCATTAACAGTAGCGGGTCCATTTAAGAAAACATCACCGCTTGTAAAAAAGCTCCCTAATTCGATGGATGGATTAGGTAAATCAAGTACAGAATTCTCATCTCCATCGACAACAAAAGTATCAAAAATCACAGGAATTCCTTCTCCAAAACCAAGAGTGCCAATTCCTGTAGCATTATCAACATTGCCTCCATCAAAGAAACCTAGGCCATGTCCCATTTCGTGTAATGCTACTGTAACGAAATCAAATTGTCCAGCAGGAGTATTTCCATCTGTTCCAAAATACCAGGGAATTCCATTACCTATATTTACTATAAGGTCAAAAGGTTCATCAGGGTCAAGGATCTCTCTTGCTAAAGTATTAGCCAATGCAGAAGGATAGAATACATCCTGTTCTGGAGCATTAGTAAAATTCTGAAAAATTTGTGTAGGTCCAGCAGATGCTAGTACTCCGTTTCCTAAATTTTGAAAATCTGCCGAAATACGTATCGGAACAGAAGATATAATTTCTTGCGCCCATATATCAATTGCAAATTGGAATGCTGCTTGAACATCTGGATTGTTCTGCGCTCCAGGACCAAAAGTTATTTGTATATCGGCTGTTGTATTTTTTTTGGTTGCAAATAGAGATTTTTTTGTAGCCAATTGTTGCATAGCCATTCTTGAATGCTGATCTTCAAAATTAGCAGGACATACTATAATAGGACCAGGAAGTTTTTCCATTTTTTTCTGAGCAATCCCTTTTTGTATGTTTCCAAAAAGAAATAGAACTAAAAAAAATGATACGTAATAGGGATTACTTTTTTTCAGTACTCCCGACGTATATAATCGGAAAATTTGTTTCATAATTAAGATGATTTTAGAGTGAATATAATTTTTAAAAGTAAATTAATTGAGGAATAAATGTACTAAAAAGAATATATAAAATGGACGCGTTATTAAAACTTTAAGTCTGTATATTTATATAAATCAATGTTTTATGATTTTTTAGTTTAGTTTTATGCTAAAACAATTATTTTATTATGGATATGCCGTAGTAAATTATTAGCAAAAAAATTTAGATATAAAATAGGAGCGCTCAAAAATTAATTTTGGATGCATTTATTAATGAAATTTTGATTAAAAAAGTCATACTGAGCTTCCCCCCATGTTTAGGACAAAAAACTAGTTATTTATAATGGTTAACATAATGTTAAAAGAGGGAAGTTCTA
>CANLRN010000045.1 GCA_947493495.1 uncultured Aquimarina sp.
GTGGATTGAAAAGCTACTCGGATATCATTATTTTGGCTAGATTCGTATCTAACAGTAACTGTAACTGTTTGCCCAGGACTTACTTGATCAGGAGCATTTACAGATATAATATCATTATTGACCGGATTGGGAGGATTAGGGTTTCCACTACCAAGATTGTATTCTTTAACCATTTGTGCCGCTAATATGGTTAACAGGCTATTTGGAGAAAGAGTTGGTTCGGTTTGTCTATGATTTTTTCTGTCATTGGTATATCCATCATTAGAGTCAGGTCCAGATACTAATGCTCCATTTAAAACATATTGATCATTTGGAGCTCCTGATCTTAATGTTGTATCATTATTTGCTGCCCGATGATGTATACGTCTAGGAAAATTAGGACCGAATCCTCCAATATAAGAAGAGTTTCTAGGGTTTTTTCCGGATAAATATTCTATTTGTCCTATTGCAAAATTTTTGTAGTTCTGATAATTATTATCTCCAGGCCCAACAAATTCTGCTAGTGCATATGCTAAATATGCATTCCCTACAGTCTGATAGGTGTTGAACTCGTTATGCCCAGCTCTCCATATCCACATTCCCCCAGGAGTAAAATGTCGTTGTAAGATATTATTAACGTGACTTCTTACACTTCCATTAATATATTTAGCATTTCCGGTGATCTGAGACATTATCATATGAGCTTGGTACTGATGATCTCTGAACGAAGGCGCATATCCCTGAGCTAGGTATTTTGTTTGCTCAAAAAACTGATCAGCCTTTGTTTTAAAATTTTGCTCCCCTGTTCTTCGGTATAACCAGGTTGCTCCAATCATTAATTCATCAATACGTTCTGATGCTTTACTTTGACTCTGATAGAAAGGACGCTCATTAGCTGGTATATGGTTAGAGAATGCGCCACGCTTAGTGTCTGCAAAATTAAATAATTGGCGTGCGTGCGTGAGTAAGTTATTACTAAACCCTGGATCAATATTTTTAAATACTTCACTAATAGCGGCCATTGCTCCAGCAGTAGGACCCGCTAAATCTGAACCAGGTTTATTAGTATTGATTTTAAGAACATCTCTAAAATATGTATTCTCTTCTGGTGATTGCCAAAATTGATGATCCACTCTACCCAAACCAACTTGAATAACATATTCATTCGGAGCTGTATGACATCGTATCATGTACTCTCCTGCATGACGCAATAAACCAAGAATACGTTGTTCATTTCCAGTTCGTTGATACTGTTCTTTATAATCTAAATATGATAAAGCCCAAGTATATACTGGAAGTGCCATAGGGAAATTAAATTTGACATGATCTCCAGCATCATGAAAACCACCGATAAGAGACCCACCTCCATCATTCATATGACAATTACTCCGCCATGGTACAGTACTTGTAGATGGTTTAAGGCCACAGGCATTTGCTTCAATAAAAAATAAAGTTTTACCTAATAAATCAGCATAATCATAACGTTGTGCTTGTAGAGCGCTTTTAGGATAAAGTATACCTAAAAATACAATTAGAATCAGGTAATTGTTTTTTACCAATTGATAATAAGGAAATCTTTTTTTTAAAATCTTTTTCATAGTAATTTAGTTTAAGAGTTAAACTTTTTTAAACTTTCGCGTTATTATTCTGTAACACAAATAACTAATAGTAGTTATTAGATATACAGCATTGATAGCTCTTATGTAGTTTTCTTTTTTTGTTAAATTTAGAATAAAGAGGTGTTAAAGAATATTGCTACTTTGTATTTCAGAACTTTGAATTCATAATTTGAGCATATACTTTGATAGTTGGCATTCTTGAATATAAATTCTAAGTGAGACTATTCTTTCAAATTCTAAGTGACCTAAATTTTTTGACATGTATTAAAAACCTGTGTTTATAGGCTATGAGTATCGTTGAAGAAGGATATGTTTTTTTAGAATTGTGTCAATTTAATCTAAAACAAAGATTATTTGATCCAGAATACTTCTAGATCATTTTTGTAAAACCAAGTTGGATATCATTAACCATCTTTTAATACCTCCTTCGGATAATGAAAAAAAACCTCGTCTTTAGGCTAAGACTTTAGTCTGATGTTTTTTGTGTTTTTTTGTTCGTGTAACATTATCACAAGACATCATATAAAATTACATATTGTTTAAATTATAAATATCGTAAATGAGTTATGAAAGAAGAGACGGCAAGACGTACACAAGAGTTGATACGTTAAATCTACAAATCGCATGATATTGAGTTTTGAAAAACTACATATCCAAAAGCTGTGTGTATCTATTTGTTTCAGTTCTACTGTATCTTTTAGTAAACAAGTTCGTTTTTTAACAAATGAAAGGAAAAAGTTTACAAAAACTTCTTTCAGAATTCAAGACCATATAAAACAGTTTTGGGGAGGTATTTATGATGTAGAGGATATTTTGTTATAAGTTCGGGAAATGGTATAGATGAAATTATCATGTAATATATAATGAATAAGTACTTGGAAGCAGAAGATAATAATTTTTAGATCGGAGAACCTTAAGTCAACGTACAGCCGGTATCAAATCTACTGGTTTCAAGCCGGGAGTAGTTTAATTACAGAGAGTTTCTTTTTATCTATAATTGCGGCCAAGTTGAAATAAGATGTATTTAATATTCATCTTGAGTTATAATTTAGAACTACAAATACTTAATTTATAGATAGATAGACATTATTTAAGGTGAATTATCTTTAAATATTTTTTTTGTTATCAGATAAGTTTGTTTAATACATTACAAATTCGAATAGACAAGTTATGAATTATAGAAGTCTAATTACAAAAAGCAATGTTGTCCTTTTATAAGATACAGATACTTTTGAGGTGTAATATTAACTCATAAAATCATAAAATCATGAAAATTAAAATTTTAAGCGTATTAGCAATTATGGCCTTTTCATTTACTACAATTGCTCAGACTACTTGTGTTGTAAAAACCCCTTGTGGTGATTTTACTTTCAATGAAAATGTATCTGTTTCTTCATCACAGCAGAATGGCGTTACCAGAATTGTTATAAGAAACAATAATGGAAATGTTTTATCAACTAGAACTTGTAATAGATCGGGACAAATATCTACAAGTTGTTCTTCTAGTGGAGGCGATGGTGATACAGATATCTGTGACTTTATTCCTGCTTTTTTGAAGCCTTTTTATGACTGTAACTAAGAAATGCTATAAAAAAGTTAAGATTTTTTAAAATAAAAAGGCTGTCTAAAAATAATTTAGACGGTCTTTTATTTTTGAGTTATTTTTTGATTTTAGATTAGATTATAATGGTTATACGATTTGTGATTAAAAAATTCGTATAAATTCATTGAATTATTTTTTCTTTATGCAAGGCAAAAAAATCAAGCATAGCTATAGCTACGGTTTATTTTTTAAACGAAGTAGAAAGGAAAAAGAAACGATGAATATGCGAATTTTTTAGTTATAAATCGTATTATTGAATTAAAAAGTTATTGGCTAAAAATAGACGTGCTTTTTAGATATGACTTTAATTTTTGTGATGTACTTGGGTTCTCTGATTTAAGAATTCAAGATGTTGCATTTCTATTTCTATTTTAGATGTTATCTTTGTTTCGTTATGCCGAGAATAGTAACCAAACAAGAACTACACAATCTAGCGATGAATATTGTAGGAGAAGAACTAGAAAAGAATGGATATGAGTTTATTGCGATCAATAGTAAGCTTGGTAAGAATCCACAATTTGTGTGTATTGATAGTAATAATCAACGTTATTTTGTAATTGTAAAAGCTATCGAATATCCAGACAATCCACATAATTATGATATGATTTGGATGGAAACTTTTAAAAAACATGCTAGAGAGCATGACGCTAAAATATTTTATGCAGGTGTTGGATTACAAAATGCCGAAAACCCCACCTCTCCTGTTTTTTTAAATGAGGACTACACATTAGAGTATGCAGGTATACAAATCATAGAAACCCACTTAAACTAAGGTGTGATGTATTACAGAATAATTATTCTTATATATTGTTTGGGGATATCGTGTAAAAAAACCTCTCAAACGCAACTCAATTACACTAATGGAAACGCATTTGGCACTACATATTCTATTCAATTTATAGATACCAAAAAAATAGATTTTTCTACTTCTTATGATAGTTTGATTACCGTTATTAATAATTCAATGTCTACGTATCAAGATGATTCTGATATCTCAATAATTAATAAAGGTAATGCTACAATTACTATTGATAACCATTTTAAGGAAGTGTTTGAGGTTTCTAAAAAGATATATAAAAAAACAGATGGAGTTTTTGATCCTACAGTTGGGATTTTGGTCAATGCATGGGATTTTGGTCCAGAAGAAAGAAGTATTAGATTAGATAGTAGTAGAGTAGATAGCTTACTAGATATTGTAGGTTTAGATAAGGTGAAATTAGAAAAAGGTAAAATTATAAAACAGCAGCCTAGTATATTTTTGGATTTTAATGCATTAGCCAAGGGATATGCGGTGGATGTATTCGCAGATTTTTTAGAGAATAAAGGCGTGAAAAATTACTTAATAGAAATAGGAGGAGAGATAAGAGGAAAAGGCAGTAATCTAATAAAACAAAAACCTTGGAAAATTGGTGTAGAAGACCCTAATTTTGATACGAGTCAATCGTATAGTAAAGTGATTTCTTTACAAGATCAAGCTTTGGCTACTTCTGGGAGTTATCGTAAATTTAAGTTAGACGAAGAAGGAAATCGATATGCTCATATTATTGATACCAAAACTGGATATCCACATAAATCAAACCTTCTTAGTGTTTCTGTACTAGCCAAAACGTGTATAGAAGCAGATGCCTATGCTACTGCTTTTATGTCTATGGGGTTAAAAAAATCAGAAGAATTTTTGAAATCATACTCTGGATTGAAAGCCTATTTTATATACGAAGACAATCAGCAAGAGTTAAAATCGATTGCTATTAATGGTTTTCCTGAGTAATACCAAATTAATTATAAAATGGTAAAAGAGCTAAGGTTTATAACAAATTGGTAGGATTTCTCCTGGTGCTAGACAATATTTAATCACATCTTCTTGAGAAAGCGTTTTTGTATAATCCACCTCTTCGACTTTAAATCCTATGGTTCTTAGTTTTTTAAAATAATCTCGGCCATAGACTCTTACGTGGTCATATTGCCCAAATATCTTTGCACGTTCTTTAGGATTAGTGATTGTATGATCTTCATAAGTAATTTCTCTGGTAAGGTCTTGAGGGATTTGTAAGATGGCCATACCTCCAGGTTTTAGTACCCTGTAGAGTTCTTGCATGGCAGTAGTGTCATCTGGGATATGTTCTAGAACGTGATTACAAAAAATAATATCATATGTATCAGTTGTAAAAGGAAGATTACAAATATCAGCTTTTATATCTGCCAGTGGAGAGATAAGATCCGTAGTTGTATATTCCAGATTTTTTAGGTTTCTAAATCGTTTATAAAAGGCTTGTTCCGGGGCAAAATGTAAGACTTTTGCTTTAGCAGAAAAGAAAGATGTTTCATTGTTAAGGTATAACCAGAGTAGCCGATGACGCTCTAATGAAAATGTAGATGGTGATAATACATTATCTCGTTGTGTTCCATATCCATAGGGTAAAAATTTAGAAAAACTTTTACCATCAATCGGATCAGTGTATTTTTTTCCTTTTAAAAAGAAGGAAATGATTGGTCTGATAAGATAGCTTAGTCTAATCAGAAGCGGTCTTGGGATTGTATTTAATAGAAATGTAAAGAGTTTTTTCATAGCTACGAAAAAACTTAAATGGACAATAACTCTTGTCGATAAATATCTTCTTCATCAGATTCGATACCCAATGCTTGGTAGATATATTTAAAAGTAGATAGAATCTCAGGTTTACCATCTATAATGGCAACATCATGTTCGAAATGTGCACTAGGCTTGCCATCCGCAGTAAGAATTGTCCAGCCGTCTCGCAATTGTTTGATACGATGCGTACCCATATTTGTCATTGGTTCTATGGCAACTACCATTCCTTCAATTAATTTTTTTCCTTTTCCACGACGCCCATAATTAGGCATTTCTGGATCTTCGTGCATTTTTTTACCTAAGCCGTGTCCTACCAATTCTCTAACTACTCCATATCCAGCGGCCTCTGTAAATTGCTGTATCGCATAGCCAACATCTCCCACTCGATTGCCTGTTTTTAATTGTGCAATGCCTAGATATAAAGATTCTTTAGTGATTGTTAGTAGCCTTTCGATTTCTGGAGCGATTTCACCTACTGCAAACGTATAGGCGTGGTCTCCATAAAAATCATTCTTAATAGCTCCGCAATCTATAGAAATAATATCTCCTTCTTTTAAGGGAGTGTGATTAGGAATACCGTGCACTACTTGTGCATTCGGGCTCATACATAAGGTGTTAGGGAAATCATATAATCCTAAAAACCCAGGAACGGCACCATGATCTCTTATAAATTCTTCAGCTAGTTTATCTAGATGTAAGGTAGTCACACCTGGTTTCACCTCAGATGCTAACATGCCCAAAGTTTTAGAAACAATCAAAGCACTTTCGCGCATTAATTCTATTTCTTCACGTGTTTTAGTAATAATCATAATAATCTTGATTGAAGAAGGCAAATCTACAAAGAATATTGTTAGTGATACTGAATTCCGACTATTCTAATGTAACACTTAAAAAAGTGAATAAAAAATATCTGGGAACTAGTAAATAAAACATAGCTACGGCTATGCTTGATTTTTATTTTTCGTCTAAAACAAAAAACTTCAATTTTATTTTTGAGTACTTTTACATCAGAAGTGGTATAATACGATTTACGAATAAAAATTTCGCATCTAATGACATTCTTTTTCTACTATATTTTCTTCATAAAATGAAACAATAGCTATGGCTATTCTTTAATTTGATTCATCAATCTAGCGTAAAATCCTTGCCATTATTTTTACGAAATTCTCATCCGTAAATCGTATAAAACCAAAAACTGAGACAAAAGTTCTTGTTTTCGATACTTTACAATAAATCTGTCTGAGATAGTTTAATTAATAATCATTACATTAGAATAGCGATATGCTGCTCAATAGAGTGTTATTTTAGAGTGCAGTTTAAAAATAGTCATTGTACAGTTTTTGTCTAGATGTGTTTAATGCTATAAAAATGCATTATTGTAATTTTATCATCTAATTTTTTGTCAATTAAATAATGTAATGGAAGAAAAAGTAAAAATAGTAATTATATTTTCTGTTTTGATTATGATCGTAAGTTGTAAGCCTTCATTGCCTAATGATGTGATGAGTGTTTATGAAAAACTACCAGAAGAAATAGATTATAACATTCATGTAAAACCTATTTTATCGGATAAATGCTTTATCTGCCATGGACCTGACAAAGCTAAGGTAACAGCGGGACTTCAATTGCATAGTCCAGAAACTGCTTTTCTAGAATTGAAAGAGTCCCCAGGTAAATTTGCAATAACTCCAGGAAGTTTGAAAAACTCTGAAGTTTTTCATAGAATTTTATCTGATGACCCAAAATTTATAATGCCAACACCAGAATCCTACTTAAAACTATCTGCAGAAGAAAAAGCGATATTAGTAAAATGGATAGAAAATGGAGCAGAATATAAAGACCATTGGGCATTTATCGAACCTAAAACTCCTGAAATTCCAAAAGTTGCACAAGAATATAAACCTGCTAATCCTATTGATAATTTTGTTTTAGAAAAATTAGAACAGGAAAACCTCACCCCTTCTAAAAAAGCAGATAAAGAACTATTGCTTCGAAGAGTCTCTCTAGACCTTACGGGCTTAGCTCCAACAAAAGAAGAAGTACTTAGTTTTATCAATGATGATTCTCCAAATGCATATGAAAAACAAGTAGATCGACTATTAACCTCTCCTCATTATGGAGAAAAAATGGCAGTAGATTGGTTGGATTTAGCAAGGTATGCAGATACTCATGGATATTTTGTAGATAGATACAGGGATATGAGCCCCTGGAGAGATTGGGTAATAGAATCTTTTAATAAAAATAGGCCTTATGATGAATTTGTTACTTGGCAATTAGCAGGAGATTTATTAGAAAATCCAACTAAAGAACAAATATTGGCTACAGGTTTTAACCGTCTTCATCCACAGAATCTAGAAGGCGGTATTATTGATGAAGAATATAGATCAGAATACGTCTCGGATCGTACCAATGTAGTTGGTCAGGGATTAATGGGACTTACAGTAGCGTGTGCTAAATGCCATGATCATAAATATGACCCTATTTCGCAAAAAAATTATTTTGAGTTATATAGTTTCTTTAATCAGATAAACGAATCTGGGCAAATCCCTTGGGATTGGTCTATACCAGTCCCTACCTTATTACTTCCTACAGAAGATGAAGAAAAGATGATGGCCTATATCGATGGTTTGATTAAAAATGAAGGCAAAAAATTGGAGACTGTAATAGCTGAAGAGTTAACTCACGCAGACCAATGGATTGCCGAAGAAAAATATAAGAGAGATTCCTTTAAAGATAATAAGCATCTTCTAGCATATTATGATTTCGAAAATACTAGAATAGCGAATAAGCTAAATCCACAACAAAAGGGTAATATTAAAACCCAACATACAAATAATCAAAAAACGGTGCTTAAGAAAGGATTTTCAGGCAAAGGACTTCATTTTGATGGGGATGCTTGGCTTGATTTAGGTAAAGTCGGAATTTTTCAGCGTAGTGAAGCTTTTAGCATAGGGTTACGCGTATTTGTGCCTAAAGATTTAAAAGAAGGTGTAATTTTTCATAAAGCACAAGGTACTCGTTTACATAGTTATAGAGGATATCACTTGACCATAAAAGAAGATAATACGCTCGAGTTATTATTAGCACACGTATGGCCTGATAATGCAATTGTAGAGCGAACGATAAAAAAAGTACCTAGAGATGAGTGGATACAATTGACACTCACTTATGATGGGTCTAGTAAGGCTAAAGGACTTAAAGTCTATCTCAATGGAGAAGAAATGGAATCTAAAGTAGAAGTAGATAACTTATATAAGGATATTATATTCCATGATTTTGAAGACTACATTTATCCAAAACCGATTGAGCCTGGATTACAACTAGGAGCAAGATGGAGAGGAAAAGGATTGGCAGGAGGTATTGTAGATGAGCTTATGGTATTTGACAAAGAGCTTACTCCGTTGGAGATTCTCAATATAGTGGATAAAAAAATGATAGCTCCCATACTTGCAAAAAATACAGATCAACTCTCTAAAAAAGAACGAGATCAATTGGTTACATATTATTTATCATCTCAATCAAAACCTACAAAGGCCGTAGCATCTTCTTTACAAGATTTGCGAACTAGGTATGCAGATAGTGTAAATAATATTAAAGAAATTATGGTGATGAGAGACTCACTTGATATACGCAAGACTTTTGTGCTAGAAAGAGGACAGTATGATGCTTATGGAGAAGAAGTGTTTTCTGATACTCCAGAGAGCTTGCCTGCTATGTCAGAAGAGCTGCCAAAAAACAGATTAGGATTAGCGCAGTGGTTAGTGAATCCTAAGCATCCACTGACTGCTAGAGTTGCGGTTAATAGATATTGGCAAAACTTTTTTGGGACTGGTATTGTAGAAACTTCAGAGGATTTTGGGAATCAAGGTACTATGCCTACCCATCCCGAACTATTAGATTGGCTAGCAACTCAATTTATATCTTCTGGTTGGGATCTTAAAGCGTTGAACAAGTTAATTGTTATGTCTAATACCTATCAGCAGGATTCTAATATGTCTGATCAATTGCGAGAAATAGACCCTGATAATAAATTACTGGCTAGAGGAGCTGCTAAACGATTATCAGGAGAAATGTTAAGAGATAATGTATTGCTAGCTAGTGGACTGCTAAACAAGAAAATAGGGGGCGAGAGTGTAAAACCATATCAACCAGATGGATTATGGATCATGACTCATCTCCCATATAAAAGAGATACTGGAGAACATTTATATAGAAGAAGTCTATATACCATTTGGAAACGAACAGCACCAAACCCAACTCTAGCTACTTTTGATGCAGCAACACGAGAGATATGTTCGACCAGAAGACAAGAAACAAATACACCTCTACAAGCCTTAGTGTTATTAAATGATCCTACCTATCTTGAAGCTGCAAAAAAAATAGGGAAGAATATGTCACAGTTTTTAACAATAAGAGAAGGTATTGAAGATGCATATATCCGATTGACAGGAAAAAGAATATCTCCAAAAGAACTTACAATTTTGGAGAGTTTACAACAAAAAGAATTAGAAAAATTCACAGAAAACATACAAAAAGCAGAAGGTTGGTTAAACTCTGGCGATTATAAATTTGAGCAAGACGATAATCTTTCTTTAATTGCTGCAAATGCAGTTGTTGCTAGTACCATTATGAATTCTGATGCAACTATAACTAAAAGATAAAGCTATGTGTGATCATCATGATAAATTACGATCTAATAATAAAGATCTACAGCAAGTCGAAAAAATGTTTGACAGAAGAGAGTTTTTAACTAAAACTTCGTTAGGGATTGGCGCATTAGCATTAGGCTCATTATTGAATTCTGAAAAAGCTTGGAGTTCTGTAAAAAATAATGTGCAACCAGATTTAGCAATGTTTAGTAGAAATGACTTAGGCCTACCACATCACGTACCTAAGGCAAAACGTGCCATTTATTTGTTTCAAAGTGGGGGGCCCTCACAGCTAGAACTTTTTGATTATAAACCAAAATTAAAAGACTTATTTGGACAAGAATTACCAGAGTCAGTACGAAAAGGACAACGTCTTACGGGAATGAGCGCGGATCAAACAACCTTGCCCATTGCAGCATCGGTTATAGATTTTAAGCAATACGGAGAGTCTAGAGCATGGGTAAGTAATGCGATGCCTTATTTATCCGAGGTAGTGGATGATATTTGCTTTATCAAATCTATGCAAACAGATGCGATCAATCATGATCCTGCGATTACTTTTTTTCAGACAGGAAGCCAACAACCAGGTAGACCTTCTATAGGGTCTTGGCTTAGTTATGGATTAGGATCTGATAATGAAAATTTACCCACATTTATCTCATTAATATCAAAAAACGGAGGCGGACAACCACTATATTCACGTTTATGGGGAAATGGTTTTCTTCCTACTGAACATCAGGGAGTACAGTTTCGTAGTGGTAAAGATCCAGTATTATATCTTACAGATCCCGAAAACTATGACGGGAACGACCGTCGTAATATGCTAGATTACTTAGGGAAATTAAATGAAGTCCAAAATGATTTTTATGGAGATCCAGAAATAAATGCTCGCATGTCCCAATACGAGATGGCATTCCGTATGCAAACTTCTATACCTGAAGTTACAGATATGAGTGATGAGCCAGAATACATATTTGATATGTATGGAAAAGATAGTCGAGACCCAGGAACTTATGCTGCAAATTGCCTCTTAGGACGAAAATTATTAGAAAAAGGAGTGAAATTTGTTCAATTATATCATCAAGGATGGGATCAGCATATTGGCTGTCCTGGAGGAGTACTCGGAAATGCAAAAAAGACAGATCAAGCTAATGCAGCTTTAATTAAAGATCTAAAGCAGCGAGGAATGTTCGAAGATACTTTACTTATTTGGGGAGGAGAATTTGGTAGAACTGTATACTCACAAGGTAAACTTACAGCAAAGGATTATGGTAGAGATCACCACCCTAAAGCATTTACGATGTTTATGGCTGGAGCAGGAGTAAAACCAGGTATTAGTTATGGCGAAACGGATGATTTTAGTTACAATGTGGTAAAAGATCCGGTACATACACACGATTTTCAAGCTACATTATTACACCTATTTGGGATAGATCACGAACGATTTACTTTTAAGCATCAAGGAAGAAGATTTAGGCTTACTGATGTTCACGGCCATGTAGTTAAAGATATTTTAAGCTAATAATATATCCATCTTAGTAGGATATCATAAAAATGTAACATAATGAGCTCAAGAAGAAATTTTATAAAAACGACAACATTAGTTGGTGCAAGTGTTGCTACTGTACCCTCTTTTGGTTTTCATATTATAAAAAAAAATAAGCCATACAAAGAAGAAATAGTTGGCCATGGAGATTACCAATATAGAATCAATAGAGAGTGGGCTCAGCTTAGTGCCGTACGAACACCTATACTTAATTGCCATGAGATGCAGATGGATAGTAAAGGAAGGCTGATCATGATTGGAGATCATACGGATAATAACATTATGATCTTTGATAAATCTGGTAAGCTATTAGATTATTGGGGGACATCTTATCCTGGCGGACATGGATTAACAATCGCGAATGAGGGAGGAGAAGATTTTCTCTTTCTTACGGATTCTGGCTGGTTCTTAGATAAAAAGGGAAAATGGGTATATCACAATGGTAGAGTAACAAAAACGACTACGGCTGGTAAAGTACTCTTTGATATTGGTCACCCGCAAACGATTGGAGTTTATAAACCTGGAGATCATTTTTGCCCTTCAGAAACAGCTATTGGACCTAATGGTGATATATATGTAGCAGACGGTTATGGGATGGATTATATTATACAATATGATTACAAAGGGCAGTATATAAGACATTGGGGAGGTAAAGAAAATAAAGACCCTAATTACAGATTGAACAGTGCCCACGGAGTAGCAATCGATTATAGAGATAAAGAAAATCCAATGGTAGTATGCACTTCGAGAAATGAACAATGTTTTAAGTGGTTTACTCTGGATGGAAAATATATAAAAACACTTCATTTGCCTAATATGCAAGTATGTAGACCCGTTTTTGATGACCAGAACTTATATGCAGGTGTATGTTGGTCACAACCCAAAGTAGGGAAAACTAACTGGAAAGATCATACAGGATTTGTAACCATTATAGAAAATGATAGTGTAGTTTCTAACCCAGGTGGAACAGCTCCAGAATATAAAGATGGAATATTACAAAAATCATATCAATTGACTCATAAACCTATAATGCATGGTCATGATGTATGTGTAGATGAGGATAAAAACTTATATATATGTCAATGGAATGCTAATAAAACTGCACCCTTAAAATTAGAAAGAGTATAATCTTAATGAGATAGCGTAAATTTAAAATCATAGTGATTCATTAAATAAAAATCAGAAGTAATCTTTCTATGTATTAGCAATCACTTATCTCAATATACACAAGCTATAAGTCATAGCCTTAATTATGAAAGAAGTATCAGATATTGTATTATTTTTTGGGAGATTCCACCCCTTAGTTGTCCATCTGCCAATTGGATTTTTATTCTTCGCCTTTATTCTAGAAATAATGGCAAAATTTCAAAAAAAAGAAGTATTACGCGCAGCAATCCCTTTAGCCCTCTTTTTTGGCGCTATTAGTGCTATAATAGCTTGTATATTAGGGTATATGCTATCCTTAAGTGGAGACTATGATACAGATGCATTAGATACTCATTTTTGGTTTGGTATTGTAACTACTGTGATTGTTTCTATAGCGTGGATTTTGAAAACAGATAAACTAAAAAACAAAATTCCGTCCATGGCCAAAATGAATATGGCCACTATAACTTTTATAGTAGTTTTATTGAGTATTACAGGTCACTATGGAGGTAATTTAACCCATGGATCAGATTATTTGACAACATATTTGCCTTTTGGTAAAAAAGAAAAAATAGTAATCCCAAAAATAAACTCGGTAGAAGAAGCACAGCTATTTGCACATGTGGTGAATCCTATTTTGCAAAAAAAATGCGCCAGCTGTCATAACACCGGAAAGAAAAAAGGAGGGCTGTCATTAGAAGGAGAGCCAGCTATTCTCAAAGGAGGAAAACATGGAGAAGTTATTGTCGTAGGAAATAGTAAGCAATCTGAATTGATACGAAGAGTTCATCTAGATCCAGAAGAAGAAGAGTTTATGCCCCCAGAAGGGAAAACACCGCTGACTAAAGAGCAAATACAAATTATTGAATATTGGATTGATCAAGGTCAGGCTAGTTTTGATAAAAATATAGGTACTATTGAAACACCTGATGAGATGAAGACATTGTTAGCACAAGAATTAGGAATAATGGAAAAACCTGGTGCAGGAGTGATTTTGGCTACTGCTCCAGCAATCCCTGATAGTGTGTATAAAGAATTAGCAAATTATGGTATTAGAATTAGAGAGTTGGTAGCAGAAACAAATCAACTAGAAATCTCGATACTACCCGCAGGAAAAGAAAAATTGAGTACAGAAAAAGTGAGTAACGTATTGCGTCAATTATCGAAAATTAAAGATAATATCGTACAATTATCAATCCCCGAAAATGGAGTTAATGATGAACATCTTAAGATAATAGGTACTTTTCAGAGATTAAAAAAACTAGGATTAGAAAAAAATACAATCACAGATAAAGGATTGACTCATTTAGTGAATCTTAAAGAGTTAGAGAGTTTGAATCTGTATAATAATGAAGCGATTACGAATAAAGGGACTTCGTTACTTTCTACCATGAAAAATCTAAAACGAATATATGTATGGGGAACAACTGTGGAGAAGAAGGAGAACGACAATAAAGAAGATAAAGAAAATTCTCAAAAATTTATTTTTTGATGATTCTTATTTTTAGAAGATATCTTGAGTAGAGTAGTTTTCAACCCAAAAGTTTGACTTTTGTACTATACAGCTATAGCCGCGGCAAAATAATCGAAAAATCTGCCTACCATCAGGTAGCGAAAAATGTAAATTGTATAAATCAAAATATTACATTACTTATCATGAATTCTTAGGGTAAAAGCTTCATTTTGTAATACTTACTACTTATTTAGCTATAAAGACGCAGGAACGAATTAAGAAATTATACTATTTTAGCAAAATGTTTAATTAATTTTGCAAGCATGAAACGAATAGTATCAGACCATAAAATTGCAGTTTCTTTAGAAAAAATAGAAAAGTCCAAACATTCTTCTTTTTATACAGGAATTTATGATCAACCTTATTTTGATGGTGCTTGGCATTACCATCCAGAATTAGAGCTTCTATTAATAACAAAAGGAAATGGAATAAGATTAGTTGGAGATCATGCAGAAGACTTTAAGACAAATGACCTAGTATTATTAGGAGGATATTTGCCTCATGCCTGGATTCCTGATTCAAAATTTTTAAAAGAAAATTCAAAGCAACATTGTAGATCAATTTATATTCAATTTAAAAAAGATATTTTTGGGTCTCATTTTATGGATATACCAGAATTAAAAGGGGTTCGTAAAATTCTTACTCATGCAGAGCGAGGAATAAAAGTTACAGGTAAACATAAAGAAAAAATAATTTCTTTATTTAAAAAAATCCCAAGATCTTCTTCATTAAAACAGTTGCTTACATTGATTAGGATATTAGACTTAATTAATCTTTCTGGTTATGATTTATTGGTTTCAGAAAAGTATTTTAAAAATAGTTTTTATTTTAAGTCCAGTAGAATTCTAAAGATTCATGAGTTTATTATGGAAAATTATGCAAAAAAAGTCTCTATAAAAGATTGTGCTACCATAACAAATATGACAGTATCTTCTTTTTGTCGGTATTTTAAGAATGAAACTACGTATACTTTTACAGAATACCTCAATAAGATTCGGATAGATTTTTCTAAAAAATTATTAGCTCATACAGATGTCCCTATAAAAGAGATTGGTTTTGATTGTGGATACAATTCAATCCCTTATTTTAATAAACAATTTAAAAAAATAGAAAAAATCTCTCCATATGCGTATAGAAAATCTCAAAAAAGAACTACTAATTAGCAATATTTTGAAGCGTATGTTTGTTGTTACTCCAACAGGAGATTAGCGGGTTTAAAATCTATTGTACTAATTAATTTAGACTTATCAATTTTTTTTCCTTCTTTAATAAATTTTGTACCAATAACATATGCTTTGGCATTATTTACCGCATCCACAGCAAGCAGTGTTTCATCCTTAAAGTACCAAATAGAAAATTTATATCCTTCTTCAGTTTGTTCGTCTCTATATAGCGTCTCATTATATCCTGTAGCTAAGCCTACCATCTGTAACTTAATGTCATATTGATCAGACCAAAACCAAGGGATTACTGCATAAGTTGGATTTTTATCGCAGATGGCCGCAGCAGCTATTTTGGCTTGCTCTACAGCATTCTGTACTGATTCTAATCGTAGGTTACGATCATAATGGGGATTGTGATGAAATGTGCAATCACCAATAGCATAGATAGCTGGGTCATTTGTCTGGCACGAAGCATTTACTACAATGCCATTTTTTATTGTTAATCCAGCTTCTTTTGCAATCTCTTGGTTTACATGAATACCGACACCTACAATAATTATATCCGCTTTATAACTAGAATTATCAGCGCATATAACCGTATTCAATTGTTCTTTATTTGTAATAGAGGTTACATTTTTTTTGGTACAAATGATTACATTATTCTCTGCGTGTAAATTTTCAAAAAATTGAGACATTTCTGGAGCGGTTACTCTAGCTAAAATGCGTTCTTCACGTTCGAGTACAGTGACCTGCGCATTTAATTTTTTTAATGAGGCAGCAATTTCTAAACCGATATACCCACCTCCAATAATTACAACTCTTTTCTGCTTACTTTTGTTTAGAGCTTCACGTATGCTTTCTACATTAGCAGCGGTACGTAACGAAAAAAGATTTTGAGCAGATTCGATACCTGGTATCGAAGGGATTATAGGGCGTGCTCCTGTAGCTATAACTAATTTGTCATACCCTTGGACTGTTCCATCCTCTATAACAATATGTTTACTTTCTCGATTGATAGAACTTACTGCGATCCCTAAACGTAGGATGATGTCATTTTTTGTATAACTTTCTAAAGATTTAAGCCAATTGTCTTCTATACTTCCATCTGTCGTTAAGTATGCTTTGGATAGGGGTGGTCTGTGATAAGGAATTTCAGGATCTTTATCAAATAAGGTAATAGTACCTTCCCATCCTTCTTTTCTCAAAGAAAAGGCAAAATTTACACCTGCATGACTTGCTCCTATGACAACACAGCTTTTATTTTTTGTACTTTCAGACATCTATTATTAGGTTTTATAGCTTATTTAGCAACACGTAGCACAGCTCCATCAATACTATTAGTAACTTCTATCTGACAGCAAAGACGACTATATTCATTGACATTATCATCTAATTCTAACATATCTTTTTCAATTTCTGAGGGTTCTCCTATTTTTTTGAAATGCTCAGGGAGTACATGTACATGACAAGTAGCACAAGAACATACACCACCACAATCTCCATCAATTCCTGCGATTCCATTATCAACAGCAAGTTGCATTACTGAGCCCGAAGTTGCTTCTAGAGTGGTACTTTCATTATCACTCGTTATAAAAGTTATTTTTGCCATACGTATTATTTTAATGTATTATATATTAGGTGAATATGATAGCGATACTGCTATCTTTTATTAAACTTGACTGTTAAGCTATCATATCCTACTTTACGTTTAAATTCATCAAGGTTTTCTATATTTTCTTTGCAATCGATAAGATCAATAGAAGTTATTTTTTCTGCAAGACTTGTAAGTAAAACATTCATGATCTGTCGAGCGTGTGTTGCTCCTAGACATTTGTGATGACTAAAACCAAAACTCACGTGTGGGTTTAGTTTACGATCCAGCACGACTTCATTTGGCTTTTCAAAAATAGACGCATCACGATTGGCAGATGCCCAGCACAATGAGATGCGCGTATCTTGTTTAACAGCGTGCTCACATACATGAGTGTCTTCTGTTGCAACTCGTCCCATATGCGTCAAAGGCGCAAAGTAGCGTATTAATTCTTCTACTGCCTTGCCAATAATCTCAGGTTTTTCTTTAAGTAATTTTAATGATTCTGGATGATCTGCAAAATAAGCTATCGAATTGGTTACTGCATTGATCACAGTATCTCTACCTCCTGCAAATGTTAATATCATCACTCCTTTGACCTCTTCTTTTGTTAATTTTTTTCCATCTACCTCACAGGCTAGTAATACAGAATATAAATCTGTACCAGGATTTTTGATAGCTTTATCTATCTCTTGGTCGATATAGTTGTAGAGTATATTAGCTTTATCTCCATCTAATGCTGTATCCTTACTTCTGAATACGTGAGTACCCCAGGATATCCATGTCTCTGATTCTTCATAAGGGGTGTTAAGTAATAAAGTCAATGCACGGGATTGCAGCCGCAATGAAAATTCTTCTACTATTTCTACAGAATCCATAGTAAGTACTTCTTCTATAATAGCATCGGTTATTTTTTTTAGTTTTTGTTGGTATTCTTTTCCTAAAGGACGTTTAAACCAATCTTCGATTAGATCGCGGTAGGCTTTATGCATTGGTGGATCTACCTCGAAAGGAATTTGGCGTGTATCGCGTATATTTACTTCAGAAGGAACCACAATGCGTCCTGGCTCAGCACCTGATTGAAAAGTTTTCCAGCTATGTGCACATTTACGAACATCTTTAAGCCGCAAAACCATAGTCACTGGATCGTCTTGATCATTCATTTTGCCATAACCTTTATCTACACGGGCTTTTTCGAAAGGATCAGAAAATTCACTTTTTTTCATAGGGATATATGAATTTTTAAATTGGTTATGAAAATAAACTCATTTTATAAATAATAAAAACTACTTGCAATAAATATTTTTTTCGATAGCGATATACTAGATCTATAGTCTCATAATACTCTTTATGGTTGAGGTAATAAAGATAGAAATAAATTGCTTTTTAGCTATAAAATGAATTTGCATTTACTCAATTAGTTTGTGTACAAAGAAAAATAGTTCAGTTGCATAAAAGTTGTCTTATTTTGATAAATAATTAATGTATATTGTCTTGATGTGTAAAATAGTTACTCTATTATCAAGTGATATTTTTTAGAATTTTATCAAAAAATTGAATTGTTTCTTTGATATGGTTTTCCCAATAGATCCATTTGTGTTTTCCTTGATTTTCTTTATAAATATGTGATATGTTTAATTTAGTCAATTGTTCGTGTAATTTTCGATTTCCTTCAATAAGTTCATCCGCTATACCGCAATCAAATCTAAAAGGAGGCAGTTGTTCTTTATGTTTTAAGATTGTATCATATATAGATTCATTTTCTTTATCATCTTGTTGATAAGAAGAAAAAGGCTCTTCAACGAATAATTTCATTTCATCTAATACAGTGATAGAAGATAAACCTGATACTCCAGAAAAAATATGATGGTATTTAATACCTATTCTTAGTGCTCCAAATCCACCCATAGATAATCCTGCTATAAATATTTTTGAATGTATACTGGCTTGTGGAATTAATTCTACAACAGCATTTATAACATCTTCTGCGATCCATTTTTCAAAATCTACTCCATTATAATGCGGCAGATATCCACTTCCGTCACCCCATAAACCATCAGAAGGCATAGCTAGAAGCATTGGCGAGGTTTCATTGTTTTTTATCCAAGATTCCATTTTTAGGTGAATTCCAGTTTTCTGAGACCAAATCCAATGACTTCCCCAAACACCATGTAATAAAATTACTATTGGTAAGTCAGTTAAGTTTTTTCTAGAAGGGACATATACAGAAATATCTCCACGATTTTTCAAGTGTTTACTTTTTACGGTAATATGCCTTAGGTTATTTGCTTCGAACCGAGGGTCAGATAGTTCAGTAGTACGAAATTTTGATTCCATGATAGTTTTTTGTTCTATTTTTTACTCAAAAACGATAACACCTTTTGCGTTTTTTCCGGATAGCATATCAGAAAAGGCGTGTTCCAGATCTTCAAACTTATACGTAGCAGTTACCATTTCTTCTAATAGTAAATCTCCTTTGGTATAAAGGTCTAAAATTTTTGGAAAATCAATTTGTGGTCTACATTTACCGTATAATGGATTGATATATATTTTATCCCATTCGAACAGTTGCATATCTATGGTTACTTCTTCTTCAATTCCGCTCACCTGTACTGCTGTGCCTGCGTTTCTAACCATTCCTAGAGGAGCGGCACCTAATGCAGGTATAGCAGTGCATTCAAAAGCAAAATCAGTACCTCCATTAGTTACTAAATCTTTTACTTGTTGTGTAGCTCTTAGAAGTCCTTTATCATCTTTGTCGGCTAAAATAGTGTGGGTTGCTCCAAATTTTTTTGCCATCTCTAGACGATTAGAATTGATATCTACAGCTATAATTTTTGCAGCTCCAGAAATTCGTGCTCCCTGAATTACATTAAGGCCAACTCCTCCAGTTCCGATAACTGCTACCGAAGAGCCAGGGGTTACTTTGGCGGTATTTACAGCAGAACCATACCCTGTCATAACACCGCATCCAATGATAGATGCAGCACTAAAAGGAATTTTGTGATTGTATTTTACTACGGCTTGTTCCTTGACTAGTGTATGTGTTGAGAGTGTACCGATATTAAAGGAGCGTTCTATACTCTGTCCTTTGTAAAGAGTGCTTTCTAATCGAGCGTGACCAGTTGATACTTCACCATCAGGTAATGCATCCCCAGCTACTACTGGCGAATTGTTTTCACAGATATGTTGATTTTGCTCCTGACATTGAAAACAACGCCCACAAGGGATAGCCCAATTTAGAATTACTTTATCACCTGGCGTGACAGTAGTTACCTCTGGTCCTACAGATTCTACAATACCCGCGCCTTCATGACCTAAGATAACTGATCGCCCCCAGTGTAGGGAGTCATGATCGGTATGGCATACTCCAGATGCCATTATTTTTACTACTACTTCATCCGATTGAGGGGATTGTATCTCAATAGGTTCTATAGAAAATTTTCCATTTCCATTTGTAATTGCAGCTTTTGCTAATATCATATTTTTCTTTTTTAAATAGTGTCTGATCGGAAATACAGCAAAATCAAATTTGTATCTTTTAACTAAATTTTAATTTATTTCTGATCGTTTGATGCTAAGGTATCTACTTCAAAAAAATGAATTCTAAAATTTTATCAAAAATTTTTCAAACTATGAAAACCGTCTATTTCCGATTAGATATTAAACATGGGAAGGTACAAGATAGCTTGGTTTAATCAGTACACTTTTTTAGCATTGAGTTCTTTTATATTGACATATGTATAGAACTTATTTTGACTACTACTAATCCTTTAAAAATTATAACAATTGCGTAACTTTTTAATAATCAATTAAGTCATAAAAGTTGCACTATTAATTTTGAGTTATATTTTGATTTAAACTAGAATGAGTTCAGTATAAAGATTTTAAACAAAAAAGAGAATGAAATTAATATTTAGATACAAATTCACTTAGATTATCATTTCGTTCTAATTTTAGTTTTTTTCTTAATCGATACCTAGATGTATGTACACTTTCCATAGAAATTCCTAATAAAGAAGCCATGTCTTTACTAGAAAAGTTTAGTTTTATTAATGCGCAGATTTTTAAGTCCGTTTGGGTTAATGACGGGAAATCTTTCTTTATGTTTTTATAGAAACCTTGGTTTATATCAATAAATCTAGCTTCAAACTCTTTCCAATTACTGCCTACACCAGATTTGATAGATTTTACAATTTTATTGATATCTGATACATTAAGGGTTTCTTTATTTTTAGTTAATTCATTTTTTAAACTGATAATAAACTCATCTTTTTCAATTAATTGTAGAGCAGATTTTGCTAATTCTTTATTTTTTAATTCTATAGTTTTTTTCGTCTCTTTTAGTTTTAATTTTTGTTTTTCTTTTAGTATTATTTTTTCTCTTTTATGTTTACGTTTAAGATTTTTAAATACTACCAAACTAAATAATATCAAGAAAAATAATGTTACAAAAAGTAATATAAATCTAAGAAAAGATATTTTCTGTTTGTGTTCTAATTTTAATAATTTTTGTTCTTTTAAAATCTGCTCTTGTTTACTTTTCTGAAGCCTATACTTATCTTTTATTTCGAAGAGATATTCGTTATTTTTACTATTAACTCCAAATATTTTATTTTCTAGATTAATAGCTTTATTAAGATGAAAGAGTGCTTGTTTGTATTCTTCAGAGTCATAATATAATTGAGATAACTCTTTGTGGTTTATAACCTGGTAGTTGGTATGACTATTATGTACATACGATAGTTCTAAAGATTTGTTGTAGTGAAATTTACTCTTCTCATCATCTCCTTTCATTTGCCATACTTTAGCAAGCAGAAAATGGATAATTACCAAATAAGGTTCATTGTTTTCTTTGAAGTAATCATAGGATTCAGTAAGCATTTTTTCGGATTCTTCAAATTTACCATCAGTAGCTAACAAAAATCCTTTTTCAGAATGTAGAAAAAAGTTTTGAGTATTATTGTTTTCTGGACGAAAATAGATATAACAACTATCAATATATGTTTTAGCTGTTTCAAAATCTCTATTGTATCTGTAAAAGTTGGCAAAAGCAAAATAATCACTTACTGGATAATCTGCACTAATTTCATCTTTAGAATAATGTTTTTTACTTATTTTTAGAGCAATTCCAAAGTTTTCAAGTGCTTTTTTATTTCTGTTATAAAAACTATATAGCCAGCCTAGTGATTGATGTACCCTAGATTTAGAAAAATCATCTTTACTCTCTTCTGCTAGAAAAAGTGCTTTCCAGTATCCATCGTAGGCTTTTCCGTAGTCAAGGTTATGTCCATATAATTCTGATAGTTCATTGATGCTTTTAATGAGATTTAGTGTATCATTCTTATAAGTAAAATATTCAATACTTTTCTCATAATTATAAACAGCTTTATCAAAATTGATGAATTTATTTTTTCTTGCTTCTTCTAAGTATTGATTAGTTTTGTAGAGTGTTTGTCCAGATAAAGAACTATTCCAGCATATAATTAGAGCTAATAGTTCAAAAAACGTTATTATCTTTTTCATTATTTAAAAATCATACTTTTACAGTTTAATAATCAATCTCTAAATTTATACCTTTCATAGGCGATTTATCATCAAATTGATAAATATATTTCTTAACATAAGAAATAATAGCATTAAATTAACAAAATTTAATGTATATAATATTTTTTATCTCAAATGAATAGCATAAAATACTATATTTGTCTAGTTGCAAAATATGTTAAAATTTACTTGTCTAGTTATTGTCTAGTACTATATGACAGATAAATTTGATTATAGTTTTGATATTTGTTTTTTATGAATTTTTTACACTAATGTAAACATGCGTTTAAGATATCTATATTTTTTCATCATATTCTTTGGTTCTTTTTCAATTATAGCACAGGATTATTCTAAAATTGGCAATCATGATTTTAATTTTGATTGGAATTTTAAACTTGATAAAATACCTATCTCTGTAGATGAAGTGCAACAAAACCAATGGAGTGATGTTGTTTTACCTCACGATTGGGGTGTTCATTTTCCATTTGATTCTAAACTAGGTGAAGGAGCTACAGCATACTTGCCTGGAGGTATAGGTATGTACAAAAAAGATTTTTCATTAGATAATACAGATGCAACTACATATATACTATTTGATGGAGTATATAATAATAGTACGATTCATCTAAATGATAAGTTACTAGGGTTTCACCCATATGGATACTCTCCTTTCTATTTTGATATTTCAGAGTACTTAAAAAATGAAGGTGGGACAAATACAATTACAGTAAAAGTAGATCATAGTAATTATGTAGATAGTCGTTGGTATAGTGGGTCAGGAATATATAGAAATGTCAAATTAGTGCGCAAACATCAATTGCACGTTCCTATATGGGGTATTTTCATAACCACTCCTACTATTACACAAAATAATGCAATAGCGAACATAAAAACAGATATAAAAAATAATAGCAAATCTGATGCGGATTTTGATCTACGAATTCAGATTTATGACTATCAAGATAAATTAGTGTCTGACGCTACAAAACAATATACGATCAAATCTAAAGAATCAATAAAATTAGATAGTGATGTTGATATAGCAAATCCACTTTTTTGGAGTATTGAATCACCAAAAATGTATAAAGCCGTAGTTTCATTATTAAAAGAAGGAACTATCATAGATACGAATGAGGTGCCATTTGGTATTAGAAAAATAAAATTTGATGTAGATAAAGGATTTTTCTTGAATGATGTAAATGTAGCTATAAAAGGAGTCTGTTTACATCATGATGGCGGTTTAGTTGGAGCTGCAGTTCCTAAAGATGTATGGAGGAGAAGATTACAAAAACTAAGAGATGCTGGCTGTAATGCAGTTAGAATATCTCATAACCCTGCTTCTGATGAGTTTTTGGATTTGTGTGATGAGATGGGGTTTTTAGTACAGGATGAGTTTTTTGATGAATGGGATAACCCCAAAGACAAAAGATTGAATCAAAATGACCAGATTGTGGATTCTATATCGAGAGGTCACTCAAGATATTTCCAGAAATGGGCAGAAAAGGATTTAAAAAGCACTATGCTTGCCCATCGGAATCACCCTTCGATATTTCAGTGGAGTATAGGAAATGAAATAGAGTGGACGTATCCAAGAAATCAAAAAGCCACAGGTTTTTTTGATAATATGAGTTGGACAGGAAATTATTTTTGGGAAGAACCCCCTTATACTACAGATCAGATTAAGAAAAAATTAGAAACATTACCAAAAGGAAAATACGATATCGGTGAAACTGCAAAAAAGCTAGCAGATTGGACCAGAGAAATGGATACCACAAGATATGTCACAGCAAATTGTATTTTGCCCTCTGCCAGTCATCTTTCAGGATATGCAGATGTTTTAGATGTAATAGGATATAGTTACAGAAGAGTTCTCTATGATTACGGACATAAAAATTACCCAGACATACCAATTATGGGGACAGAAAACCTAGCGCAATGGCATGAATGGAAAGCAGTACAAGAACGACCATTTATCTCAGGAACATTTCTTTGGACAGGAATTGATTATATGGGAGAATCTCATAAAAAATGGCCGAGAAAAGCTACTCCAAGCGGGATGTTAGATATAGCAGGTTTTGAGAAACCATCTTATCACATGATGAAAACATTGTGGAACGAGGAACCTCATATATATATTGCTACGCAGAAGATTGATAAATCTATATTCAAAAAAGATGAAAGTACGGGAGAACCTGTAGAAAGGAAGAAAGACGCTTGGAAATATGCACTATGGTTTTGGCATGATGTAAATGAACATTGGAATTATGAGGATAAAGAATCTGTTGTAGTCGAAGTATATTCTAACTGTGATACTTTAGAATTATGTCTTAATGGCGAAAGTTTAGGCCTCAAAAAATTAGAAAACTTTGAAGATAGAATATACAAATGGATTGTTCCTTTTGCTAAAGGGGATCTAAAAGTAGTCGGTTATAAAGACGGAGAAGTTGAACAAATTGAAACAATTAGTACAACAGAAAAAGTAGAAAAAATAAATATTACTACAGATAGAGTTACATTAAAAGCAGATGGGTATAGTGTAGCTCATATTATAGCTCAATTAGAAGATACCAAAGGTAACCCTGTAAAAAATATAGAACAAGAAATATCCTTCAATATCGAAGGTGATGTAACTATACTAGGAGTGGATAATGGATCAGCATCGAATACACAAGATTTTAAGTCAAACAAGATTATTACAGATAAGGGCCGCTGTATGTTGTTGATACAATCTAAGAAAAATCCATCAGAAATTAGTATTCAAGCAAAATCAAAAGAAATTAATAGTAACAAATTACATATTGTTGCAAATTAACATAGTAATAGTACCATTCACACGGTCTCGTATTTAAAAATTAATAACTCACCAAAATGAATTCAAATTTTAAAATAGTATCGTTTCTTTTGATAACTTTTTTATGTTTTGCTTGTAATCAGCAAGTAAAGCAAATTGATCCCACAGAAACAAAAACACAAGAAACAGAAAATACTTTTGAAATGAAATTAGACTTGTCACAAGAAAAATTAGATAGATTTGGAATTACTAATAAGGAATATTTAAGCGCTGCTTCAAAAAGAGCTTTACAATGGGAGTATGTAGAAAATGATTGGTATAGAATTTTTAACCAAATGAAACCATTAAAAGGTGATTTAGCATACGAAGAAGGTGTAGTACGTAGAGATCCATCAGCAATGATCAAAGAAAATGGGAAATACTATGTATGGTATTCCAAAAGTGTGGGAACTACAGATGGTTTTGGTGGTGATGTAGAAAATGATAAAGTTTTCCCTTGGGATCGATGTGATATATGGTATGCTACTTCAGAAGATGGATGGACCTGGAAAGAAGAAGGAATTGCAGTACCAAGAGGTAAAAAAGGAGCCTATGATGATCGATCCGTATTTACAGTTGAGATCATGAAACACGAAAATATGTACTATCTGTGTTATCAAACTATTAAATCTCCATATGATGTAAGAACAAAAAATGAAGTAGGTTTATCTTGGTCTTCATCTCCAGACGGTCCTTGGACTAAAAGTGAAGAGCCAATTCTAAAACCTGCAGATAATGGGATCTGGAAAGGCGAAGAACAAAATAGATTTTTAGTAGAGAAAAAAGGAGATTTTGATTCTCATAAAGTTCATGATCCTTGTATTATCCCTTTTAATGGAAAATTCTATCTGTACTACAAAGGAGAACAAATGGGAGAAGAAATATTATTTGGTGGACGCCAAATTCGCCATGGAGTAGCTGTAGCAGATAACCCAAAAGGACCTTATGTAAAATCTAAATATAATCCTGTTTCCAATTCAGGTCATGAGATTTGTGTATGGCCTGTAAAAGGAGGAATTGCTTCTTTAATAACAACTGATGGGCCAGAGAGGAATACTTTTCAATGGTCACCTGACGGAATTAATTTTGAGATAAAAGGCGCTATAAAAGGTGCAAATATGCCTCACGCTATTGGATTAAATAGGACACTTGAGGTATCTGATGACAATCCAACTCAGATTTTTGATTGGGGATTGTCTCACGTGTATAATAGTTGGCATTATCAAAGCATTATGCGTTTTGATTCATATAGAAAAACATCTCATGTTGCAGTAGGAGCAAAAAAGCCTGATGGAAAAAAGAGAAAAGAAGTTCAAAAAGACAACTAACAGATTAATATAAATAACAGTAGTATTGAAAGCAACAAGATATGAAGGTAATAAAACCTTTAGTGTAATTGAAAAACAAGTTGAAGCACCCGTATCTGGAGATGTACGTATTAAGGTAGCATACTCAGGTGTTTGTGGTACAGATGTACATATCTATCACGGTATGATGGATAAACGAGTAAACATTCCCGTAACAATAGGACACGAAATGTCTGGAGTTATCGATGCAGTAGGTGATGGTGTTAATGGGTATAAGGTTGGAGATAAAGTAGTAGTACGCCCTCTGGATGATCGCGGTGTAAAACCCTCTGATAAAGGATTTAATCACGTTTGTGAAGATTTAAAATTTATAGGGATCGATAGCCCAGGTTCTATGCAACAATACTGGAATGTTCCTGCTTTTACATTACATAAATTAAAAGAAGAGACAGATTTAAAACTAGCAGCATTAATTGAACCATTATCAGTAGCATCTCACGATGTACGATTAAGTGAATTAAAGCCTGGAGAAACAGCTGTAGTATTAGGTGGTGGTCCTATAGGCTTGTTAGTCGCTATGGTAGCTAAAGATGTAGGTGCCAAAGTAATTATATCCGAAGTAAATCCTGTACGTATAACCAAGGCTAAAGATTTGGGATTTGATTGTGTAAATCCAATGGAAATTGATTTAGTAACATATGTACGTGAACAAACAGAAGGACGTCTTGCAGATGTAGTGTTTGAGGTAGCAGGTGTTCAACCAGCATTAGATATAATGACAGAGGTGGCTGGTATTCGTGGGCGTATTGTAATGGTAGCAATTCACGGAGAACCCAAACCAGTGAATCTATTTAAATTTTTCTGGAAAGAATTAAAGTTAATAGGTGCTCGTGTATATGAAAAAGAAGATTATGAAAAATCAATTGCGCTGATCACTGAAAATCAATTGCCATTTGAAGATATGATTACAGATGTGCAACCTCTATCAAATATTCAAGAAGTATTCGAGAATATCGATAAAAATCCAAATGGATTAAAAGTTTTAATGGATTGCCAATTATAAGTATAAAAAAAGAATGAGTATTTTAAATAAGTTTAGTTTAGAAGGAAAAACGGCCTTAGTAACAGGTTGTAAAAGAGGAATAGGAAAAGCCATGGCAATTGGCCTAGCAGAAGCTGGAGCCAATATCATTGGAGTTTCTGCAAGTCTAGAAAAAGAAGGCAGTTCTGTAGAAAAAGAAGTAAAACAACTAGGTAAAAATTTTACAGCATATCAATGCGATTTTTCTGATAGAAAATCGCTATATGCTTTTATCAATGAAGTAAAATCTGACTTCCCAGTAATAGATATTTTAATTAATAATGCAGGAACCATATTAAGAGCACCGGCTGTTGAGCATTCTGATGAATATTGGGATAAAGTTATCGAAGTAAATCAAAGCGCTCAATTTATCCTTACCAGAGAAATAGGAAAAGAAATGGTAGGTAGAGGAGATGGAAAAATTGTTTTTACAGCTTCGTTATTAACTTTTCAAGGAGGAATAACCGTTCCTGGATATGCAGCAAGTAAAGGTGCAATTGGACAAATGACAATGGCTTTTGCTAATGAATGGGCAGGAAAAGGCGTTAACGTTAATGCTATTGCTCCTGGATATATTGCAACAGACAATACAGAAGCTTTAAGAAACGATCCGAATAGATCCAATTCAATTTTAGCAAGAATACCCGCCGGTAGATGGGGTAATCCTGAGGATTTTGCAGGTCCAGTAGTATTTTTAGCTTCAGAAGCTGCTAGTTATATGAGTGGCTCAGTAATGCTTGTAGATGGAGGATGGATGGGGCGTTAATAGAACGCAAAATTGACTTTTAAAATTTAACACACATAATTATGGCGGTAAAAGATTATCAATTATTCATAGGAGGAGAGTGGAGTAACGCAACTTCAGGAAAAACAGCAGAAATTAATAGTCCTATAGACGAAAGTATTGTAGCAACAGTACAAATGGGAGTAGAAGAAGATGCGAAAAATGCATTAGATGCTGCAGAAAAGGCACAAAAAGAGTGGAGAAAAGTTCCTGCGCGTCAGCGTGCAGAACTGATGAGAAAATTTGCTGCAGAAATTAGAGCAAATAAATCGAGATTAGCAGAGCTGCTAACTAGAGAACAAGGTAAAATCATATCATTAGCAGAAATAGAAGTAGAAGTAACAGCTACTTTTATAGAATATGCTTGTGATTGGGCACGACATATAGAAGGAGATATACTACCATCTGATAATGAAAATGAGCATATTTATATTCATAAAATACCAAGAGGTGTTGTAGTTGCAATTACTGCCTGGAATTTTCCTTTAGCACTAGCTGGAAGAAAGATCGGTCCTGCATTAGTAGCAGGAAATTCTATTATTGTAAAGCCAACTCAAGAAACACCTTTGGCGACATTAGAATTAGGTTTCCTAGCAGAAAAAGTTGGATTGCCTAAAGGGATATTGAATATCGTGACTGGTGCTGGTCGTGTATTAGGAAATGCACTTGTAGAAAGCTCTATCACCAAAATGGTTACCATGACAGGAAGTACTCCTGCTGGACAAAAAATATTTCAGGCGGCTGCACAGAATTTAACACACGTACAATTAGAACTTGGGGGTAAGGCGCCAGCTATCATTTTTGCAGATGCTGATTTAGATCAAGCAGCAGAAGCAGCTTTTAATTCACGTTTTGATAATTGTGGTCAAGTATGTACGTGTAATGAGCGTATGTATGTACATGAAGATATTTATGATAAATTCATGGAAAAATTCATGAAAAAAATTGGCTCTTATAAAGTGGGGAATCCATTAGATAGAAGTGTATCTATGGGGCCAAAAGTAAATGCTTCAGAGCTTAAAAACATGGAACATTTGGTAGCAGTAAGTGTTAAAGAAGGAGCTACAATTGCTGCAGGAGGTAAAAAGCCGGAAGGGGCAGAATTCGAAAAAGGCTATTGGTTCGAACCAACAGTTCTTACCGATGTAAAACAAGAAATGACCATTGTCCACGAAGAATCATTTGGACCTATTTTACCTGTTATCAAGTTTACTGATTTTGATCAGGTTATGAAGTATGCTAATGATTGTGAGTATGGACTAGCTGCTATGGTGTTCACCAAGGATATGGCTACGATTCTACGTTGTAATGATGAACTAGAATTTGGAGAGATATATGTGAATAGGGGTCACGGAGAACAACATCAAGGATTCCATAATGGATACAAGCTCTCAGGTAGTGGAGGAGAAGATGGAAAATATGGTTTTGAGCAATACCTAGAAAAGAAAACCTTTTACATGAATTATAAATAATAAGGTTGTATTTAGAATGAATAACCAAATTAAAGATATAGATGTTCGTTTATTCGAAGTCCCATTACCAGAGGTTCTTTCTGATGCGAAACATGGAGATCATTATCATTTTGAATTAGTAACTACTACCATTACCTTAAGTGATGGTAGCCAAGGAACTGGATATACATATACTGGCGGTAAAGGAGGGAGAGCAATCAAAGCTATGATCGAATATGATTTTAAAAATGCGCTCATAGGAAAAGATGGTTCAGATATTGAAGGAATTTATGATTTTTTAGAATGGCACATCCATTATGTAGGTAGAGGAGGTATTGCTTCTTTTGCAATTTCTACCGTAGATATAGCACTATGGGATATCCATTGTAAAAAAATAGGACAACCTCTATGGAAAGTAGCTGGTGGTACAAATAATACATGTAAAGCCTATTGCGGTGGTATTGATCTACAATTTCCTTTGCCTAAGTTATTAGATAATATGAAAACCTATTTAGAAAGAGGTTTTAATGCAGTAAAAATAAAGATAGGAAGAGAGAATCTAGATGAAGATATCGAAAGAATAAAAGCTGTTCGAGATTTTATTGGACCAGATGTAACTTTTATGGTAGATGCCAACTATTCTATGACTATAGATAAGGCAATTGAGGCGATTCAACGGTTTAAAGAATGTGATATTACTTGGTTTGAAGAACCTATAATCCCTGATGATTATAAAGGATATGGAGAGATTGTAGATAAAACAGCTTTCCCATTAGCTATGGGAGAAAATTTGCATACAATCCACGAATTTGAATATGCTTTTGAACAAGCCAAACTATCATTCATTCAACCAGATGCCTCTAATTGTGGTGGTGTTACAGGATGGCTTAGAGCCGCTAAGTTAGCTAAAGAACACAATATTCCTGTTTGTTCTCACGGAATGCAAGAATTGCATGTAAGTCTTGTCTCTTCTCAGGAAAACGCAGGTTGGTTAGAAGTACATAGCTTTCCGATCGATGAATATACTACACGCCCATTAGTGGTAGAAAATTATAGAGCAGTCGCTCCAGATGTAGCAGGTGTTGGAGTACTATTTGACTGGACTAAATTAAAACCCTACGAAAAAAATTAACTAAAATTAAAACTTAAAATCACACACACATCTTAATCTTATGAAAACAAATAAAACAAATTTCGGAACTATCGAAAATGATGTAGTTTCTTTATATGAATTGTCTAATGAAAATGGTGTAGTGGTAAAAATAGCTGATTATGGAGCCACTATAACTTCTATTCTCACTCCGGATGCTCGTGGTAACTCTCGTGAGATTACTTGTGGTTTTGAAAATATTGATGGTTATTTTTCTAAAGCATATAAAGAGAATGCACCTTATTTTGGAGGTACAGTAGGTCGTTGTGCTTCTAGAATTCATGATGGGAAGTTTACATTAGAAGGACAAGAATATACATTAGTGGGCAATGATAGAGGTAACCATCTTCATGGTGGGACTCAAGGATTTGATAGAAGAATATGGAAAGCTGAAGAATTTATAAAAAAAGATACCGAAGTAAGTCTTACAATGACGTTGCATAGCCCAGATATGGAAGAAGGATACCCTGGGAATGTGAATGTAAAAACAACATTTACGCTAAATAATGAAAATGAATTGATTATTTCTTATGATGCAGAAACAGATAAGGCAACTCCAATCTCATTAACGAATCATTCTTATTTTAATTTATCAGGTTTTGAAGAAACAGTACATAATCATAAAGTAACCATACATTCTGATGCTTTTTTAGAAGGAGACGATAAAGGTGTACCTCAAGGAGGAAAGGTGTCAGTGGCAGGAAGACCCGAAGATTTTAGACAAGGAAAACTATTTAGTGAAGCCTTGGATCAGATGGAAACAGGATTTGATAATTATTTCTTATTTGATAAAAATTTTCAAATGAAAAAAGTAGCTTCTTTCGAGCACGCCGATAGTGGTCGTGCTATGGATGTGCTAACCACAGAACCAGGAATGCTTTTTTATTCAGGATATTTTACTTCAGATCTTTTAAAAAGAGAAAATGGAGATCAATATGGCCGATATAAAGCATTTTGTTGCGAAACACATAGATACCCTAATAGCCCAAATTTAAAAGATGCTCCAAAAGGAATTACACATCCTGGAGAACCCTACACCAGTAAAACTATATTTAAGTTTTATACGATATAAATAATTGAGGATAGGAATACTTTTAATTAACTAATAAAAATTTGATATTATGATTTTCGAAGGAATAATTTGGGCAATTTTAGCAGGTTTAATGCTGGGCTTGTATGCCTTGCCAGAAAAATTCACAAAAGGTTTTGAGTTTGAGAATACCTGGAGTATGTTTTTTGTTATAAATACCTTTATTGTACCCAATATTGCGGCTTTTTTGTTAATAGATGGTTTTACAGACGTTTTAGCTGCTATCCCTAATGGTGTTTTAGTGGGTATGGTTGTTTCTAGTATTCTTTGGGGTATCGGAGCTATGATGTGGGGTAAAGCAATTAATTACATAGGACTATCTTTAGGCTTTTCTATATTTATAGGAACTATCATTCTCATAGGTTCTTTAATCCCTTTCTTTGTAGGAGGCATCCCCGCTACCAATATTTTTCTAACTATTTTAGGAGGTTTAGTAGTAGTTCTGATAGGAGTAATGGCAAATGGAAGAGCAGGGATTCTACGTCAAAAAGATGAAGAAGCCACTTCTGATACTAGCGAATCTAAAAAAGGAGGTTCTATGATTACTGGTATTTTAATCGCTATCATTGGTGGATTACTAGCAACTGGTTTTAGCTATGCTAATTCTGTAGGAGCAGAGATAATTGATAAAGCCTCTCAGGCGCAAGGAAATGAATCTTGGAAAAGTGCAATTGCAGTAATCTACGTGATATATATGGCGGGAGGTATAGCTATAGCTATATATTTTATACAGCAATTAACAGCTAAAAAATTATGGGGTAAATTTAAAACGCCGCATTTAGGAAAAAATATTGTGTTAACTTCGATCATGGGCATATTTAATTTTGCGGCTTCTGTATCATTTGCATATGCAGCATTTAAACTAGGAAAAGAACTAGGAGGTAGTGTTGGTTATGCGATTTTTAATACCGCTTGTGTAGTAACTGCTATTGTTAGCGGTTTGGTTACTAAAGAATGGATTAAAGCTTCTTCTAAGGCTAAAAACTTTTTGTACTTAGGACTTACGTGTATGGTAATTGGGATTATAATTATTGCATATTCGAATACACTATCATAATTCACAACTATAAATTTTTTAACAAAGCCTATGTGTAATATAGGCTTACTATAAATCATTTTTTATTCGTTTTTTAAAAAGGAATAGAATTTATTACTTAATACTATTATGGGAATTATCACATTTTTAGCCTTTACGCTGTTGGTAGCGGTTGTTTCTTATTTTGCAACTAGAAAAACGAATGAAAATTCATCCGAGGGTTATTTTCTAGGAGGAAGAAGTCTTACGGCTACAGTTATAGCTGGATCCTTGTTGTTGACAAATCTTTCTACAGAACAAATAGTAGGTCTTAATGGCTCTGCATATACAGATGGGATATTGGTTATGGCGTGGGAAACCCTAGCGGCAATTGCTATGGTAGTAACGGCAATATATTTGTTGCCTAAATACCTTAGAGGAGGTATAAGTACAATCCCAACATATTTAGAGAGAAGATTTGATCCCGCTACGAAAGCCATGACTTCGGGATTATTTCTTACAGGATATGCAGTCGTATTATTGCCGATAGTTTTATATTCTGGATCATTAGCGATTAGTACAATGTTTAATGTGCCTGAAATGCTAGGAGTGTCAGAATGGACATCTTTATGGATATGTATATGGGGGATAGGTATTATAGGATCTATTTATGCTATTTTTGGAGGACTAAAGGCAGTTGCAGTATCAGATACAATAAACGCAGTAGGCTTGTTGATTGGAGGATTGTTAATACCTGTATTTGGGCTGATGGCGATAGGAGATGGAAGTGTGCTTGATGGTCTTACTACACTAACTACTAATCATCCAGAGAAGTTCAATGCTATAGGGGATGAAAATTCTTCTATACCTTTTGCAACTATTTTTACAGGGATGATGTTAGTACAATTGTTTTATTGGGGTACCAATCAAGCAATTATTCAGAGAGCACTCGGAGCCAAAAACCTAAAAGAAGGTCAAAAAGGATTATTATTAGCAGCATTCATAAAAATTTTGGGCCCTATAATAATTGTATTACCTGGGATTATTGCTTTTCATATGTTTGAAGGAGGATTAGAAGTTCCAGATCAATCTTATCCTAAATTGGTAAGTGCGGTACTCCCTAAGCCGTTGGTAGGTTTTTTTGCAGCAGTTTTGTTTGGAGCCATTCTTAGTTCGTTTAATAGTGCTTTAAATAGTTCTGTAACCTTGTTTGGGATTGATATTTATAAACAGTTTTTTAATAAAGATGCAGCGGAGAAAAAAGTAGTTACAGTAGGGAAAAGATTTGGGATTTTTATTGCGATATTTTCGATGACAATTGCTCCATTTTTATATTTTGCTTCTGACGGTTTATTTGGGTATTTGCAAACAGTAAATGGATGCTATAGTATTCCTATATTGTCTATTATTGTAGTTGGTTTTTTAACAAAAAGAGTTCCTGCAATAGCTGCAAAAATTGGAATTGTTTTTGGGTTCATTACTTATGTTTTATACGTGTTACTAGAAAACGCTTTTGAGGTAGAAGGCCTACCCCATTTCTTACATGTTCAGGCAATAACATTTGTGCTTTCTGTTGCATTAATGTTATTTATAGGAAAACTAAAACCTAGAAAAGAAGATTATGTACAGAAATATACTAAAGAAGTAGAAGTGACTCCTTGGAAACACACAAAGGCAGTAGGAGCAGTCATATGTTTGATTGTCATCTCTACATATTTATATTTTAATTAGTATTTATACGATTTACGGATGAGAATTTCGTAAAAATAATGGCAAGGATTTTTCGCTAGATTGATGAATCAAATTA